>NZ_JARXWE010000001.1 GCF_029893235.1 Dysgonomonas sp. PH5-45
AAACTAATTTTCAATATGACAAAGAACGATGCGACTCTAATGAGCCAAGTTTATTTGATTTTTAATAACGTCCCAATTTTAATGGGACACTAGTGACCATATTTTTAATCTCATTATATTGACTGTCAATAGGTAAATTTTCCCAATTTTTTCTAATCCATACACCATCAGATAAGTATAATTTATTTTGTCTATTTCCTACAAGAAAAGAATTAAAATCTTCCTTTGTCAAATCATATGTTTCACAAACATACCACTCTCCAATAGCACCACTTTCACTTATACTTTTATCTCTTATTTCAACTTTGTCAATATCAAGTATTTGAGTTATTTTACTTTCATATATATACTGCTCGTTGCAAAAAAAGAATATATAAAATATTACAATGCATAGGATAAAACATATTATCACAATGGTAATTTTATTCTTTAACTTTAACTTGCCCATTGTTATAATTGAATATATCATACTCTTTTCCATTGCCAGCTACCATTTTTCCGATTTTAGTTGCAAAATTTCTAAATTTACTACCTCCCTTATGCATTTCAAAGCCGTAATTATCTAACAAGCCATTTTCTCCTCCCAATTTAACTGAACCAGTATTTTCATTTAAAAGAGTCAATTTTATATTACCATATACCAATCCGGTTTCTAAGTTAGCATAAGATGGCGAAGCAAAATTAATGTATCTTCCTTTTCCTTCTTCCAAGTCTGTAGTTGTTACTGGAGATAAATCTATTTTTGAAGCATCAACATATAATGGCTGCCCATTTCCATTTCTATACCAATCATTTGCTTCGAAAAATGTAAGTTTCCCATCATAATCTGGCCTGTCAACTAAGCCTGCTACATGAGCATCTCTTTTTGAACGAGCTTCATCTGTTACATCAGTCCACAATAGCTTACGAGCATCAGCATTTGACATACCTTGCACAAAATTCTTTCTATCTATCATAAGAGCATCACCAGCGATACCCTGATCATCTGTCCCTAAAAAATTACCATCTTGGTCATATATGGAACTTCTTCCATCCGGATCAACAAACTTCAACGGATTATTGGCACAATAATTATACGGACTCATGCCCGGGTATTTCTCCGCCAGCGGGTCTACACTCAACCACAGACTGGTATGGGGGTCGTAATAACGGGCGCCATAGTAATACCTTAAAAAATAGTAGCAGGGGAGGCTCGAAAGCCTACCCCACTATTCAATTTACCTACTTATGGTTGTCCTTATTTATTGAAAAAAAAGTAATCCTTGACTTTTTTCAGGTACGGCTGCTATTCTGTGTTCACCTTTGCACCTGCATTCGCTAAATTACCACTACCACCATTCTCTTCGCCAGGAAACACCTAATTTATCCAAAATCTCTGTTTCGAATATTTTCTTTGTTCTCTTTAAAATACATAGCGTGGTGCATTTAAATAAAAAAATCTACTGTTTTTTCTATCCTTTTTGCATAATTATTCACAATCTTTTTTTGAGAATTTAAATCATACTTGATTTCCAAACTTGGTTCCCATTCTGCTACATCATAAGGAATTGAAATTTCTTTTCCACTTAAGGTTAGGCTAAAATGTATTTGCTCCGCCTTCTTTTGCAATTTAGAAGGAACATCCTTAAAGATAATTTTATCTTCACCTATTTCATCAAGATAATAAATACATAGTACATTGGAAAATACCCCCGCACCTAAATCTTCTTCTTTCCTCATACTTTTTCGCAAATAACCCAAAGATGTATTCTTCGGTAAATCTTTTATTGAAATTCCGTGATTTTCTCTTTTTTGAATGAGTATTGCATCGGGGGGGCCATTAAAATCTGAAAACTCCAAGATATAATCATTTATTATCATGGAGATTATATTCTCCTTGCATTTCACATCCTTTTTGACAGAGCAACTACAAATAAAAAGCATTAGCAAAATGCTAATATTTTTTAACCGGATAAAATTTAGTGGAATCATATTTATAAGCTTTTTTTGAATTAGGTACATACACATGACGATTAATCGGCTGCCCTTTCGCATTGGTAGGATATTCAATAGCACTCTTCGCATCTCCTTTAGGTCTATAAGGAATAATCTCTCCAGAAATTCTGTCATATCCTGAAGGTTCAGCAAGACCATTCGGATGACTGTGATCAATGGTAGTAACTATTCCTAATCCATTATATTCTATTGCCTTAGCCATAGTTGTTGCAGATACTTCATTACCTATCCCATTGGTATACAATAGTGTTTTATCTGTATCAGTAGCTGTTTCATTATACTCAATCTTAGCATATTCAACAGATGTATGTTCAGCAATACCTTTAAAAGCATCATGAGCCTTTACTTGGTCATTAATAATTAAACCTTGTGTTTTCCCCTTGCCGTTAACTAATTTGACATTATCTCCGATATTATGAGCCATTCCTGTACTTTCACCCTTCTTATTAACCAATACAACTGTATGCTCTCCGTCCTTTTCTACTTGCTTAATTTTACCATTTGGATGAACAAAATAATCATCCTCCCCATCCGGATCAATTCTATTCACCGGATTGTTTTTACAATATGCATAGGGGCTTACTCCCGGGTATTTCTCCGCCAACGGGTCTACACTCAACCATAGACTGGTATGGGGGTCGTAATAACGGGCGCCATAGTAATACAAGCCGGTCTCATCGTCCAACTCCTTGACATTAAATAAAAACGGCGTTTTCCACGTATTATTGTACCGCTCCTCGATAAACACCTCCCCGAAAGCCGTGTACTGGATGCTCTGAGCCATATCGCCGTTCGCGTCGGTAGTAATTGTCGTTGAACTCAGATGGTCGCCATGGTAGAAGTATTGGTGACGTTCCTCCTTGGGCACTGTCAGCCCATTCGTAGAGGCTGCCATTGGTGATGCCGGAAGGTCGTTCTCGCAGAGGCAGGCATGACCTCCGGTATAAGGATTATTGTCCATACCGTTATACTCCTCGTTGAAGTAAGCGTAGTTCTTGCGGATAGACTCCACAGACCGCGCGTACTTGGCATTGTAGCCAACATCTATCCCCTGGTTATGACCCGCGCACTCCGAGGTGTTGGGCAAGGACGTGAAGCTCTCCGCATCCCCAAGCTTGCTGACGATACGCTGGCTACCAACATAGATATGCTTCGTGTAGTTGCCACCGGGGCTTACAACATTTCTACTTTTTTGATATTAAAAATAGCAGGGCAGACCAGAAAGCCTACCCCACTATTCAATTTACTTATTTGTTGATTATCTGATGGAATCATTCAACTCTTTCATATACTTTAAATCTGTTGAAGGTATCCATAAATAATATCCACTATAATGTTTCAATAGATATAATAATTCTTTACTATTACTTTGTAGTATTCCACTTTTAAGCATATTTTGTGCATAGTAACCTGTAATACAGAACTCTACTGTTTGATTATTTTCATACATTATAATGACATGCATACGTGCATCTTCACTATATGTATCATTATCATTATTTGCTATTAGTTCTATCCCTTTTTCTATTTTTTTTATTACTTCGCAATCTGTGATTAATGTATCAATTATACCCATATTATCATTTGGATTATATTTTTGAGACACGGCATTTTTCAATAAGTAATTGCAAGGTATTGCAATGCTTGTTTCAAAAATATTGTTAAAATACAATACTCGAACAGACTTTATAGAACTTTCGCATTGACTTTTCTGCTGTTTCGATTGACTATTACAAGCAATAAAAACAAATATGATAGAAATAGAAAATAAAAAGAATTTATTTATCACCTTATCTTTAATTTATATTTAACTTTTGAACCTCTCTTTGTTGATATAGGACTTATAACTTTTATTGGATCATATTTTGCAGTATGACTAGATCGCACATATCCTTTTGGAAATTCTTTATTTGCTCTAGCTGTTTTTACCTCAGAACCAGTTATAACTCGTCTTTCTTCTTTTCTGGTATACTGACTATCATAGGTGTTTACCCTATCCTTATGAGCCTTAGAGTCTTTTTCAAAACTTAGTCCATGATCAAATTCATGCTCTAAAACTGTTGCAGGAGAATAAATATACCCTTCATTAGTTATATTTGCTTGGGTCGGATTCCAATATACAGTTGAAATTTCTTTTCCATCAACCATCTTAGAACTACGTCTGCTTTCCTCTAATGTTTTTTCCAATCTCACTGCTAGACCTTTAGTCATCGCTGCTTCTTTCATTTTATCTCCACCTCCATTTCTAGTATTATAATCATAAGAGAGAAGAAAATCAGAAACAAACTCATTTTCAATTGGAGCACTTCGCATATTTTTTCCATTAAATACCCAATGTTGGCTATTTCCATCTTGGTCTTTATAAAAGACCCAAATATCTTCCCCCGTCGGGTCTACAAACTTCAACGGATTATTGGCACAATACGCATACGGACTCATGCCCGGGTATTTCTCCGCCAGCGGGTCTACACTCAACCACAGACTGGTATGGGGGTCGTAATAACGGGCGCCATAGTAATACAAACCGGTCTCCTCGTCCAACTCCTTGGCATTAAATAAAAACGGCGTTTTCCACGTATTATTGTACCGCTCCTCGATAAACACCTCCCCGAAAGCCGTATACTGGATACTCTGAGCCATATCGCCGTTCGCGTCGGTAGTAATTGTCGTTGAACCCAGATGATCGCCATGGTAGAAGTATTGGTGACGTTCCTCCTTGGGCACTGCAAGGCCATTCGTAGAGGATGCCATTGGTGATACCGGAAGGTCGTTCTCGCAGAGGCAGGCATGACCTCCGGTATAAGGATTATTGTCCATCCCGTTATACTCCTCGTTGAAGTAAGCGTAGTTCTTGCGGATAGACTCCACAGACCGCGCGTACTTGGCATTGTAGCCAACATCTATCCCCTGGTTATGACCCGCGCACTCCGAGGTGTTGGGCAAGGACGTGAAGCTCTCCGCATCCCCAAGCTTGCTGACGATACGCTGGCTGCCAACATAGATATGCTTCGTGTAGTTGCCTCCGGGGCTTACAACCAGATACGGGCTCACGTAGGTAGTAAAGCGGGTGGTTTCAGTATTACCTCCACTGAACACCCCGTTTACAAAGACGCCATTGCTACCCCCTGAAGACTTTACTACACGTTCCCCTGAAGCATCATACAGGTAAGAAGAGACATAACCGTTGTCCGAGATAGATGATAGGCGGTTCTCTTCGTCCCAACGTAGTTTGCGTTCGCTTCCTCCGGGAATTCGTTTGCCAGTCTCTTTCCAACGGGAGAAATTAACGTAGGTCAGGTTACCGTTGAGATCGTAATCGTAAGTACGACGGTGTTCGGTTTCCCCACTTATATCGCCCTTCTGCTCCTGAATAAAGGATACCTGGTATGGATTAGACCCATACGCGTAAGCAAGGTTGTACCCATCTCCGATTTCCGCGTTGCCCTGGCTCGTACTTTCCACTGTGACACCCTCTTGGGATGCCATCTGGTACTTATTGCTGATATTGTGAAGGTTGTCGTAACTCATTTGCAGGGTATATTGAGCCAAACCGCCATTGGTAGAAGTATAGTCGCCCACAGCCGAACTCAGACGGTAAAGACCGTCATATCTGTAAGTATGATGGAAAGACGGACTGGAAACCGAACTTACATTACCTACAGCGTCGTAACCGTAAGTGCTATTCATATAATTAGTCGCGGAGTGGGAAACCTTAAGGTTCTTCAATCGGCGCATCTGAGGATCGTAGCTATAAAACGTTTCCACGCCATTCCCGTATTGGAGATAAGACCGTTCCTCGAACTTATCGTAACCCAGTTTTGTGACATAATGATAGGTGCGACCCTTCACTCCATTTACGCTACATAACAGACCACCGGAATTATAAGTGTAATTTACCTTTTCAGTATCGGGATAGCTCATGTTGAGTAGACGGTTCCATGAGTCGTAAACCCACTTCGTGGTATAGGTGGCTACTCCTTGGTTGGGTATAACAATGGTACGGGTCAGTTCGGTTACTTCACCCATAAGGCCGTAAGTATATTGCTGGGCGCCGCTGGCATCCTCCATCAGGATAAGGCGTCCTCGCTGGTCTTCGTCCGTATAGGAGTCTCCGTAATGATATTTCACATTGTTTTCCGGGTTATCGGGGTAATTGATGCCCGTCAGACGGTTGAAGTCGTAAGTATAAGTGATATATTTATCTTCCGCCAACAGATTGGCTGTCTGACGACTCGTAAGGTTACCCTGAGGATCGTATTGATACGTACTTACGCCCGAAACCGGATGCGTTACACGGGTGCGATGACCGGCATAGTCGTAATCAGAGAGAGTTGTGTTGCCCTCTGTATCAATCGTTTCGATAAGTTGCCCGATTCCATCGTAGTTGAAACGGGTAGTGATGGTGCCATTAGGACCGGAATATTGCTCCGTTTTTACAGTCAGACCCGAGCCATTGGTAAAGATTGACTGCCGCCCCCCCTTCGCATCAACTTGCTGGCTTACAAGAGTGCGCGAAGCATTGTCTTTAGAGTAAGTCATCGTCGAGGCCTTTCCATCGGGATAAACAACACGCACGGCACGGTCCATTACATCGTAATGGGTGACGGTAGGCGATGTAGTATCAAAGTCTCTCAGGAAAATGTTGCGGTTGGTCAAGGCATCGGTCAACGGATGGTAAGATTTGACCGCGCGACCAAAACAATCGTATTTCATACGACCGCTTACAATCATTTGGTCTTCGGTACTTTGCCCATTGCTCGACGTAATAGCGGCATCCTTTTTCACCTGAATGACACGACCAAAGCCATCAACAAAAGTAACGGTTTCCATATCGCCGCTCGTAGCCCTGTTCTGAGCATCGAAATGCCCGGTCACGGCATATGCCGGAGAGGTAATATTACCCTTATTATTTTTCACAACAGACGGATGGTATTCAAAACGGATAGTGTACGGATTCCTTAGCTGTCCATGTATTTCATTCGGACCTGTTACACTTGTTATCCGTCCCAGATTATCGATAGCCGTTCTTGATTTTTTACCATTTTTACTTATCGAAAGTAAGGGTATACCATAGCGATAATCAATACTATCTATCTTACTTGTATAACCAAACGAATCGGAAACATCCTTTACATACATCTTGTACTTATCATCGTAGCTATAGGTATATTTCATGCGTTGTCTTTTGGCATTCTGGGGCAAAGTTTTGCTCGTAATATTGCCATAACGGTCGTAAACGATATCGGTAACGGCAGGCAACGATGATGAATCCGTGTATTGGGTTACCTTAGTCAGGTGAGCCGGAGAATAACTGTCGCCATACTCTGCTTCGATCATACGGTATACATTTGAATTCTCACTTACCATAAACTGATATGGCAAACTTAAAACATATTTATTAAAATCGTTTATATAAGCGATTTGGGTATAATAATTGAAACTACCTCTACCCCTTTCGCCCAGATTTCCCTTATCGCTATAGGTATAAGTGCTTAGTTCTCCATGATGACCGGTCAGGTAGTAAGTATAGTAGGCTTCGTTGGCTACAATACCTGTTGTATTACCTTCATAAATAAGCGTTTTTGTATATTTCAACGGGGCATAAATACTAAGCGGAGCGTACGTAGTACTGTCTATAGTAACTGTAGCAAACCTATAAGTATTTGTATTGTATTTACTTACGCTATATGTATAGTACTTATTTATGGTTTCCGTATATTTTTTGCCTGCTGCATCCTGTATTAAAGTACTGATAAGGTTACCGGCTTCGTAAATGTTCGACACATTGTAGGTCTGTACCGTTTCGCGATAAATTTTATCATTATCCTCGGTATTAATACTTTGAGTTATTACTTTACCAAATCCGAGGAATTCGCGTTCGCGGCGGTCATGCTTCCCGTTCTCATAAACAAAACGTGTTTTCATATTGCCTCCATCGTCGTTGATTCCATCGTTAATTTCGACCGAAGACATGGCCCACTTGCCACCCGGATGATTGTAAGTGGCTTTAGTATTTGTATAATCGAGTGTAAAACTACCTCCTAACGGATTATTCACTGTTTTCAGCTTATTGGTACGGCCTATAGTTGAACGGTAAACGGTCATTTGACTATCATCATCCGAAAGTACAATATCGGGAAATCCATCACCATCAACATCGCGGATAGCATACAAGTCTCGAGTCATGGATTTGCTCTTACTTAATCCTGGATTGAGGGATATTTTTATTGTAATCCACCACGGGGTCGGTATCAGTATATTGTATGTGTAAGCACCATTAATAGACTCAGAACAAGATGCTGATTCATTTATTTTGCTTAGTCCTCTCCATGTGATTGGAGCGGCAAAGCCGTTGCCTTTATTTAATGCAACTTTCACTACACTTCCGCTTGTCCATACTTTATCGGGCAAACCATCGCTGTTTATATCCATCAGTATATAGCTACTTTTGCTGCTTGTTTTGCTAAAACCAGCTCCGATTGAGAAACTCGAACCAAAAGTATAGCCAAGACCACCGTTCGAACTGGTATTCTCTCCGTATTGAATGTCGTTCAGGTCCCAAGTAATTTCTTCTGAAAAGGAGTATCCATAGTTGAACTGCACGGAATTTTTCCTTACTTTGTCTGGTAAGCCATCGCCATTGATATCCATAAAGATGAAATCGGCCTGATCGTTCCCTGCTGATTTTCCTCCACTAATTGCTGGCAGCTTAGATGCGTTCTTGGCAAGATCGTTGGCAGCGGCAATTTCCTTCGAATCTTTAAACCATTTACTTCCTGCTAATCCTCGAATGGAAGTAGACCCTGAGTGGATGGGTGACCCATCTAAAGAGTACCCTTCTGAAGAGTTACTGGTTTCTGATATATTATTATTACCTATTGCAATACCACTGAACCCTCCTTGCGGATTGGTCATGTGTATTTTTTGGGCTGAGATAATATCAGGATAACCGTCACCATTGATGTCCATAAAAGCAGTTTTGGTAGATGAGTTGCCCCTTGCCAAGCTTTTACTAACACCCATCATTTTCTTCGATAAATCGGCTGTACTTGTGCTTTTGTTTTCCAATGTAATACCTCGGGCACCCCCACCTTCCATTGTCATATTATTAAAACCGGCAAGTGGATTTGTTAACACTACATTTTGTGCTCCCAATCGGGAAGAACTCATAGTTGTACCCATAAGATGGGTCTGGTTATTCTGCCCTATCCAACATTTAACACTGTCTGGATTTAGACCAACAGTCATTGGGAAAAAGACCGTTGAATTAAAATTCATAGTATCTTTCTTCAGAATATTCGGATCAGCATATTTGTCATAATTTAATGCACTTTCGTTAATTTTGGTAGCATAGCGTCCTTCCGCCGAATTATAAACAAACTGTCCCCAACCACGATACATAGGACCAAAGTAACTCGATTTATGTGAAGTATACATATCGGCTTTAGAAAATACTACAAGAGGAAATGGTATAAGAAGTGTTTCATTGTAGATAATACGTACTCCTAAATGATTAAGTTGGGTTACATATTTACTACTATCCTTGAGATAATATTCAAACCAATAACTGCCCGGTGGCAAATAGGGGAAAGAAGCGCTCCCTTCCCATGATGTTTTCCTGTAATTTGTTTCATCTACTGTTACATCCATCTTGGCTATCACTCCTGTTGAATCTTTCACTACCATCACCAAGTCTATTGCCTCTTTTATCATATCACTGCTTTTCAGATATGTATCATCTTGTATATTTGACGGCAAATAAGTTGTACTTATTGATACATTATATATCTCTTTAGTAAAGACAGTAGGAGCTATCGGTGTTTTCAATTGTTTGGCATAGACTTTATATTCTACAGGAACCAATGAGTGCATCTCTTTTCCATTGCTTGTTATGCCGGTTTCCCATTTTATTTTATACCACTCTATATTTGAATCTGAAATGATTTCAAATTTCAGGTTTTTATGATTAGAAGAAGGTATATTTCCAAATATTTGATCCGAAAGCCTTATGTTTGCGGCTTCTTTAGAGAATGTTCTTGTGTACACAATCTGCTCATCGTAGTTTGGATTCTCTTGTTCTTCCGAATTGTCATTTGCTTGTATGCTTCTTTCGTTGGCTGCAATAATTCTTAAAGTAACTATATCGGAAGTGATTGGCTTTGAGAAAGATCCTTTCAGAAAAACCTTATTGGATACGGTATCAACCCTTACCCAGCTTTCTTCACTGTAAATAGTTCCTTCTTCTGCTCTATAAGCTATCGAGCTTTCTCCATTCGGGTTTACAAAAGCTGGTTTTCCCTGATAGGTTATTACAGGACTCCATTCCACCTGGTCAAAAGCTCCATTAGACATCTCATTTCTTCCTGATTGCAACCGGAAGAAAAGTTTTTCGCCAGCCTTCACCACAAGGTTATTTACATTCATCGGGTAAGGCTTACCTGTATTTAACAAAGAAATCGTTTGTGTAGCCTTTTCGGTCGATTTAAATTGAATAGCAGCTCTGACACCATCGGCGTTACTGTATTCATCAGTATCATATTTTCCTTGTGGAGCCAATAGTTTAATAGTACTGGCGACATTTACCGTGCCATCGAAAGGAGCTTCCCAAACACGTACCACATCCTGCATAGGAGAATTTTTAATTTCTTCGGCCTGTTCTTCCGGATCTACCTGAATATCTTCTTCATCTAAACTAAGATTGCCACTCCCGTTAATCGGATTGGGTGTACCTGTACTGTTTGTTGTGAAATAAGGAACTAAACGTCCGTTAGAATCAGTAATAATTTTATTAAAATGAACCGTTCCATTAGATACGATATCCACTAATCCGTCGTTGTTCACATCAGCAAAATAAACCTTGATTTTGGATGTTGTAGAACTTTTGTCTTTTCCTTTAGCGGCCGTAGCAATAAAGATACCAACACTGCCTTTCCAACCTCCGGAATAAGAGCGGCTGGTTGTTTTGGAGAATTCTTCTATTGTTCCGCCTATTTCAATCCTATCTCCATATTGATGGGAAACGTTTGTTGCTTGCGAAATATTGGGACGGTAATATAATTTGCCTTCATCGACAAAAACTTTATCGGGTAACCCATCGCCATCAATATCGATTAAAGTGGATAAGCCTTCGGTAGTACTACTACTATATCCGGTGCTTGCTCCAATGGTACTGCTTATCGTTGTCGGATCAATCCCGACTCCGACACCTCCATAAAAAGAAATACTTTGGGAGGTTGTTGTATTTCCACCCAAAGCTGTGGCTTTGTTGCTAAATCCAGATACGTTTATACTACTCATGGGATTTTTCATACTTGTCTCGATATTATCATTATGAAGACTCCATTCTTCTGCCGATTCGGTGAACGGTTTATATCCAGCTGAAGAGTTTACATCGTCGTAATAATCGAAAGTATGAGTAGCGAATTCACTGCCTGAAGAATCCAAATGAGTTACCGATTGCAACACTTTTGCATTAAAAGCACCTGTCCCATAATTGAACGTGTAGCTGCGAAGCGTGTTTCCTTCAAAAGCAATCGTGATCCCGTTTAACAACTTATTAGAAGAAGTAAGGAATCCGTAACGCGCGTTGTTAGTTTGTTTTTCTTTTTGCGTATTGCTTGTAAAAGTAACTACAGTGTGAGGATCTTTGCTTACCTGGCCTGCTTTAACTGTTCTCAGGTAAAGAGACTGGGAGGATAATCCGGAGGTTATTGGTTCCGCCACTTGTTGATAATGATATTCTATGTAGTCGCCATGTAGTTCTTCAACGCGCGAAAGTTTCCATTCAACTGCTACATTTTTTTGAACGCCATCAGTCGTAGTAACATTTCCTTTTAAAGTACCTCCGTTAGTTCCATATATATATTTTGTTCCTGATTTGTCTGTTACTTCCCAATAATAATTACTAGGAGAATTTCCTTTTCGTATAATCTTAGAGAAACTGTTTTCGTTGCGAGGATAAAACTGTCTGTTTTCAATTCGGGCTATTTCATCATTCCGATGAGCCACAGAAGCAGTATTATTATGTAATGTCATTAACATAGAACCATCCATTAAATATGTTTCTGTTTCATAGCTATCATCATAACGAGGTACACCCCAGCGGGTATCAATATTTATGGAAGCAATATTCAAATCCCAACCTTCGCCGAGCCAACCATTACCTCCATCACTGTTATAGGCAATGGATAGGTTGGGAGCCATACCGTTGCGGGCGGGAGGCATTTCGAACGAGTAACTTAATCCGGCAGAACCCCTAACATTTGCCTGAGGCGGGCTGATCAGTTGTACTTTAGATGTCGGATCAGCAGCTTGTATGTCGCTCATCATCGTGGGTGTATAACCTTGTGTTTCGGGCGATTCTGGAACCTGAATCACTCCATTGATCATATCGGTAAAGTGCGTGGTGCGGGAAATGATGAGTTGATTTTTCTTGTCGATCGAATCTACTTCCAAAGCAGCCCAAAGCCGAGTATCCATATCGAAATAGAACGTACGGATATCATCTTCGGTAAATCCTTTGGGTATTTTTGTTGGATCGTACTTAAGAACAACACGTGCGCCATCGGCAAAATGCTCCCCGTGAGGAAGAAAACGATATCCTTTATGATCGGCGGTAATATTACTTAGCCCCATGTTCATAACCGGAATATCAATATCACGCAGTGTAGTGAGGGATATT
This sequence comes from Dysgonomonas sp. PH5-45, assembly GCF_029893235.1. GTDB lineage: Bacteria > Bacteroidota > Bacteroidia > Bacteroidales > Dysgonomonadaceae > UBA1309. The sequence continues at coordinate 12,677 of NZ_JARXWE010000001.1, forward strand.
TTTTTAGATGATCCAAGAAGAGCCGCAGAATCTACTTCCAAACAGGCCGTTTCCAGTTGGATACGGTCGGCGATACCTTTTTTAAGTTCTTTACTTGCATAAAGCACTTTTGTATTGATATCGTACGCATAATCGACCCTTGTGTTTTTAGGGAATACAATGCTTTTTGTTTTATTTTTGCCATTCAACACAGCTTTCACATCTACCTTCCGACTATCATCTAAAGATACGATTGTTTCGAATTCGCCATTTCTGCTCTTTATTGGTTTTTCATTTACATAGAAAACGGCATCCGAGGCGGTCTTGTCTTGAACAAAGCCATGAATATAAGCTTTATTGTCATAACTCAGGTTTACTGTATTCAGAACTAAAAAGGAGTTATTCGATCTTTTATTTACCTCTATGGACAAATTACTGACCTTATATCCGTATTCTACATCTTCAGGTAAAGTGAACTGAACAAAGTTGTTTCCTTGGTTTAGCCACAAAGGATTAATTTGTATTTTTTGACGGGCAGAAGCATCACTCTTTTTTACCAGATATCCGCCAACAGCTAAACGATCGTTTATGCTATAAGGAATATTGGTGTAATCATTTACTCCTTCCAAATCGAAACTTAGCCAAACTTCATCTTTCAATTCGGGACTTTCGGCCAAGCTTACCGTAAAAATATTATCAGAAGGATTGTCTACTTGTTTTCCATCGTACAGACCGATCACCCCTTCTTTCGAGATAGAAAGGTATTCGATTCTTTCGGTTGTCTCGCTTCCTTCAGCGGAATTAGACATAAATTCGACCGCCGGTTTCGAGGCTGAAACATTACTACTCTCTCCTTCCGGAAGGATATTCGTTTCTGTTTTCGGAGAAACAACGGTTTGCTGATTCTTTATCTCTTTAATCCTTGGATTATTCCAGGCAATGCCCACAAGAATAGATGTGGCAAGTAAAGCCCCTGTTATAGCTGTTTTATAATTGATTTTCATGATAAATAGCATTAGAATTATTCGGCAATAATTTTTCTGGTAAACTCTCCATGATTGCGTGTAAATGCTTTAATAATATACACACCTTTGGACGGCAAATGAAAATCGGCCGATTGTATTTGTTGGAGAGACATGTTTTCTTCTTTCAGTATCAACTGCCCAGTGGTATTATAGATTAAGAACGAAACTACGTCAGGCTTTTCAAACTGTAGTTTAGCAGTTAAATTGAGATTCTTTTGTATGCAACTAAAATTTACGACTTCGGCCGCTGCCTCTTCAATAACTGTAGAAGAATCTTCGTCAGACTGGTTTGGACGAGCTGAAGAAGAGCGCGAACATAAATTATTTAATGTTAAAGTATGAACAACAGAAGCTTGTTCAGAGTAAATCTTTGTCACATTACCCGTAGTAATCCAATCGTAGAGTGTTGTGAAACCCACCGCATTTAAGTTTCGCAGTTCGAGAAAGCCTCTACTCATGTCTATAAATCCATAATAGGTGGTAGCTGCAACAGTAGTCGGATTAGGTCCTATCCGAACTCCGTTCTTATAAAAACTAACTTTATTATTTTGAAACTTTACCTCTAATTCGTCGCCAAGAGCAACCTGTATACCCGAAGGTGTTGAAACATTAGAGATTATTAATGACAAAGTATTACCTTCTTTGCTGATTCCGTGATAGAGAATATTGGAGGCTGTTCCTTTAAACCCAACGGTGTAATTGTCCGTCAAATCTGTAACAACCCATTTTAACGATCCTCCTTGCGCAGGAAATGGATTAGTAGTAAGAGCTTCCCGAGGAGTAGCTCTCGTTAAATTCTCAAAACTGTAACCTCCTCTTTGCTCAATGTATAGTTCGTATTCGCCAGCCGAAAGTCCGTTTATATCGAACTCATAGCTATTTTCATTCCCAGAACGGATCACTTCGCCAGAATTAACATCTTTGAGCTTATAGAAAAATACCCTTTCGCCCTTTATGATACGGATATGCAACTCTCCATCATTATTACAGTTTTTATGCTTAATATCAATGTCTCCGGCAATAGGCGAATCGCAATATACGAAGGTAAATACATCTTTATAATTGCCATCAATATCGAACAGAACATTGTTGTAGATTGCTTTTTTACGAAGAGCATCAATACCACTTACCTCAACATACCGGATAACTGTTTGTTGAAATTCGTCACTTCCCGAATTATTGATCATCAGGTAAGAACTTCCATTCACATGATCTTTAAAACCAGAAGCTTTTCCATCAGCATAAGATAACTCCACATAGTAGCTTTCGTTCTTTAGATTTTGGGTATTGACTAACCAATGCCGGGGCATCAGCTTCATTCCAATTAAGTAATCCTTTCGTTCAGGTTTCAGTCCTTGATTATTATCGCCCCAGAGAAGATGAGAGTAGTTACTCCAAGTGCTTATAGATTCTCTCCCTATGGTTAACAAACGTGAGGTAGAACTCCCATTTTCAGGATTAGCTTTATGAAAATAATCGTTTGCCTGCATATAGGTGTAATAAGGAGCTTCTTCATAACTGGTGGCCGCCTCAGTTTGGTCAAGGCCACTGGCATCATCCTTGCATAGCCCCGTTATCCGATTGTTATATTTGGTTTGTTCTGTAATATTCCACAGTAGTTGCCCATTACTACCTATGTAAGAAACGGGCAACGTTATCCCATATTTAATAGCCAAATATGATTCTACTTTTTGTCGTTCAAGAGGGGTAAGAAAACGATTGTACGCAATAATTTCGGGAATATACCCAGAAAAAGACAAGTTTGTTGGAGAAGGTGACGGAAAAGCAAAAGATGCTTTTTCCTTTCCTCCCCATATGCCATTATGGGGAATTAAACTACGATAATGGCTACTTATACACATGGACGACTCGCGCGCAGAAGTTCTTAAATCCATACCCTCAGACTTACCATAATCCAAAGTATCCAAAGGCAAATAATAGACCTTATCCGTTCCCTGAGTATAATCTGTTCCGCTTCTACCTGATAAACTGTATATAGGAACTTCTTGCGAAAACTGACTGTTAGGAGCAAAAACACCAATAACAGTAGACTGGGCTAAATTGACATACTTTAAAGGCAGTTCAAAAATCTGATTATTAAATTGTTTTTTTAACATGATGGCCGGATGACCATTATAGAAACGAACCGAATCTGTTAAATATTCTTGTTTTTGAGAAGGACTTGCGTAATTGTAAGTATACAATTTCAAGTGGTCTCCGCTATAGTCCATCCATTGATATTTTAACGGAATTCCGGTACCCTTTGTCTTCATCCACAATTCAGGACTACCAACATCACCTGGAGACTGGGAATAAAGCAATTTGGGTAGAACAATAAGCCCAATTCCTATTATTGAGCTTATTATAAGCCTTTGGGTATAAGTCATAAGTTTTAGGCGTTTGTTTGGTTAAAATATTTATGTTAAATCTTCATCATTTTAAGTTTATAATACTACAAGATTGATAGAATGGAAAACTAAGCATTACATTTCAAAACTTCCATAAATACTGTTGCCATAATTATTGCTGAAAGATATTTTATATTCTCCTGAATTCCAGTTTATTGAAGAAATGAATAGATTACCTCCCGTAATTGGATTAATGGTATTATAATATACTATCTTCCCAAATTTGTCGAAAATCTCAATAGTAATATTATTCAAATCTTTTAGAAAATAAACCTTAAGAAAAGAACTGTTTTTAGTTACTGAAAACGGGATGCCACTACTACTACCAGCAATAGTAGACCTGATTGTAATGTGAATCAAAGAACCCTGTAGGTCGATCTGTTCCTCTTTATCCATTTTTTTACCCTTATTCGTAGTATAGCTGACAGTATTATTACTGACGGTATTGTTAACCTGATTGGAGCCCAATGCGCTATTGAAAGTTAAAACTCCTGTCAAAACAAAAACTAACAACAATGATAGTAGTGAATGTGATTTAGCTGCCATAAATAAAAAATTTACAAAAAATGAAATAAATACAAATTTATCCTTCTTAGAAATGACGTGCAATAAAGGAAATCGTCATGGCAGGTTTTGGGAGAATGTAAAATTATTTAATTTGCTAAAAATTAGTACTATATTAATTTAAAACAACATCTTTTGGCAGATTTTACAAATAGTATGTTTAAAGTTTATTAGGTATATATTGATAATAAACTTTACAAAAGGAAGCATTTTGTGTTATTTTTAATAAATTGCATATTCCCCTCAGAGTAGCCCAATCATATTGGAAGCAATATTTCTAAAGCAATTTATTTTTATAAAAAATGTAAACTGAAGCTCTTTGTTAAAAACGAAGACCCCTATTTTGCAGGAGTTTTGTTAATGGCTGATTATTATACTAAGGTAATTATGTCTAATTGTTTTGCAAAACTCTCCTGTTTTTTCATTCCTGTAAGTTCTCTGATTACGGTTTTTCTTTTTTGAATAATATTCTGATTTGATTTTATCAACAATGCTATCTCAGTATTATTGAACTCTAATTTTGTAAGACAGCATATAAGAATATCCCTCTTATCCAATTGAGGATGCAAGTTTGTCAGTCGAATTAAAAAATCATCATATAATGCGTTAACTGTTTGAAAAAACAACTCCCAATCAAACTCTTCAGCAGAATCATATATAATTTCATTAACTTTTCTAAGAATACTTTTTCCATCTTTTTTGTCATAATCATTTAAATAATTTTCCAATAAAGATATTTTCTTTATAGTATTGAGTTGTTTAAATAAAATTTTACGCAAATCACCGATATTTTTATCTTTAGTTGAAGAAGTATTTATTTTTTTATCCTGTTCATTAACCATTGATTTTAACAGATAAATTTGCTCTTTGGCTGTTAATAATGCTTCTTTATTTTGAGTTCGTATCCGATAAACATAAAAGTGCCAAGAGCAATTACTACAATTGAAATAATAACAATCCAAAGTCTTTCTATCACTAATTTCTTATTTGCATTTTGAAGCAATTCAAAATCATATTTTTTTAATACATTCAGAATATGGAAATTCTCCTTTTCTTCAAAAGTGGATGATAAACTTTTTGAATATAATTTATGATAATCCAATCCTCCCCGATAATTGCCTGAATTTTCTTCAATTTTAGATAACTGCCTGTAAATAGAAGCTTTCGATAAATCATCATCAGATAAATCTAATGCTAAAATAGAATAAAATAAAGCGGAATCCTTTTTATTTTCATGAATATATATTCTGGATAAACTCATACAATGTTTTGCTTTCTGATCATTATCACTACATAATGATAAAGCTTGCATTGAAATTTCTTTTGCTCGATCATCCTCATTAATCATCTGAAAAGCGAGCCCCATGTTATGCATTACATCAATTTGAGCTGTTAAATCGTTATTCGATTTAGCTAAACCCAAACCTTTTTCATAATATACAAATGCACTATCAGGCAACTTTTTCAACAAAAAAGAATTAGCGATACAATTATTAGATGCTATTCGATTCTTATATTTATTACAACGTAAAAAATTATACTCAGCTTTCTTAGAATATCGAATAGCTTCATCAAATAATAATTGATTATAACTTATTTCTCCTATAAAAAAATCACATAATCCACACAAATAATAGTCATTAATAGTTACAGCAATATTTTTAGCTTCAAGATAATTTATTACCGCATTATCGAATTTCTTTTGTGATTGTAAAACTCGTCCACAGTAAAATGCTGATAAACAAATGTTTTTCTTTTCATTATTTTTTATAAAATAATCCTTTGCTTGAAAAATTAAGTTTTCAGACGAGATGTCCAAAAAATTTTTATCCTTTGCTTGTACTAAAAGTAAAATATATTTAGCATGTTGATCTTCTTTTAATTCGTATGGATTGTGAATTGAATCCAAAAATATCAAAGCACTATCAGGGGTATGATCTATAAAATATTCCACTGTACCCAATATCTCCTCAAATTTATCCGATTTTTTATTACATGATGTAAAAAAGTAAAATACTATAGAAAGGCAAAAAATAAAAGAAATTTTTTTCATAAAATTCATATTATACCGGACACTGTTAGTACAAAAATAACATAACTATTTAAAAGTGAAAAGTTTTCTTTTTAGTGCAATTATTGTTTATTCCGTAAGTAAACCCTAAACAATAGATTACTTATTTAAACATAAAATTCAACGCACCACCCACTAAATAATGCTTCGGCTAAAGCCGACTAAAGTATAAGCGTCTAAAGACGGTGGTATTAACCACAACATTTGGAAAATAAAGTAGTATCCCTTTTTTATATTCCATCTATATCTCCTGCCCCATCTTAAACAAAAAAAGGACTGCAACCTTTTCTGGATAGCAGTCCCTTTTAAATGGAATATTGAGAGTTTTTATTTATACTATTCTACAATAACAATCTCTGTTTTGGTCGATGTTTTTCCGGTCAACTTCAACAAATAGGTTCCCGATTTGAACGGAGAAACATCAATCTGATTATGCCCCGCATCAAAAGATGTACTGTAAACCACTGACCCAAGAAGATTGTACAGCTTACAGTCAACCACTTCGTCAACTTTAATATTTAATACACTTTTTGCAGGATTCGGATATACCCACGCAGATAAGCCCGCAGCTGTATCTTCATTGATAGACATCGGCCCCTCAAGATCTTTGCCTGTTACCACCAAAGTATAATCTTGCGGTGCAGCCAATTCTCCTTTATGCGAAACTGTAATCAAATATTTTCCCGATGGATTCTTTATATCAATCCGCTCGAAGTTATCCACATCGTTATCGCCTGTTGTCGCCGCATTGGCAGGATTATCCTTATCAAGTTTCCAAGGATAGTAAATATTACCGTTTTCATCTTCTACAACTACGTCAAGATCATTCACCAGCGATTTCACATCCCAATCTATAATCTGATCCTTGTTTTCCGGTCCTACGGGGTCTGTCCACGATATGGAAACTCTCATTGGTTCTTCGCTTTCTCTTACATATAGTGATTTAATGTACACATCACCATTTTTGAGTGTATTCTCTTCAATGACAGAGTTACTAATAAAAATAGAGCCACGTTGTTTATCGATAATCGCTTTTGCAGCATCCTCAAAGTTTGCCACACCCCAACCCATATCGTAATCGGGACCATCGTTTACCCCGGCTTCGAGGGCTGTGTGTTGCAACACGCCCCGCACGGTGGCCGAATTCATATAGCTGCCGTACAGGTTATTGTGCAACTCCTGAATCAATAATATGCCGGCTGTAACGGCAGGTGCAGCCATTGAAGTACCGCTCTGCACACCATAAGAATTATTATTGCTTGCCATTGTTGAATATACATCCACTCCTTTGGCAACAAGGTTCGGTTTGATGCGTCCGTCGTCGGTAGGCCCCGGGCTACTGAATACGCCTAAAACAATCGTCTCGGGCGAATAATCCGTTATTCTTTCGATAGCCCCTACGGTAAGGGTATTTTTTGCAACAGCCGAACCCGACAGTATTTCATATCCGTTCTTATTAGGATTCAGTTTTTTCCAATCCTCTCTGAAATTTCCAATTGAATTTACTAACTGATATTTAGGATAAGTATAGCTCAGATTGTCCCATTGGGAAGCAATCTTATTGTAAGCCCCAAATTCCCACTCTTTATCGCCTGACAGAAGAGAGTTATAAGAGTGGTTAGAAACCAGATAGCCTTTGCGTGCAAATATCCCCATTTCTACTATATCGTTTGTCCACTCATAGGCATGCACTTTCGATTTGGGAGCCAGCCCTCGCGCCTCGATGTTTGCTCCTTTTGCGGTAACCGTTCCTACAACATGGGTAGAGTGCCAAAGAATAGTACCTGCAATTCCATCGCCAAAAACTATTTTTGAGCCATCAGTTCCTTTAAATTCGGTATGAGTGCCCAGCACTTTTCCACCATCCCAAACTCCGGCAATCATATTTTGGCCTTCCAAGTCCAGCCCTAAACTACCACCTTGGTACAACGCCGAGGTACGAATTGTTGATGCAGAAGTAAGGTTTGAAGTTGTATAATAGACAGGACTTCCATCAGTATCCACGTCTACCAACTGAATATACGCTCCGTTTTTTGTAGCTCCCGACCGCAGTATTCCGGGATTTTTACTAATAAAACCGTTCAGCCGCTCTTCGCGTGCCTTGCTTTCGGCTTCAAGTTCTTTTATAAGGGTTTCAGACTTAGTCTGATTGTACCCGTCAACAATTTTTTTTCTTTCCTCCGGCGTTTGCCCATTAGATGAAATGAACAATGCCAAAAAGAACAATAACGTAAAACTTTTTTTCATTTTGTAACACTATTAAATAATAACCAGTAAGATTTTTTCAGTTCTCGGTAATCGTAAAGATATAATATTTCGGAAATCTATTTACAAATGATATCAGTACTTAACGATTTTTTTATTTCTGACAGCATTCAGACAATATTAACAAACTTTCGTTTCCCATATTAAACAACAAATCCACAATGCTCAGATTGGGCACAAAGCCAAATCGTTGTTCAAAAACCTGATAATAAGGCACTGAGGCAAAACCAGGGTCGGCTATTTCCCATTTTTTCTTGGGATGAATAGCCGAACGGAAATCGTATTCATCGCAAAAAAAAGATTCTTTGTACGAATCGGTGTAACTGACCAAAGGCGTCTTATCAAAACCTATCAAAGAGGAAATCAATGAGTGCAGTTCGTCGTTGAAATCGATAAGAAAAGTATATTTTTTCTCATATAATGGCTGAAAATCGTCACGATAGTACTCAAAAAAAGGAGTGGAATTGTATGCCGAAACGAGTGCATTCCAATGTATATGCCGCCAATTTCCATGATCGGCAATGCGGATATCCTTTGTATGGCTTTTCTGCGTTTGCGGATGCTCTACCGGTATAGACAGAGCGATAGGCCCATTGGCCGACAAGATAGTACACCGGTTACGATAAGTTTGCTTTTCGTAATTATCGTACCGCTCAATCCATACTTTGTCTGCACAAAGCATTTTTGAATAATACTGAATGGGAGCTAAATAAGCAGTAGATAACCAAATATCCATTTTCAACACAAAAAAATTACTTTACTGACGAGAATATGCGCGACCACCGCACCCCCGACTCTGCGGAACTATACCAAACGAACGACGCCCTGCCTATTATATCCCTTTCCGATATAAAGCCTACGTAACGCGAGTCGACCGATTCATCGACATTATCGGACAGAAACCAATAATAATCGTTCCGGAAGATATAGCTATCAACAGGTTTTCCGTTACAATAAAACTTTGATTTCAGAAATATAAATTCCTGCCCTTGTTCGTCCAGAATCAGTTTTTTGTACAGAGGAATGGTTTGTTCGTTCAGTTCTATTTTCATTCCTTTTTTAGGAACAAGTACTTTATAGTTGGAGGCATCTTTTTCCGCAATCTGAAGCTGCATAGTGTCAGGCAGATTTTTATTAATCAGAAAAGACTCATATCGGTTTAAGGAAGCATAAACAAGCGAATCACTCTCGTTCAAATTACGCAAAGGTATATCCAAATGGCGGGCAAGGCTACGAACGGTATCGAGTAAAACATCCGGGAAACGGAACTGCATCAGAAAATCGGGCGAAGTTACATACTGTTTGCCATTGATCAGATACGCGAATCCATCCACAAAAACCGTATCGCCCGGCGATGCCACACAACGGCTGATACATACGCTGCGTTTGTCGAGGGGTTTATCTGTTTCCAACGGGTTGTTAAAAACTACAATGTCGTTACGCTCTACTTGCGATGCAAACAAACGATTGTAACCAAACTGAACAGCATCCGAATACGTGCGTAAACCGGCAATAGAATCGAATACAAACGGAATGGAAAGTAAAGTAACGGGCATCCGTATGCCGTATGCCGTTTTGTTCACCAAAACCCTGTCACCCTTTAGCAATGAGGTTTCCATTTGTATCGATGAAACCGAATAAGAGGCAATAAAAAAAGTACGTATAACAAGGATAACGAGCAAGGCTATGACAAACACCTTGCTCCAATATTTAAACATATCCTTATACTTTTCTGTCATCTACACATGTGTTTTTAGTCTTTTTCGGCACTCGTAAAGAGTCGATCCCAACGGATAGAACCCTTGTCTTTATCAATCGACAGCCAGATGAACAGGGGTTTACCCACTATATGGTCTTCGGGAACGAAGCCCCATGCACGCGAGTCGGCCGAGTTGTCACGGTTATCGCCCATCATAAAGTAATAGTCGAGTTTAAAGGTGTATGAGTCGGCTTGCTGCCCGTTGATATAAACTTTTCCGCCTTCGTATCTGAAATCGTTGCCTTCATAATTTTTTATACAACGCTCGTAGGCTGCTACCTTATAGTCTACGTTCTTGTCGAATCTGAGGGTTACACCCCGTTTCGGAATCCAGATGGCGGGATAGTCGCCGTATTCGGCTTTCAGATTATAGTTGATAGGATACAAAAAGACGGGAGCTTCCTGATAATATTTCTGACCATTGAGCACACCCATTCTTTTCATGAAATCGCTGCTTTTGATAACAGTCCAAACATATGGTTTTTGTTTCAGCTTATCAATCATATCTGGTGTAAGGAACACTGTGGAATATAATATTCCTGCCTTTCCATCCACCATTTTAAGGCCTAATGCTTCGATGGCATGAGGGGCAAACTGCCCTAAATCGTCAGGAGTACTGCTTATCCGGGATCTGTCTTCGTTTGTTATCCCCAATTCGTCTAACAGAGCCGGAGAGAAATACGTTCCGTCGGTCTGTACATAATACATATGCTGAACGTTCTTGGGTGCTTTTTGGGCTTTTCCGTTGATGAAAACGGTGTCGTTTCTCAAAGAAATCACTTCGCCGGGCAGGCCCATGCAACGCTTCACATAATTTTCGCGGCGATCGGCAGGACGATAAACAATATCGCCAAACAATGCTTTGTTACTCCAAACGGCATCCCTTCCGTTTTCTTTACAAAGGGCATAATAATCGGCATTTTGCATCTTAAGGGCAACCGTATCGCCCGAAGGGTAGTTGAACACCACGATATCGCCGCGTTTTATCTGCCCTGTTCCCGCAAGGCGTTTATAGTCGGCATGGGGTTTTTCGAGATACGATTTACAATCAAGAATAGGCAGCGTATGCTGAACCAAAGGAAAAGACAACGGAGTCATTGGCGGACGTCCGCCATAGCTCACCTTGCTCACACACAGAAAGTCGCCCACGAGGAGCGATTTTTCGAGCGAAGAAGATGGTATCTGGTAATTCTGAAAAACATAGTTAGTAACAAAATAAGCAGCAACCAAAGCAAAGAGTATGGCATCCACCCATTCTGTTATACTTCTGATTGTCTTATTTTTAGACTGTTTCCAGAATCCCCAGGGGATATATTTTGTAATATAACTGTCAAAAAACACAAGGCAAAAAATCAGCATCCATGTGTAACCTGTCCATACAACAAACGAAACACATATCACAAACATCAGAATCCATTTTATCCATTGTTTGCGGGGGGCAGACTTAATCCTATCGGTTAGCGACCTTTTTTTATTTTCCTCCATATTCTAATTTAGCTTATATTCTTAATTTTTTCTTTTCTATGCGTAATACTCAAAATTTAAGCATGTCTTTCATTCCCAGAAAACCCTTTTTGTTGTATGCGAACTCGGCTGCCATTACAGCTCCCAAAGCGAGGCCTTCGCGGTTTTTGGCATCGTGTTTTATACTTATCGTATCGACTGCCGACTCGTAAACCACCTCGTGCATGCCCGGCACTTCGTCTTGGCGAACACAATGAATAGCTATATCGGTAGGCAAAGACTCTTTCTCCAAGCACCAAGCGGTTTTGCGCTCTACGTTTTCTGTTATTCCCTCGGCAAGGGTTATAGCTGTTCCGCTGGGAGCATCAAGTTTGTGAATGTGGTGCACTTCCTCCATACGGACATTATATTCGGGAAACCGATTCATCACCCGCGCCAGATGTTCGTTCAAAGCAAAAAACAAGTTTACCCCCAAACTGAAATTCGAGGCATAGAAAAATGTATGCCCTCCCTCCTTGCAAGCGGCTTTCACCTCATCGAGATGTTCCAGCCAGCCTGTTGTACCCGAAACCACGGGAACATTCGCCTCAAAACATTTTTTGTAATTACGGGGCGCGCTTTCGGGGGTTGTAAACTCTATGGCTACATCGCTGTCTCTGAAGACCGGCGAATCGAAATCAGCCTTATTATGTTCGTCTATAATGACCGAAACGGTATGACCTCTTTCTTTTGCTATCCTTTCGATGGTTTTACCCATTTTTCCGTAGCCGATAAGTGCAATCTTCATAATCAATTATCTAAGCGTGTATTCTCAATTTTGCAAATGTAAATAAAAAACACGAATACAGACCCATTGCCCCACTTCGTGCAAAAAATATTAACATCAATTTTGAAGCCCTCCTACCCTATCAGCACAGCGCATCGCCCCTCTCAATACAGTAAAGAGAAGAGATGTTCACCACCCAACAGCAAAAACGGAGTACAATTATCCGTCCTTAGCATACTATAATACATTATACAGCAATGCAAATATTTTTGCCGTATGGTTGTTTGCCTTAGTGTTCTTGAGGCGTTTTCTTGTTTTCCTTATTTTCTTTGTATAGGTTTATCAACTCACCCAAAGTAATTTTAAGGGCATTCATTGTTGTGAAAAAATCGGGAACCTGATTCTCGTAAAACGATTTTTTCATCCTTCCCAAAGCATTGTTGTACGACTCTTCTTTCACAAACATCCCTATTCCCCGTTTCGAAGAAATTACATTTTCGGTTTGTAGAATTTCGAGCGAACGCATCAAGGTATTATGATTCACATCAAAGTCTTTGGCAAGCTCTTTCACTGTTGGAATTTTTGTTCCGGAAGTCCATTCCTTAAAAATAATTTTAAAAGAAATAGCATCTGCTATCTGTAAATAAATTGGTTTATTTTTATGATATTCCATAAATCTCTCAGAGTAAATGTAGTTATGTAAAATACGACACAAATATATACACTACTATTCTATAATACAATATTTATTGAACTATTTTTAATAAATAACATGTATATATGACATACACTATTTTTTTAAATATAAAATATTTATATAGATATAGTATTATAGATAAGAAGTTTTATTGAAATAAATTAACGTATTTGTTATTAAAATGAAGCTCCAACATATTTATAGGCTTTTGAAGCATCAACAAGGTGCAAAAATCGGTTTTAAGAAAACAGAAAGTTTTCCAAAAATTTTATTATTAAAAAATAAATAAGGATTAGTTTTGCCAAAAAAGCAAAAGTTTATTTCATAAAAACAGCGGATTGTTCCGTTACTGTATAAAAATAGTAACTTTGTAGAAAGATAATTTATATTTTAGAGAACTATACTGCAGAATGAATTTCAGATACGATGTAATAATTGTCGGGGCTGGCCATGCCGGATGCGAGGCCGCTAATGCCGCAGCAAAGATGGGTTCAAAAACCCTTCTTATCACAATGGACATGAACAAAATTGCCCAAATGAGCTGCAATCCGGCTGTTGGAGGCATAGCGAAAGGACAAATTGTACGCGAAATAGACGCTTTAGGCGGACAAATGGGAATCGTGACCGACAAAACGGCTATACAGTTCCGTATGCTGAACAAATCGAAAGGGCCAGCAATGTGGAGTCCCAGAGCACAGAGCGACCGTGCCCAATTCATTCTAAAATGGAAAGAAATACTCGAAAACACCGACAATTTATTCATCTGGCAAGATACAGTTACTTCACTTATAATAAATAACGATACAGTAGAAGGGGTTAAAACAGCGATGGGAGTTACATTCCACGCCAAATCGGTGGTTTTAACCAACGGAACATTCTTTAATGGACTGATGCACATAGGGAAAACTCAGTTTGCAGGCGGGCGCTTATCCGAACCGGCTTCGTACGGGATCAGCGAACAACTGCAGGAATCCGGATTCAAAGTAGACCGGATGAAAACGGGAACTCCGGCACGAATTGACGGTCGAACCGTAGATTTTGGGCTTATGGAAGAGCAAAAAGGAGACAACGATTTCCATAAATTCTCGTATCTCGACTTTGCGCCACGAAACCTGAAACAACTCAGTTGTTGGATTTGCTATACCAACGAAGAGGTTCACGATAAACTTCGCGAAGGATTGTCCGAATCGCCCCTTTACAACGGGCAAATACAAAGTATTGGCCCTCGGTACTGCCCCAGTATAGAAACAAAAATTGTGACTTTTGCCGATAAAACAGCACATCAACTTTTTCTTGAACCCGAAGGAGAGAACACGCAGGAGTATTATCTTAATGGTTTTTCATCATCCCTCCCACTGAATATCCAGATAGAAGCCCTGCGAACTATTCCCGCTTTCCGCAACCTGCACATATATCGCCCGGGATACGCAATAGAATATGATTTTTTTGATCCCACACAGTTAAAGCACACGTTAGAAACAAAACTTATCAAAAACCTATTCTTTGCGGGGCAAATAAATGGGACAACAGGTTACGAAGAAGCCGCAGGTCAAGGGTTAGTGGCAGGGGTAAACGCACACATCAACGTACATGGCGGCAATGAATTCACTCTGAAACGCAACGAAGCATACATCGGCGTTCTTATAGACGACTTAGTAACCAAAGGCGTTGACGAACCCTACCGCATGTTTACATCGCGTGCCGAATACAGAATACTCCTCCGGCAAGATGATGCCGATAGCCGCCTCACCCCAAAAGGATATGAATTGGGATTAGCCACAGAAGAAAGAAAAAATTTGTTGGAAGAAAAAACCTGCGAAGTTGAGCGAATACTCGACTTCGCGGCTAATTACTCTTTAAAGCCCGAATATATCAATTCTGTTTTAGATAAATTGGGGACGAGTCCCCTTAAACAAAAAACAAAACTAAAAGACATAATTACCCGTCCGCAAATCACGATAGCCAACATTTGCGATGCTATACCCGCTTTCAGAGAAGAGATAGAAAAAATACCCAACAGAAGAGACGAGATAATTGAAGCCACCGAAATAAAAATAAAATACGACGGATACATCCGGCGGGAACAATTGATTGCCGAAAAAATAACCCGTCTCGAAAATATTCGCATAAAAGACAAGTTCGATTACAACAACATTCTATCGCTATCTACCGAGGCAAGACAAAAGCTCAACAAGATAAATCCCGAAACAATTGCACAAGCAAGTCGCATCCCGGGGATTTCTCCAAACGACATATCTATACTATTGGTTCTCTTGGGGCGTTAATGTTTCACGTGGAACAAAAAACATAAATCACTGAACAGCAAGACATAAAAAAACAAAACATAAAAAAATGAGTGTGGAACATTTAAAGACCATTGTGCGTAACATTCCGAACTTTCCCATAG
This sequence comes from Dysgonomonas sp. PH5-45, assembly GCF_029893235.1. Lineage (GTDB taxonomy): Bacteria > Bacteroidota > Bacteroidia > Bacteroidales > Dysgonomonadaceae > UBA1309. The sequence goes on from NZ_JARXWE010000001.1 coordinate 28,082, forward strand.
AAGGCATACAGTTTAAGGATGTAACCACGATGTTTAAAGAAGCGGCTGATCTGAAAGAGTTAGGCCAAGAACTGTCTAATCTGTACAAAGACAAAAAAATAACCAAGGTTGTAGGAATAGAATCGCGCGGGCTGATAATGGGACCCATCATGGCCTTAGGGCTAAATGCAGGATTTGTCCCCATCCGGAAGCCGGGTAAGCTTCCCGCCGAAATATATGAAGAAACCTATTCGAAGGAATATGGCACCGACTCCATACAGATACACAGGGATGCCCTCAACGAAAACGACATTGTACTTCTGCACGACGACCTCTTAGCCACAGGTGGAACCATGCTTGCCGCCTACAAACTGGTAAAAAGAATGGGGGTAAAAAAAGTGTATATAAATTTCATTATTGAATTGGAAGATTTAGGAGGGCGAAAAATATTTCCACAGGAAGTGGAGGTAAAATCGCTCATTAAGTTTAGTGAATAGATATATTCATTTACCATTCGTATATTTAATTTTACAGCAGATGGAAAAGCCAATATCATACAAAGAGCATCTGAAAAGTATTATCGTAAATATCCCCGAAAAGCCGGGATGTTATCAGTATTTCGACGACAAGGGTACTGTTATATATGTAGGTAAGGCAAAAAACCTAAAAAAAAGAGTTTCGTCTTACTTCAGTAAATATCAAGACAATGCCAAAACCCGCGTTTTGGTAAGCAAGATTCGGGACATAAGATATATTGTTGTAGACACAGAGGAAGACACTTTTTTGCTCGAAAACAATCTCATAAAGGAACTCCGCCCACGATACAATATTATGCTCAAGGACGATAAGACCTACCCGTCTATCGTCATCAAAAATGAATATTTCCCGCGTATATTCCAAACCAGAAAAGTAATAAAAGACGGCTCGGAATATTTTGGCCCTTACACCTCTATTCTCAGCATCAGAGCCATGATGGAGATTATACACAAACTATATCCCATCCGCACTTGCAACCTAAACCTGACGCCCGAAAATATTGCAACAGGCAAATTTAAGGTATGTCTCGAATACCACATAAAACGCTGTTTAGGCCCATGCCAAAAGCTGCAAACAATGGACGACTATAATCAGAATGTGAGATACATTAAGGAAATATTGAAAGGAAATGTCAGCGTTGTAAGCAAAACAATGTTTGACGAAATGCAGGCTTTAGCAGCTGAATATAAATTTGAGGAAGCACAAAAAATCAAAGAAAAATACCTGCTGATTGAGAATTTTAAGAATAAAACAACCGTTGTTAGCAACCTAAATTACAATATTGATATATTTAATTGCGAATCGGACGATAATTCTTTCTATATCAATTATTTGCATGTGCATAATGGAGCTATAATACAAGCATATACCTTCGAGTACAAAAAACGCTTGGACGAAGACCAAGCCCTTATGCTGGGCATGGGTATTATTGAGATGCGCGAACGCTTCAAAAGCAAATCGAAAGAGATTATAGTTCCTTTCTTGCCCGACATTACATTAAGCGGTGTTGAATTTACCATACCTCAGAAAGGCGATAAAAAGAAACTTCTGGAGCTATCGCACCAGAATGTGAAACAATACAAAATAGATAAACTAAAACGTAACGAAACACTGAATCCCGACCAAAGAGGTATGCGTATTGTAAAAGCAATGCAAAGCGACCTTCACCTGAAAGCCCCGCCCGTACATATAGAGTGTTTCGACAACTCTAATATACAAGGCACAAACCCCGTATCGGCATGTGTGGTTTTTAAGATGGGAAAACCGTCGAAGAGAGATTACCGGCATTTTATTGTGAAAACGGTTGAAGGCCCTAACGACTTCGACACGATGAAAGAAGCCGTATATCGCCGCTATCACCGTATGATAGAGGAAGAGACTCCCCTACCCCAACTCATCGTTATAGACGGAGGAAAAGGTCAATTAAGCGCTGCATGTCAGATACTTAAAGAATTAGGCATTTACGGCAAAGTAGCCATCATAGGGATTGCAAAACGGTTGGAGGAAATATATTATCCCGAAGATTCAATACCCTTATATCTCGACAAAAACTCTGAAACACTCAAGGTTATACAACACCTACGTGACGAAGCCCACCGCTTTGGTATAACCTTTCACCGTAAACGTCGCAGCAAATCGCAAACGACTTCCGAGCTCGACAAGATAAAAGGAATCGGAGCCGAGACAAAGAAAATTCTATTAAAACACTTTAAAAGCATAAAACGCATAAAAGAATCTGATTTACAAGAAATTAAAGATATCGTAGGTCACCATAAAGCCGAACTTATAAAAACATATTTCGATACAAATAAATAACTATATCTTTTTGCCTTTTTATCAGGCAATATTCATTGTTAAAAAAACTGTTATTTCCCGTTTCGTCAGAACTTACACTTGCCATTCATTGTTATAAAAGTATCTAATAATAAAGCAACTATGGAAAGAGAAGTAATGTACAAATTAAGAAAAGCGGTAAAATATTGGTGGATATCGCTTATAATTGGCCTTTTGGCAATAGGTTTGGGTATTTGGTGTATCGCTTCGCCGATGTCTACACTGATAGCCCTTTCTATCGTGTTCGCAATCAGCTTTTTGGTCACAGGAGCCATGGAAATATCATTTGCCGTAGCAAACAGAGATAATATAAATGGTTGGGGATGGTCGTTGACAAGCGGTATAATAGACTTGCTGTTTGGCGTATTCCTCATAGTTATGCCGATAGAGGTTATCACCACAATATTCGCCTTGTTTATAGGTATCTGGATTATGTTCCGTTCCATTTGGGGAGTGGGTATGGCTATCGACCTCCAAAAATTTGGGGCAAAAGGCTGGGGATGGCTGCTTACGCTGGCCATTTTAGGAATTTTGGTTTCATTCATATTTATCATGGATCCCCCGTTTGCAATGAGCTTTATTGTAGCATTTGCTTCCGTTGGTTTTATTTTTTACGGGTTATTCAGGGTATTCTTGGCAATAAAACTAAAATCACTACACAGGCTTTAAAAAGCGGCTTATTTAGATAAAAATTATCAAAAGACCATGCAAAATAACCTTGTATGGTCTTTTGGTTTATGATAACATCATATAAATTCTTATTTTTGCATTAAAATAGGAGGAATGAGGGTACTTATTCAACGGGTCAGAAAAGCTTCGGTAACAATAGAAAACGAGCTGAAATCTCAAATAGGCGAAGGCTTATTGATTCTATTGGGAATAGAAGATAGCGACACAAGGGAAGACATAGAATGGCTTGCCGGAAAAACGGTGAATTTGCGCATTTTTGACGACGAAAACGGCGTGATGAACCTTTCGGTACTCAACACCGGAGCCGATGTAATGGTTGTTTCGCAATTTACCCTGTTGGCTTCGACCAAAAAGGGAAACCGCCCCTCATACATAAGGGCATCGAAACCCGATGTGGCGATACCTCTTTACGAAGAATTTTGCAAAACTATAGAAACAAAAATAAACAAACAGGTACAGACAGGCCTCTTCGGGGCCGATATGGAGATAGAACTTATCAATGACGGGCCTGTTACCATTTGGATAGATTCCAAAAACAAAGAATAAACTGTAGGCTATGACCGATATAACCTTGCACCAAGCACAACAGAAGGTCGATGAATGGATATCAAAATATGGTGTCCGCTACTTTAGCGAACTCACCAATATGGCTATCCTCACCGAAGAAGTGGGCGAACTTGCCCGCATCGTAGCAAGGACTTATGGCGATCAGTCGTTCAAGAAAACCGATTTGCAAAAAAATTTAGCCGACGAAATGGCCGATGTGCTGTGGGTCTTGATATGTATGGCCAATCAGACCGGCGTAGACCTGACGGAAGCCTTTCTGAAAAATATGGAAAAGAAAACCGAAAGAGACAGCACAAGACACCTTAACAACGATAAATTGAAATAAAAAAACGAAAGGAAAATATATATAGAGATATGAACAAATACCAAGATACGCTCAAGCAATACAAAACAAACCTCAACGACAACGAGGTAAGAGCAAAAACTGAAGAAATACTATTCAAAAAATTTGCTGAAAACAATACGCAGGAAGTGTATCGGAAGCTGTATTCGTGCATCGACCTGACCTCGCTTAATACTACCGATACTCGCGAAACGATTTGGAAACTAACCGAAACAGTAAACAGTTTTGAAGGCACACGCCCCGACATGAACAACGTTGCCGCCATTTGCACATACCCCTCGTTTGCCGAAACGGTAAGGGAAGCACTAACGGCGCAAGATGTGAAAATAGCATGCGTTGCGGCTGGATTTCCTTCTGGACAAACGTTTCCCGAAGTAAAAGTTGCCGAAACAGCTTTGGCCGTAGCTTCGGGAGCCGACGAAATAGACATCGTACTTAACCTTGGTTTGTTTCTGGACGAAAACTACGAAGAACTTTGTGAAGAAATAGGCGAAATAAAAGCCGCATGCCGCCATGTCAAACTGAAAGTCATTCTCGAAACAGGAGCCCTGCGCACAGCGTCGGATATAACCAAAGCGACTTTGCTGGCAATGTATTCGGGAGCCGACTTCATTAAAACATCCACAGGCAAAGACTACGAAGGGGCTACACCCGACACCGCTTACACGATATGCACGGCAATAAAGGAATACTATAAGAAAACAGGGTTGAAAATAGGCTTTAAAGCCTCTGGAGGTATCAGAACAACTGCCGATGCAGTTAAATACTACACCCTTGTGAAAGAAATTTTAGGCGACGAATGGTGCAACAATAATCTGTTCAGAATCGGTGCAAGCAGCCTTGCCGACAACCTACTAAAAGAAATAAAGTAAGAATAATATTACTCAATGGTTTACACTGTTTTAAACGGCCGATTGGGCAACAATATGTTTCAGATTGCAGCAGGGGCAACCCTTGCAGCAAGGAATAATGATGATTTTATAGCTCAATGTTATAATGGGCTTGTATCTGTTCCGGGCGACAACCGCCACATAACAGAATATATAGAGCAATACCGGAACAATATTTTTCGCAAAGTAAAGATAGAGGCCAGTAAACCGGGCGATTATTTCTTTTACAGTGAGCCTTCGCTTAGGTATTCGGAGATTCCTTACAGGAATAATATCCGTATGCACGGCTGGTTTCAGTCCGAAAAATACTTCGACCGCAAAGTTGTTCTTGACCTATTTGAGATACCTGCCCAAACAAAAGAATACATAGAAAACAAATACGGACACATATTTGCCCAAGGTGCTGTAAATTCAATACATATCCGCCGGGGCGACTATCTTAAGATTCCGCACTATTATCCTGCCACAACGCTTCAATATTTTAAGAAAGCAATAAAAATGCTTGGCGAGAACGAACGCTATCTGATCCTCAGCGACGATATCGACTGGGCAAAGCAACACTTCACAGGTAGTAATTTTTACTTTTCCGAAAAAGAAGAACCCCTCGTAGATCTTTACCTGCAAACATATTGCAAAAACAATATTATCAGCAACAGCAGCTTTAGCTGGTGGGGGGCATGGCTCAATCCTAACGAAGATAAAACAGTGATCTGCCCTACCCCATGGCATGGAATCATATACAAGAAAAAAGACGATTGCGACCTCGTTCCCGAATCGTGGGTGCGGATCAAGAACAATATACCTCTCAGTAAAAAGCTTTTAGCAAGGCGTTTATACATCAAAGAAAAGTGGAATGGCCTGAAAAGACGGCTCAATAAAAAATAAATTAAGCTTATGAACCAGCAGCCTTTGTTTTCGCTGATAACACCCAGCTACAATACCGTCAAATACGTACAAGAGATGATTGACAGTGTGTTTGCCCAAACATATATCAACTGGGAGCTTATCATAATAGACGATTGTTCGACCGACGATTCGTGGCAATATCTGCAACAATATGCCAATCACCCCCAGATAAGTATTTACCAGAACGACCGCAACCGTGGTGTGGGGCATTCGTACCACAGGGCAAGCTATTTGGCAAAAGGAGAGATTATAGGTATTCTCGACCCCGACGATTCGCTGGCAACAAACGACGCTCTTGAGATAATGGTGAAGCATCATTTGCATTACAAAGACTCGGGCATAATCTGTTCGCGCCACTATGCGTTTAACGAATGGCAGGGGATTTTGTGGGAGTCAGCTCCAAGAGATAAAGACGAAAATCTCAGCTATCTGACCGACCGTGAGAACCACGCAGAGCATTTTATTACCTTCAAGAGAGAACCTTATCGCCTTGTGGGGGGTATCAATCCAACTTACAGGAATGCACCCGACCAAGACCTTTATTTCCGCATGGAAGAAGTAAGCAAAATTACCTTCGTTGACGACATTCTCTATAACTACCGCATAACCAGTGGCGGACTCACCCGCAACAGTTATAAAAACATGTATTGGCACGTAAATTCTATTATCATATCGTGTCAAAGGCGGGGCATTGACCCCGAACCTGTGGTCGATAAGCTGATAAAACAACTCATGCAGCCACGTATAGACCAGTATAACCGCCTCCTAAATTCACGATACTACAAAGTGGGTTACAAGGTGCTGACACCTATCTATAAGACAAAAGATTTTTTAAGCCGCATATTTAAACCAAAAAGAGGTATCTAATTTATAAATACCTCCTTTACATTATTTTAGATTCGTAAATTAACTATATTTATTTCATCTGAACAAATTTCAATTCTGGCGAAATTTTATACTTAGTTACAATTGTTTCTTCATCATCCCCTTCGGCATAATAGTTCGTAACTGTTATCGTTTCACCTTTCACAATCGCGTATATATCGTTTGTGTAAAATGTTCTTTTCTCACCTACCTGCAAATGATTAATATAATTACCATTAAAATCATAACTGATTAAATACTCAAAAAATTCCGGACTTTCTCCTGGATACTTAGACACAACAATAACAGATTTTATACTTCCGCTTTCATCTTCATAAATAGTTTTTCCTTTTACTAATTCATTGTTTTTTAGCTCTTTATTCAACATATGGTCTTGGATATTATTTATTTTTAACGCAAGCCTTTCCTGCTGAGTAATTCCTTTGCTTTTAGAATATTTATCTTGTTCTGCCTGACTCCAGTAGTTCATTCCGAATTTTGTTTCCGGAATATCTTTTTCAATAGAAGTATTAACCTCCTGTTCTTGTTCTCTTACTATAGGTACGTTTTTAAATATGAAATAACCATTAGGCTTATCAATATAACCAGAATCCCAAGCTTTTCCTACCAGCCGTACCTGAGTAAATGACGTTGCTTTCGAACTAAATCGTGATAATAAGACTTTTACTTTACTGGGAGTATTGTTAAGCAATCTGCCACTTGCGTTTCCGCTATGCTTACTTTCTGTACCCGCAAAAATAATATCTATACGGCATTTATTTCCTAAGTTATCATACGCTTCATAACCACCCAGTCGATAACTTCCAATGTCTTCTCCTTTGTTAGTTATTGTAAATTCCAACACGTAATAATCCCCACTCATGGTTGCTCCAACCCAATTCATTTGTATATTTTTGTGCGGAGTACTATAAGACATTTTTGAATCACTACCGCTCAATTCTACTGTCCCCAAAATCTTGTCAACTTGTTTTACTGTCTTTTCTAAGCTTTTAGCCAGTTTATCTAAAAACTGTGCATGACAGTCGCCACTATATGCGAGTAATACGACTGATAATAAGATAAATGCAATTTTCTGTTTCTGTTTCATAGTTCATGATTTTAATTAATAAATTTCAATAAAAAAACGTGGGTACTGCTATCTATCCATTATTGAGGTATCGCCAAACACCCTATCCGCAGATAGACAACAGCCCCACGTCCATAATGAAACAGACGTGAGCGCATGTTGCTATTATTATCTCTACGGTTTTTGGGAAAATTTGGCGATTTTCAATAATCGAGATAATATCTCATAACGCTTCCGTTATTTTTTTAATATATATCTAATTGTCAACGCTTTGACTATTAATAATAAATGCTATTTAATAAGCACGCTCCACAATATACTCTACGGCATTTGTCAGAGCTTCTTTAACTTCTTTGTTTTCTATTTTTTCTATAAATACTTGCGCTTTAGCCTTATACTCGTCTATTTTGCTGTAAGCATAGTCAATGCCACCATTTTCGAGAGCAAAGTCAATAAGTATTTCTACATTTTCGTCGGTGAAATCGGCTTTCTTCAACACGTCTACCAAGAAGTCTACTTTTTTACTGTTGGTAGATGTTTTCAAGGCATAAAGTAGCGGTAAGGTTACTTTTCCTTCACGTATGTCGTTGCCGGTTGGTTTACCCACATCATTCTTGAAATAATCGAAAATATCGTCCCTCAGTTGAAAGCAAATACCCAGATTTTCGCCCAAACAGGTAAAATCTTTTATTGACTCTTCATCCCCTCCTGCCGATATAGCTCCTATCTTCATGCAAGTGGAAAGCAAAGATGCCGTTTTCTCCTTTATTACATTAAAATATTCGTTTTCGTCGAGAATAACTTCTTTTGCAAGCGACAATTGGTTCAACTCGCCCTCAGCCAGATTACGCCCCAGCATCGATACCGAAGATATAATTTCCAGATTGCTCGTCATCACACTCTTTATGAGTGCCGTAGATAAAAAATAATCGCCCGCCAGAACCGCAACCTTATTGTCGTAAACAGCATTTACCGAAGGATTGCCACGTCTCAGCAGGGATTCATCAACCACATCATCATGTATCAGCGATGCGGTATGCAAAAGCTCTATTGTAACAGCCGACAGGTAAGCCGTATCGTTTATCTGTCCGCAAGCTTTTGCCGCCAACAGCAAAAGGGTTGGGCGTATGCGCTTCCCATCCGATTTCATTATATAATCAATAACACTCTGAATACGAATATTATCGCTAAACACCGATTCCCTAAAAAGTGAATTAAACTTTTCAAGTTCTTGTGCTATTGGTTTTGAAATTAAGGATTTTTTATCCATCGTTACATCTGATTGAGGTGCAAATTTATAAAATAATCAGATTTTAATAGCCATATATTTGTAACTTTACAACAATAATCAGTAAAATAACCTTTTAGTACGAATTTTTGCTTTCATTATTCATGCTAAAGCTATACAGTACCGGAACAACCATGAAATTATTTCTTTTAGATGCCTATGCGCTCATATACCGCTCGTACTACGCATTCATCAAAAATCCGAGGGTAAATTCGAAGGGGCTGAACACATCGGCAATTTTTGGCTTTGTGAACACGCTCGAAGAACTTCTACGCAAGGAAAATCCCACACATATAGCCGTAGCTTTCGATCCCGCGGGGCCAACTTTCCGTCACGAGGCATACGAACAATATAAAGCCCAACGGCAAGAAACGCCCGAAGATATAAAGCGGGCTGTGCCCATCATCAAACAAATTATCGGCGCATACAACATCAAATTGGTTGAAGTGCCCCGTTACGAAGCCGACGATGTGATAGGAACATTGGCAAAGAAAGCTGAGAAACTGGATTTCAACATCTATATGATGACACCCGATAAAGATTACGGACAGCTCACCAGCTCCCGTATTTTTATGTACAAACCCAAATTTATGGGTAGTGGCTTCGATGTGTTAGACGATAAAGCGGTGATGGAAAAATATAATCTCACTTCTCCGATACAAATGATAGACCTGCTGGGATTGATGGGCGACTCGTCCGACAACATTCCGGGATGTCCGGGCGTGGGACTGAAAACAGCCGAAAAACTAATCACAGAATATGGCTCCATAGAAAACATACTGGAAAATACCCATCAGATGAAAGGGAGCATAAAAACAAAATTGGAAGAGAACAAAGAGCAAATCATTTTCTCTAAATTTTTGGCAACCATAAAAACCGATGTCCCTATCGATTTTGACGAAAAAGAATTTGAGCGAAAAAATGTAAACGAAAAAGAACTCGAAAAAATTTTCGAAGAGCTTGAATTCCGAAATCTCCTTAACCGAGTTTTGAAAAAAGAACCAAAACCCATCGTCACCAAAAATGTGCCTCAACAAGGCTCCCTCTTCGAAGAATTTACGAGCAACGAGACGGAAGAAAAAAAATATTCGAATCTCACGGAGTTAAAAGACATTCCTCATAAATATCATTTTGTTGATAATGAGGATGAAATGCGTCAATTATCGACCAAAATATCAGGTTGTGAATTTTGTTCGTTCGACACCGAAACCACCGGCGTTGACCCTATAAGCAGTCAGTTGGTAGGTATGTCGTTTGCCATGGACGAAAACGAAGCATATTATGTGCCCGTTTCCAAAAATTTTGACGAAGCGAAGAAACAAGTCGAAATTTTCAAAGATTTTCTCGAAAACGAAAATATTGTTAAAATAGGACAAAACATAAAATACGATATCGTTGTTCTGAAAAAATATGGAATCAACGTCTGCGGAAAACTTTTCGATACCATGATTGCCCATTATTTGCTGAATCCTGAACTCAGGCATAATATGGATTACATGGCCGAAACGTATCTCTCTTATCAGACCATACATATAGACCAACTGATTGGCGCACGCGGAAAAAACCAGTTGAATATGCGCGATATTCCACAAGAAAAGATCTGCGATTATGCCTGCGAAGATGCTGATGTAACCCTCAAACTAAAAAATATCCTTGAAAAGGAAATAGAGAAAAACAATCTCAGCAACCTTCTTTATAATATCGAGATGCCTCTCGTATATGTGCTTGCCGATATGGAAAATACAGGTGTATTGCTTGATACAAAAGCTCTTAAAGAGTCATCGACCGTTATTGCTAACGAACTTGTTGCCCTCGAAAAAGAAATCCACACAATGGCAGGAACCGACTTCAATGTAAACTCTGCAAAACAAGTGGGTGAAGTTCTTTTCGACAAAATGAAGGTGGTTGAAAAAGCAAAAAAAACCAAGACAGGGCAATACACCACCAGCGAGGAAGTGTTGGAAAGTATAAAAGACCGACACCCCATCATAGGCAAAATTCTGGAATACCGGGGACTGAAAAAACTACTCAGCACTTACATAGATGCCCTGCCACAACTTATCAGCCCGGTGGATGGGAAAGTACATACATCTTATAATCAGACTATTACAGCAACAGGACGTTTGAGTTCGAGTAATCCTAATTTGCAAAATATTCCTATCCGTGATTCGCAAGGTAAAGAAATTCGCCGTGCATTCATTGCCGAAGAAGGATGTACTTTCTTTTCGGCCGACTATTCGCAGATAGAACTCCGCATCATGGCACATCTTAGTCAAGACCGGAACATGCTTGATGCCTTCAATAGCGGAGAAGACATACATGCCGCCACAGCTGCCAAAATATATAAAATACCTATCAGTCAAGTAACTTCCGATATGCGCCGCAAAGCAAAAACAGCTAATTTCGGCATCATCTACGGCATATCGGTATTCGGCCTTGCCGAACGTTTGGGAGTGCCTCGCTCCGAAGCCAAAGAACTGATTGACGGATATTTCGATACCTATCCACAGGTGAAAGAATATATGGACAAAAGCATAAAAGTGGCACAGGAGAAAGGTTATGTAGAAACCATATTCGGCCGGAAGCGGTATTTGCCCGATATTAGTTCGCGCAACGCAATAGTAAGGGGTTATGCCGAACGAAATGCCATCAATGCTCCCATACAGGGCAGCGCGGCCGACATCATAAAAATAGCCATGAACAAGATTTATGAACGATTCAGGAAAGAAAAAGTACGTTCCGAAATGATTCTTCAGGTGCATGACGAACTTAACTTTAATGTCTGTAACGACGAATTGCCCCATGTGCAACAAATAGTGACCCAAGAAATGGAAAAGGCCACTACCCTCGTTGTTCCCCTGAAAGTAGATACAGGCACAGGAAACAATTGGTTGGAAGCACATTAAATAAGACAAGCAATAAATCATGCTCGATTTTCTGGTAGAATATGGCTATATAGGCTTGTTTTTAGCGTCTTTTCTGGCAGCCACTATCCTACCCTTCGGTTCGGAATTCGTGTTTGCGGGAGTCATAGCTTTGGGCCTCGATTCGTGGGTCTGCATAGCAATTGCCACCGTTGGAAACTGGCTGGGCGGTATGACAAATTATTATCTGGGAAGGCTCGGAAAAACCGAGTGGATAGAAAAATACCTGAAAGTAAAAAAAGAAAAAATAGATAAAATTCATACATGGCTCGAAGGCAAAGGCGCAGCGATGGCTTTTTTCAGCTTTCTGCCTGTTGTAGGCGATGTTATAGCCATAGCTTTGGGATACATGCGTGCGAATGTTTATATAGTAAACATCAGTATGCTGATAGGAAAATTTGCGCGATATTTGATAATAGCATACGGAATGAAACTTATTTTTTAAAGAAAAAAACAATATAATATTTAATAGAAATGGCAACCATATTATTCGATGAAATAGTTTTCGGCCCCATTCATAGTCGCCGGTTGGGTAGTTCGCTGGGAATAAATCTTTTACCTTATAACGGAAAGGTATGCTCGTTCGATTGTATTTACTGCGAATGCGGATATAACAAAGATTTCAGAACCAAGACTCCCCTACCCTCGCTCGAAGAATTTAAGGCGGCTCTGCATGCAAAACTCGAACAATTGAAAAAAGAAGGTACAACACCCGACGTTATAACCTTTTCGGGCAATGGCGAACCCACCATGCACCCGGATTTTGAAGAGATAATAGATTATACCATCCAAATGAGAGATCAGTATATTCCTACCACTAAGATAAGCGTCTTGACCAACGCCATGAATATTGGTAAGGAAAAAACATTCAACGCCCTCCGGAAAGTGGATAACAACATACTGAAACTCGACTCAGCTTTCATTGAAACCGTAAGGCTTATTGACCAACCCGTATCGGTAAATTACAGTGTAGAAAAGCAAGTAGAGTTGTTCAAAAAATTTGAAGGAAACTTTATACTTCAAACTATGTTCCTACGTGGTATGCACGACGGAAAAACAGTAGATAACACAACCGAAGCGGAAATATCGGCATGGATCAAAATAATAAAAGAAACCAAGCCTCGTGAAGTAATGATATACACCGTAGACCGCGAAACTCCCGAAAAAAACCTTCGGAAAGTACCCATCGAAGAACTAAAGCAAATAGCTAAGCGAGTGGAAGAATTAGGTATCAAAACCATTGTTGCAGGCTGATATTTTAACAAATTAAAAAAAGTAAAAAACATAATATGGTAACAATAATTTTGGCTCATCCTTGGCATGGCAGCTTCAATAAAGCCATTTTGGATGTTATAACAAAAAAATACGATATCGAAAATACTGATTATCAGATAATAGACTTATACAAAGATAACTTCAATCCGGTACTTACCGAAGCCGAACTGGAACTGTATTCGAAAGGTGAATATTTAGATCCCCTTGTTGGTAAATACCAAACAATTATAAAAGAAACAGACAAGCTAATCTTTATCTTCCCTATCTGGTGGAGCACTATGCCGGCAATACTAAAAGGCTTTTTCGATAAGGTATTGTTAGTAAACTTTTCGCACAGCTATGCCAATGGATGGACACCGTTGCTCAACATAAAAAGTTCGGTTGTTGTTACCACAAGCGAAAGCCCTACCGAAAATTTTAAAACATCTATCGAAAACAACTTCATAAAAGCTATGTTAAATCCTGTGGGAATCGGCAATACAACATGGATTAACTGCCAACAAACAAGCCATGGAAGCAACGAAAACAGAGTAGAGTTCTTAAATAAGGTACAAAAAACCGTTTAACACACATAACCAACAAAAAAGAATAGCCTGATAAGACGAACACTTATCAGGCTATTTTATTATAAGGAGAGCGTTTAATCTCTCTTATTTCATCTTATTCAATGTAGCGATACGTTTGTCAAGATTTGGGTGAGTAGAGAACAGTCTGTTAATTTTGCTGTCGGACGACGATGCGCCTGCTTCTTGTTGCAATTTCAACAAATTACCCAACGACGATGCCATAGCTTTTGGATCGGCACTTGCTTTTTTCATAAACTCAAAACCATATTTATCGGCTGCATATTCTTGTTTTTGAGAGAATTGTGCATTACCTAAAGCTTCGCTCAACTCGCCAAGTTGCGAATTGTTCAAAGAAGCAACCTTACCTCCTGCCGACGAAGCAGCATCTCTAAGAGCCGAAGCAAGTAACGCTGTTTTGAAAGCGTCTTTAGAATCTTTGTTGGCAACGTGACCTATTTCGTGGCCGATAATCGCCAGAATTTCGTCGTCGGTCATGATATCCATCAAACCGGCAAAAACACGAATACTACCATTAGCACAAGCAAAAGCGTTGATATCTACAACATAGTAAGCCTGAATGTCGAGCTTCATTCCATTAACTTCTTTAATGGGCACTCTTTCTACAATTTTAGCCAAACGGGTAGCTACGGCTTTCATTCCTGCGTCTTTGTCGGTTACTTTACAAAGTGGGTTATTAGCGTCCGACCAATCCATATACTCTTGCGCATAACCAGCAATTTCAGCATCGGTTAAGGTAAATGCTTTAGCTGTTTTAAGCGCCGCATTAGCTGTTTTGTCACTAATTTTAATTTTTCCGAATTGCGCATTCGCTGCAAGGCTGAATACAGCAACAAAACTTAATGATAGAAGAATTTTTTTCATTGTTAGTAAAGATTTTGTGTACTAATATATTTAGTAAATTAAAAAATGTTCTGCCTTGTTAAAAAACAATGCTACAAAGATAATTTAAAATATGTGGTAAATAAAAATAAATCCGTCAATTTATCAACCTGTTCCCAACGGATTATTATTTATATATATTTTTAAATTCAAAAAATTAATATCGTAGTGATAATAGACTGTTAATTGTGTTGATATTTAAATGCTGGTTTTCTTGTTTCTTTTGTTATTAAAACGAGAAGTTCGGCTTTCATTAGGTTATTAACTTCTACTTGTTTGGTTAACTTGCTTTGTGTTTGATATATTACAGTTTTTATTAAAATATTGTTGATAAACCTAAGTGTTCAAAAATATTGTTCGAATGTTTCGTTGTCTGTGGTTGAAAACCATATAAAACATCGTATGAAACATTTGTGTTAATTATTTTCGGGTATAGAAATCAATTTTATATATGAAAATATAATCCGGAAGTCAATGCACATTCTTTCATTTTTTATGTGGTATTTTTCAACAATATTTGAACATCGATTTGTTGATAAAATGTTTAAATAGGGTAGGGGAAAAGGAAAATATATAATGCGGTGCAAACGGTTTAGCATGGTATATTAAAGTATAAAATAAAATTAATGCAAATTACAGAAAAAACTTTGAAATACAGGCGAAAACAAAAGAGTTAAATTATTACAAGAAGTGTAGCCGGAGGGAGTAAAATTTGAATGCAGTAATATTTTTATATATATTTGGAAATATTTAACACACACTTTTTAAGTTTTAAACGTTTAAAATAAAGTAAACAGATTATTAATTAATATCGTTTTAAATCATGAAAAAATACTTTGCAGAGCTTATAGGTACAATGGTTTTAGTGTTGATGGGTTGTGGCGCGGCTGTTTTTGCGGGTGCCGATCAGCCTTTTGCCAGCGTAGGTACGTTGGGTGTGGCTTTTGCCTTTGGGCTTGCCGTTGTGGCAATGGCCTACTCCATTGGGAAGGTATCGGGTTGCCATATCAATCCGGCAATCACATTCGGGATGCTTGTATCGAAACGTATATCGGGTAAGGACGCGGCCATGTACATGGTTTTTCAGGTGATAGGTGCTATATTGGGTTCTGCCATACTATATGTATTGGCTAAAGATAGTGGTTCAGAAACTACCTTAACGGGGTCGAACGGTTATACCGAATTGCTGCCTGCATTTGTAGCCGAAACAGTGTTCACTTTTGTTTTCCTTATAGTAGTTTTGGGTGTTACCTCCAAGGGGGCATTAAACAACTTTGCAGGTTTGGCAATAGGTCTTTCGCTTGTGCTGATACACATTGTTTGTATTCCTATTACAGGTACATCGGTTAATCCGGCTCGTAGCATTGGCCCTGCTTTGTTCGATGCGATTGAAGGCGGTAAAGCCCTTTCACAGCTTTGGTTATTTATTGTAGCTCCGCTTTTGGGTGCGGCTTTGGCTGCCTTTGCATGGAAAGCGATAGATACAGAAAAAGAATAAAAAATAATTTCTACAATAAAAGCGCGGTTATCTTTGTTATGAAGATAACCGTTTTTTTGTGGTGGAATACTGTATTTTTGCAGTTTAATCAATATTGTTTGTACATGGATACATCTGGAGATATTTTTAAACGTACGGAGCTTTTGCTTGGTAGTGAGGTGATGGAAAAAATAACTCATACGCGCGTCATTATTTTTGGCGTGGGTGGGGTAGGGAGCTGGTGTGCCGAAAGCTTGGTGCGTTCGGGCATAAAGCACCTCACTATTGTCGATTCCGACAGTGTATGCGCCACTAACATTAACCGCCAGCTGATGGCAACTACCCGAACCGTTGGGCAAGCCAAAGTTGATGTACTGAAAACCAGATTGCTCGAAATCAACCCCAACGCCCAAATCGTTGCCTTGCAGAAGATTTATAGCGAAGATTCGGCCGCAAGCTTCGAACTTGATACCTACCATTACATTATTGATGCCATAGACAGCCTCCGGAACAAAATCCATCTGATACAGACAGCCACACGGACGCCTGCCGTCTTCTTTTCGTCGATGGGTGCGGCTCTGAAGATGGACTCTCAAAAAATCCGTGTCGATGAGTTCTGGAAGGTGAAAGGCTGCCCCCTCGGAGCCGCATTGCGCCGTAGACTTCGTAAGGCGGAAAAACCTGCAAAAAAATTTCTGTGTGTGTATAGCGAAGAAGTTCTTGAAAACAAAGGTAAAGATTCGTTTACCGAAAGCCCGAATCCCGATAACGCTCTCCACGATTGGAATGCCACGAAAGCCCAAACAAACGGCACAGTGGCACACATCACGGCGATTTTTGGTTTCACCCTTGCAGGTTTGGTTATGCAGGATATTTGTAAAAGTTAAAGGCACTGTATTTATTAATAAATATTTGATTTAAAGATAACAACGCTCATGAAAACTAATAAACATTTTCTTTTATTACTATTCGTCTTAATTTCGTTTTCGTCCTTTTCGCAAGCTCAGGAAGAAACAAAACCTGATTATATAACTAGTGGTTATTACCAACTAATATACGAAGCCGATATCGCCCGTCTTGAAGGGAAACCTGACCGTGCCTTTGAATTGTACAGCAAAGCTGAAAAGGTAGCACCCCTACTCAATCAAAGGGGATTTAATGAAATGATGTATTATGCTGAAGGGTTGATGAGAAATAGACAATTTGATAAAGCTATATATTATGCAAAAAAATTTGCTAAAGAGTATGGGGGCTTAGCTACAGAATTTTTTATGTTAAACGAAATTGACAGCCTGTTATATCAGGAATTATTGTTAGAGTATCCATCGTTTAACGATTCCATATTGTTAGAAATAGGAATGAGTTTCCAAGCATTTTATGACGACCCTGAACGCAAAGCTTTAGTGCAGGAATTGAAAGAAATGAAAGATAATGATAAACGGGTGCGACTAAAGACTGCTAATCTGACCGATGAAGAGAAGGACGAATGGGATAAAGTTGATGAATACAATGCAAAACGCTTTTTAGAGATAATAGAGCAATATGGTTATCCCGACGCACGGATATATGGTGCAAACATGACTGATATTAATTTTACTATTTCAGCAGGACTCCCTACAATGACAATGCATATTAGTGCGAGAAAGGATATTGAGGATGCGATTTTGCAGAATGTACGGGATGGTAAATGCCCCCCATCTACATATGGTTCTATAATTGACTACAAAATATTACATGAGCGCAATTATGGTGATCGCAACAAAAAATACATTTACGGCATATATACAGATACGCCAGAAGACCAAATAGAGGATTATGAATATTTGGATGAACGCCGTGCAAAAATAGGTATGCGTTCTCGTAAATTGGATAAGAGAAATAGTGAGTTGTTTCACGAAGATAATCCTGATATGAAATAAGCAAATGCGTGAAAACTTAAATTGATAATAACAATGAAAAAAATAATATTTATTTTGCTGTGTATTAATGTTTTTTTAATACAGAAAGTATTATCTAACGATGGTTACAACTACATTACCAGTGGTTATTACCAGTTAGTAAATGAGGCTTATCTTGCCTATTTGGAAGATAACGAGGATTTAGCTTTCCTAAAACTTCAACAAGCCGAGAAGGCTTGCCCCATTGTTGAACAGACGGAATACGGTGAAATGAGTCTTTATGCCAGATTATTGATTAAAAACAATGATTATGATAAAGCTGTACATTACATCAATAAACTGGCTACAGACTATGGTAGTATAGCTCTTTTTTTAGCAGAAGAAGATACTACCGATTATATTATGAAATTTAAAGAAAGCATAGATCTTCATGGTTTAATAATGGATATATACCCTAAATTTCAGGCATTTTATACCCCAGAACGGAAAGATCTTATAAATGAACTCCGGCAAATGCATGAAAATGACCAAAAAATTAGGGAGGATGCCAATAATAAAATTGAGAACCCTACGCTGGATTGGGACGAGGTAAGCCAACACAATGCCGATAGAATAATAGAGATATTGAAAATTCATGGTTATACAAACTATAGAGTAACAGGAGTAATGAATGGAGATTTGGGTAATTCGTTCTGGGTTCCAATAATACATGCTTCGGACATAAGGGAAGAAATCGAGCCAATGATATGGCGTTATGTGGAAACAGGAGAATGTACACCATATGTTTGGGCTTTCATGCGGGAACGGAAAACAGGAAAATACATCTATGAGGTATTGAACTGTAATAAAGAGAATAAAATTGATATCGAAGAGGTAAACAAGAACAGATTATCTATTGGACTCCCTACTTTAGACATGCAAGAGAAAATAAGTTCATTGAAAAAGAAGAGAAACAAAAGATAAGTTCTGAATAGTCTTCGCATCTTCAATTCAAGATACTTCGTTTTACTCAACATGACGAAGGGGGATTACTTTTTCTTTATAAGCCCCATGCGGGCGGCACGCAGGATATTGTTTTTACTGTTGAAAACGAATCGGAACAGTTTGTATTTGCCCGAATAAGAAGCTTTGGCAAGAGGATATAGGTTTCTGTCGTTAAGTTTTTGCAGGGTAGACAGAATGAATTTTTTTTCGGCTTGTGCCTGAATAAGGTTTATTATGATATCAACGGCGAGGAAATTGAGTTTTTTCTCCAAGCTCTGTCTTTGCAGTTGGTTTAAGGCGGTTTCCTTTAAGAAAAGGATAAGATTGTCGAGAACCGAAAAATAATCGGTAATACGCCTCTCGAAAAGGGCCGCATTGTTGGTTATAGAGCCACTACGCTGATAATAGGCATATACGGTGAGGTTTATGAAGGTAACCCGCTGGGCATACGTAAATACTTTGGGCAGGAAAACTTCGTCTTCGTGATATATTCCTTCGGGCATCAGCACAGGTGTTTCCTGCAAAAGGGTTCGCGCGAATAAGTACCAAACGCCGCCACTCAGGTTATATTTGCACAGGTATTCGGCTCCGGGCATCAACTTATTGTACATTTCCGGTTTTCGTTTTTTTTCTGCCATCTGCCTGTTATCGTAAACAAAAGCATAGTCAAAACCTATGATATCGAGCGGATTATTTTCGGCATAGCGAACCAGTTGGGGTAGAGTACCGGGGAAGAGGTAGTCGTCCGAATCGACAAAGAAGATATAATCGCCCTGTGCCAAACCTATCCCTACGTTGCGGGCTATGCTCAACCCTAAGTTTTGTTGGTGTATGGCACGGATGCGGCGATTGCTTTCGGCCAGTCGTTTTATTACGTCTGCCGATTCGTCAGTCGATCCGTCGTTTATGATAATAATCTCAAAAACATCTTCATCAATACCTTGACTGAGAATACTGTCAACACACTTTTCCAGATACCGGGCGGTATTATATACGGGTATGACGAAACTGATTACCATTAAATTTCGAATGCCGATTTATGAGGAAGTATTTCGTTGAATGCCTCTTGCAGTTTTTGGCTCATGGCCTCAAAGTCGGGTATGTCCAACCCATCGTTGAGGCATACTTGTTTGTATTTTTGAGTACGCACGGCGGTGCAAATATCGTCCAATGTTGATGTTTGTATCTCGAAGGTCTGGCCTGTTTTCAGAATATTGCGTGGGCAGAATTCGCCTTTTGCTATGTACCAAAACCTAAAAATCCACTGGTTCACATTGGTATGCGAGCGAAACTTAGCCAAACCTGTTGTGTTCAGTATATCGGGTTCGGCTTGCCATACTTCGGCAAATGTTTCTTTTCTGAAAGGGTGTGCCAGATGCGCATTGAGTAGCCCCGGAAATTTGTTCCACGGTAACAGCAGTAACGATTTCAGCAGGTATTTTCCGTACCGTAGGTTTATCCATTTGCCGAGGTTCTTTTTTATTGCTGTTTTTTTCGAAAAATTGCGGTTTATGACAAGAGTATTGTTGACAAATATTTCGGGATATTCTACCGGAAATATGGGATCTAATATAGCAAAATCGCAGGGTAGGCCATTACGGAAAAAATCGGTTGGAAGGGTTTTCCGTGTCAGAAACATATCGTCGTTGAAGTATATGAACTGAGAGCTTAATCCCTCTATACGATGAAAATTTGTTTCTATGGCATTTATATTGAAAGTGGGCAGGTATTGAGCGGGAATAAAATCGCTGTGTTTTACCCAGTTCAGTTTAGGATGATTTAGATTGAGCCATTCGGGTAGTTCGCCCGATGTAACAAAATGGATTTTCCTTACCCAAGGAGCAAACGTTTCGATACCGCGAAACCAATGCCGGAGAAGATTCCAGTCGCGAAAGCGTATTTCGCGCTTGTCTCCTTCCTTCGTACTATTGCAGAACTGTTTGTACCGTGCCTGCCATTCGGGGTTGTTTCCGTCTACCCATGTAAGTACTATATCTATATCGTTAGCTTGGTTCATTCTTACTTTTTAGGGGAATTAAGATTATGTAAAAATATAGATTATTTTAGATATTTCATATACCTTTGCTACAAATACGAGGTTAATCCTAATTTTGCGATATACTTGAATGAAAATTCTCTTACTGGGCGAATATAGCAATCTGCATTGGACACTGGCGCAAGGCTTGCGAAGCTTGGGGCACGAGGTAACGGTTGTCTCATCGGGCGATGGTTATAAAGGCTATCGGAACGATATACAGCTGAAGCGGAAGGGCTATGGTAAGGTAGATACACTGAGGTATGTGGCAAAATTGTTGAGGGTGTTACCTTCGTTCAGAGGGTATGATGTTGTGCAGCTCATAAATCCTTCTTTCCTGAATCTGCGCATCGAAAGGGAACTGAAAGCGTTTCATTTTCTGAAACGGAACAACGGAAAAATTTTTCTGGGTGCTTTTGGCGATGATCATTATTGGGTGAAAGCCTGTGCCGAAAAAAAGCTGTTCAGATATTCGGAGTTTGATATTCCCGGAAGAACCGATTATATAGCTTCTTCAAAAAAACTGATGCGCGAGTGGATAGGCACCGAAAAGGAACGTGTAAACAGACAGATAGCCGAACAGGTAGATGGCATAATAGCCTGTCTGTACGAGTATTATGAGTCGTACAAGCAGGATTTTGAAGACAAACTCGTTTACATTCCGGCTCCAATAAATACACACGAGATCAGTTATACACAACGTGGTATTGACAAGACGAACACTAATTTTTTTATAGGCATACAAAAGCATCGCACCGAATGTAAAGGAGCTGATGTGCTGTTGAGGGTTTTAGAACAGGTACACGAAAAATATCCGCAAAACAGCTCCCTACTGAAAGCCGAGTCTGTTCCCTATACCCGCTATATGCAGATGATGACAAACTCGGACGTATTGCTCGACCAGCTTTATTCTTATACTCCCGGCATGAATGCCTTGGGTGCGATGGCAAAAGGCTTGGTTGTTGTTGGCGGTGGCGAACCCGAAACGTATGAAATATTGGGCGAAACAGAGAATAAACCAATCGTAAACGTTTTGCCCGACGAGCAGGATATTTTCCGTAAACTCGAAAATCTGATAGCCGATAATGAGCAGATAGCCGATCTTTCGCGCCGCAGCCGGATGTTTATAGAAAAGCATCACGATTACGTGAAAGTGGCCCGGCAGTATCTCGATTTTTGGACTAAATAATATCCGTAGTGCATTTAGAAAATAAAAGCTAATTATTTGAGAAATAACATATATTCATTTCAGATTGTCATCCTGAGTGTAACGAAGGATCTTTAATAAAAAACACAGAGATTCTTCACTTTGTTCAGAAGGACAGATACTATAAGATATTTATAATAAGCTGTTTGTCATAAGTTCTCTAAATGCACTACGGGTTAAATAAAAGATTAAAATACGTTTATTTTATTGTATAAGGCATAGTTAATGCCTATTTTTGTTGATAAAATTAATCATAATCAAATAAGTAATGAGAAAACTGTTTACATTATCCGTGTCTATACTCTTGGCAGCATCTTCATGGGCACAAACAACAGGAAGCGATAGTAAAACAACTGATGGCTATCAATTTAAAGTAGTAAAAGAAAACCCCATAACGTCTATAAAAAATCAGGCGAGTAGCGGAACTTGCTGGAGTTTTTCGGGAATTGCGTTTATTGAGTCGGAGCTTATCCGTATGGGTAAAGGTCATCACGATCTTGCCGACATGTATGTGGTGCGCCGCAACTATGAAGATAAAGCTCAGAAATATGTACGCTTGCATGGTCGTTTGAACTTTGCCGAGGGAGGCGCTTTTTGCGATGTAGTGAATACCATCAACGAATATGGAGTAGTGCCCGAAGCCGAAATGCGTGGCATTAACTATAATGCGGGCGACACTCTGCACCGCCATGCGGAAATGAGTTCGGCTTTGAGTGGATATCTGAAAGCCATTATCCAAAATCCTAACAGGAAACTGTCGGCTGCATGGTTCGAAGGTTTTAAAGGCATCCTTGATGCTTATATGGGCAAAAAACCCGAATCGTTCCAGTATAATGGGGCTACATATACTCCTCAAAGTTTTGCAAAAAGTTTAGGATTGAATTCCGACAATTACATATCGTTAACCTCTTTTACGCATCATCCGTTTTATACTGCTTTCCCAATCGAGGTTGAAGACAACTGGCGTTGGGCAAATTCGTACAATCTGCCTTTGGACGAAATGATGCAAACGATGGACTATGCCATCGAAAACGGCTATACGATAGCTTGGGCTTCGGATGTGAGCGAAAAAGGATTCAGCCGTAATGGTATCGGTGTTATTCCTGACGAAGGTTCGTCCGATTTTGTAGGCTCTGACCAAGCACGTTGGTTGGGTCTGTCGGCCGGTGCGAAGAACGATTCTATCAGACGTAAAATTGAAGAAGGCCCTGTGAAGGAACTCACCATCACACAAGAAATGCGTCAGCAGGCATACGATAATTACGAAACAACCGACGATCATGGCATGCAGATTTTTGGTATAGCCAAAGACGTAAACGGAACAAAATACTATATGGTGAAAAACTCATGGGGACTTACCGGAAAGTATAAAGGTATCTGGTATGTTTCGGAGGCGTTTGTGCGATACAAAACAATGAACTTTATTATCCATAAAGACGCTTTGCCAAAAGATATTGCAAAGAAATTGAATTTGAAATAGACATGCCTTTAGCATAAATCTAATAAGGAGCCTTTTTTCGGAGGCTCCTTTTTTATATCTGTGTATGAGTGAATAGTTTATAAATGAGTGTGTGTGTAAAAGAGAATATTTGTACCTTTGCGGCACTGAAATTTTAAAATCTTATATAACAAATAAATACAAAAAAAAGATTATGGCAAAAGAACTATTACCAGACCTTCCGTATCTGGTGGCCGACATCAACCTTGCGGATTTTGGACGTAAGGAGTTAGACATAGCAGAACACGAAATGCCCGGACTGATGGCATTGCGTAAAAAATATGGAGCTTCGAAACCGCTGAAAGGTGCTCGTATTATGGGCTCGCTGCATATGACGGTACAAACTGCGGTTCTGATTGAAACCCTGAAAGAACTGGGCGCGGATATCCGTTGGGCGAGTTGTAATATTTTTTCTACACAAGATCATGCGGCGGCGGCTATCGCAGCGGCAGGCATCCCTGTGTTTGCATGGAAAGGTGAGACGCTTGAAGAATACTGGTGGTGTACCGAACAGGCTTTGCGTTTTCCGGGAGGAAAAGGCCCGCACCTCATTGTTGACGACGGAGGCGATGCAACCTTGCTTATACATACGGGGTATAAAGCCGAAGACGATGCCGAAATCCTTAACCGCAAAGCATCGAGCCACGAAGAACAAGTGATTCTTGATACCTTGAAGCGTATCTTGGCCGAAGACAATCAACGCTGGCATCGCACTGTTGCCGAATGGAAAGGCGTATCGGAAGAGACTACAACAGGTGTTCACCGCTTGTATCAGATGATGGAACGTGGCGAACTGTTGATCCCTGCTATTAATGTAAACGATTCGGTTACAAAATCGAAATTCGATAACCTTTACGGATGCCGTGAGTCGCTTGCCGATGGTATTAAACGTGCTACCGATGTAATGATTGCCGGAAAAGTGGCTGTTGTGGCCGGATATGGCGACGTGGGTAAGGGCTGTGCGCATTCTTTGCGTTCTTACGGTGCGCGTGTTATTGTTACCGAAATAGACCCTATCTGCGCTCTGCAAGCAGCTATGGAAGGCTTTGAGGTAACAACTATGGAAGACGCGCTCAAAGAAGGCAATCTTTTTGTTACAACAACCGGAAACCGCGATATTATCACTATCGACCACATGAAGTTGATGAAAGATCAGGCTATTGTTTGTAACATAGGTCACTTCGATAACGAAATACAAGTAGATAAGCTTGTTAACTTCCCCGGAGTTAAACACATCAACATAAAACCTCAGGTAGATAAATATACTTTCCCTACCGGAAATTCTATTTTCTTGCTTGCTGACGGACGTTTGGTGAACTTGGGCTGTGCAACAGGCCATCCATCGTTTGTGATGAGTAATTCGTTCACAAACCAGACATTGGCTCAGATAGAATTGTGGCAAAAGGATTACGAAGTAAACGTTTATCGCTTGCCTAAACATTTGGACGAAGAGGTTGCCCGCTTGCACCTTGACCAGATTGGGGTTAAACTTACCAAACTCTCTCAAGACCAAGCCGATTATATAGGTGTACCTGTTGAAGGTCCTTATAAACCAGATCATTACAGATATTAAGATAATATTTTATAGAATAGCAAGGGCTTTGCGATTAATTTATCGCGAAGCCCTTCTTTGTTATATTATAAAACACTAATTTTGTGTATCATATAAAAAATTATCACGATGGATTTTTTAGACCTTGTTAAGGAAAGGCAAAGCACCCGTAAGTTCGACACCAACCGCTTGGTCGAAAAAGAGAAGATAGAGCGCATTATAGAAGCGGCTCGTTTGTCGCCATCGGCATGTAATGCACAGCCTTGGCATTTTATTGTTGTTGACCAACCCGAACTAAAGGATAAAGTGGGCGATGCTGCCTCGGCAAAGTTGCTGGGGATGAATCATTTTACTAAACAGGCTCCTGTACATATCGTTGTTGTTGAAGAAAAGGTGAATATCACATCGGGTATTGGCGGAATGGTGAAAGACAAGCATTTTGCTTTTGTGGATCTTGGCATCGCTGCGGCTCATATTACCTTGGCTGCTCAGGCTGAAGGGTTGGGAAGTTGCATCTTGGGGTGGTTTAATGAGTCGAAGATGAAGAAACTGCTCAATATACCCGATTCACGCAGGGTGATTCTGGATATCATTATCGGTTATTCGGCTCAGGAACTGAGAGAAAAGAAGCGTAAACCTGTCTCCGAAACGGTTTCGTACAATTCATATAAAAGCTAATTGTGAGTGAATCAATAAATCAGATTACGTTAATGGATAATAATCAAAAAGAATATAAGGTTTTGTTCGTCTGTCTGGGTAATATATGCCGTTCTCCGGCAGGAGAGGGGATATTCAAAAAATTGGTGGAAGATAAAGGCCTCGCCCATCGGTTTTTCATAGACTCGGCAGGTACGGGAGGTTGGCATATTGGCGAACTGCCCGATGCCCGTATGCGGCAACATGGAGCACGCCGGGGATACGACTTCAACTCGCGGGCACGTAAATTTGATGTTCAGGACTTCGACGATTTCGATATAATCTTGGCGATGGACGATAGTAACTACAACAATATTATGCGCCTTAGCCCCGACTTGGAATCGGGGCAGAAAGTTTACCGGATGACGGACTTCTCCCGGAAATATAGCTACGACCATGTTCCCGACCCTTATTACTCGGGTGCGGATGGCTTTGAGCTGGTGTTAGACTTGCTGGAAGATGCTTGCGGAGGCTTACTCGAAAATATTTTAGAACAAGGAAACGATCTTCGTAAATGATACCCAATAAACTGAAAGGGGTTCTTTTTGTTCTTGCCGGAGCTATGAGCTACGGGGTGTTGGCTACATTCGTAAAACTGGGTGGCGAAGAAGGCTTTTCTACTGCCGAACTCACGTTTGCCCAAACTTTTCTGGGTTTTTTGTTTCTGTTTGTAGCTTATATTTGTTTACGGCTAAAAGGCAATACTTCGTCTGTACATATTCCCACAAAAAAGAATAAATTGCGGCTTGTTGCCGGCGGAATACCTATGGGGCTGAGTAGTGTATTTTACTACCTGTCGTTGGGTTATGTAGAAGTGTCGGTAGGTATTGTCCTGCTGATGCAATCGGTTTGGATGGGCACGGTTGTAGATATGGTTATAAACAAGCGAAAACCCACAGCGAGCCAGTTTGTGGCTATTGTGGTTGTGCTTGTGGGGACTGTTTTGGCAACAAGCCTGCAAAAGACTGATGTACACCTTGACGTCCGGGGGGTGTTCTGGGGATTGCTTGCGGCTTTGGCATACACTTTCAGTATGTTTACATCGAACCGTATAGCTATCCATAATTCCACGCTTTCCCGCTCCTTGTATATTCTGATGGGAGCCCTTATCACCGTTACCCTTGTGTGGGGATATTCGCTTACGCAGCAGTTCGATGTTTCCGTTTTTTGGAAATGGGGATTACTGCTCGCCATCTTCGGAGCAGTGCTTCCACCCCTTTTGTTTGCTAAAGGGATGCCACTTGCGGGGCTTGGCTTAGGCAGTATTTTGGCAGCTGTAGAACTGCCTGTTTCTGTAATGATGGCACACATATTTCTGCATGAGCAAACCGACGGTCTGCAATGGCTGGGGATAGTCCTTATCCTGTTGGCTATTACGCTGATGAACCTGTCTTTGTTCAAAAGAAAACGGGTACTTGGGTAAGTCTTTTTAATGCAAAGATTGCATTAAGTACCAAATCTATGCAAACAATTTCTTATTTTTGCCTTTCGTAATATTTTTACCTTATATTTTAGAAAAAAGTATGGATATAGCAAGTAAGTACAACCCTGCCGAGGTTGAAGGCAAATGGTACCAGTATTGGTTGGAGAAAAAATTCTTTCATTCAGAACCTGATAGCAGAGAGCCTTTCACTGTCGTCATTCCGCCTCCAAACGTAACGGGTGTACTGCATATGGGGCATATGCTCAACAATACTATTCAGGATGTGTTGGTGCGCCGTGCCCGTATGATGGGTAAAAATGCTTGCTGGGTACCCGGCACAGACCATGCTTCGATAGCTACCGAAGCTAAGGTGGTTGCAAAGCTGGCATCGGAAGGGATTGATAAAAACAGCCTTACCCGCGATGAATTTCTGAAACACGCTTGGGAGTGGACCGATAAGCACGGTGGCATCATCCTGCAACAGTTGCGTAAGCTGGGAGCTTCGTGCGATTGGGACAGGACTTGCTTCACGATGGACGAGCCACGTTCCGAGAGTGTATATAAAGTCTTTGTCGATTTGTATAACAAAGGCCTTATATACCGTGGTGTACGTATGGTGAATTGGGATCCACAGGCAACAACGGCTCTTTCGGACGAAGAAGTTATCCACAGGGAAGAGCACGGAAAACTATACTATCTGCGCTATAAAATTGAAGGCGAAAACGGCTATGCGGTGATAGCAACAACCCGCCCCGAAACAATTTTTGGCGACGTTGCCGTATGTATAAACCCCAACGATGAAAAAACAGCCTTCCTGAAAGGCAAAAAAGTGATTGTACCCCTTGTGAACCGTGTAGTGCCTATTATTGAGGACGAATATGTGGACACGGAATTTGGTACAGGTTGCCTGAAGGTAACCCCCGCCCACGATGTGAACGACTACATGCTGGGCGAAAAATATAACCTCGAAGCAATAGATATCTTCAACGATAACGGAACGCTCAACACAAACGGTTTGCAGTACGAAGGTATGGACCGTTTCGATGTCCGCAAGCAAATAGAAAAAGACCTTGAAGCAGGCGATTTGCTCGAAAAAACAGAACCCTATACCAACAAGGTAGGATACTCGGAACGTACCAATGTGCCTATCGAACCAAAGCTTTCCATGCAGTGGTTCCTGAAAATGGAAACCCTTGCCAAACCGGCAGCCGAGGCTGTGGCCAACGATACCATTAAGTTCTATCCCGCAAAATATAAAAACACGTACCGCCACTGGATGGAAGGTATCAAGGATTGGTGCATAAGCCGCCAGTTGTGGTGGGGACATCAGATTCCGGCATACTACCTGCCCGAAGGAGGTTATGTGGTTGGGGAAACACCCGAAAAAGCATTGGAAGAGGCCCGCAAAAAAAATCCCGCGTTGCAGCAATCCGACCTCCGGCGCGACGAAGACTGTCTGGATACGTGGTTCTCGTCGTGGCTGTGGCCTATTTCGGTGTTCGACGGAATAAATCATCCCGACAATAAGGACATAAGTTATTACTATCCTACCAACGATTTGGTAACAGCCCCCGATATTATCTTCTTTTGGGTGGCGCGTATGATTATGGCAGGGTACGAATATCGCCAGCAGGCTTGTTTCAGCAATGTGTATTTCACGGGGATAGTGCGCGATAAGCTGGGGCGCAAAATGTCGAAACAGCTCGGTAACTCGCCCGACCCGATAGAACTCATGGATAAATATGGAGCCGATGGTGTACGTATGGGCTTATTGCTTACTGCCCCTGCCGGAAACGATATTCCGTTCGATGAAGCGCTTTGCGAGCAAGGACGTAACTTCAACAATAAGATATGGAATGCTTTCCGCCTGATAAAAGGGTGGGAGGTAGACTCTGCGGCAGAACAACCCGAATCGGCAGCTATTGCCGTCAGATGGTTCAAATCGGTTTTGGCAAAGACGGTAGACGAAATGAATGATTCGTTCGGAAAATATCGCCTGTCGGAAGCCCTGATGAATGTCTACAAACTGTTTTGGGACGAGTTTTCGTCATGGTATCTGGAGATGATTAAACCTGCTTATCAAAAGCCGATAGATGCGGCAACGTACCGGGCTACGTTAGACTTCTTCGACTCGCTTTTGCGTTTGCTCCATCCTTTTATGCCTTTCATCACCGAAGAGTTGTGGCAAGCCTTGGAAGAACGCAAAGACGGCGAAAGCATCATGAATACGGATATGCCTCGTCCTACGGATTTTGAAGGAGACTATTTGTCGGCGTTCGATGTCGTAAAAGAGATTGTGTCGGGCATCCGTACCGTTCGTTTGCAGAAAAATATTCCTAATAAGGATGTTTTAGAGTTGAATGTTGTAGGTAGTTTTGATACGGCTTTTGCCCCTGTGGTAAAGAAGATGGGTAACCTTTTGGCAATAAACGGTGTGACTGAAAAACCGTCTGCCGCTTCTTCTTTTATGGTAGGTACAACCGAGTTTGCCATACCGCTTGGCGACAACGTTAATGTAGAGGAAGAACTTGCCAAGATGGAAGAAGAACTTAAATACACCAAAGGATTCTTGAATTCTGTAATGAAAAAACTGAGCAACGAGCGGTTTGTTGCCAATGCTAAACCCGAAGTGGTTGAAATGGAACGTAAAAAACAAGCCGATGCCGAGAGCAAAATTAAAACGCTCGAAGAAAGCATTGCCGGCTTACGGAAATAAGAATAAAGCTATATTGAAAAACCTCTCGATGATCCGTTTCAAAGAGAGGTTTTTCTTTTTATTACCTAAACCAATGCTTTTACCTTATACTATATATTCCATGTGTTGCTTATTCAACATAACAAATTTATATATGGATAGTATCCTGTGCAACAAAAATCGACAAACTGCTAAAATGAATCGACATAAAGTATGAAATAATCATTCGTCTGGAGTATTGCTAAACGGTATTCGGGAAAAATGGTTATTTTTGTTCGCTTCTTTACTTTTTCGGGGTGAAGAAAAGAATTCGATAACAAAACATCCGTCTTATATATATGGTGACCGCAAAAGATATCCAAACCCAATTAGAAGGGTATTCAACCCCTGAAAAAAGGGATTTTCTTCCTTACTTTTTTAAGACAGGAGAAGGACAGTATGGCGAGGGCGACAAGTTTATTGGAGTAGTTGTTCCCGATACCCGTAAGGTTGCCAAGGCAAATAAACTAATGCCGGTTGATGAAATCGAGAAACTTTTGCAGAGCCAGTATCACGAATGCCGGCTGTGTGCCTTGCTGATTCTGGTAGAGTTATTTAAGGGCGCAAAGAAGGATGAGAAAAAGAAAATTGTAGATTTTTATCTGGCCAATACCGAACGTATAAATAACTGGGATTTGGTTGATCTCAGTGCCCGTGATATTGTGGGCGAATATCTGGCAGATAAAACAGACCGAAGCGTTTTGTACAATCTTGCCGCAAGCAGTCTGCTTTGGAATCAGCGAATTGCCATCATATCTACTTTCGCTTTTATAAAGCAAAACGATTTTGAAGATACCGTCCGTCTTTCGGAAATATTCCTCACCCATAAGCACGATTTGATGCACAAGGCAACAGGCTGGATGCTCCGGGAGGCAGGCAAACGCGACAAAGAGGTATTGATAGCGTTTCTCGACAAGCATTACCGGGCAATGCCACGGACTATGCTCCGGTACGCAATAGAAAAGCTTTCGCCCGAAGAAAGGGCTCATTACATGAAGAAAGATTAATAAAATCGATATAAAATTCTTAATGGTTAACTATCAGTCATATACTTTACAGAATGGCCTCCGTTTGGTGCATAAACATAATACAAGCAGGGTTTCGTATGCCGGTTTTATAGTCAATGTAGGCACTCGCGACGAGGCCGACGATGAGTATGGAATGGCTCACTTTATTGAGCATATGCTCTTTAAGGGCACAGCCAAACGGACATCCCGCCACATAATAAATAGGGTAGAGGCCGTAGGTGGGGACTTGAACGCTTATACCAATAAGGAAGAAACGGTTCTTTATTCGGCCTTTCTTGAGGAAGATTTCGAAAGGATTTTTGAACTGTTGAGTGACATGATTTTCAGCTCCGACTTTCCGCAGAAGGAGATAGACAAAGAAGTTGAGGTTATTATAGATGAGATAAATTCGTATGAGGACAGCCCTTCGGAGCTTATTTTTGATGAATTTGAAAATCTTTTATTCAGAAGCACACAGTTCGGGCATAATATTTTGGGCACAAAAGAATCTCTGTTGACTTTCGATACTGAAAAAGCAAAGCGATTTTTCTCGAAATACTATGTTCCTGAAAACATGGTTTTTTTCTCGTATGGACAAACCAAGTTCGAAAAAATTGTCCGTTTAGCTGAAAAATATCTGGCAGGAATATGTTCCTCGCCACGAAATACAGAGAGGATAAAACCTGCGAATAATGTGCCATCGGAAGTAAAAGTGAATAAGGAAACATCGCAGGTGCATGCTATAATAGGCGCAACGGCATATACCCTGCACGATCCTAAAAGACATGCCCTTTATTTATTGAACAATATTTTAGGGGGGCCGGGCATGAATAGCCGGCTTAACTTGTCGCTCCGCGAGAAAAAAGGATATGTATATAATGTGGAGTCGAGTATCTCGTCTTTTAGCGATACGGGAATGTTTTCTATCTACTTTGGTACGGATGAGAAAAATTTCGGAAAATGTATCGAATTAGTATATAAGGAATTGGATGCGCTTTGCAGAGGAGGGCTGACGTCCCGACAATTCCAAACAGCTAAAAAACAGCTGTTGGGACAGATTGCCGTCCATAGCGACAATAACGAAAGCATAGCCCAATCGTTGGGGAAAAACTTTTTGCACTACAATCATTTTGATAGCCCCTCGGAAACTTACAGCAAGATAAATTTGATAAAAGAAGACGATTTATTTGCCGTAGCAAACGATATTTTTCAAAAAAATAAACTATCTTGCCTCATATATTTGTAAATTTGATGAAAGCCCATTTGCTCATCGATAGTCTGAAATGTGTTATATAATACATGTTTTGGAGGCGTTACGACACAAAAAATGTCATCCGCACATCAATTTAACAAATATATAAACTATATTTGCATAGTTTTACAGAAAATATATTTTTAAATTAAAATTGAAGGTTATGAAAAAATTATTTCTTACTCTTGCTCTTGCTCTTGGAGTACTAACTGTAAATGCTCAGGAAGTTGGACAATTCTGGGCTGGTGGGTCGTTAGGTTTTAGTATGAAAAGCATTAAAATTGAAAATGAAGCTATTACTGATACAAAATCTAAATCTTACACTTCTTTCAAATTTGTTCCTGAAATAGGATATGTTATTACAGAAAACTTAGGAGTAGGAGTAAATTTAGGATATACTCATGTAGAAGACGTGAGAAACTATAATGGAATAGAAGCGCCAACCAGAGAAGATGGTTACCTTTTTGGAGCATTTGCACGTTACACTTTCTTGAAAGGCGATCTTGGTAGTCTTTTCGTTGACGGTGGTGCTACTTACTCTTATCTTGAAGGAAAAAGAAAACCATTCAAATCAGAAACAACAGATTTGGAAATTGGTTTCCGTCCGGGTGTTGCCGTTAAATTGTCAAACACATTGGCTTTGACCGGAAAACTTGGTTTCTTAGGTTACAAACATGAGAAATCAGTTTTGAAAGGAGTAAAAGACAGTAAAGTTAGGGATAACAGTCTTGGTTTTGACTTCGATATGTCTCAATTCCAATTTGGTCTTAGCTTTATATTCTAAATAAAATACACTTTAAGAACAAAATTTCAGACATTATAGCATTCTATAATGTTGATAACTAAAAAAAGAAGACAATGAAGAAATTATTATTTACTCTTGTTCTTGTTCTTTGTGTATTTTCGATGAATGCACAAGAAGTGGGGCAAACATGGGTAGGAGCAAATATTGGTATGACAACTCATGCTCCTAAATTGGCCGGAAAAAGCCAAAAAGATGTAACCGGAGTTAAAGTATTGGGTGAAATAGGTTACAACCAAACAGATAAATTTGCTTTTGGACTTAAATTTGGTGTTGTAACAACATCAGGAGCATACGATCTTTTTGATGGAGATAAAGGTTACAATTTTGTTGTTGCACCTTTTGCTCGTTATTATGCGTATAAATTTGACCGCGGTTCTGTTTTTGTTGACGGAGGTGTGGAATATACTCATGGTAAAAACAAAAAATCTAAAGCCGAAGCAGACTATTTTAACGTAGGTTTTCAACCCGGATTTAATTTTGGTATTTCAGATAAACTTAGTCTTACGGCACGTGTTGGTTTCTTAGGATACAAACATATTAACGAAGATCAAGCCTTTCTTGATAATGAAGGACACTATTATGATGGCGGAACTAAAAAAACAAATACTTGGGGATTTGATTTTGATCTAAGCCAAATTCAGTTTGGTGTTAACTACGTATTTTAATTAAAAATATCAGATAGTCTATCCTTTTTAGACAACCAGTAAAACAGCCGGAAATATGCATTTTTGTATATTTCCGGCTGTTTTATTGTAAGAAAAGTAAATAGCTGGCATAAAAAATTAAAGTATGTTTTAAACGGAATGTAAAGTTATATCTTTAATTTATGTTTGTTGTGTAATATAAGTTTTCTGTGATGCTTGTATTCACATCTCTGAATTTGTTTTTAATAACTATGTATTTCCGAATAGTATGATAGACGATAATTTGAAAACTGAAGAAAAAATTAGAATTGCTGCTCGTGGAGAGTTTCTTGAAAAAGGTTTTAATGCTACCCGGATACGTGACATCGCAGAATTGGCCGAGGTTAATGTTGCTCTGGTGAATTATTATTTCCGTAGCAAAGAAAATCTGTTCGATATTATAATGTTCGATTGCATGCAAGATATGTTTTCGTTTCTGAATAAGATAGTAAATAATGAACAGACGAGTTTATCGTTCAAGATACAAGAAATAGTGAAGAGCTATGTCAATATGTACAAAACAAACCCTCATTTGCCGTTATTTGTTTTTCGCGAAATACAGACTAACCCCGACCGTTTGATAAGAAAAATAGGAATACCACAGGATAGTATGCAAAATAGCTATTTCTTTAAGCAATTGGGCGACCATATCTCTAAAAAGAAATTAGGTATAACACCTTTACATGTATTCGTAAACATAGTTTCTCTGACTATTTTGCCGGTTGTCGGTAAATCGTTTATTTTTAAAATGTGTACCTTCGAAAATGAGGAATACGAAAATTTTGTAAACGAAAGGGAAGCACTTGTTCCTGAATGGATCAAGGCAATGTTAGATTTGGATGAATAAAAGACAATACATAAAAATATTCTGGAAAGAAGTTATGTTTGCTTGAAAAGTTAATGTATCTTCGTAATAGGTGGTATTATTGATTTTTAAAATTATTTCAAGGTTTAAAAGAAAACAAAAATACCTCCTATTCGTTTATTTATTGTATAGGTGTAATTTGATACTAAATTAAGATTCGATAATCATGGAAATATCCTCGCTCTACGAGCTATATAAGCTGCATCCCCAAATAACAACCGATACCCGAAACTGTTTGCCCGATTCCATTTTTTTTGCTCTGAAAGGCTCTAATTTTAATGGAAATGAGTATGCGCAAAAAGCTTTGGAGTCTGGTTGCCGTTATGCTGTTGTTGATGAAGAACCTCTGGTTGTAAATGACAAGATAATCCTTGTGAGCGACGTGCTCGAAACATTACAGGAATTAGCAAATTACCATCGCCGTCAGCTTAAACTCCCGATAATAGCCATCACAGGAACAAATGGAAAAACAACCACAAAGGAGTTGATAGCCGCAGTATTACGTAAAGAGTATAATGTAATATATACCGAAGGTAATCTGAATAACCATATTGGTGTTCCGCTTACTTTATTAAAAATGACACGTCAGCATGATGTGGCGGTGATAGAGATGGGAGCCAACCATCCGGGCGAAATTAAGTTTCTGGCAAAAATAGTTGAACCCGATTATGGTTTGATTACCAACGTAGGACAGGCCCATTTAGAAGGTTTTGGCTCGTTCGAGAATGTGATAAAAACCAAAGGGGAGCTTTACGATTATATCCGTGATAGCGAAGATGGCAAGATATTTATTGATTATAACAATAGGTATCTGTCTAAAATTGCTGAAGGAATGATGCCTATCTATTACGGGGAGAACGAAGATTTATTTATCTCCGGAAAAGTATTGGCCTTAACTCCTTGCCTTAAATTTGCATGGCGCTCGCTCGACTCCGATTGTTTGGTACAGACAAAGCTGGTTGGCGACTACAATCTGTCGAATGCGTTAGCCGCAATAGCCATAGGGCGGTATTTTGGGGTTCGTACAGAACTCATCAATGAGGCTTTAGAAGAATATGAACCTGTCAATAACCGCTCGCAACTGAAGAAAACCGGTAAAAATATACTTATAATAGACGCCTACAATGCTAATCCTACCAGCATGCATGCTGCCTTGGAAAATTTCAGGCACATAGACGCTACTAACAAGACTTTAATTCTTGGAGAGATGCGCGAGCTGGGAGACGACAGCCAAAAAGAACATCAACGTTTGGTCGACTATATAGCCGACCATAAATTCCAGAATGTTTTTTTTGTAGGCTCAAGTTTTGAGCAAGTGAATACCTACCAGTATCCCCGATACGAAAGTTCGGATACGTTGAAAGAATACCTCTCAAAAAATCCGCTTGAAAATCAATATATATTGATAAAAGGATCGCGGGGCAATCGTTTGGAAGATTGCATTGATATCCTGTAAAGAGAGAACAAACGATTAGATATATAGAAAAAAGAGTTGTGATTATGTTTTTCACAACTCTTTTTTTGGAACAGTTATAGTCAAAAAGCTATTTAAAATCTATAATAAATCTCTTTAAAGAAGTATCCAGCAGGCTTTTGGGAACGGATTGCTTTGTTTCGTCAATCAGTATTTTAACAACACGTTCTCTGAGGAAGTCTTTACGGGTAACAAGGCTCACTTCTCTGACAGGAGTGATACCCACCAAGGGGCGGACATTCTTTTTCTGGCGTTCGCTCAATCCGTCAATTGCCATCTCCGGAATTATAGTCAACCCGCTATTGTTATCAACAATATTAATCAGAGTACTGATACTGCCTGCTTCGTATGAGAAAAGACTATGCGAACTTTTGCGTTTGCGCAGATTACAAATTCTTAGTATTTGCGTGCGGAAGCAATGCTCTTCTTCCAGAAGCCACAGGCGGTTTATGTTCAGGTCGTCTTCTTCCAGTTCTTTTTTGGCGTAGAGCGATGTTTCGCGAGGCGATACGTATGCATAGAATTTTTCGTAATATATAGGATATTCTTTCAGTTTGTCGTTTTTTAAGGGAGTGGCAAGAATAGCCCCGTCTA
This sequence comes from Dysgonomonas sp. PH5-45, assembly GCF_029893235.1. GTDB lineage: Bacteria > Bacteroidota > Bacteroidia > Bacteroidales > Dysgonomonadaceae > UBA1309. The sequence continues at coordinate 64,915 of NZ_JARXWE010000001.1, forward strand.
ACGATCCATTTAGCAATCGCTCGGTTATCTGTCCGGTTGTGGTTTCTTCTATATTGAGTTGGATATCGAACCCGTTTTCGTCATGAAACTGCATCAGTTTAGGTAAAAGATAGGGCGCGATTGTAGGTATGATACCCAAGCGGAAAATGCCTTGCACAACCCCTTTTTCTTCTTGTATAATCTCTTTTACCTGCTTTACCTGCGATACGATGACACGCGCCTGATTGATTACCTGCGTTCCGATTTCCGTTGGCTGTACCGGAAGTTGGCTCCGGTCAAATATTTTAACCCCCAGTTCGTCTTCGAGCTTTTGTATCATCATACTCAGCGTAGGTTGTGTAACGAACGATGCTTCGGCAGCTTTCGCAAAATGACGATGATTATCGACAGCAATAATGTATTCTAATTGTTGTATGTTCATAATGGAAAAACTGATAGGGTAAATAATTTAGTATTCTCGGTTTCCGAATATCAAGGAGCCTACTCTTACCATCGTAGCTCCTTCTTGTATGGCTATCTGATAATCGTGCGACATTCCCATTGATATTTCCCGAAAATAGTCAAATTCTTTGAAATAGCTTTGTTTTAGCTGGTTAAAATATTCTTTTAACGCCCGGAATTCGCTCCTTATTACCGATTCGTTGTCTGTATTGGTTGCCATGCCCATCACTCCGGCAATTTTTGCATATTTAAGCTCTCGCCAATTTTCGGTTTCGAGCAAGGTTTTGCATGTATCGAATGTGAGCCCGTATTTGCTTTCTTCTTGGGCAATATGAATTTCCAGGAGGCAGTTTATTTCCCTCCCTGCCAGCTGTGCCTGTTTTTCTATTTCCTGCAAGAGCTTCCAACTGTCTACACTATGAATGGTGTGGGTGAAAGGAACTATAGATTTTACCTTGTTGGTTTGCAAATGCCCTATAAAATGCCATTCGATATCGGCAGGCAATTGAGGGCTTTTCTGAACCACTTCTTGCATGCGGCTTTCACCAAAAATTCTTTGTCCGGCATCGTAGGCCTCTTTAGCGGCAGAGGCAGGATGGAACTTCGATACGGCAACAAGCTTCACCCCATGGGGGATGGTTGCCAATATTCCGTTCAGATTTTCAGTAATGCTCATTGTACTATGAATTGTTTTGTTCGGGATTCACGTTCTTTTCGTTGGCAGAATAGGGGAAAACATCCATGATGGCTGTTTCGGTAAGGCTGGCAATCACATAGTCGGCCAGAGTGCCTTCCATTCCTTTTTCAACAACGGTCAGAGCTTCTTTTATATCGGATGCCTGCGCCAGCATTTGTGCCGCTGTTTTCTTTTCCGATCCGCTTTTTTCGTCGAGTGTGATAAAATACACTTTTGCTTTATAATAACGGTCGCCGTTTTCGTTGAAAAACAACTCCGACAGTTTTGCCCTTTTAATATCGGCAATGGTGAATTCGCCACTGATATAAGGCCTCAATTCTTCAATGATGCGAGCTTCGGCTTCGGTGAACGACAAGGCATCTACCAAATAAGGCTCCGATACTTTTTTTTGTATTCCGTTTTCAAGGGTTTTGTCATAGCTGACCTTGCATTCAAACCAATTGTGCATAGTTGTTTTTATTTGATAATTAGTTGTTTAATAATTTAATTTTTTACTTGGTTTTACCCGTTTATCGAAATCGAAAGGTAATATTTTCTCGTCATATATAGATAAAACCTATACAAATATAGTGAAAAGACTCCCGAAAAGTAAGCAAAAATAAAGAGAATTAGTAAGTGCTTGTGAATTTAGGAGTATCTGCTCGATACCGTTATCTTTACTGAATTACCAAACAGCGATGTGAATACACACCGAAATACATTCACAAGCAAGCTTACAATGACTTTCGGTGTTCACTATATTTTCATTTTTTGAGTATTCTTTTTAAATATCCGATATCCAACAAATTCACTGTCTCAAAACTTCCTTTGTAAAACACAGCCCAATTGTTGAAAACACATGGCAATTCTTTTGCTTTTTGCAGCGTATCCACTTGGATTAGAGATAGAGGAATGTTGTGTATTTTGCAATATTGTTTTATTGTCTCAATGTTTTGATGAACATAGGGGCATTGCATATCGTAATAGATAGTTAATTCCTTGCTTTCAATATTTTGTTTTTTAGCACTTTGTGCGAATTTTGGAGTTGTTCCGTCAAAAGAAAGTGCAAGCAATTCGTATCCGTTATCGGTAGTATCAACAACCTCAAAGCCAAACTTTTTGGCGAACGATTGGTCTGAAAGCCAAGCTTTTTGTTTTGTTGCGCCGAGCATACAAATGCCCGATTTGCCTTTTTCTTTAGCATCGGTTAAGCAGTACTCTATCAGCGATTTCCCATAGCCTTTCCCTTTGTAGCTGCCTAAAACCCATAAACAATACACATAAAGATAGTTGCTGCCGGTTATAGGAACCCATGCTGTTTCAAGAGGAGCGTATTCAATGAAAACAGTAGCCTTTGCATTCAACTTTCTAAAAACATGACCTTCTTTTAGTCGGTCTGAAAGCCATCTACGCTTTGCATCAATTCCCGGATGAGGCTTTTTACTGCGGATAATGCAGCATAAATGCTCATCGATAATATTTTCTGTTGTTAAGTTTATAAAATCGGCATTCATATTTATGCACCATAGTTTTAGCTTTGGGAAATATCAGAACGGATAACCTATGGCAAAGTGCCATGCTATATCACGGCTTACTTTAGGGCGGTAAATAACCCAACGGTCGCCTTCGTCGCGTGCGGGATCGTAAGCTTTCATTCCTACATCGAGGCGAAGCAGTAAGAACCCAAGATCGAAACGAAGCCCTACACCATAAGAAAAAGCAAGTTCTTTATAGAATTTCGAGAAAGAAAATTCGCCACCGGGTTGTTCATCATATTTCTTGATAGTCCAGATGTTTCCGGCGTCGAGAAATGCTGCCAGTTCGATATAATCGGTTGCTTTAGACCTGTATTCGAGATTCAAGTCGAGCTTTATATCACCTGTTTGGTTCACAAAATCGTTTGTTGCTCCCGGTTTGTATGATCCGGGACCCAACCGCCGGGTACTCCACCCGCGCACGCTGTTAGACCCACCCCCAAAATAACGCCGCTCAAAAGGCATAACGTTTGAGTTGCCAAAAGGATATGCCACACCAAGGGCTATCCTGTATGCAACCGAACCGGTTTTATTCAGCATCCGGGTATGGGCAAAACTGATGTCCCCCTTTATATATTCGGCATAAGCGATACCCAGTATCTGTTTTTGCCCGTCGCTGTTTCTTGAAGGCGAATCAAACGAAGTTGCCAAACGAGGCAGCAAGCCCCCCCAATCGGCTCCGAAGCGCAGGGTGTAATTGTCGCGCTTTACCCTTCCGGACGAAGAATTGACGTATACCCCCGTGTAGCCTATGCGCGATATTAATTGGTTTTGGTACATAGTTCTGTACAAAGCATTGTCGGGGTTGGATATAATGGAGTCGAATTTGGCCGAGATAGACGGCATGCGTATATAGTTTACGTCTATCAAGTCGAGAGAATGCCTCAGCCGGTTTCGTTTTGTAGTCCAGCGGTATGTGATTGTGGTATTAAAAAACTGACGTGTATATTCGGGGCGGTGCTGATTGTTCAACCCAACTGAAAATTGTGTACTGGCCGATGGCAGATTTCTCCAATCACTTTTAAGCCAAGGGAATAAAAATTGAGGGAATGATATAGCACTTTCAATCCCATATTCATAAAAATTCTGGTTCAATATATCCGAACTGTTCGACCCTGTGATAAATTCGTATGCCCCTTTCAGCTTTACACTAAATACTTCCCCTCCATTAAACAGGTTCTGATGCTGGTACGAAGCATGAGGAGCAATACCTAAATCGCCAGCGGTATTGGTTCCGTCAATTCCCAATTGAAACCAGTGAGGATTGGCGGGTTTTACTTCTATGAGGGCATCGACAAGCTTCACACTGTCGGGTGTTGCAACAGGGGTGAACAAAATCTGTGTTTGCCGCACAGTACCCATTCCGCTGAAGGCAGAATATGTGTTGGTATAATAATAATCGGAATACCTCTTGCCGGGACGTAGGTGGGTGTTACGGTAGATTGTGGAATTGCGCAGGAAATTACTCGGTCCGCGCACAATGGTCAATCCCCGGTAAGTTGTTGTGTCTAACTTGGTTTGTAGCTCCTGATTCCATTTTCTTACACCGCTAAGCACGGTTGTATTGCGGATATTGAACTTATGAAACACCGTACTGTCTTTATTCTCGGGATAGAACGAGAGGAACAAGTCTACCTGCCGGTTGCCTACTGTTGTATCGGCCTTGAAGTATACATACTCTTTCGAGAAGGAGTAATATCCTACATTCCGGAAGAAATTTGCGATATTGACCTTTTCCTCTTCCAGATTGTCTTGGTCGAACATATCGCCCGGATGTATCCCTGACAACCTTTTGTAATAGAACAGTATTTTATCCATGTGCGGATGGTTGGGATTTTTCCCGAAATCGTAAGTACGTATTGTATAAGGTTTATCGGCTTTTACGTTGTACGTTACTTTCATTTTCTTATCCTTAACCTCCAGAATGGTATCTACCTTAGCATTCAGATAGCCTTTATTTATCAGTTCTCGCTGTATTTGGGTTATTGAAGTTCCGGTCAGCCCCCGATTGTAAATGACAGGGGGTTCGCCTATCTTGCGGATAAAGCGCGTCATCCATTTTGAGGTATCCTGCCCTGCCATATTGTAAAGCCGTAGGCGGACTTTACCTAACAACGGAAAGCTTGAATTGGGTTCTTGCCGCAGGAAAGCTTCGAGCTCGGCAATGTCTACTTTCTTATTATCGGCTTTTATATCAACTTTGTCCAGCAAATATTGTTCTTGTGGGATATTTTTCTGAATACTGCACGACGAAGCCAGAATCAGAATAAAAGTAAATATGCAAAAAAGGCTTTTTTTCATGTAAAAACAATTTGCTGTTGTAGATATCCGGAACAAATATAGACAAATAGAGGCTTTTTTCACAAATTTATTGATAAACTTCTTCTTTATATTTTACATTTCGAATCGACATGCAAAATCTTAAAAAAATGACTAATATTGCATAATAGATATAAAGCATTATGTTCAGCAAAATTTTCATACGGTCATGAAAGAAAACAGGCATAAAGTTCCGTTTGGAGTTCTTGGTTTAGTCTTAGCTATCGGTGTGGTATATGGAGATATAGGAACATCCCCGCTTTATGTAATGAAAGCCATTATAAGCGCACTTCCGGCAGGGAAAATGGCTAATCCGGATTATATACTGGGGGCTGTGTCGTGTGTTATCTGGACGTTAACCATACAAACAACCGTAAAGTATGTTGTAATAACCCTTCGTGCCGATAATAACGGCGAGGGAGGCATCCTGTCGCTATATGCTCTGATACGGCAAAAATACAGATGGGCATATTTCATTGCGGCAATAGGTGCGGCAACACTTTTGGCCGATGGTGTAATCACGCCGGCAATTACCGTCATGACCGCCATGGAGGGGCTCAATGTCATTGTTCCTGAAATACCCGTTATCCCTGCAACAATAACTATTGTGGCCGGTATATTCTTACTGCAACCTTTGGGCACAAGCTCACTGGGGAGGTTCTTTGGTTCCATTATGCTTGTGTGGTTTCTTACATTGGGGATACTCGGATTTGGCCGCTTTATCGGCGACTTTTCGGTTTTGCGGGCATTCAACCCGTACTATGCCGTGAAATTCCTGATAGAAGCGCCGCACACGTTGGTTATTCTTGGAGCTATATTCCTGTGTACTACGGGAGCTGAAGCTTTATATTCCGATTTGGGGCATTGCGGACTGAAAAACATACGTGTATCGTGGATATTTGTGAAAAGTATGCTCATACTTAACTATCTGGGTCAGGCCGCATGGATTATAAGCCATCCTAACCTCATTAATCACGGGGTGAATCCTTTCTTTGCAATGATGCCTTCGTGGTTCACCTTTGTAGGTGTTGTTTTGGCAACACTGGCGGCCGTAGTTGCCAGCCAAGCACTTATTAGTGGTTCGTTTACGGTGATAAGCGAAGCTATTTCGCTCAATTTGTGGCCTAACGTTAAAATTAAATATCCCACCAACATCAAAGGACAAATGTTTATTCCATCCATAAACTGGTTTCTGATGATTTCGTGTATAGTTATTGTCGTGTCTTTCAAGTCGTCGGCAAATCTGGAAGCCGCATACGGGCTTTCCATCACCTTAAGTATGCTGATGACAACCTCATTGTTGTTCCTCTATATGCTCAAAAGGCAGGTTTCGCTGTGGGTTAGCATCGGGCTATCCGCTTTTTTTCTGATTATTGAACTTGGGTTCTTCGTTGCTAATATGCAAAAATTTGCACATGGAGGATTTGCCTCTTTGCTGATAGCAGGTGTTATTTTCTTTATGATGTACTCGTGGTACAACGGACGGCGTATAAAGCAACACTACACGAACTTTGACCAAGTGGATAACAAATATATTGAACGGATCAATAATATGAGCCAAGACCATACGATAGAAAAAACAGCTACCAACTTGGTATTCATTACCCGTGCAAAGAATAAAAATGCTCTTGAAAGTAAAATAACTTATTCTCTGTTTCAGAAAAAACCAAAAAGGGCAGACACCTACTGGTTTGTGAATATAAGGCGTACAGACTCGCCCTACGAGTTTGGCTATTCGGTCAAGACATTTATAGAAAAAAAAATATTCAGATTGGATATAAATGTAGGATTTAAAATAGGGTTGCATACCGACCAATATGTACGCCTCATTACAAATGAACTGGAGCGTACCGGGCAGGTTGATTTGTCGTCGCGCTATCCGTCTCTTCCGGATACGAAAGGCGATTTTACGTTTGTGGTTGTAGACCGTATATTCCGGAATGTAGACCTGTCTGTAAAACAAAAAATTATGTTGGGATGGTATAATATAATCAAACGATTTGCTACCTCCGACACACAAATGTACGACCTCGATCCTTCGTTTGCGATGGTCGAAACCGTACCTCTCACCGATGTGCAATCAAATCACAAAGAGTTGAACCGGCTATTGAATATTGAAAAAAAGGAAGCTGAAAAAGAACAGGAAGTTTAAAGCTTAAAAAATACTACACTACGTAAATGTTAGAATAAAGACAATCTAAACAGACTCTAAGAATAGAGAAAACTACTAAGTTTTTTTAAGAATTCCAACTAAGTTATTAAAAGCATTCTCTCTTTTCTCTTTAGATGACAGTTCACACTCCCATATTACAAATACACGCCATCCGATTTCTTTTAGTTGCTCTTGATTTTGAATGTCTCGATTTGAATTATTCTTTATTTTATTTCGCCAAAACTCAGCATTAGAAACTGGAAATCTACGATGATAAACACCCTTTATTTGATGACCATGCCAAAAGCATCCATGTACGAAAATTACCGCATTATATTTTGGCAATACAATGTCCGGCTTCCCCGGTAGGGTCTTGACATTAACTCTATATCTGAAACCTTGGGAAAAAAGATATTTTCGAACTATGACTTCTGGTTTTGTATTCTTTCCTCTAACTAAAGCCATCACCTCCGATCGTTTGTTTTTATCCCATATATCCATTACACTCGAAGATAATCCCGTAAGGGAAAGTCGGTTATTTCCGCAGCAGTTGCTGAGACTAAATTACACCATTGCTCATATATGATGGTCACATCAACATGAACACCCCAATGTTCCTCCAAATACTCAATATCAATATCTCGTAGCATTATTTTTATAGCATCTAAAGAATCTATAAGGTTCTTTATGATTTTAGGAATATCGTATTTCACTTTCTTATATAAGATTTCTCCACGGCCGCCAGCGGTATATTTATCTCTAATATTGGATGTTATAATGCCTTCCACGGTCGACAACCATAATGTCATTCTTGAAAATTTATCTTGCCGATTACTCAAAAGCTCGGGGAATAAACAAAATCCTTTAATTTTAAGATCGCTAGCCTCTTCTCTTGATAGGCTGCTCCATAAACGTACAACCATATTAGTTTCTTTACTTTTAGTACCGGTATCAGCCCACCAAGTGGTTTCACCTGGCTTTAGCTGTTTTCGATAGTAGTCCAATATCGTTTTTATCGGGTTTTCTTGTTTTCTAAGTTCATCATAGGGTATATCTATTTTATCAAAAAAAGTTTGTCCCTTATCTAAGGTCATGTCTATTAAGTATCTTGGAGAGTGTGTAACAACTACTGACACAAGACATTCTTCATAGGGTCGACACATAAAATCAATCGGCTCGCATATTTTCCCGAATAACATAAAAATCCTTTCTATTCCATTAACTCTTGTGCCTTCTGCAACACTGCTTCCGGTAGATTTCCAATGATTAGACTTAGTTGTTTTAACTTCAACCCCGTAATAATTACTGGCTATTATATCGGGAAAATTTTGACCGGACATTAATTTTATAGAACCTTCAAACGGGGTATTTGTCGCATGATGCTCCATTATATCGAAAACTTTGCCTTCCAATCTATTACCTGACAACGCTAAATATTCTTTAGGATTAGAATGCGACTCTTTCTTCAATGTATGAAGCATATTTGATAATAAAGACTCAAATTCGTTCCTATGCGGGTCGGTATTTATAGAGATAACCATATTATTCAAAATATATATTCCACAAATTTTCTATTCTTTTTGCTATGTGATAAGCTAATAAAGGAGGTACCGCATTGCCAATTAATTTATATGCGGCGGACGAACTAAGAATAAAGCCATTCTTTCTATGAGGGCTTGGTATTACAAACTCATAGTCCATAGGGAATGTTTGAATGACAGCGCATTCTCTCGGAGTTAATCGTCTTTCTATTAAACATTTATTCAATTCTTCAAAATGCCCGCCGCCATGCTCTTTTGATAATCTGCGATACTCAATATTGCCATGATGTTCCGAACGAATTGTCGGGCCAATACTATTCAGATTTATTTCTTTTTGCCCTTGACAATGAGCCCCCATATATTTGGCTTTCGAGTATATTTGTTGAGACGGATCTTCGCTTTTATCCGGCTCAGCCAACATTCCGAATACATCCTTAAGAGTAACGGATGGCTCTAAAGAGTTATCGACGAATGTATGAGCGTGTGTTGGTTTAGGATAAGGATTATATTTGTCAGGTATAGAATCGCTTGTTAAAGCGTCATACACTGATTTTTTTAAAGCTGATTTTTTAATTCCGATAAAGATCACTCTTTCTCTAGATTGTGGCACTCCGTAGTTAGCGGCGTGTAAAACTTGTGGAGGTAGAACCAGATAACCGTCTCCATCGGCCATTGAAAAATCTCTTTGTATAATATCTTTTACATCCGACAGATTAACCAGTCCTTTAACATTCTCCGCAATAAAAATTTTAGGCTTTGTTATGTCTATAACTTCTTTCATCCATGAGTAAAGTTTCCCACGAGTTTCCTCATTGATTATAGTGCCGTTAATCAGATCACCATTGTGATCTTTATGCGAATTAAAGCCCTTTCTTTTTCCCGCTACGCTAAAATCTTGACATGGGAATCCTCCTGTAACGATATCGACATTATCAGGAAATACTTTAAATCCTTGCCTATGCATCTTCACCAAGTCCACAATACTTTCTTGCCTATAAGTATCGGGAGTATATCCGTATTTTTTAAAATAATGAGACCATGCTACAAAAGCTTCTTTCAATATATCATTAGCGAAAACAGTTTTAAAAACCGTAGTTTTTAATAGCACGAAATACTCATTTATGGTTCGTTCTATAAAATCGCTTTTGGAAGACACACTCTTTTTGTAAACCGAGAACCCTCCTTCAAAGCCTAAATCCATACCTCCACAACCAGAAAATAAAGATAAAACATTAACGGTTTTATTCTCCGAATAAGTACTAGTGGTTTCAAAAGACATTGAAGGTTGGGGTATTTTCTTGCTTTTATTGTTTGTCATATACTATTAGAATTCATTCACGAAGGCACCTTATTTAGAATATAAGAAAGTGGAGATGTACATGTCGAGTTCCTCATTTTACTACCAATATTTTGGTGACAACGCCGTTTTTCCCGTCTTCGGATGAACCCATTACCAAGTATGTGCCTATATCCACTTTATTGCCTTTGGCATTGCGTCCGTCCCATACGTATTGTCCACCAAGCGATTTCCCCTGATTGATGAGGTTACCTTTTATATCTGTGATTTTCACATTAGAGTTTGCCTGCAAGCCGGTTACTACAATCGGGCCGTCGTAATCGGGGCGCACGGGGTTAGGGTAAGCATAAACGTCCGAATAGTCGCTTCGGCCTGTGGTTGCATCGCTTTTGTAAGCCACAAGGCCTTTATCGGTTCCTATATAAACCAAACCGGTATTGGGGTTGATAGCAATGGAATAAACCTTGTCCGAAGGCATAGGGCTGTTTTTGGTGGTGAAGTTATGGATTGTTTCCATCCCGTCTTCGCTCACAAGAAATATGCCCGAATCGTCTGTACCGAGCCATTTACGGTTAGCTCCGTCTATGGCTATTGCCGAAACGGATACATTCCCCAGCAGGATATCGGCATTGTTAGTTCCGTCGTTTCTCGGAATCTTTATTTTGTAGAGGGTTAGTTCTTTTTTACTGAAAATATTACTTTGATTGTATATCAGGAAAGGGCCAACATCGGTTGCAGCCCAGATTGTTCCGTTCAGATCCTCTTTCATGTCGTTAAAACTCGTGATGTTCACCGTACCTCCGTCTTGATCCGAGAAATGGTCTTGAAACAAAGTTTTATCGTCGTTCAGGTTGCTTACGGTATTGTTATCGTCCAGAATGAACAAAAAAGGATTCCGGGAGTAAGTAGACATCCACTTCCGGTTATAACGGTCTACCATTACGTTACGGCCAACAGTATTTTTCTCGGCAATGCTGCCATACCCCAATTTATGCCATGTTCCTTCCTTGGTAAGCACAGTTATCGGGTTGGCCACTTGTGTGCCTAAAAACCAGAGGTTGCCTCTTCGGTCGTAACTCATCCCGCCAAAACGGATATAGTTTTTACGTGAAGCTTCATCTATAGTTACCACTCCCTCAAACAGTGGGCTGCGATGTAATGATACAAATTCTTTGTCACGAAATTCATAGACTCCTTCGCCAAAACTTTCCACAAAGATATGTCCGGGATTGGACGGATTGGACGTAACCCTCGAAAAATCTCTCGCTCCACCTAAATCGGATGGGATTTTAGAATCGATCAGCGATTTATCGTAATTGAACCAAATGTTATTATCGCCCAGTTGAGACAGTTGTGCTTCATGCCCCATACGGTCGCCGCTATATCCTCCGCCCACAAGAAGAAGTTTTTCGTTATCGTGATACATCGAAAAAGCTACATTACTTAACGGTCCGTTGGGTCTTAATTCCGTACGTAAAGAATTGACATTCCCCGAAGGATCTACTTCTATAAGGGATAAATTTTCGTTCTTTGTTCCTACCCAATATTGAGTAGAATTTGCAGTACTGGGAGACAGGCTTGTCAGCCCCGGTATTCTTGCCGAGCGGATTTCGCCTAACCCCGTGAATATCCACAACGATTGGTCGTTGTACCCCAAAAGTCCATCTTCGCCATGAGGGATAATTCCTACCGGCCACCAGCCTGCCGCAAACCGTTCCACGTTATCACCGTTGAGGTAATATATGGCTTTAGTGGGGATATAGAAATGCAGGCATCCTTTATAAACACAAATGCCTCGGAGTTCGCTGTCGATAAAGGTATAGTCGCTGTAATGATATTTATCGCTGATGGTTATTGTGCTCCAGTTGTTGATATCCTGTATATTGATTGATGGGTCGACGTATTTAACTCCACCTTCGGAGCATATATACAATTTGTTGTCGTGTATGTACGAATCGTACACTTTAAATTGAAAAATGCATGAGGCTTTGATTTCAGCCTTCAGCATATCTATCACGAGCAGCCCGAAGTTCATAGACAGGTAAGCATAATCTCCGTCGAAATAAATACCATTCAGGGCTTTGTCGATATTTTGTGTGGAATTTTTAAGATAAGGAATATTGTACATATACCCGTTATCGTCCATGAGGTCTATATCGGCGTTTTCTCTGAAAATAAGGAGCAGTTTGTTTGTTTTATCGTACGCTATTTGTTTTATATTCTGATTTCCACCGTCTTTTTTCACATATATTTCCACCAGATTATCGGTTTCGTCTGTGCTGCACGAAAATAACTTCCCGTCGGTAAGTGTATATACTTTTTCGGTGGTAGCACATACGGTGGCAGGGGCGGTTTCGTACGAAAACAATGTTTCCCACTGACCTATGGCCTGTCCGAAACAAGAGGAGGAAAGAGACGTAAATAGTAAAAAAAGAACAGATAGTATTTTTTTCATAACATTTGCTGGTATCTATAACTTCATCATATAAAGTGCTATATAATAGTAAACGAAAAGTTCTTTCTAATATTATGAAAGATGCTTCCCCCTTCCGGAGTTTTGTGTAGGGAGGAACTTTCGTTTCAATCCCTGTATCGTTTTGTTATTTCCCCAAAGGCATCTATACGCCTGTCGCGGAAGAATGGCCAGATGCGGCGTACGGCTTCGGTGCGTTTTGGGTCTATTTCAACTATATGTACCGCTTCTTCGGTATTTGAGGCCTGCCAGAGGATTTCGCCCTGAGGGCCTGCCACAAAACTGTTTCCCCAAAACTGAATACCGTTGGTTTGCCCCGATGGGTCGGGTTCCATACCTACACGGTTCACCGATATAACATGCAGTCCGTTGGCTACGGCGTGTCCACGTTGCGATATTGTCCATGCACCCAATTGGCGGTCTTTTTCGGGCTGACTGTCGGTTTGCTCCCAACCGATGGCGGTAGGGTAAATCAAAATATCGGCTCCTGCCAGTGCCATCAATCGTGCCGCTTCGGGATACCACTGATCCCAACAAACCAACACACCGAGTTTGCCTACCGATGTTTGTATCGGCTGGAAGCCAAGGTCGCCCGGTGTAAAGTAGAATTTTTCGTAATAAGCCGGATCGTCGGGAATATGCATCTTTCGGTATTTCCCGGCAATAGAACCGTCTTTTTCCAGAACAACCGCTGTATTGTGGTAAAGTCCGGCAGCGCGGCGTTCAAAAAGCGAAAGAACGATAACCACACCCAATTCTTTAGCCAGAATGCCGAATTCGTCGGTCGATTTTCCGGGTATCGTTTCGGCCAAGTCAAACACATCGGTATCTTCCGTCTGGCAAAAATAGAGCGAGTTGTGCAGTTCTTGCAACACTATCAACTCGGCACCTTGCCCGGCAAGCGTACGGATTTTCGATTTTAGGTTTTCTATATTCTGTGCAATGTTGGTCGCATTGGCTTGTTGTATTATTCCTACTTTCATATCTGTTCAGGTATCTCGGTTATCGTATTATTCCTTTTGGAAACTGCATCGTTACACAGTGCAACGATCCATGTTGCCTGATTATGGGCAGGCAGTCTATACCCACCACCCGGTGGGAAGGAAAAGCTTTCTGTATCTGCTCAAGAGCCTCGGCGTCTTTGTGCGAGTTGTATGTGGGAACAAGTACAGCGTTGTTCATAATCAGAAAATTGGCATATGTTGCAGGCAGGCGTTCACCGTCTTCGATAACGGGTTCGGCCATGGGCAGAGGGATGAGGTTGTAGGGATTGCCCTCGTAATCGACAAACGTTTTCAGTTGGGCTTCCATCCGCTTCAGCTCTTCGTAATGTTCATCATTTTTGTCCTCAATATGCACGTAAGCAATGGTATGTTCGTTGCAGAAACGGGCCAGTGTATCTATATGGCTGTCGGTATCATCGCCAGCCAAGTAGCCATAATCGAGCCATAGCACACGGTTTAAGCCGAAGGCCTGCTTCAGGTAGTCTTCAATCTGTTGCTTGTTCCAATAAGAATTACGGTTTGGCGAAAGCAAACACTGCGATGTTGTGAGCAGCGTGCCTTTACCGTCCGTTTCTATCGCCCCACCTTCGAGTACAAAGTTTTTGCGGTTCAGATACTGAACATTGGGTGCGAATATGTTTTTGGCAAACAAATGACGGTTTATCTGGTTGTCTTTATCGGCTGCAAACTTCAATCCCCAGCCATTGAAGGTAAAATCGCAGATGCAAGGCTGTCCGCCATCGGCGAAAACCGAAATCGCTGCATGGTCGCGCGCCCAAGTGTCGTTGCTCGGCACTTCTACCAATGTCAGGTTCTGGTGTAATATATCTGCTCCCAGAAATTTAGCTACATTTTCCCTGTTTTGGCAGGCAATAACGAGGCGTTGTTCTTTCAGTATTTCGTTTGCCAAACAGGCAAAACACAGGCTTATCTCGTTGAGCATATAATGCCAGTCGCTATCCCGGTGAGGCCATGTAAGCATCACAGCGTCTTGGGGATACCATTCGGGCGGAAAAAATATTTTACTCATTTCAAATTATTATAACAGCTTCAGATACAAAAGTAAAACTATTTTTTGTGTTTTTAGGAAGATTGCGTCTTTCGGCAAAGATTTTTTATGAAAAAGACATTACCTTTGTCTATCTAAGATACAAAATCAACGTAATACGGGTAAATGGCTAAAAAGAAGGTACAAACCAAGAAAAAAACTCCCAAAGACGAAAACAAGCTTACGGCATTCGTAAATGCCTTCAGGAGCGAGCGGGCTCATTTCCTGATAGGGATAAGCATTGTTTTCATTGCTGTTTATATGCTTTTGGGGATGGTTTCGTTCTTTTTTACGGGTGCTGCCGACCAAAGTAAGGTTGTGAACAAAACCTTTTTCGACCTGATTTCTCACAAACAGATAATAGAAAACTGGACGGGAGTAGGTGGGGCTTTCATTGCCGAACGCCTCATCAATAAGTACGTAGGCATATTTGCCCTCATTATACCTGTTTTTATTACCCTTGTGGGGCTGAAGATGATGCGGGTGAAATCGATTTCTGTCATAAAATCGTTTCTGCTCTGTTCGTTTGCCATAATATGGGGGTCAATAACCAGTTCGTTCATCCTGACAAAATTATTCCCCGATACCCATATTACTTGGGGTGGCAGTCATGGGCTTATTATTGAGCAGACACTCGAAAATGCTCTGGGCATACCGGGAATGGTGATGGTAATAGTTTTGCTGCTGGTGATTTTTATAGTCATCACAAAAAACGCTTCGGTAGCGTTTTTCCGCGAATTGTTTCAAAATCCTTTGCGCAGGAAGAAGAAAGACGAAAGCGGCGATTTCCTGGACGATGAATTCGAGGTAACTCTTGCCGAAGACGAAGAAACACCGGAGGAAGCAAAAAAAGAGAGCCTCTTTGGCCGTATACTTGCCTTGATAAAAGGCACGCCAAAAAATGAAGAAACGAATAACGAAAACGAAGCACCGCAAAGCGATAGCTTTGCGGCGGAAGAAGAAATATATCAACCCTTCCATCAACCTGCCGACAAACAGTATCAGCCTGTCAGTACGGCCGACGATTTTGAAGTGGTGATACCCCATGCGGAAGAAACCGTTGAAGTGCCGCAAAATCAGAATACACCGCCCACGACGTCTGCCCACGACGCGATAGACGAGAATGACCTTGATGAACTGGGAGAATACGACCCCACGTTAGACCTTTCGTCTTATCAAACTCCATCGTTAGACCTCCTGAAAGTTTACGATACCGGCGGCAAAGGCGTGGATATGGAAGAACAGCGTGCCAATAAAGAAAAGATTATAAATACACTGCGGAATTATGGTATTGAAATAACCTCCATAAAGGCAACCGTAGGCCCTACAATCACCCTCTACGAGATTGTTCCGCAGGCAGGTGTCCGCATTTCTAAAATACGGAATCTGGAAGATGATATCGCCCTTAGCCTTTCGGCTCTCGGTATCCGTATCATTGCTCCGATGCCCGGAAAAGGGACTATCGGGATAGAAGTACCAAACAAAGAACCACAGATAGTTTCGATGCAATCGGTCATTGCCTCGAAGCGATTCCAGGAATGTACGTACGACCTCCCTGTGGCTCTGGGAAAGACCATTACGAACGAGATATTCATGTTCGACCTCTGCAAGATGCCTCACTTGCTTGTTGCGGGGGCAACGGGGCAAGGTAAATCTGTGGGGCTGAACGCCATCATAACATCGCTGCTCTACAAAAAGCACCCTGCCGAAATGAAGATGGTGCTGGTAGACCCCAAAATGGTGGAGTTCAATATCTATTCTACCATCGAAAAACACTATCTGGCAAAACTGCCCGATGCCGAAAAGGCCATCATTACCGATGTAACCAAGGTTACGCAAACCCTCAATTCGCTCACAAAGGAAATGGACGACCGCTACGAACTGCTCATGACAGCCAGCGTGCGTACCATTAAAGAGTATAACGAAAAGTTCAAGAAACGTAAGCTTAACCCACTGAAAGGACATCGTTTTCTTCCTTACATCGTGGTTATCATAGACGAGTTTGGCGACTTGATAATGACTGCCGGAAAAGAAATAGAGATGCCCATAGCCCGCATCGCCCAGAAAGCCCGTGCCGTGGGTATGCACATGATTATAGCCACACAACGCCCAACTACGAATATCATTACCGGAACCATCAAGGCGAATTTCCCGGCTCGTATGGCTTTCCGTGTAACATCGCAGATAGATTCACGCACCATTTTGGATATGTCGGGGGCAAATCAGTTGATAGGGCGGGGCGATATGCTCTTTTCGCAAGGCAGCGACTTGGTGCGTATCCAGTGCGCATTTGTAGATACGCCCGAGGTAGAGGGCATTGCCCAATTTATTGGTAATCAGCGTGGCTACTCGCATGCTTTTGAACTGCCTGAATTTATTGGCGAAGGCGGTGGTGACGGCAAAATGGAGTCGGTAGACCTGAACGACCGTGACCCTCTTTTTGAGGAAGCGGCACGCCTTATTGTGGTGCATCAGCAAGGGTCTACATCGCTCATTCAACGCAAATTCTCGATAGGATACAACCGTGCCGGACGCTTGATGGATCAACTTGAAGCCGCCGGAATTGTGGGAGGCACTCAGGGGAGTAAGCCCCGCGATGTGCTTATCATGGACGAATATAGCTTGGAGCAAAAGCTCAGTCAAATGAGATAGCCTACTTTTTACACAACATTAACATGGACTTCAAAACAGTGACAAAACCCGAACACAGGGGAACAATGCGGTCGTATCTGGGTAAAGAATACTTTATCATGAAACGGCGTATGCGTTGGCTGAAAGAAGCCGCCCGGTACGCAAAAGTAGAGCCTCGCAACTGCGGATGCACATATTCCCTCATAAAACACAGGTCGATGCTGTTGCGCCCGCTGAAAGATATAGACATGGTTTTGCAACACAATAAGATAACCAATCTGCGGTTAGCTATATCGAAAATAAATGGGGTGGTGATAAAACCGGGGCAAAAATTTTCTATCTGGAAACTGGTGGGGCGTCCCACAAAAGGGAAGGGCTACCTCGAAGGGCTGATTCTGCACAACGGACAAACACTGCGCGGAACAGGTGGCGGACTGTGCCAGTTGGGCAATCTCATTTATTGGATGGCACTACACTCTCCACTTGATGTTACCGAGCGTTGGCGGCACAGTTTTGATGTCTTTCCCGACGTTAACCGTAAAATTCCTTTTGCTTGCGGAGCCACTTTATCGTACAATTATGTAGATTTGCAACTGACCAACAATACACGGCAATCGTTCCGCCTCAATTTGTGGCTGGACAAAGAATACCTGAACGGTGAACTGTTCTCTGATACGGAGGCTACATCCCGTTTCGAAGTATTCGAAACCGATCACCAGATTCAGCAACAATGGTGGGGCGGGTACACACGGCACAATAAAATATGGAAACGCAGGTTAAACCTCCAAGGCGAAGTACTGGGCGAAGACCTTGTTACCGAAAATCATGCAATAATGATGTATAATCCACTGCTGAGGAAATAAACCTTTTTGCATTTAGCTTGTCTCAATTGAGAGAGCAACCAAAAGAATCAAAACCAAAAGAAGAATCATGAAACTTAAATTTTTATCGTTATTCATCGTTTTTTTGTCTGTTTGCGCCAATGGCCAAAACGCAAAAGCTATTTTGGATAAAGCTTCGTCCGAATTTTCGAAAGCAGGAGGTGTGAGCGTGAGTTTTACCCTCAACAATGAGTTTGTACGCGAAAAGAAAACATACAGCCAAGATGGTACAGCCTTCATAAAAGGCAATAAGTTCCGCATAGAAGTACCCGACGGTATCACCTGGTTCGACGGAAAAACCCAATGGGTACACCAAAAAGGCAGTGGCGAGGTAAACGTAAGCAACCCCACGCGTGAGGAGTTGGCAAGCATCAGCCCCACGGTTTTGCTCAATCTCTATAAAACGGGCTTCAACCTTACCTACAAAGGCGAAGCCAAAGACCGAGGTAAAGCCGTTCTTCAGGTGGAGATGGTTCCTCAGAAAAGCGGTAGTGATGTAAGTAAATTCCTTTTGAAGATAAATAAACAAACTTATCAGATAACATCTATCATCATTTACAATACCGATGGAAATAAAACCCATCTGCTGGTGAACAAATACAAAACCGGAGGCAACTACTCGGATGCTACTTTCCGATTCGACAGGAAAGCAAATCCAAATATCGAGGTCATCGATTTAAGATAAGTTAAGTCAATACCTTTTGCTTTGCATAACCCTTATCTATACCTTTGTACAGAGTATAGCAAAAACTTATATAGAAAGAAAAAATATACATATATGAGCGAAAAAGTAAGATGTCTTATCATTGGTTCGGGCCCGGCAGGGTTCACCTCTGCAATTTATACATCGAGAGCAAACCTCGATCCTGTTCTGTACGAAGGAATCCAGCCCGGCGGGCAGTTAACGATAACTACCGAGATAGAAAACTTTCCCGGATATCCGGAAGGTACTACCGGAACGGAGCTGATGGAAGACTTGAAAAAACAAGCCTTGCGTTTTGGTGCGAATGTACGTGCGGGAATAGTTACGGCTGTCGATTTGCTGTCTTCTCCTAAAAAAATAACGATTGATGGCGAGAAACTTATCGAGGCCGATACGGTTATTATCTCGACAGGAGCAAGCGCAAAATATCTGGGATTGCCCGATGAAACTAAATATGCCGGACAAGGCGTTTCGGCCTGTGCCACATGCGACGGTTTTTTCTATCGCAAAAAACAAGTTGCCGTTGTGGGCGGTGGCGATACCGCTTGCGAAGAAGCTATCTACTTGGCGGGATTGGCCAGCAAGGTATATCTGATTGTACGTAAACCGTTTTTGCGTGCCTCGAAGGTAATGCAAGACCGTGTTTTCAAGAACGAAAAAATAGAAGTGTTGTTCGAGTGTAACACCGTAGGTCTGTTTGGCGAAAACGGAGTGGAAGGTGCTCACGTAGTACGCCGCATGGGCGAAGCCGACGAAGAAAAATTCGATATCGCTATCGACGGGTTCTTCCTTGCCATTGGTCATAAGCCCAATACTGATATATTTAAAGGACAGTTGGATCTTGACGAAACGGGCTATATCAAAACCATACCCGGCACACCCAAAACGAAGATAGAAGGTGTATTTGCCGCCGGTGATGTTGCCGACCCTCACTACCGTCAGGCTATCACTGCTGCCGGAACAGGTTGCCAAGCTGCCATCGAGGTAGAAAGATACCTTTCGGAAAAAGGCTTATAATAGTAATATTATTGAATATGATAACGGGCTGCTTTGTTGTGAAGCAGCCCGTTCTGTATTTTTAGGAAAAGTACTATTTTTTTGTATCTTTGCAAGCTTTTTTAAAAAATACAAACATGGATATTCTTGAACTCGCACAGCAAAATCAACAGGCAGCATGGAAAATACTGGACGATGCCCGTATTTTTGAGACATGGGAAAAGATTGGAGCAAGCGTTCATCTGGTTGGATCGCTCAAATCTGGGTTATTAATGAAAAACAGGGATATAGATATGCACATCTATACCGACAAACTGGATGTAGGCGAAAGCTTCTCGGTGATGCAAGAGTTAGCCCAGCGACTACCACTGGCTGAAATCCATTACGGAAACCTGATCGATACCGAGGAAGAATGTATAGAATGGCATGCCACTTACAAGGATGCGGATGGTAATATCTGGAAGTTCGACATGATTCATATCCGTAAAGGCTCTAAATATGACGGTACGGTTGAGGGGGTAACCGAAGCTATAACCAAATTGCTCACCCCGGAAATTCGCCGGACGATTCTTCAAATCAAGTACGATGTACCGGAAGGTATGTTAATTCCGGGCATAGAGATATACCACGGTGTGTTTTCAGGGAATGTAAAAAGCTACGACCAATTGGAGCAATGGCGCAAAACAAACCCTTTGACAAACAGTCTGGATTGGCTTCCCTAATTAATAATATTCCCCCGATAACATTACATCATCGGGGGATACATTATCGGATAAGTAAGCCCCTTTCTGCCAGGCAAAACTTACTCCCTTATATTTTAATCAAAGCTTTTCAGAGGGGATATTGTTGCCCTTATACATTAAAGCGGAAGTGCATAATATCGCCGTCGGCAGCTATATAGTCTTTACCTTCAACGTTCATTTTTCCGGCTTCTTTACAAGCTGCTTCCGAGCCTAAAGCAATGAAATCGTCGTACTTGATGACTTCGGCACGGATAAAGCCTTTTTCAAAATCGGTATGGATAACTCCGGCACATTGTGGGGCTTTCGACCCTTCGGGAAACGTCCATGCACGTACTTCCTGTACTCCGCAGGTGAAATAAGTGAGCAATCCCAGAAGCTTGTAAGCGGCTTTGATGAGGCGTGCTACCCCCGATTCTTCGAGACCGATTTCGGATAGGAACATCTGCCGTTCTTCGTAAGTTTCGAACTCGGCAATTTCAGATTCAATCTTTGCAGCTACGATAAGTATTTCGGCTTGTTCGTCTTTTATCGATTCGCGTACCTGCTCTACATATTTGTTACCGCTAACGGCGCTTGCCTCGTCTACATTACAGACGTACAGTACAGGCTTGTAAGTGAGCAAATACAACTCACGGGCAATCTTTTGGTCTTCCTTGCTGTCGAATGTTACTGTGCGAGCCGATTTTCCTTGTTCCAGAGCGTCACGGAACTGCACTAAAACATCGTAAGCCCGTTTGGCATCCTTATCGCCTCCCGTTTTAGCCTGTTTTTCAACTTTCTGAATGCGTGCTATAACTGTTTCCAAGTCTTTTAGTTGAAGTTCTATGTCGATAATTTCCTTGTCGCGAACAGGGTTCACACTGCCGTCAACATGAGTTATGTTGTCGTCGTCAAAACAGCGCAATACGTGCAATATAGCGTCCGTTTCGCGGATGTTGGCAAGAAATTTATTGCCTAAGCCCTCACCCTTGCTTGCTCCTTTCACCAATCCGGCAATATCAACAATCTCTACCGTTGTAGGTACTATTCGTTGTGGATTTACCAGTTCGGCAAGTTTATTCAGCCGTTCGTCGGGAACGGTTATTACACCCACGTTAGGTTCTATTGTACAGAAAGGGAAGTTTGCCGATTGCGCTTTTGCGTTCGACAAGCAGTTGAAAAGGGTCGATTTACCAACATTCGGTAAACCTACTATACCACATTGTAGTGCCATTATACGAGTTTAAGTTTTTTATATACACAATTTTTCAGGCTGCAAAGATAATCATTTTTGCAGACCACAGAAAGCATTCTCTTATTTACAAAAATTCTGTATAATAACAGTATAGGACAAAGCGGGGGAATATTATTTCAGAAAAAAGCTGTTTTTAGAAGCGACAGAGTGTTGGGTTTATGGTAAAATCTATTATTTTTGCATATCCTAAAAAGGCGGCGTGGTAGTTCAATGGATAGAATAGAAGTTTCCTAAACTTTAGATTCGGGTTCGATTCCCGGCCGCGCTACACTCTTTCAAGAAAACCTCCCCCCCCTTTTGATTATATCTTGCAGAACAGCATTATAAAACATAAAATATTTGGCGGCATATAACTTTCTGATTGAAAGGCTATAAAATAATATACTGTTTTTTTTGTAATGGTAATTAGTTTTTTTATGACTAAATATATTTGTTTTCACGCAAATCGCATTATTTTTGCTGACTGTTAAAAAATGATGTAACCGATATTTAGAACTAAACCCTAACAAAAACAGAAAAAGATTATGTTGAAAACTATCTTATCAGTTTCGGGCAAGCCCGGTTTATACAAATTGGTATCCAGCGCAAAAAACATGATAATTGTCGAATCGTTGATTGAAAAGAAAAGATTTCCGATTCATGCCCGCGATAAAGTGGTTTCGTTGGGCGATATAGCGATGTACACACAACAAGGCGAGGAGCCGCTGAAGAATGTGTTGTCGTCTATCAAGAAAAAGGAAAACGGAGCAAAAGCTTCCGTTTTGCCAACAGCTAAACCGGAAGAACTGAAAGCATTCTTGGCAGAAGTGCTACCCGATTTTGACGGCGACCGTATTTATAGTAGCGACATAAAGAAACTGATTGGTTGGTATAACCTACTTATAGAAGCGGAAATAGATTTTGAAGCGGAAGACGAATCGGTGGATGAAGAGGGAGAAGCTCCTGCCACTGAATAATAGCAAATATATAACCCTCTTTTACAGAGGTTGAAGAGTAAGGATCCCCCTTGAAAGTTGAACAAAAACTTTCGGGGGATTTTTGTATATAGCCGTGGCAGAAAGATATTGATTCGGAAAAAGGAGAGGTTATCGTAATATTTTTATAGTTTTGTTTTATGTGTATAATTGTTACAGCGATATGATATATTTTAGCTTTAAAAAATTACTATTCATTACAATTTGTTTGTTTACGGGGAGTACATTATCGGCTCAAGAAAAACCTAATTACATCACATCTGGTTATTATCAGTTTATTTATCAGGCCGATTCAGCTTTATGGGAGGCAAACGAAGATCTCGCTTTCAGTAAATACCAAGAAGCCGAAAATGTTATGCCCTTACTACATCAAAGCCATTATTTTGAAATGAATAAGTACGTAGATTTACTTGTTAAACGGGGATATTACGACAAAGCTCTTTTCTATGTAAACAAAATGATAGATGAATATGGAGATATTCCAGAATTTTTGCTTTCTGGAGATTCGTTAGTACAGAATTTTATTCATAAATCGAATATTGACGTTTCGGAAGCTGCACTTTATGCAAGGTATCAAGCCTTTTATACGCCCGAAAGGATGGCTTTGGTTAACGAAATCAACGAGATGTATTATAATGACCAAAGGATAAGAAAAACAGAAAATGAGTGGGAAAAAGAGACCTCAGGGGAGTTCATGGATAGAATTCAAGAAATGAGTCGTATAGATGAATATAATGCAAAACGTATATTAGAGATAATAGAAGAATATGGATTTCCTGATGCTAAATTATTAGGAATTTGGAATTTAAGAGAAACTGTTCATAATGCGGAAATAATATTTCATCATATATCGAAAAAGGTGGATATAGATTCGCTTCTGCTGGCTGCCGTAGAAGAGGGGAAGTTATCGCCACAGCGGTTGGGAGTGATAAGAGACTACAATACTTATATAGTTGACTCTGCCCTAACAAAACGTTACAGTATATATGCTACATACGAGGGAACAAAAGACGAAGACATCGTAGATATCGAAAATCTCGACAAGCGGCGCTTGGCTATCGGTATGCCAACACGAGCTATGGAGAACAAGGTAAAAGTATTGATGAAAAACAAATAGAACAATCTACTGGTGAGTAGCTTCACACTTATGATAAATCGAAATAATATGAAAAGAATAGTATTTATTTTTCTTTGGATTAATGTTTTTTGGGTGGAAAAGGCATTCTCTGACGATAGAGTTGATTATATAACAAGTGGTTACTATCAATTGATATATGAGGCTGACGAAGCTTTATTAGATGGAGATGAAGAACTTGCCTTCGGCAAATACCAACAGGCAGAGAAAGTTACGCCTTTAATAGAACAGAATTTCTATTATGAAATGAGTCGTTATACAGACCTTTTATTAAAGTTTGGACAATACGATAATGCTATACATTATATGAACATTTTAGTGTCGGAATATGGTAGGGACCCAAGTACTTTTTGGAATAAAAATGCTACGTATTTTGCATCGTTGCAGGAACATATTAATACAGATTCGTTACTACTTGCTTTGAACCAAAAATTAGACGCTTATTATTCGCCCGAACGAAATAAACTTACAAATGAAATAGTCCAAATGCTTTCTAATGATGTTAGAATCAGAAATGAGGTTATTTCTAAATTGAAAAATAATAACGATTCGGAAATAATAAAAGATGAAATATTTATAGAGTTACAGAATGTGGATATACATAATGCGAAACGAATATTAGAGATAATAAAAGATCATAGTTTCCCTAATCTGGCATTATATGGATATAAAAATTTAGAGAAATGCAGTGGACTACCTGCACTTTTTCTTCATATTTCTGATAAAGAGAACATTAAGGGTTTATTTCTAAGAAATGTAAGAGAAGGAAAATGTTCACCTTTTGTATATGCAATAATTGTAGATAGAGAGACTATGATGAGTGAAAATCCAAAAAGTTATTATGCTGCATACGAAAGTATTGATGACCAAATCATAGATATTGAGAACCTTGACAAGCGGCGTTTAGCTATCGGTATGCCAACACGGAAGTTTCAGCGGAAAAAACTGGAATGGACAATGAAGCAGGCTGCGGAGTATCCCGAAGCTAACGAATAGTGTATTATCCAGAATAAAAACCGAAAGCCTGCTATCAATCAAGAAAGCAGGCTTTATATTTTTTTAGAAAAGTTGAACGGGAAATATTATTTATAGATATCCTCTCACAATGCCTCTTGGCGATTCTTTGATGAATCTTACAACTAAATCCATTTCTGGAGTGCGTTCAAAGTCTTGTTCTATTTTTTTTACTGCGTCACTAAAATTCAAGCCTGATTGGTAAATGACACGGTATATCTCCTGAATCTGGTTTATCTGTTCGTTTGTGAAACCCGAACGGCGCAGGCCTACCAAGTTGATGCCCGAATAGGTTACAGGCTCGCGTCCGGCAATAACAAAGGGAGGTATATCTTTCCCCAGCCTTGTGCCTCCTTGTATCATAACGTGTTCGCCGATACGTGTAAACTGATGAACAAGCACCCCTCCGCTCAAAATCGCGTTGTCAAATATTTCAACTTCGCCGGCAAGCTGGGTTGCATTACCAATTATGATGCGGTTTTTCAGAATACAGTCGTGAGCAACATGGCTGCATGCCATAAGTAGGCAATTATCGCCTACCACGGTTTTGCCTTTTGCTGCCGTTCCCCGGTTTACGGTACAGCATTCGCGAATGGTTGTATTATCGCCTATGATGGCAAGCGTTTCTTCGCCTCTGAATTTTAAATCCTGAGGAATGGCTCCTATTACGGCGCTCGGAAATATGACACAATTTTTACCTATGCGCGATCCGTATCGGATGTTGGCATTAGACATGATACGAGTGCCATCTCCAATTTCCACATTGTTTTCTACGTATGCAAAAGGCTCAATGGTAACATCGTTGCCAATGATAGCATCCGGATGAATATATGCAAGATTGGATATGTTAGACATAAGATATGAGTGGTTTAATTTTATTTATTTTTGATTATCTGTGCGGTAAATTCGGCTTCCGAAACAACTTTTTCTCCCACAAAAGCGTAGCCTTTCATGTTGGCTATACCCCGGCGGATTTCTGTCAGAAGGTCGAGCCTGAATATCAGTGTGTCGCCCGGAACTACCTTTTGTCTGAATTTAACGTTATCTATTTTAAGGAAGTAGGTAGAGTAGCGGTCGGCTTCTTCCAGTCCGGATAGGACTAAAATGCCCCCTACCTGAGCCATGGCTTCTACTTGCAGAACGCCCGGCATTACGGGTTCCTGAGGGAAGTGTCCTTCAAAAAACGGCTCGTTTGTTGTTATATTTTTAACTCCCACGATGTGTTTCTGACCTATTTCGATGATTTTGTCGACCATCAAAAACGGATAACGGTGAGGAAGCATATTCCTTATCTGGTTTATATCAAAAACCGCAGGCTCATTGACATCGTATATAGGCGGTTGAACGTCGTTCTGTTTTATTTGCTTACGAATAACACGCGCCAGTTTGTTATTGATATTATGCCCCGGACGGGTCGCTATAACACGGCCTTTTATCGGTTTGCCTATCAGAGCCATATCGCCTATTATGTCGAGCAATTTGTGGCGTGCGGGTTCGTTAGGGAAAAGGATGGATTTGTTGTTGAGATAGCCAAGTTCGGAGGCATCCTTATGAGGTACGCCAAGCAAATCGGCAAGCTTGTTGAGAGACTCCTGATCGATTTGTTTTTCGTAAATAACAATCGCATTGTCTAAGTCTCCTCCTTTGATGAGGCCGGCTTCGAGAAGCTTCTGAATTTCCCTGACAAAAACAAAAGTACGGCAACTTGCTATTTCCTTTTCGAAATCCTGAATATTATCGAGGCTTGCCGATTGGTTGGGAATATATTTCGATTCGAATTCGATGAACGAGTTTACACAAAAGTGATCGTCTGGAAGAAGTATAAGTTTAGAACCGGTTTCTTCGTCCATAACCTGTATTTTGCGGCGCACTACAAAGTAGTCGCGGTCGGCCGATTGCTCTTCCAGCCCAACACGGTTTATTTCTTCGACATACTTTATGGAACTGCCATCTAAGATAGGGAATTCGGGGCCGTCAACATCTATCAGGCAGTTGTCAACCTCCAAAGCATACAGGGCAGCCATAGCGTGCTCTACTGTACTTATCTGTATATCATTTTTTATGAGAACAGTGCCTCTCTGTGTTGCGCCCACATTCTCGGCAAGGGCATCTATGATGGGTTGTCCTTCAAGGTCTGTTCGTCTTATTTTATATCCGTGGTTTTCGGGAGCGGGATTAAAGGTTACTTTCAGGAATAAACCTGTATGAAGGCCTTTGCCTTCGAGAGTGAAGCTTTCTTTAATCGTTTTTTGTTTTTCCATCTATAAGTTTAGTATATATACTTTGATTGTTGTATTCGTTGGAGTAATAAATATTATTCTTCTCCTTCCTTAACAGCATGAATATTAAGGCTCTTTAATCGTTCAAGTTCTTTTGTCAAATCGTTTAGCTGTTTATACATATCCGGCAATTTTGCAAAGATAATGCTACTTCTGAAGTAATCTTTTACAGGAATGGCCGGAGCGCCTTGTATCTTTGACCCGGGTTTGACGTTGCTGATAATTCCCGATTGAGCACCGATACCGCTGTCGTCTCCAACAGTGATATGTCCGCCCAAGCCTACCTGCCCGCCAATTACACAGTTCTGCCCTATTTTTGTGGAACCCGATATACCGGCTTGCGAGGCCATGACTGTATTCTGGCCAACTTCAACATTGTGGGCTATCTGAATCAAATTGTCGAGCTTAACCCCACGGTGCACGATAGTGGCATCCATAACGGCACGGTCTATCGTGGTGTTTGCTCCAATCTCAACATCGTCTTCGATAATAACAGCACCCATTTGGGGAATCTTCTTGTAAGTGCCATCGTCTTCCTTTGCAAACCCGAAACCATCGGCGCCGATAACGGCTCCGGCGTGGATTATGCAATTTTTCCCGATTTTGCAACCATAATATATCTTGGCTCCCGGATATACAATTGTATTCTCTCCGATTTCGACTCCCTCACCAACATATGCCTGAGGGTATATTTTTACATTATCTGCAATCTTCGCATTATCAGCCACATAGGCAAACGAACCCAAATAGAAGTTTTTGCCTGCTTGTGCAGAATCGGCTATATACGACATTGGCTCTATCCCGGTCTTTTGAGGCTTGCTTTTTTCGACCATATCAAGTAAAATAGCTAATGCAGCATAGGCATTAGCAACTCTTATGAGGGTTGTTTTTACGGGATGTTCGCAAACAAAATCAGAATTTACCAAAACAATGCTGGCTTCTGTCGAATAAAGGTGATGCGTATATTTAGGGTTAGCCAGAAAACTTAAAGTACCTGTTTTCCCTTCTTCTATTTTAGAGAAACTACTGACTTCAACATTCGGATCGCCTTCTATTGTACCATTAAGAACGCTGGCAATTTGTTGTGCAGAGAATGATATATGCATGTTTTCTATAAAAAAGTGCTTTTATTTTAGCTATAAAACTGCGAAATAATAAATAATTTTCCAAATATAGACTTTTTAGTCCTAAAATATTTTGCAGATGGTGTTAATAATGCATTATTGCTTATTTTCCGAATGTTTTTTCAACTTCTAAAGTTCCGTGAAAAGTGATTGGTAACCGGGCTGCGTCTACTACTTTTAAGTTTCCGAATCCGATTTTCTGTGGGTCGAACTCTAAAGTAAACGTGGTTTGATGTCCCGAACGGGTTTTAACTGTGATAACCCTTTTATTCTTTCTGACATCTTCCGATTGAAAGGAAAATTTCTTTGTTTTAACATTGATTCCTGTACTGGAAGCTCCTATCGGGGCTTTATTCGATTTTCCCAAATAAGGCAAATCGGCATAGAGTTGTTGTTTTGATATTTTGAAGGTATAGCCGCTTTTTGCTACATCAACCGCCCGTTCGCCCATAGGGAAAGCAGTTGTAACTTTTAGCAGGTAGGTTACCGAGTCGAGCTCGTTTTCTGTGTCGGAAGTTGTTACGTTAAAATTTTCGGCCGATATGTTACCTAAACAAATAGCAGTAAAAACAAGGCAAATAGATAATAACTTTTTCATAGCGGGTTGTTTTTTTAAGTAGATTATTTCATAATCAGATAAAAATAGTGAATTTTATTTAACTATCAATATACGAAATGGAAAAATCCGCAAAAAATTAAAAATATAATGACTACCGTATAAAAGAAATATATCTGCCATCGCTTTTGGGTAAGAGCAAAAAAGTGCGCGGCAATCATCGATAAAGACAGCAGAAATATCATTTTGGTAAGCACCTGATTTATGGGTAAAAACAAATAAAGTATTCCGGAAGTAATGAGCAGAATATTGAAGAACGAGATACAGGCTCTTATCCTTATCTTGTCCTTAAAATTGTTCATATAGTTGTATGCCAGAATAATAGTAGATGTAATGATGGCAAAGCCCAAATACATATAATAGAACAAGTTTCCGTACAGGGATATAAGATTGGAGAAGTCTATTTCGGTCCATTTAACGAAAGGGGCATAAAACGCGTCTATGTTGTTTGTGTATACAAAATAGAATATCACAATCCAGTAAACTAACCCTATACCTAACAAAGATGAGAGGATGGCTTTGAAGCGGAACGAGCGCATCAGAAGCAACCCAACCCAGAACAGGGGCAAGAACATCAGAACATCGGGAGTAAACAAACTGCCTAAAGCCAGATAAAACCCCATATATAGCGAATGCCTTGCTGAAATAGGGTTCTGATAAGCATCCAGTAACTTGTCGAGAGTAAGCAAGAAGAAAAATATTGCGAGGTATTGGGGCGTAAATAAAGCAAACGCGGAGTCGGAACTAAGCAATAATATTGAAAAAGCAAAGGGTAGGGAAGTGCGGGTTCTTATCAGGGCATGTTTTGTGTTTATGTGCAACAAGAAGAACGAAATGCCGAAAGCACAGGCAAAACTTAGCACAAACGACAAAAGCCCCGACGAAGTTATGATAGGTTCAATGGGGTTCCATAAATACCCGCCATCGTATTTCACTGTCGGGAAACGCGATGAGAAGCAACTCGCAAAGCGCATAACGAAAGCAAGTATGGTTGCCCAAGTAACAACCAATCTGCCTTCTGATATATATTTTTTGTACGATTTTAGCACTTCGGTTATTTTAGGTCGAACCCGATGTCTTTTCTGAAATATTTTTTGTCAAAATCTATTTTATCCGCATTGCGGAACGATACACTCAAAGCCTCGTCTTTGGTTTGTCCATAAGATGTTACGGCAATAACGCGCCCCCCATTGGTAAGCAAACACCCGTCTTGCTTTTGGGTTCCGGCATGGAACAGTATGCTGTCGGTAACGGTATCGGCGTTTTTAATCGGCTTTCCCTTCTCATAATCGCCCGGATAGCCGCCCGAAACAAGCATTACCGTTACGGCATAGCGGTTATCTATCTCCAGTTCCTTATTTTTTAAAGTGCCGGAGGTTACACCCTCAAGTAAATCTACTAAATCCGATTTTATGCGGGGCATAACGACTTCCGTTTCGGGGTCGCCCATGCGGACGTTATATTCTATAACCATCGGTTCGCCGTTTACGGCCATAAGCCCAATGAAGATAAACCCTTTATATTCGATGTTGTCTTTCCGCAAACCATTAATGGTTGGGATAACGATGCGCTGCTCCACTTTTTCCATGAAAACTTTGTCGGCAAACGATACGGGCGATATCGCCCCCATGCCGCCTGTATTCAGTCCCGTATCGCCTTCGCCAATACGTTTGTAGTCTTTGGCAACGGGCAATATTTTACACGAATGACCATCTGTAAGCACAAATACCGAGCATTCTATACCCGAAAGGAATTCTTCAATAACGACTGTATTTCCTGCTTTCCCAAACATCCCGTTCAGCATGGCATGCAATTCTTTTTTTGCCTCGTCCAAATCCTGAACAATAAGCACTCCTTTTCCTGCCGCCAGTCCGTCGGCTTTCAGTACATAGGGGGCTTTCAGAGTTTCCAGAAAAGTGTAAGCGTCCTGAATCGTATCGAGTGTAAAGCTTTCGTAGCGGGCGGTTGGTATATTGTGGCGGTTCATGAATTGCTTGGCAAAGTCTTTACTGCCCTCAAGTTGCGCGCCATTCTTTGAAGGGCCTATAACGGGAATATGGCAAAGCTGACCATCGCCGGTAAAAAAGTCGTAAATGCCTTTAACCAAAGGGTCTTCTGGGCCTACCACCACCATGTTGATGTTATTGGCCAGCACGAAATTTTTTATTTTAGGGAAGTCCGTCGGTTTTATATCTACATTTGCCCCTAAGGTTTCCGTCCCGGCATTTCCGGGAGCAACAAAAAGATTTTCAACTTTTTTACTTTGTTTTATTTTCCATGCCAACGCATGTTCGCGGCCTCCGCTGCCAAGCAATAGTATATTCATGATTTTATTTTAAAATTTCTCCGGTTGCTGCAAAGATAGTATAACGATTGTTATTTTAAGTTGCCGGAAGGGATGTTTTCGTGCTCAAAATATATTTTATGTGGCATTATTTGTATTTTTGAAACAAATAACCTAACTGTGGTAATGAAAAGATTTATGTTGCTGACACTGTGCGCTTTTGCATTGTGTTCCTTTCAAAATAAAACCAATATGACCAAAGAAGAAATAGAACTTATAAACAACGGAACCGCCCAAACCCCGTTCAGGGTTTTGCTTGTTACCGACGAGGCTGATGCCCTGTTCCTGCGCCGGCAGTGCAGAGATATAGAACACATAGAGGCAGATAAAGACCTGCATTTTTTTATAGAAAGGCTAAAACTGACAATGGAACAGGAAAACGGCATAGGCATTGCCGCACCTCAGGTTGGTCTTGGGCGCAATCTTTTTCTGTTTACCCGGCTCGATAGGCCTGAATATCCGGTTCAGGTAGCAATCAATCCCCGCATCGTTGCCCACTCGGACGAAACGATGGATTTTGAGGGTGACGGTTGCCTGTCGATACCCGATTTTAACGGAACAAGCCTTCGTTACCGCTGGGTAGACGTGGAGTATACCGATCAGGATGGCAGCCTGCACAAAGAACGGCTGCATGCCGGAGGCAGGGGCGACGATTACACAGGGGTTATCTTCCAACACGAATACGACCATCTGCAAGGAATACTGTTTACCGACAGACTGGTTCCGACCCCCGAAGAGGAGGAACAACAAGCTTTTCCTGCCAATAGTATTTTAAAGTAAAAATTAAGAACATTTAAAGGAGATTGTTTAAAGGTATTCTGTACTTTTGAAATTCAAAATAAGATATTAGAACAGAATAAGCACAAATCAGTAATAACACGATACTCAAAAATAGGAGAATCAAATATTCACAAAATTTATCATGCAACAAGAATTTACGATTGGCCGAGGCAAAGCAATGATTAACTTCACCCTGAAGTATTGCGATACCCGTCAGAAAATGATGAACAGTTATGGTTTTAAACGGGTCATCGAAAGCTTTATTCAGCATAAACTGAAAAAAGACGAGGTGATAATCTATAACTATTACATCGAAACCTTCAAAGACGATGAAACTTTAGCCAATTCGTTGATAGACTTTTTTAAGCTGCTCAATGTTTGCGAAACGGACGAGGTTTTGAAGGTGAACAGCATTTACTCGGTTTTTCTTGAAGATAAAGACTTGTTTATTGAACTCATAGAGTTGCTTTATTCGTATTGGCGTCAACTTCAGCGTATTACTATTGTGCGCAACTCTCAATTGGGAGATGGATTGCAGAATGTGCGCTTTATTCAGGCAAACGACCTGTTTAACGAACTGATTCTTTCGATATACCGCCGTGTAGCCGAAACAGTGGTAGGCTACCGCCATCGTGTATACAGGCAACTGTCGGCAGGGGCAATCGCGGGATTGACACTCAATGATGTGAAATGGAATTGCCCGATGGAGTACAACGGATTGTCGGCAGTACCCTTTATCAGTTCCATAGTGTTTAATCCTCCGGTCATTACCTACACAAAGCGTAACACCCGCAGCGGTATTTTTGAAGAACATACATCCAATCCTCTCAATAGGATAATACTTAACGACGACGAGTGGTTTGTGTTTCCGGCATGGGTTGGCAGTATGCTGACGTTCGTATATTTCCATAAAGATTTCATTGACCATGGTTTGGGGTTGGCCAATCTTTTTGAGCTTGCCACCGAGAGCGAATACAACGGGCGCAAACCCGATATGATATACGTGTTTGGATATCCCGACGGATACGAGGAAAAACGTATTTTCTATTACAAGGACAAGAAAAACGATATCATGATAGGCTATGCAAACTATTGCGACGATATCGATTATTTCGGGTATATGAAAAAGATGTTGCTTACCCTCCACAACATCAAGCAGATGGAAAAAGAGCATCTGCCTATACATGGCGCCATGGTTAACGTTCTGCTTAAAAACGGGAAAGAGGCAAATATCGTTATCATAGGCGACAGCGGTGCCGGCAAATCGGAAAGCCTCGAAGCCTTCCGTTCGCTCAACGAAAGCTATATCCGCCACATGCGTGTTATCTTTGACGATATGGGCTACCTGAAAGAAGAAAAAGACGGCTCCATAAAAGGCTATGGAACAGAGATAGGCGCTTTTGTGCGTACCGACGATTTGGACCCTACTTATGCCTTTGAGCAATACGACAGGGGTATTTATACAAATCCCGATAAAATTAATGCCCGGGTTACAATCCCTATTTCAACCTACCAGGTCATATCGAAAGGTTATAAGGTTGACTATATGCTCTATGCCAACAATTATAGCGAAAGCCAGAAGAAGATAAGTTTTTTCGATAATCTGGACGAAGCCATCAAGGTTTTTGAAACAGGTGCGCGCCGTGCCAAAGGCACAACTTCCGAAACAGGCTTGGTGACATCTTATTTTGCTAATCCGTTTGGAGCTGTGCAAGAGAAAAAAACAGCACAGAAACTTGTTCAACACTATTTTAAAGCAATGAATAAGAATGGAGTGAAGATTGGCGAAATACATACCGGTCTGGCTATCGAAGGGCAATCGAAGGAAGGGCCACGCATGGCTGCCGAAGAACTGTTCAACCTCATAAACGAGTAAGAGATGATAATTTAAGGATAAAAACTCTCGGGGCTGCCTATACTTTTTAGGCAGTCCCGTTTTTTCGTGCCTAAAAGTCTTGCATATGTTTTTCTTTGTGTAATTTTGTGAATTTGTGATTTTTTAGTGAAATCGCAGAAATATATCTGTATCAGACATTAAAATATAAGTGTTATGATAAAATTATTAAAGTTTACACTGTTTGGTTTACTATTCCCTTTGGGGTTAGCGGCTCAGAATGTAGAATTGGATTTTCTGCTTAAAGGAAAAGAATACGAACAGATAGAATTGAAGGCCGAACGCTATAACGGAACACGCTTCGATACGAAAGGTGAAAACATAGATGGTTGTTGGCGTTTTTCCATTCCTGCCAATATTTATGAATCTATTACAGGCTTCTGTCTGATACCTAAAGATTATAACAAAGAACCAATTACTAATCATAAAATAGTTTTTGGCAGCGTTGTTTTAAATGATACTATGACCGTTTCCTCTTTTTTCCCGATGGAGAAGAAGAAAATAATTGGGGGCAACTATATCCGGAGAGCAGAAATCAATAAAGTGCTGGGGGAGGATGAAAAGCAAGAACCTGTTATAATGACCGAAGTTGAAGATATCTTCTTAATACCTTACAGCGAAATAGAAGGTGACGAACTGGAAATACGGATGCTTTTCCCACGGTTCGGTCGCGTCATCCCTGAAATGGGAGAAAGTTTGTGTTATACGGATGTTTTGCCTCAATACATACAAATAGCAAAACGATATCCTGATTCAAAATTTCTTGCTGCAAATCTTATAAAGGGGGGGGATATTAGGTTTTATAATTCAAAAGAAGATGTAAAAAAGATTTATGATTGTTTTTCGGAAGAAAACAAGAACTCTTATTTTGGCAGTAAAATAGGTCAGTACCTTTCTTACTTCCGGTTCGAAAATATTTCTTTACCAACAACAAAAGACACCACAATAGTGGAGCCCATCCTTGCCAATAGCCGAAAATATAACCTGATTGTTTTTTCTGCTTCGTGGTGCGTGCCTTGCCATAAACTGATTCCTAAACTAAAAGAAATACACAACGATTTGTCGGATAATCTGGATATCGTTTACCTCTCGCAAGACGAGCCCAAAACAAAAGACAGTTGGGTAAAACTCATGAAAAAAGAATCCATACCGTGGCGAAGCCTGTTTATAGGCGATAATAGGCCTTACATGAGAGAGCGATATGGACTGAAGGGAGTGCCTTATACTCTGTTGGTGCATCCGGACGGCAGAGCCGAAACATTAGAAATAGGGAATAAGAAAGACAGTGCGAAATTGTACGAAATAGTAAAGCAATAAATAAAAGTAATAAAGAATTAACAAAGAAAAAATGTCATTGATTGATTTTAAACCGAAAATTATTTCTTCTCTGAAAGACTATTCGAAGGAGACGTTTTTTGCCGATTTGATGGCAGGTATTATTGTCGGCATTGTAGCCCTTCCGCTGGCAATAGCGTTCGGTATAGCATCGGGTGTAACGCCCGAAAAGGGTATTATCACGGCAATTATCGCCGGGTTCATTATTTCTTTTCTGGGGGGTAGCAAAGTCCAGATTGGGGGTCCTACGGGGGCGTTCATCGTTATCGTGTATGGCATTGTGGCTAATCCGCAGTATGGAATAAAAGGGTTGCTTGTGGCTACCATACTGGCAGGGGTGATACTTATCCTACTGGGAGTGTTTAAGCTGGGGGCGGTTATCAAATTTATTCCTTATCCCATTATTGTGGGTTTTACGAGTGGTATAGCCCTCACGATATTCACAACACAGATAGCCGACCTTTTCGGGTTGGACTTTGGAGGCGAAAAAGTACCGGGCGATTTCATTGGCAAATGGGCTCTTTATTTCAAGCATATCGGCTCCATTAACTGGGCTAACACAGCGGTAAGTATTCTTAGTATATTGATAATTGTTTTCACTCCTAAGTTTCTGAAAAAAATACCGGGTTCGCTGGTTGCTATCATAGTAATTACCGTGCTTGTGTATCTGCTGAAAGAATATGCGGGCGTAACCAACATAGCAACGATAGGCGACCGCTTCACAATCAAGGCGGAACTGCCCGAAGCCGAAATTCCCAATCTGAATTGGGAGGCGATAAAAGGCTTGTTCCCGTTGGCCTTCACGATTGCTTTGCTTGGAGCGATAGAGTCGTTGCTGTCGGCTACGGTAGCCGATGGGGTGATTGGCGACAAGCATAATTCCAATACCGAACTTATAGCCCAAGGAGCGGCAAACATTATAACCCCTTTGTTTGGAGGTATTCCCGCAACGGGAGCCATAGCCCGCACAATGACCAACATAAACAACGGGGGGCGTACCCCTGTGGCTGGCATCATACATGCGGTGGTGTTGCTGTTAATACTGCTGTTGCTGATGCCGTTGGCGCAGTATATCCCGATGGCTTGTTTGGCAGGGGTATTGGTTATAGTGGCTTACAATATGAGTGAGTGGCGGTCGTTCAAGGCATTGTTCAGCAATCCTAAGTCGGATATCCTTGTGCTTGTTATAACATTCCTGCTGACCGTTATCTTCGATTTGACGATAGCCATAGAGATAGGCATGTTCCTGGCATTTCTTCTCTTCTTGCGCCGGGTTACCGAAACAACAAAAATATCGCTCATTAAAGATGCCATAGACCCCAATGCCGAGATAGATATCAAACTGCAAACCGAAGAGCATCTGATAATCCCCAAAGGGGTGGAAGTGTACGAGATAGACGGGCCATACTTTTTTGGTATAGCCAATAAATTTGAAGAAAGTATGCGCTCGATAGGCGACCGCCCCAGAATCCGTATTATCCGTATGCGGCGGGTTCCTTTCATAGATTCCACGGGTGTACATAATCTGGAAAGCCTGTGTAAAAAATCGAGACGCGAGGGCATTGTCATAATTCTTTCGGGGGTAATACCCGAAGTAAGGCAAGTGCTGGAAAGAGCCGGATTTGATACACTTTTGGGCAAAGAAAACGTTTGCCCGAATATTAATTCGGCTTTGAGCAGAGCGAAAGATATATTGAACGAAACAAGCCCTGAAAAGGCTGAATAAATGAACTTGCAGGAAATATTCGCCCGCAACATTTGTATATTTGAAATAAACTATCTATTTTTGCAACCCTGTTTTGTAAAGAATCATAACAAAGAAAATTAAAATATAGCGATGAAAAGAACTTTCCAACCATCAAACAGAAAGAGAAAAAACAAACATGGTTTTCGCTCTCGAATGGCTACTGCAAACGGTCGCAGAGTGCTTGCGGCACGCCGTGGTAAAGGCAGAAAGAAACTTTCTGTGTCGGACGAATATCTGGGCACTAACAAGTAAGTAAGCCAAATAATAGAAGATATTTTGCTTTTGCAAACTAAAGTAAGGATTTCACACCAGAAGTTCTTACTTTTGTTGTATATATACCTTTGGTGTTATGATTTGGTTCGATTCTTTGATTCTTGTAATACTTGCCGTAGCCTGCGTAAAAGGCTTTATGTCGGGGTTTGTGACGCAAATAGCCACCCTTGCCGGAGTTGTGCTGGGGGCTTTGTTTGCGGGTAAGGTTGCGGAGTTCATATTGCCCTATCTGGATGGGGCATCGTCGTCGGCCAACGTGCTTAGTATAGCATCTTTTACTATTGCCTTCGGGCTCATCATGGTAGGTG
This sequence comes from Dysgonomonas sp. PH5-45, assembly GCF_029893235.1. Classification (GTDB taxonomy): domain Bacteria; phylum Bacteroidota; class Bacteroidia; order Bacteroidales; family Dysgonomonadaceae; genus UBA1309. The sequence goes on from NZ_JARXWE010000001.1 coordinate 102,412, forward strand.
TGATATTTGCCGGTAAGCTGATAAACACGCTTGTGGACGCAATGATGCTTGGTATTCCTAACAAATTGGCGGGAGCGTTTTTTTGTGCTCTCAAATACTTATTCGTTTTCAGTATAGCCTTAAACCTGCTTATACAAATGGATGGTGACGAAAAACTGATGACACCCCAGATTAAAGAAAACTCCGTTTCGTTTCATTACATCACAAAAATATCATCAATAATTGTCCCTTACCTTAAACTTTAAGAGTGTTGAAGGTGTTTTTTATTTGCTCCGATAGGGCAGAATAAATTATATTTTTGTTAATTTTGTTGTATTACGGCTTCCTTCGTGGTTTGATAAGAATTTAATAATCAATCATCCTTATGGATAAAAAAGAAGAAATAAGGAAACATAAACTTGGTCTTGCCCTTAGTGGTGGAGGGGCTAAGGGCTTTGCGCACCTTGGGGTGATGAAGGCTCTGGAAGAAAGGTATATCCATCCGAACATAATATCGGGGACGAGCGCGGGGGCTTTGGCCGGTGTTTTGTATGCCGACGGATATAGCCCGATGGAAATAGCCGAGCTTTTTAAGAATAAAGGGTTTAAGGAGTTTGCCAAATTTACTATCCCCCAAGCGGGAATATTTAAAAGTGACGGAATCTACGATTTTCTGAAGAAGCATCTCCGTGCTAAAACTTTCGAGGGGCTGAATATTCCACTCCGTGTTGTAGCTACCGATATTGAACGGGGTACGAGCGTTGTATTTTCCGAAGGGCCGGTCATTGACGCCGTTGTTGCCTCGTGTTCTTTCCCCATTATCTTTACGCCAAAAGAAATAAAGGGCAGACATTACGTAGACGGAGGGTTGTTCCGTAACTTTCCGGTTTCGGTTATACGGCAAGAGTGCGAAAAAGTGATAGGAGTGAATGTAACCCCTCTGACGCACGAAAAGTACCGCAATTCGATGATCCATATTGCGGAACGCACCTATCATTACATGTCGATAGGCAATACCATGGGCGACCGCAAACTTTGCGACATACTGATTGAATCGACAGATGTATCGAAATTTGCGATGTTCAGCCTCGACCATATCGACGAAATAATAAAGATAGGTTACGACATAGCCATAGAAGCATTAGGACAAAAGATTGAGGGTACTAAAGAAAATGCTTCGATAGCGAAAAGCACAAAAAAATAATAACCAAGAAAAGTATCGGCAATGGCAAAATTTCTTATATACCAAGTATTTCCACGTTGGTTTGGTAATACCTGCTCCACAAATAAAGAGAATGGAACGAAGGATGAAAACGGGGTAGGCAAGTTTTCTTCTTTTTCGGCGAAGGCGCTTTCGGAAATAAGGAAAATGGGATTTTCGCATATCTGGTACACAGGGGTGATTGAGCATGCCACAAAAACCGATTATTCGGAATACAGAATACAAAAAGATAATGACTCCATAGTGAAAGGCAATGCCGGTTCGCCTTATGCCATAAAGGATTATTACGACGTAGATCCCGATTTGGCTGACAATGTCGAAAATCGTATGCAGGAGTTTGAAGCACTGGTTGCGAGGACACATAAGCACGATTTGAAAGTTATCATAGATTTTGTTCCCAACCACGTTGCCCGCCAGTATTGTTCGGACAGAAAGCCCCGAAAGGTTGACGATTTGGGCACAAAGGATGATACCACAAAAACATTCTTGCCCGACAATAATTTCTATTATATCCCCAACCACGATTTACGATTGGATTTTCTCCCTGCCGATGCGCAGGAAACGTATCACGAATCGCCGGCAAAGGCAACCGGTAACGACCGTTTTGACAGCACTCCTACCGCAAACGACTGGTACGAAACCGTTAAACTGAACTACGGAGTAGATCACCTTAACGGGCACACAAAATACTTTACGCCGATACCCGACACATGGTATAAGATGTACGACATACTGATGTTCTGGGCATCGAAGGGTGTAGACGGCTTCCGTTGCGACATGGCAGAAATGGTTCCTGTTGAGTTTTGGAACTGGGTAATAGGTAAAGTAAAGAATAAACACAAAGATATTATATTCATTGCCGAGGTATATAATCCGAGCGAATACGCGGGCTTTATCAAATCGGGACGTTTTGATTATTTGTACGACAAGGTGGGGCTTTACGATACCCTGCGGGGAGTGGTATGCGGACACCGGCCAGCTTCGGACCTTACAGCCTGTTGGCAAAGCTTGGGCGAGTCGCACTTGCAGATGCTGAACTTTTTGGAAAACCACGACGAACAGCGCATCGCTTCCGATTTTTTTGCCGGCGACCCTCGCAAAGCTATCCCTGCACTGATAGTTTCGGCCACGATGAACACAAACCCTTTTATGGCATATTGTGGGCAGGAGCTTGGCGAACGGGGTATGGACAAAGAAGGGTTTAGCGGTATGGACGGGCGGACTACAATTTTCGATTATTGGTCGGTCGAGAGCGTCCGTAATTGGTATAACGGGGGTAAATGTAATACCGAAAAACTGACCGATGTCCAGAAGTCTTTACGGACGATTTATTGTAGGGTACTGTCGGTCTGCAACACCGAACCGGCTATCAGCAAAGGCGGTTTCTACGACCTTATGTATGTAAATTACCGGAACGAACATTTCGACCCATCCAAGCAATTTGCTTATTTGCGGGCGAGCGAAGGAGAACTGCTGTTGGTTGTTGTCAATTTCGACGATAAGGACGTTCGCCTGAAAATAAATATTCCTGCCGAAGCTTATGCTTATTTCAATATCGATCCCCGAAGCCTGAAGCCGGACAAGGAACTGATGTGGGACGGACAAGAGCCTGTCGGAGAGCCTTTATTATCGGCTTATGAAGTTAGGCTTAAAGCATATTCCGGGAAGATTATTAAGTTTTTAAGTGATTAAATGAACCGACCTTTCTGAAAGTTCGTGAACTATTTTATACCTTTGTGGGGTTTAAAGTCTATTTACACATATTATTATAATATCAAAAGAAGAAATAAATGGAAAGAGCTCCTTTCAAAGTTTTTTCGGGAACAAATTCCCGATATCTTGCCGAAAAAATTTGCAACAGCCTTGGTTGTCCGTTAGGAAATATGAACATCGAATACTTTGCCGATGGCGAATTTTCGGTTTCGTACGAAGAATCTATCCGCGGACGCGATGTGTTTTTGGTGCAATCAACGTTCCCCAATTCGGATAATTTATTGGAGCTTCTTCTGATGATTGATGCTGCAAAAAGAGCATCGGCAAAGTCGATAGTGGCCGTTATTCCTTACTTTGGATGGGCGCGCCAAGACCGTAAAGATAAACCCCGTGTGTCTATCGGAGCTAAACTGATAGCCGATATGCTCAGCGCGGCGGGAATCAGCCGCCTTATTACAATGGATTTGCATGCCGACCAGATACAAGGGTTCTTTAATGTTCCGGTAGACCACTTGTACGCATCGGCTATATTTACCGAATATATTGACACGCTCGATAAAGAAAATCTTGTTATGGCAACCCCCGATGTGGGAGGTACAAAAAGAGCCAGTTCGTATGCCAAATACTTTGGTATACCGATGGTTATTTGCTATAAACTGCGTAAAAAAGCCAACGAGGTTTCAGAAATGCAAATAATTGGCGATGTGGAAGGTATGGATGTTGTTTTGGTTGACGATATTGTTGACACAGCCGGCACGATAACCAAAGCTGCCGATTTGATGATGGCTCACGGAGCCCGTTCGGTGAGGGCTATTGCCAGCCATGCCGTAATGTCAGACCCCGCATCTACAAGGATAGACCAGTCGAGCCTTACACAAATGCTGTTTACAGACAGTATTCCTTATTCTAAAAAATGCGAAAAAGTAACGATACTCTCCGTAGCCGATGTTTTTGCCAAAGCTATTCAGAGGGTATATAACAATGAGTCTATCAGCTCATTATATGTAATGTAGCCCTAAATTGTCCGCTACATTTTGTATATATACATAAAAACAGATATTTTTGCATCATTCTAAACAAACGATGCAAAATAAATTTACATGATATGAAAGTTCACCATGAAGGTCGTGATGTTTTGGGCATACTCATAACTCTGCTTGCCATTATTAATGGATGCTTGTTTTACTTTTGTAGGATAGAGTTTATTAATTATTTGGTTCTTGCAGCATCAGTGGTATTTTTCTTGATTGTTTTGAACTTTTACAGAAGCCCGTACCGGCGTTTTACGGGGAATATGCGCGACTCGGTGGTGGCGCCTGCCGATGGCAAGATTGTTGCTATCGAAGAAGTTTTTGAGCCCGAATACTTTAAAGATACCCGTTTGCAGGTTTCTATCTTCATGTCGCCTTTCAATGTGCATGCAAACTGGTTTCCGGTAAATGGCAAGGTTATTGTCAAGAAGCATCACAACGGGCGCTTCAAGGCGGCTTACCTGCCCAAATCGAGCACGGAAAACGAACGGTCTACCGTTGTTATCCGTCGCGAAAACGATGTAGATGTGCTTGTAAGACAAGTGGCGGGTGCTATGGCGCGCCGCATAGTAACCTATCCCGAGATAGGCGAAGAGGCACATATTGACGAGCATTTTGGTTTCATTAAGCTCGGTTCGCGCGTGGATGTATATTTGCCCGTGGGAACAAAGGTGCTTGTGGATATGGATCAGAAAGTGACGGGCAACCAAACGGTGATAGCCGAACTGCCGATAGAATAGAAAAAAGGAAAGGATGAAAAAACATATTCCCAATCTGTTGACTTGCTTAAACCTATTTTCGGGCTGTATAGCCTGTGTGATGGCTTTTGGCGGGGAATACGGATTGGTTGTTGTTTTTGTTTTGTTGGGATGCGTTTTTGATTTTTTTGACGGATTTGCGGCTCGCTTGCTCAAAGCCCCGTCAGCAATAGGGAAAGAATTGGATTCGCTGGCCGACATGGTTACCTCGGGCATGGCTCCTTCTCTGATGGTGTTCCGCTACCTGTCGGATAATATTACCGAAGCATCTTTATTGTATCCCCTGCACGGCTATGTACCCTATTTTGCGTTCCTGTTGGCGGTATTTTCCGGAATCAGGCTTGCCAAGTTTAATATAGACCAACGGCAAACAACTTCGTTTATCGGGTTGGCCACTCCTGCCAACGCCCTTTTTTGGATTAGTTTTTGCTATGGGTTGCATACACAGGTAACAGGGCGGTACGATTGGGTTTTATTCTTGATTTTGGCTCTTGTTATGGTGTTTTCGCTGCTTCTGGTTTCAGAATTGCCTATGTTCTCGCTGAAAATTAAAAGCTTTGGGCTGAAAGGGAACGAATCCAGATATTTGCTTATTTTATGTTTGCTTATTTCCGTTATTTTGGCTCCTGCCTGGGCATTGGCCATAACAATACTGTTCTATATAGTTCTTGCTGTGACAGAATACGCAAGGATGCCTCATGGAGGTGAACAAAACCAATAAAACGAGTGTTAACTAACTGTCTTATCCTCTCCCGAAGAGGTTCGATATTAGCTTTTTATTTACGAATATCAGGCAAAAAAAGCCTGTAAACACAGATATATGTCTTTTATTGTATTTATACTTTTTCTTATTCTTGCTTTTTTTGTGGCTATTCTTGCCGCGGGAGGGCAGATTATTTCGGCAATACTACGTTTTCTTTTCGGGAAACCCAATACCGGCAATCAATCGAAACAAAATTCAAAACAGAGATACAACAGCAATACCTCACATAACGATACGGCAGATTCTCATTCGCAGAAGAAAATATTCCGAAAAGACGAAGGAGAATACGTTGACTACGAAGACGTAAACGACAGCTCGCAGTAATATGCCATATAATAATATAAAAACACCGCAAACTGTTAGGTTTAGTCTGCGGTGTTTTTGTATATAGTGTGTTTCTCTGCTATTTGTTGAGAGTCTAAATACTTCCTGATTAAGGGCAAGTAGGTTCAACTATCGAAGGATCAGGGTTATTAGGATTACCTACATAACGTTGAGGAATAACTTTCCTTTTAGACTTACTTATTAAACAATAGGCCGGATTTTCGAGAAATTTATCCAACTCTGATTGTATAAGTTCGTTTGATTGGCATTCAATATGCTTCAGGTTTGTATTTTGAGAGACGTCAAGGCTGGTTATCGCACTTCGTTCACAAAGAAGTACTTCCAATTTTGGGTTTTGGGTTACATCGATATAACCCAGCCCATCTATCCTTTGAGCATCCAAAAGGGTCAGGTTCTTATTTTGGGAAACATCTATGCTGGTCAACGGCAAATCGAAAATGCTCAGATGCTCTAACTTTAAAAGTTTCTCAATACCGTCAAGCGAAGAAATTTGACTATCTCCAATATACAGCCATATTAACCGTTTCTCACCGCATTCGTCGGTTTCCCACTTGACGCAAGGGTTACCTATACCGTCCGTACCAAAACTCTCTGTGTCGAAATTCCAGTTGAGGGTATTACCCGGATTATTGTTATATATTTCTTTAAGAGCAGCTATGTCGGAGGCATGACTGTTGTTTGTAGTTCCACAAGGGGGAGTACACGGTTCATGAGGGGGAGTACACGGTTCATGCATGCGCAACCAACGGTTTCCGAGCCAACAATATAGCCCGGGGCAGATGTTTTCGGCCAACACCGTATTGGTGTTATATACCCAAAGGCCGGCATGTGCCGTCATATCCCAACCGGTATCGGCTCCTTCCATTGTAGCCAACATGTTAGCACCGGTTTCTTTTAGTAGATTAACCCTTGGCATCAGTAGCCCACGGGTAGAATTAGCATCCGTTCCTGCCTTCTCCTTGAGTTGGAGTATGGCGCCTTTTTCGGTTTTCTGGTCTTGCCCAATAGTTACCTGGGCTTTCATCCCTGCAAAACTAAAGAATAGAACAACAGGTAGAAGTATTTTTATATATTTTAAGCTTTTCATAATCTTTGTTTCATATTGTTTTGTGTTTATAGTTGGCACCCGTTTTTAATTGGGCGGAGTCAGTTTTACAGCCAGCCATTGGTAAACATCGTTTTCATCTTTGTTCCATACATAGACTCCGGGGTCTATACTGTTACCGCCAATGTGGTAAACCACCAATCCGATATGCTTGTCCTTGTCCCAAGGACCGGTTGCACCGTTTATAGTTGTCGCTATATCGCTACCACTTGCCGTAAGCGATGTGAGGATGACACGTGGCAAAAGGAGCCCTTTGTCTGCATTGGAATTATCGTCAGTAATGCCCTTCTCGGTTTTCAGTTGGAGTAGAGCGCCCTGAACAGGACTTTCGTCTGTACCTATGGTTGCCTGTGCTTTCGCCGATAGGATGGCAAAAAGCATCAAGGTAAGAATGAGTGTAAGTTTTAGTTTCATATGTTTTTGTATAATGTTTTATTTAGTTCTGTTTTCTGGGTCGAACAATATTAATCTTTTTTGCAACGGACTGTATAGAGACCATAACGCCCAGCGGTGCCACGCATTACTTTCTGAGAATCCCCATCGCCCGTTCTACCTGTAAAAAACTGTCGTCGCCATGAATTGCCATTGCTGTGCGCACTGGCCGTCCAAAACTGTGTGTAGCGGCCATAATCTCGAGATTCGCCATCAGCGGCAGAGCCGACAATAAGAATATCGAAGCCACCCTGAGCCGCAGAAAGGCTTCTTCCTTTGTATTCCCCTTCGCCAACTCCAAAACATTCCGAAATCATAGCCAACCCGTGTCCTTGGTCAGTGTCAGATCCTCGATTAACTAAACCATAATAAATTTTTTCCCATTCTGCACCATCCCATGTAGGAGGATTAAAATTATAGTCTGTTTCGTACCAACTGTAAGGTGTAGGGTTATTGTAAATAGCTTCTTCCAGATCGTTCCATTCCCTGTCGCTGGGCAAATGCCAACCATCAGGGCAAACGCCCTGGTGAACTACGGCCACACTTTCTTGTTCATCTCCCTGACCTTCTTTTTTATTATCATGCTTACGGTTAGCAGCAAAATACCAATTATAGAGTATGCCGTTACGAGGACTCCATTCTTCTGTAGCCTTCACCTTGTCATAAGGACATATCCACAAGCCGGGAGAGCTATATTTCCTTGACTCCTCCCAAGGGTAAGCCCAGCATTTAGTAGTATTAACGCTTTGCTTACCATTCCCGTCAACAATAATGGGTTGACGTTCTGCCGTATGCAGATAGTTAGGATCGTTGGGGTCGGCAGGAATAAACCGCAGATTTTCGGTCATCCATTCGCCAACGCTGACGCCGTTCGCATCGAAGAATTCACGGTAGCGATAAGTTTGTGGGCCATTCAACTGAGACCGATTATCGGTAAAGGTATTAACTTCGTCTGCATTGTCCGCATCTACCCCTTTTCCCATATATTGCCATTTGGTTCCATTCCACACATACAATCCTTTGTAGATAGGATCGAGGCTACAATAATCGTCCTTGTGGTTGTAAACGGATAACCCGATATGTTTTTCATATTGTTCGCCGCCATCCTCGGTGTCGGTTATTTCATTTTCCCCCATCTTTAGCTTCTTCAAATCGCTCAATTGTACGCGAGGCATAGCCAGTCCGCGCGAAGCGTTAACTCCGGTGGTTTGCGTTTGTTTCAGGTCGAGCAACGATCCGGGATTAGAAGTTTCTGTCGAACCAATGGTTACCTGAGCCCTAAATGCAGGACTCAAAAATAACGTTACAAAGAGTAATAAAAGCGGTAGCTTTCGTTTGCTCAGTTTTGTGTGTCTGTTTGTTTTCATAAAATTGATGTTACATGTCTGTTATATTAGTAATGTTTTTTTATATCCATTTTCAGAAAAAAAAGTACGGGGCTCTATGCCGGGCTTAATTAATAGAGAGACTACCTGCTATTTTCGCAAACGGCAGGACAATCGAATAAATTAAAAGGCAAAATAATAATGAGGCACAGAATGCCCCGTACTTAGTCTTGAATGGCCACTTCTTCTTTATCTTTTGGTTGAAGTAATGGCACAGAAAGGGTGGATAAACTTTTCTGAAAAAATTTATCCGGATATTTTTATTGATAAAATTATTTGGTATAATATGATGCGTGCACGCACGTTTTTTATTACACGATAAAATAAAGAAATAAGTCTTTATTATTTGTATAATAAAAGATGGTAAAGAATGTAGTTTTGTTAGTTGTGGTTTATGTGAGGCTCTCTCTCTCTCTCTCTCTCTCTCTCTCTAATAAAATAACAACACCATCCAAATTCTTGGATAACAAAAATTCGATTGTAAATCGTTATGTATTGGCCTTTCATTGTTTCAATTCGATATTCAGGATGCAAATATAACGATAAAAATCAAATACAAAACTATAAAAACAGAACTTTTATGAAAAGAAGTTAAAAATAGGCAGACCGTATTTTGCCCCGACAGTGATGTACTTACCGTTGCTTTATGCTACCCGAACCTTTTATGTTTTTATGCACGTTTTCAGGATTTCCTATGTATAGTATATCTCCGCTGCCTTCTATGGCTGCGGTTAGTTTTTGGGTAACGTTTACCTTGATATCTCCACTTCCTTGAACGAAGCATTGGGCTGTTTGACTTTCATAATCGAAGAGATTCATGTCTCCACTGCCCTCTATAACGCAGGTTAGCTTTCGCGATTTTCCGCTGAGTTCGATATCGCCCGAACCTGCAATTTTCATATTGGTTTCCTGGCATTGCAGTTCTTCAGCTTTTATATCTCCGCTACCTTCCACAAGCAAGCCTAAGAATTCGGTGTACATAGGGCCTTTCAGAAGAATGTTGCCCGAGCCTTTTATCACCGCTTCATGTAAAGACCGGGAATTTGTATAGATAGTGAACCGCGTTGGGCGTATATCCGAAGAAGGATGCATGTCGATTGTAAGCGTTTTTCTATGCACTTTTACGATTACTTCCGGCTGTATGTTATCGTCGGTCTCTACCCGTATATAAGGGGCAGTTTCCGTCTTTTTTTCGTATATAAGCTGTCCTCCTGTTTCTAATACAATAAGGTCATAATCTGATATGGTATATTCACGGCTGACTATTTTACCGCTTCCTTTTATTTTTTGAGTGTCGTTATTGTTTTTTGTGATAGTACATGATGTTTGTAATAAGACAGCAAACAGCAGTATAAATAAGAAATGTGCAGATTTTGTATTCATAATAAACAGATTTTAGATAATACCTCTTTTTTGATATGACGAATCGAACAAAATTTTATAACATCAATACCTTTATTTATACTATACATTTGTCATACTGACGATAGGAAACATCCGGAAAGAGATTCTTCATTTCACTCAGAATGACAAAGCGAGTAACACTTTTTCTTTGGCAGCGGCCAGAAAAAATGATTTTACATGCACTTGTGAGTCATGATATCCAGAACAACCTTGTCGGTTTCGTTCATTCCTTGCGATCCTATCAGGGTTAGGTTTCGGATGCACTGGTCTACATCACCGTCAATAATGCCTTCGACCGATGTTACGTATTTTTCTTCCATGGCCATCATTGCCGAAAGAACGGCCGTCGATACGCCTGTCGATAGCTTGAGCGCGCAACTGGGTTTGGCTCCGTCGCAAATCATACCGGTAAGGTTGGCAATCATGTTTTTCACGGCAAAAGTGACCTGTTCATATCCGCCTCCCATCAGGTAAACGATTCCGCAGCTCGAACCTGTGGCCGCCACAACACAACCGCACAGAGCCGAAAGTTTACCCAAGCTTTGTTTTATGTAAATTACGGTAAGGTGGCTCAGGATGAGGGCACGGATAAGCTCTTCGTCAGACTTACTGTATTTTTCGGCAAACACTACAACCGGAACGGTTGCGGCAATACCTTGATTTCCACTGCCCGAATTACTCATCACGGGTATCATTGCCCCTGCCATCCGGGCATCGCATGCCGCAGTGGTGTATGATAGCATTTTGGTGAAAACAGTGCAGCCCATTATTTCCTGCTCAAGCGGACTGCATAAGGTTTTACCCAGACTGTGCCCGTAGCTGCCTTGCAATGATTTTTCGGCCGCCGCCTTGTTGAGACGTGCCGCTTCCATAATAAAATCGATTTCTTCGAGAGGGGCGGTCATGGCAAAATCGTACACTTTGCGCATAGACAACTGTAAGGGGGCTTCTTCCGTTTCCTCTTTTTGCGAGGGAGTACGTTCGTCGAGTAGCACTTCGTTGTTTTTGGCTATGTACACGAAATTGGTGTGCCCTCCGGCAATAACAGCGGTTGCCGAATCGTTGCCGGCCTTGCAGGTGATTTCTATGTAAAGTTTTTCTGTTATTCCTTCTTTAAGGGATATATCTATAACCTTTGCCTCGATTAAATTTTTTCCTTGTTCAACGGCTTGGGGGGTAGAGTCTTTCAATACTTCGAGTTGGTATTCCGATTTGCCAACCAAAGCTCCCAGTGCTATTGCTATCGGCAACCCAATCATGCCTGTTCCGGGGATACCTACGCCCATTGCGTTTTTAAGTATATTGGCACTCAGGTGCGCGTCTATACAGGTTGGTGTTTTTCCGAGTGTTTCGGTAGCTTTAGCTACACACAAGGCTACGGCGATAGGCTCGGTACATCCTATTGCGGGAACAACTTCGCTTTGTATAAGTTGTATAATTTGAGTTCTTTCAGCTTGATCCATCTTTTTTGTTGTAATTAGACAAAACAGTGCAAAGCTAACAAAAAAACAAAAAAGGAAGAGGCAATCCGATACTCTTTCTTAGGTGTGCGGAGAGTTAAAAAAGCAATTCGTTATCAAACATTTGCAATTTCTGGTTCAAACTGTTTATCTCATCTTGCAGATTGTCTATTTTATCTAACAAATTCTGTATTACATCTATCCCTTCTATGTTGATAGACAAATCGTAATACCAACGCGAATAGCGGTCGAGGATAGCAATTTGCGACGAGAGCAGGTATTCGGCACCGTCTTTTTCTACAATGTCTATTAACCCCTCCGTTTGCAGCATTTTCAGAAATCGCGGCTCTATTGTATTGTATTTACAATATTCTGTTATTATGATTAATTCCGTATTCATGGTTGTTCTTTTTTAAAGGGGATTAAATTCGGCGAATTTTTTGAACAATTCTTTCTGTTGGGCCGATAGATGGGTCGGTATTTTTACCGAATAGGTGATTATTAAATCGCCAAATTCGTTTTCCTTTTTGTATTTAGGGAAACCTTTTCCTTTGAGGCGTGCTTTTGCCCCGTTTTGTGTACCTTCTTTTATTTTCAGTTTTACTTTACCGTTGAGCGTATCGAGGGTATGCTCTCCACCTAAAACGGCAGAGTTGAGGTCTATCGTTACGGTTTGGTATAGGTTGTCGCCTACACGCTTAAATACAGCATCTTCGTCGATGACGAAAGTAATATATATGTCGCCTGCGGGACCTCCGTTCATTCCTGCTCCTCCTTGTTTAGGTAGCTTTATAACCTGCCCGTTGGCCACCCCTGCCGGAACGGTGAAGCGTATGGTTTTACCGTTTACATCCAGCGTTTGCTTGTGGGTTTGTGCTGCCTGCCGTAGGGAAAGATACAGTTCGGCGGTATAATCTTGCCCTTTATAAGCCGCTTGACGCCGTCCGCTTTGAGACGAATAGCCACCACCACGATTTCCGAATAGCGATTCAAAGAAATCGGAGAACCCTTCGTCATCGCCCGAGAACGAGTAACTGCCCCCACCGAATCCGCCAAAGTCGCCGGCAAATCCACCATTTTGCTGCTGTTGCTGACGGGCTTTTTCGTACTCTTCGGCATGCTTCCAATTCTCTCCGTATTCGTCATATTTTTTCCGCTTTTCAGGGTCGCTCAATACCTCATTCGCTTCATTTATTTGTTGAAACTTTTTGTGAGCTTCCTTATCGTCCGGATTCAAATCCGGATGATATTTACGGGCCAATTTGCGATATGCCTTTTTTATGTCGGCGGCAGTCGCGTTTTTATCTAATCCCAGTATGCTATAATAGTCGATGAATGCCATTTTGAATCGTTTTGCTTTTTTTGTACGGTGCAATTGTTATGCCACAGGCCTATATTATGCCATTAGTTAGAGGCATATAGGTATTCTGTTTATTATATAACAAAAATATAGGGATTGATGTTTATATTAATACCGGTTATATTCTGTTTTATATAGAATTCTACATAAATAGAATTACTTTTAAGGCTTTTCCTGAAGGAGAAAGCAGATTATAAAGACTTCAAGATAACTTGCCATGCTTCAATTTTCTGAGGCAAAGACATTCGTGCGTTTGCCGGGCTGGGCGAGGGTAGGGTTGTGTAAGCAAAGCCTTCTTGCTTGCCTACATATTCGTTGAAAAAGCTTTCGGCTTTTTTGCTGGCAAAAAACACATGGCGAATATGGGGGTATGAAGCAAAGAACGAGGAGAAATTGTTTGCCTTTTCGTTTCGTATATCGGAATCGGCACTGCCTTTTCCCTCGCAGCTTGCCAATACATCCCACAGGGCAATCCGTTTTTCGTGCAGTAGGTTTATTCTTTTCTGATAATCGTCCGTCAAAGGTTCTTCAAACAAAGCAAACATTATCGGCCAGAACTGATTGTTGGGATGCCCATAATATTGTTGTCTGCGCAGCGATTCTTCGCCGGGCATAGTGCCTAAAACCAGTATTTGGGAATGAGGCGATACTATCGGAGGAAATGCTTTCTTCATGTTTCTTTTACGCTTCGGGCACTAAAGATAGTAAGAAACTGTTTTACATTTCATATATTTGTTTTGCTTTAAAGTGCCCTTGATAGATATGGCGAATGTTCTGCAAACAGATATAAAATACCTGACAGGTGTAGGTCCTAAACGTGCCGAAATACTGAACAAAGAGATAGAAGTATTTTCGGTCGAAGATCTGTTATACTATTTCCCATATAAGTACATAGACCGTAGCCGTATATACTATATTCACGAAATTGACGGCAATATGCCTTATATTCAACTTAAAGGGCGTATCACGGCTTTCGAAACGGTTGGCGAAGGACGGCGCAAACGCCTTGTAGCTCACTTTACCGACGGCACAGGCTTTATTGATTTGGTTTGGTTTCAGGGGCTTAAATTTGCACAGGAAAAATACCGTACCAATATGCCTTATATCGTTTTTGGCAAACCTACCCTTTATGGCAATAAGTTCAATATAGCCCATCCCGATATAGACAGTTATGTAAGCGATCAGCAAAACCTAACGGGGTTGATGGCATATTACAACACTACCGAGAAGATGAAAAAGCATTACCTCAACTCGAAGGCAATGCAAAAAATAATTGGCTCATCACTCCAGTTCGCAGCAGGACAAATCCATGAAACCCTCCCGCCCGAAGTGATACGGGAGGCTAACCTCATTGATTTGAAAACAGCCCTGCGGAATATACATCAACCCTTGAACCCGTCCGTGTTGCGACAGGCACAATTCCGGTTGAAGTTTGAAGAATTGTTTTATATCCAGCTCAATATACTCCGGTATGTGGCTAAACGGAATGCCTCGTTAAAAGGCTTTGTTTTTTCGCAAGTAGGCAATAGTTTCAATACTTTCTACGAAAAGAATTTACCCTTCGAACTGACTAATGCCCAAAAACGCATCATCCGCGAAATAAGGCACGATATGGTCACCGGCAAACAGATGAACCGCCTGCTGCAAGGCGATGTGGGTAGCGGAAAAACACTTGTAGCTCTGATGCTGATGCTGATAGCCGTAGATAATGGATTTCAGGCGTGTATGATGGTGCCTACCGAGATATTGGCAACTCAACACTATCAGACCATTTGTGAGCTTCTTTTTGGAATGGATGTTCGTGTTGAACTGCTCACAGGATCGACACGGAAAAAGAAACGCGAGGAGATACATCTCGGTCTACAAACAGGCGATGTTAAGATACTGATAGGCACACATGCAGTGATAGAAGACACGGTGCGGTTTGCAAATCTGGGGTTCGTTGTCATTGACGAGCAGCATCGTTTCGGGGTAGCCCAAAGGGCTAAATTGTGGGCAAAAAACACTATCCCCCCTCATGTTCTGGTAATGACCGCCACCCCCATACCCCGCACGTTGGCTATGACCGTGTACGGAGATTTGGATGTTTCGGTAATTGACGAACTTCCCCCGGGCAGAAAACCCATACAAACCATTCATCAATACGACAAACGGCGTGGAGCTTTATACCAATCTATTCGCAAACAGTTGAAGGAAGGGCGGCAGGTGTACATCGTTTATCCGCTGATTGAGGAAAGCGAAGCCCTCGACCTTAAAAATCTGGAGGATGGTTACGAGCATATAAAAGAAGTATTCCCCGAATATACCGTCTGTAAAGTACACGGACGGATGAAGCCTGCCGAGAAAGACGCCCAAATGCAGCTTTTTGTGAATAACGAGGCGCAGATAATGATGGCAACAACCGTAATAGAGGTTGGCGTAAACGTGCCTAATGCCTCGGTGATGGTTATTGAAAGCGCGCAGCGTTTCGGGTTGTCGCAACTGCACCAGCTGCGTGGACGCGTGGGGCGTGGAGCCGACCAGTCGTTCTGCATACTGATAACTCCTTACGAACTATCGGCCGAAACAAAGAAGCGTATCGACATTATGGTTGAGAGTAATGACGGATTCGAAATTGCCGAAGCCGACCTTCGCCTGCGCGGCCCCGGCGATATGGAAGGCACACAACAAAGTGGTGTAGCTTTTAACCTGAAAATTGCCAACATTGTTCGTGATGGCGAAATACTGACTTATGCCCGTCAGGTAGCTGAGCAAATACTTGAAAAAGACCCTAATCTGGAACACCCCGACAATCAAATACTGAAACATCAACTCCGCAAACTTTCGGGCAACCGCTACAACTGGGGGCTAATCAGTTGAAAATTGCAGACTATTTCTCAAACTTCAAATAGTGAGCTAAACGGATGACGTCTTTGTCTAAAAACGTATCTAAAGCCTGCAAGTCGTCTATCGAGCCGATTGTTCCGTTTTTCAAATACTGCCTGAGGCTTTCTATTTGCCTCTCTGACAAATAAGGGTGTGCTTGCAAACGAGCCAAAGACGGTAAATTGACCGATATTTGTTTATGCTTTTTGCGAATGCACATATAGGATGCGCATTTACCAAGTTTTTTATCGGAAAATCCTTTTACTTCCTTCAACTGTTCCAAGCTTACAAAACCACCCAAAGCATTGCGGTAGTCAAGAATACGCTTTGCAAATGCATCGCCAATACCCGGAATGCGTTTCAGGGCTTCCACATTTGCGTTATTGAGGTCTACGGTCTGTCCTTCTGTGAGTTTTCCCTTTGATTTTTCTTTGTTGTCTGAGGCTTCTCTATCTGATGGTAGTTGGTCAGGAGCTTCGCTATTTCCGTTCAGATAATATACCGGCTGCAAATCTCGTTGAAATTCGTCGAATTCAGCAAGAGCTTTCTTATCGTCAGTGGGCCGACTCTTATCTGTCCATAGTCCGGCAAACAAATAGACTCCTGCCGAAAGAAAAATAAGGATAAGAAGAGCTATCACCGCAACCCTTTCTTTCGAGCGAAAATACAGAAAGTCTTTCCATTTCATATGCCACAAACAAGATATTTTTATTGCAGCCTAAAATTAAAAAATAATACTCACAGCATACATATTCTCTCTAAAACTTTTATGTTTTAAGCTTAAGTGTGTATATAATCTTTTAGGAGAATTTCTATTTACACATAATGCAACAAGCCAACGGGAGCAAAATAATGATCGACCATTTGCCGATAGGAGTATATTTTATTTGGAGTAAATGATAAAAGTGGTGAAAAACTAAATGTTTTTAAGAGGAAATACAAATCATTTCAAAATTCGCTTTCTGAAAATTAATAGCATAATTATGCTAATGATACAAAGTAAAATCAATCCTCGAATAATCCAGATTGTTAAACACAAGTTTTCTCCATTTGTCGCAGAAATACAATCAGAACCGTCAAACAAAGCACTTTCTGCTGTTTCATATTTTTCTCTGTCTTTTCTCCAAATTGTTGTTAATAAAACAAGGGTGTGCCAAGTTTGTTTTGACACACCCCGAACTATATATAACCTAATTCGGTTTTATTTAGCAGGTTTAAGTTTCACTGTAAAGTGGCGCATTAGGTCTGCTTCCCAAACAATTTCAAGACCTTTTGTGATTGTATCGCGACGGTCATATACATTCTTTAAAGCAACAGCAATCACATCCATGTGGTTGTTAGTGTACACACGGCGAGGGATAGCCAAACGCAATAGGTCTAATCCACCGAAACGGTTTTCGCGTGTAACTGGGTCACGGTCGGCCAACATATAACCGATTTCGCATCCACGGATACCTGCTTCAAGGAACAACTCAACAGTTAATGTTTGAGCAGGGAATTGTTCTTTAGGCACATTTGTTAATATTTTAGATACATCAACAAAGATAGCGTGACCACCGGCAGGACGTTGGTAGGGAATACCATATTCATCGAGTTTAGCACCCAGGTATTCAACTTGTTTGATACGTGTTTCAAGGTTATCGAATTCTGTGTTTTCGTCCAAACCTACCGCCAAAGCTTCCATATCGCGTCCGTTCATACCACCGTAAGTGATATAACCTTCCATCACGATACCTTTCACCTTAGCTTGGTCGTACCAATCTTCGATATTTGTAGCAAAGAAACCACCCATGTTAACGATTGCGTCTTTCTTAGAACTCATTGTCATACCGTCGGCATACGAGAACATTTCAAGGCAGATTTCTTTTATCGTTTTGTTGGCATATCCTTCTTCGCGAGTTTTGATGAAATAAGCATTTTCAGCAAAACGGGCAGAGTCGATAATAACCGGAAGATTGTATTTTTTAGACAATTCGCGAACATCGCGTAGGTTCTTCATAGATACAGGTTGACCTCCCGCGGTGTTGTTTGTACAAGTCATTATGATGAAAGGAATCTTGTCGTGATGCTTAATGATGGCATCTTCAAGTTTCTTTACGTCTACGTTTCCTTTGAAAGGAATTTCCAACTGAGTGTCTTTAGCTTCGTCGATAGTACAGTCTAAAGCCACAGCACCGCGCGATTCAATATGACCTTTTGTAGTATCGAAGTGTGAGTTACCCGGACAGATGCTTCCCGGTTTAACCAAGCACGAGAACAATACGTTTTCGGCAGCACGTCCTTGGTGAGTTGGCAATACAAATTTGAAACCAGTGATGCGTTCGATAGCGTCTTTCATGTGGTAGAAAGATTCTGCTCCGGCATAGCTTTCGTCGCCCATCATCATGGCCGACCATTGACGGTCGCTCATAGAGCCTGTACCCGAGTCTGTAATCAAGTCGATGTAAACTTGTTTGGCTTTCAGCTGAAACACATTGTAATTAGCTTCTTTAATCCATTGTTCACGTTCTTCGCGTGTACTTTTTCTGATTGGTTCAATCATCTTGATTTTCCAAGATTCTGCAAATGGTAATTCCATAATACTTTTTATATTTTAAAATTTAAATAATAAATTGATTTGTTTTTAATGTAAGGTTATATAACAACAAACGGCAATCTCCATGATATGGGATATAGCCAAATGTTAATAATAACTGTTTGAGGAGAGGCGCCGGTTAGGCACACACGCAAAAGGGGTCTCTCTTTTTAATATTAAGATAGACCTTCGAATGAGGTAAATTGCTATAACAGAAATACATAATCCTATTATATACTTTTCTATCCACGAAGTTAATATATCTATCTGGAAATGACAATTTTGGAGGCTTAAAATATTCCGATTTACGCTGCAAAACATATTTTGAATACCTGAAAACTATCCGCAATATGTTAACCGGTTGGTTTTGAATATTATTATGGCATCGGTACGGTAATCACAGGGAGCCATTCCGGCATTCATAGCCGCAAAGATAGGCTATATTTGTGATATGTGGCAGGGAAAATCAACCACGAAAATCCGCTGACCCTACATATGGCTGTGTTAATGAATGGCTAATACGGAAAAAGCCTCCAAGCAAATGCTCAGAGGCTTTTCTGTTTCTTTCTCTATAGTTTTTGGTATAGTCGTTATATTTTTTTGGCTATAACTAAGATCAAGACATTAGTTGTCTGGAATTACAGAGCCAGTTCTGCTCCTGGTTTGAATTTAGCAACTTTCTTTGCAGGAATGTCGATTACGGCTTTTGTTCTTGGGTTGATACCTTTTCTTGCGCTCTTTTCAGCAACCGAGAAAGTTCCGAAACCTACAAGGGCAATTTTGCCGCCTGATTTTAATTCTTCTGTTACAGATTCAATGAAAGCATCAAGAGCTTTTTTTGAATCGGCTTTACTTAACCCTGATTTTTCAGCGATAGCGTTTATAAGTTCTGTTTTGTTCATAATAAAGAAGGAATAAATTAATTAAACATTTAAAATTCAATTATCATTATAATCTTTTGCTCACCAAATATAGATTATAATTTCAAAAACTTCAAACAATTACAAAAAAAACCATCATTAAAAGCCTAAAATTATTCTAAACAGGATGATTTAGGAGCAAAATAGAAAAATTTATCTGTATTTTTGCATCTAACATCAGTAAAAATAAGGAAAGTACATGAATCAAAATAGTTCCGGGTTTTTCAGTTCAATCCCTGTTGTAACGAAAAACCTGCTCATTATAAACATAATTATCTGGCTTGCCCAATTCATCCTTGCCCAAAAAGGATTCGACCTTACGCAATACTTGGGTTTGCATTATGTCGCTTCCGACAATTTTCAGATTTGGCAGCTATTTACATATATGTTCCTTCATTCTCCAACCGATTTTACACATGTGTTCTTTAATATGTTTGCCGTTTTTATGTTCGGCCGTACTTTAGAACATGTATGGGGAGGCAAACGCTTCCTTACCTATTACCTGATAACAGGTATTGGCGCAGGATTGGTACAGATATTGGTAACATATTTTAGAATTCAGTTTATTGAATCATCGCTATCCCCTGAATTTATTAGTGAGGTATATAGAGATGGAGCAACATTGCTAAAATCGGGAAAAAACTACATTGATGAAGGAGCGGGCAGCTTGAATCTATTGCTGAATGTTTCTACCGTTGGTGCTTCGGGTGCTGTGTTCGGTATTCTTTTAGGATTCGGGATGTTGTTCCCTAATGTGGAGTTGATGATGATTCCGATACCGATGCCTATCAAGGCAAAATATTTTGTTGTTTTGTACGGGCTGTTGGAACTGTACCTGGGTGTTGCAAACCGTACGGGCGACAATGTAGCCCACTTTGCGCACTTGGGAGGATTATTGTTTGGGTTGATACTTATACTTTACTGGAAAAAGAAGAACAAGATAGATGTCAAACTTTATTGATAACATAAAGTACAATTTCAGGCATGGAGGTATACTGACGAAGTTTATTTTCGTCAACGTATTCGTTTATTTGCTTCTGCTGATATTGTACCTCGTAGGTAAGTTGTTTGTGGTTAATACCGATGTAAGTGTTTATATTGCGCTTTATTCGAACATAAATACGGCTCTTGTGCATGCTTGGACGTTGTTCACTTATATGTTTGTGCATTACGACTTTCTGCATATATTGTTCAATATGCTGGTATTGTACGGATTCGGCCGGATATTCCTAACCCTATTCAACGAAAAACAATTGGGTAGCCTATACATTCTGGGCGGCTTGGCAGGAGGAGTTCTTTACCTGCTCATATATAACCTGATTCCTTATTTCGTACTGAAAGGCAATATCCCTATGGTTGGAGCCTCGGCTTCGGTTATGGCCATAATATTTGCCGTGGCTTTTTATATGCCCAATATGCAGGTGAATATGTTTCTGCTGGGGCGTATAAAGCTGATATACATAGCTATTGCCCTTTTAGTAATGGACCTTCTGACGGTATTTTGGGGTGGAGATAATCAAGGAGGGCACATAGCCCATATCGGGGGGGCATTGTTGGGATATCTGTTTGCCAAGCAGTATCTGAAAGGAAAAGACATAACCCGCCCTACAAGCCGGCTTATAGACCAGGTGGTAAATATTTTTTCGAAAAAGCCGCGCAAGCCTGCAAAAATGAAGGTGAAATATAAACGCCCCGAAACCGATTATCAATATAACCGGCGCAGAGCGAACGAAACGGAAGAGATAGACAGGATATTGGATAAAATAAAGGCTTCGGGCTATTCGAGCTTGAACAAAGAAGAAAAAAAGAGACTATTCGATGCCAGCAATAAATAAATCTTTGCGTAAGGTGTTTTCTTACTTGAGGCGTTATGCCCGGTATATAACAATAGCATTCAATGTTGTAGCATTGGTACTATTGTTGTGCTCTTATTTGGCATGGTCGGTATCGCCTGCGCAAACTACAGCTTTTGCCTATATAGGCATTGGGTTCATTTTTGTTTTCGTAGTAAATATCCTTTTTGTTTTGCTCTGGTTTATAGTGGGTTTGTGGAAATACGGGTTAGTGGCCTTGGTATGTATCCTTTTGTGTTGGAAACCTATACTCACTTACTTCCCAATGCACGGCCGAACCAAAGATGTGCCGGAAGATTGTTTCAAACTGTTGTCGTACAACGTGTTTATTTTTAACTGGGACATGAACTGGAAAAAAGGCCCCGACCAAAACCCTATCATTAAATACATAAACGACAGCGATGCGGATATTGTCTGTCTGCAGGAATTTGCTTACGAAAAGAAAAAACGGCAATCGCTCGAACAAGTTCTGAAAGAAACCTTCCCCGATTATCCATATAGCTCTATCGTTAACCTCAGAGCCAGAGAAAGTAATATTATATACGGACTGTTGTGTCTGTCAAAATATCCGATAGAAAGCTCAACGCAAATACCCATCGAAGCACGCGACAATGGCGCAGTTCTCTGTAAGCTGAATGTTAAGGGAAAAACCGTATCTTTATTTATCAATCATTTGGAATCGAACCGCATTACAGCAAACGATAAGAAACTATACAGCGAATTTATGAAAGAAAAAACGGCGGAGAAGTTCGATAGTGTTACTCACAATATCAGGCAAAAACTGAATATAGCTTACCAGACCCGTGCCCGCCAAGCCGATTTGATTTCCGAATGGATAAAAAACCAAGACTCGGACGCCATCATAGTTTGTGGCGATTTTAACGACACACCCATATCGTATGCTTATAACCGCATAAAAGGAGACTTGAACGACGCTTATTACGAAACAGGCTTCGGCCCCGGAATATCATACCATGCCAATTATTTTTGGTTTAGGATAGACCATATTATGCACTCTCAGAATCTGGAAGCGTTCAACTGTACGGTTGATAGGAGCATAAAAAACTCCGACCATTATCCCATCTATTCATATCTGAGATTTAAAGATTAAATGAACACAAAAAAATTATGTATAAAATAAGTAAACAATTTTCGTTTTCGGCATCACATATATTAGAAGGCTTACCGGCCAACCATTCTTGTGCCCGTTTGCATGGGCATAACTATGTGGTAAGGGTTTATCTGAAGTCCGAAACTTTGAACCAGATTGGTTTTGTTGAAGACTATAAGGCGCTGAATTTTGTGAAAGACTATATCGATGCTAACCTCGACCACCGGCATCTGAACGATGTACTACCTTTTAACCCGACAGCCGAACGTATAGCCAAGTATCTTTTTGACCTTTTCAAGAAGGATATTCCGGAACTATACGCTGTGGAAGTTTGCGAAAGCCCCAAAACATCGGCCATATATGAAGCTGACTGTTAACGAAATATTCTATTCCCTGCAAGGAGAGGGTGGGCGCACGGGCGAGGCTTCGATATTTGTTCGCCTAACGAAGTGCAATCTGGCCTGTTCTTTTTGCGATACGGACTTTTCTCACGGGCAGGATATGACTCCCGGCGAAATACTGAGCATCATTGCTGCTTATCCTTGCAAATGGATTATATGGACAGGAGGTGAGCCAACCCTTCAACTAAGGGACGAACACTTGCAGGTGTTCCGTGAAGCGGGATATAAACAAGCCATCGAGACAAATGGTACAAACCCTGTTCCGTCGTTGATAGACTATATTGCTTGCAGTCCTAAGGTGAAATACGAGAGCGTGAAGGAATGTATCCCCTTTGCCCACGAAATCCGCATTCCCGTATCGGTGGGTGATGCGATTCCCGATATAAGTATGTTTCCCCAAGCCGACAGATATTTCCTAAGCCCTGTTTTTGATGGCGAAGAGCCGAACCCGGAAAACATTAATTACACTATCGAGCACATAAAAAAACACCCCGAGTGGGCATTGAGCCTGCAAATGCATAAACTGATAAAAATTCAATGAAAAGGTTCGAACTCAATATACTGGGCTGTGGATCGGCTTTGCCTACACAACAACATTGGCCTTCGTCGCAAATAGTGAATGTGCGCGATAAGCTTTTCATGGTCGATTGCGGTGAGGGGGCACAGCTACAATTCCGGAAAACAAGATTGGGTTTCAACCGTCTGAACCGTATATTCATTTCGCATCTGCATGGCGACCATTGCTTCGGGCTTATGGGGCTAATCTCTACTTTGGCACTTCTGGGGCGTACCGGCGATTTGGTTATTCATGCCGTTAGCGATATTGAGCAGGTTATGCAGCCGCAGCTCGATTATTTCTGTCGCGAAATGCCGTATAAGGTCGTATTTGAGGCTTTCGACGCATCTAAGAATGAAGTAATATACGAAGATCGTTCCATCAAAGTTTCTACTATTCCGCTCAATCACCGAGTTCCGTGTGCGGGCTTTTTGTTTCGCGAGCAGCAATCTGAGGCACACCTCATAAAGGAGATGGTCGATTTCTACAAAATTCCGATTAAAGAACTGGTTAAGATAAAACAGGGGGCTGATTTTGTTACGGAAGACGGTGTGCTTGTCCCCAACAACCGTCTGACTCGCCCGGCAGAAATTCCACGGTCGTACGCCTACTGCTCCGATACGGCATATAACGAAAAAATTGTTCCCATAATAGAAGGTGTAGACTTGTTGTATCACGAATCTACATTTGCCCAGCAAGACGCATCGCATACAATAAAAACAGGACATTCAACAGCCGCGCAAGCCGCTACAATAGCTAAAATGGCGAATGTCGGTAAATTGATTCTGGGGCATTTCTCGTCACGTTATAGCAACAACAATATTTTGCTCGATGAAGCTAAGCTGATTTTCCCCAACACAATCCTTGCCAATGAGGGAATGTGCGTAAATATTTGAGGGGCAGTTTTTGTTACTGAATACTTTTTGAATAAATTTATTTATTAGAGTTTATATACAATAGTTAATTAAAGCGTTCTTTTACATACATTTGTGATGTGCTAAAATTTAGTAACAATCATGAAATACGACAAGATTCGAAAAAATCCCAAGCAATTGCTGTCATTGACAGGTTTCACAGTCGTGGAGTTCGAAGCATTTTTACCCACTTTCAAGTATCATTGGGAGGAGTATTATTCTCATTTTACCTTGACAGGTAAACCTATAGAGCGAATCTCTTACAACCGAAAGTCTGGTAAAATTCCATTGATAGGAGACAAGTTACTATTTATACTCTCTTATCTAAAGAACAATCCATTACAGGAATATCACGGAGCAACTTATAATATGACACAACCACAATGTAATGAGTGGGTTCATCTATTGTCCGATATTTTGGTCAAGACTTTGAAAACACTAGGAGAACTTCCTGATAGGAATCATTTGCGAGTTCAATATGTTGCCTCACAATGTAAGAATATATTACTTGATGGAACAGAAAGACCAATAGAAAGACCGCAGGATTCAGACAGACAAAAATCATGTTACAGTGGTAAAAAAAACTCATAATGTGAAAAATAATCTGCTTTGTACTCCTGAAAAAAGGATTCTATGGCTATCCCAGACCTATGAAGGTCATGTTCATGACAAAAGAATCGTAGATGAACAGCCTTTGAGTTTACCAACAGGAATTACCTTATGGCAAGATACAGGCTTTATTGGTCATAAACCAGAAAATGTAACTATCAAGATGCCAACCAAGAAACCTAAAGGCAAAGGCCTATCCGATGTACAAAAGAAAGAAAACAGGAAAATATCCAGTTTTCGTATACTCGTAGAGCATGCCATTGGAGGAATTAAAAAATGTCGTATTGTCAAAGAGCGTTTCAGATGTCGCAAGTTGGGCTTTAATGATTTAGTTATGCTCATAGCTTGCGGTCTGCATAATTTTAGAATATCATTGAAAATGTGTGATATAGAACTTTGTTCAATATAATATCTATTAAAGGAAGACATGAAGCAATTATAGAAAAAGATGTTTTTTGGAAAGTGCAAGAGGTTATAGATGGTAAAAAGAAACGAGTTCCAAAATTGTCTAAATGTATCAACCCTGATTTATTTTTAAGAAAGTACATTGTTTGTCCTGTTTGTGGCTGTCCTCTTACAGGTGCAACAAGTAGAGGGAATGGAGGTCAATATACCTATTACAATTGCAGTAATGAAGCCAAACATTGTAGATACAGAGCAGAACAAGCAAATGAATTATTTGCCAAATATACAGCCAGCCTAAAACCAAATGAAACTGTATTGAAGTTATACAGTGAAATCTTAAATGATTTAAGATTAGAGAAAAATGGTAATACCAAACAAGAAATAAGTAAATTAGACAAGCAATTGCAAGAAATAGAAACAGCTATAAATAAAGCTGATGATAAATTTGTAAAAGATGAGATTGATAAACCTACTCATATCAGGCTAATGGAAAGATATAACAAAGAAAAGGCAGAATTACAAATAAAGATAGATTTGATGAAAACCCCTAATCGTTCAAATCTCGAACCAAAATTAAGATACTCTATGTTGTTGATAAATAACATAGATAGCTACATGAGAGATGCTAAAGTAGAAGTAAAATGTAAGCTAATAGGTTCGATGTTTCCTGAAAAAATCACTTTTGATGGAAAATCATATCGAACCAATTCTTACAATTCAGTGCTTGACTTAATCTATCAGCAAACCAATGAGTTAAGAGGGGATAAAAATAAAAGCGAAGAAAGTTTTAACACTTTCTCCGCTTCTGTACCCAGAGCCGGGATCGAACCGGCATGGAAATGAATCCACTGGTGTTTGAGACCAGCGCGTCTACCAATTCCGCCATCTGGGCATTGTTTACGGGTGCAAAGGTAATTATTTTTCTATATATAAATTATAAACAGATAAATTTTTTTTACACAAAAATTTATCTTTCTTTGTATAAGTTGCTTTTACATTTGTATTTCAACTTTAGTACTACACTTAAAACATTGAATAGTAATGGATAAAAATAATTATTGCGTTATCATGAGTGGCGGTATCGGAAGCCGTTTTTGGCCTTTCAGTCGGGAAACACGCCCTAAGCAATTCTTAGATTTTTTTGGAACAGGGAAATCTTTATTACAAATGACATTCGACCGTTTCAAAAAAATTCTACCCTTAGAGAACATATATATCGTAACAAACGAAAGTTATGCACAAATGATTTGCGAAGAACTGCCCGAAATAAGTTCTTCACAAATATTGCTCGAACCAATGCGCCGTAACACTGCGCCTTGTATAGCTTTTGCTGCATATCACATCAATGCCATAAACCCCGATGCTAACATCGTTGTGGCTCCGTCCGACCATCTGATCCTGAAAGAAGACGATTTTTTGGAGGTAATACAAAACGCGTTTAATTTCGTTAAAAGGAATAAAATACTCCTGACCTTAGGCATGAAGCCAACACGACCCGAAACGGGTTACGGTTACATTCAGGTAAGTGACGATATGATAGACGGGGTTACCAAAGTAAAAGCGTTTACCGAAAAACCCAATTACGACTTGGCAAAAGTTTTCTACGAAAGCGGTGAATTCCTTTGGAATTCGGGGATTTTTGTATGGAATATAAAAACCATAATGGAAGCTTTCCGTGAACATTTACCCGATATGGCAAGTGTTTTTGACCAAGGGGCGGAATTGTTCAATACACCTCAGGAAAAAGTATTTATTCAAGAAAATTTTCCGGCATGTCAGAATATTTCCATTGACTTCGGAATAATGGAAAAAGCATCGAACGTTTGTGTGAAAGCTGCCAGCTTTGGATGGTCTGACCTTGGTACATGGGGCTCTCTGCATGAAATATCGAAGAAAGACGAACATGCTAATGCCGGACTTATTGGCGATACATTATTTTTTGAAAGTTCGGAAAATATTGTTGCCGGACAGAAAGAAAAACTTGTTGTTGTTCAAGGGCTTGACGGATATATTGTTGCCGACACCGATAATGTACTGCTGATTTGCAAAAAAGAAGATGAGCAACGCATCAAACAGTTTGTTACTGATGTCAAGTTAAAACACGGAGACAAATACATCTAAATACAAATATTGTCAAAGAAAAAAACCAAAAGTGGTATTAGAATGCCACTTTTCTTATATCCGTACATTTTACTAAGAGGGAAAGTATATGAGTAAAACTGTATCAATCATCACCGTTAATCTGAATGATGCTCAAGGTCTTGAAAAGACCATAAAGAGTGTTATCGGCCAGACTTATACCGATTTTGAGTTTATTATTATTGATGGAGCATCTACCGATGGCAGTGTTTCGGTTATAGAAAAGTATGCTTCGCAAATCGATATTTGGGTGAGCGAGCCTGACAGCGGTATTTTTAATGCCATGAACAAAGGTATAAAACGGGCATCGGGCAAATATTGTTATTTTTTAAACGCTAATGATATACTCACTTCCAATACCGTTTTTGAGCAGATATTCAAAGAAAAAGAATACGCTGCTCCTTATATCTGTGGAAACCAGATAAACGATTTTGGGAATGGAGATACAGGCATTGTAAAGAATGCAGGGCGTCCGCTTACTCTCTATGATTTTTATTGGGGCACGATAAAACATCAAGCAACCTTTATTCGCCGAGATATGTTTGCCCTATACGGACTTTATGACGAAAACTTACGGATAATATCAGACTGGAAATTTTTCTTGCAGACAATAGGATTAAAAAACGAGCAGCCTGTTTATGTGGATACAGACATCGTAATATTTGCATGGTTCGGGATGAGCACCGACAAAAAAATGCAAGAAAAGCACGACATTGAAAGGGAACAAGTACTAAAGGCTCTCATTCCCCCTACTGTCAGGAAAGATATGGAGCAACTGCATTATTTAAAGAATTACGAGTACATTGCACAAAGCATGAAGAAGAACAAGATTGTAGATGCAATAATCCGTTTTATTATAAAACTATTTTAGAGGTAACAATGCAAAAATAAGACAAGGAGCTGCCTTCAAAAAAAAGACAGCTCCTTATATATTTCGGGAATCCGGAAATACTATTTTTTTGCGGAAGAACTTAAAGCCTCAAAAATCAGAGCTTCCAACTCTTCGGCCAGCTCAGGATTATCTTTTATACAATCCTTAGCAGCTTCACGGCCTTGCGCCAATTTGGTGTCGTTATAACTATACCACGATCCGCTTTTTTTGATGATTCCCAGTTCAGAGCCTAAATCAACAATTTCGCCCGACCGGGAAATTCCTTCACCATACATAATATCGAATTCCGCTTTACGGAAAGGAGGCGCAACCTTATTTTTTACCACTTTCACTCGGGTTTGGCTACCTTTTACCTCGTCGCCATCTTTCAATTGTGCGGCACGGCGAATATCCAAACGCACCGAAGAGTAAAACTTCAACGCGTTTCCCCCTGTTGTGGTTTCTGGATTGCCAAACATCACACCAATTTTATCGCGAAGTTGGTTGATAAAAATACAAGTAGTATTCGTTTTACTGATAGCTGCCGTAAGCTTACGTAAGGCTTGCGACATAAGGCGTGCTTGGAGACCCATCTTGGAGTCGCCCATATCGCCTTCCAACTCGGCCTTAGGTGTCAAAGCGGCAACAGAGTCTATTACGATGATATCTACTGCCGACGAGCGAATCAACTGTTCGGCAATCTCCAACGCCTGCTCCCCGTTGTCGGGTTGAGAGATGTAAAGGGTATCGAGATTGACTCCCAGTTTTTCGGCATAAAAACGGTCGAAAGCATGTTCCGCATCGATAAAAGCCGCAATACCTCCGGCTTTTTGGGCTTCAGCTATGGCATGTATTGCCAGCGTTGTTTTACCCGACGACTCGGGACCATATATTTCTATAACACGCCCACGAGGATATCCACCAACACCCAAAGCCGCATTAAGGGCTATCGAACCTGTTGGGATAACGGGAACGTCTTCTATTTTTTCTTCACTCATTTTCATGATCGAGCCTTTTCCAAAATTTTTCTCGATCTTATCCATTGCAGCCTGCAATGCTTTTAGTTTGTCGCTATTGGGTGCAACGTTTTTTTCTTCTGCCATATATATTTTAGTTTTGTTTTTTAGCTTGTTCGTCCAGATAATCTATTATTTGGTCGGCATGTTCTTTCGTTTTTATTTCTTTAGGAGTAATAATTTTTTCTATGACTCCCTCTTCATTAATTAAAAAAGTGGTGCGTAGGGTTCCCATGTATTTTTTACCGGCAAGGGTCTTTTCTGCCCACAGGCCAAACTCCTGAACCAGCTTCTTGTCCGTATCGGCAATCAGGGGAAAAGGCAGTTCGTGCTTTTCAATAAATTTTTTGTGCGATGCCTCATTATCAACACTTACGCCCAATATATCGTAACCTCTTTTTTTGAGATCGTAAAAATTATCCCTAAAACTGCAAGCCTCGGCAGTACATCCCGGCGTACTGTCTTTCGGATAAAAATACAGGACGAATTTTCTGCCCGCATAGTCCGACGCTTTAATCAGTCGCCCATCTTGATCCGATCCTAAGATTTCAGGTATTTTGTTTCCTACTTCCAATGCCATATCATTTCTATGTTTTTCGTTATTATATCAAAGATAGGAGAATATTCTCTTTTCAAAAAAATTATTCCGCTATTATACATAATTTTGTTTATAAACTTTTGGGCGAATCAGTGGTGATAAAGCTTTTTTCGTTTTCAGGCAGGGACAAAGAGCCTGCCATCAAGGAGAGCAGCTCCTTCTGGCTTTCACTTACCACATACGAGCAACGTGATTCGGGTTTTACGAAGCGTTTTTCGATGGTTTCGTCCAAAAATTTCAGCAACGTATTGTAATAACCATCCACATTCAGAAAACCTATCGGCTTGCTGTGCAATGCCAATTGCCCCCAAGTCAGTACCTCGAACAGTTCTTCGAAAGTTCCGAAGCCTCCGGGGAGAGTAATAACCCCATCGCAAAGCTCATGCATTTTAGCTTTACGCTGGTGCATATCGCGGGTAACGATCAGTTCTGTTACCCCTTCGTGAGCCAACTCCTTAGGAATCATAAATTCGGGAATAACCCCTATCACTTCGCCGCCCACACTCAAAGCACCATTGGCAACAGCCCCCATCAGGCCTACCTTTCCGCCGCCATAAACAAGTCCTATTCCATTCCGAGCCAAGAATCGCCCCAGTTCGTAAGCTTTTTCCTCATATACAGGCATATCGCCCGAACTGGAACCGCAAAAAACAGCTATCCTCTTTATCTCCATTCTTATTTATTCAATTTTATTTTTATTCTTCGGTAAACAAACATAAACCAAATCGGTAAGATTGTTCCTTTACATACCGTCGATACAGCTATTGCCCACCAAACGCCTTCTATACCCAGATTCAAGCCTTGGGGCGAAGCAAACAGGTAAGCCATCGGGATACGCAGTATGTTGAACGTTATGCTTATTACAGCCGGTTCTATGGTTCGTCCCACCCCGTTAAACATCCCTTGTGTGGTAAGCTCGAACATCATAAAAATCTGCACCAAACCCATTATTGCCAGATACCGGCCTCCGCCAATCATGGCTTCTTCTTCGGGTACAATTATACCAAAAATCTGCTTACCAAAGAATATAAATGTAATGCTGACAAATATACCAAGACTGACCATAATGCGCAGAGCATAAATATAAGCCTTACGTCCGCGTTCGGGCTTGCCGGCCGCATAGTTTTGTGCCATAAATGCACTCAACGCCGTAGAAAATCCCTGCGAGGTGTTCCACGTTATACCCTCAATCTGGCCACCTGTTGTTTGCGACATCAACCCTATATGACCACCATAGGTAGAAGCCGCCCGCGCCAAACTCATATTTATGAAAGCATACAACGAATTCATTGCCGATACAGGTGCTCCCAAAAACAATAGCCTTTTCAGATACACCCATTTTGGCGCCACAATAAACGAAAAATACCCCAGTACATCGTTCTTGTAACGAATATTGAACACGAACAGTCCAAACACAAAAAGCTGTGCTACGACCGTTCCTATTGCTGCTCCGTAGAAACCAAAACCGAAATAAAACATCAGTATAGGGTCGAGCACCATATTCAGAACCAACCCCAAAGTATTTATCTTGAAAGGAACGATACTTCGCCCTGCACCATTATAAACCCCGCCCCAATTCACCGACAAGAATTGAAAAGGCAGGCAGATTGCCAGAATACGCAAATAATTCACTGCTTCGGCTGTAATATCGGCTTCCAGTTTGAAAAACGATAGTATCTGAGGGGCAAATACCGCAAGCAAAAGAGTCCACAAAACCCCGATGCCGATTGCCAAAGTAGAAGCATTCGAAGCAAAGTTACGAGCCCTGCCCATTCTTTTCGCCCCAATGGCTTGCCCCACACTTACTTCTACGCCTATCATTGCCAGCACGGCAAAAGTGTAGCTAAGCCAAAGCAACATGCCAATAGCCCCGATAGCAGCTTCGTGTCTCGACCCCAAACGGCCTACCCATGTCATAGACAGAAGCGTATACGACATCTGCACGAAGCTTGTTCCCATCAGTGGAAAAGCCACGCGTAAGAGGTTGGAAAGTATTTTTCCATTCGTCAGATCCAGTACTCCTTTTGCCATCGAAATTTAGTTGTAGAAAAATAGTTTGCAAAGATACAGATAAAATTCAGCTTTCAAGATAGAAGCGGTAAACCTCACACAGGGGGGTACTTCAAAATTAGATATTGAATATGACTTTCGGGGGGAGGAGATACAAAAAACCTCCCAAACTGTTGTTTGAAAGGTTTTGTCTTTTGCTTTCTCTAAAGTATCTTCTTTAAAACTAGAGCGAAAGACGGGATTCGAACCCGCGACCCCGACCTTGGCAAGGTCGTGCTCTACCAACTGAGCTACTTTCGCAAAATATCATTACATCGCACAATCCCTGTTAAGGATTATCCCGCGTTAGCGAACGCAAAAGTAAAACGTTTTTTTCATTTCCACAAACTTTAGCCTCTTATTATTTAGGATTCGAAACAAAATAAATACCGGTATTACCCTGCTGCGCATATACATTATAGGGTTGTAAACGCTGTTTTCCTACTCCTTCCTTCGGACGTCCTCCGTAAGTGATGTCATAAACGGTTTTGCATTTAGGGCAACGAGCGGTTAAACCATCGGCCGTCGATACTGTTACACTCCAATCGTCTTCATAAGGGCAACACCTGTCGAAAGCTTCTAAAATCCAGATATCTGTGTTCTCGTAAAACATCCCTGTATTCCTGACTATTATACCCGACGGGCTCAACCTATCGGAAGCCAACAAGACTTTAGGGAATATCTTATATCCATACGCTCCGCTCAGTTCTTTATCCCTAAGGCGAATATCTACTTTAAAATTGATTTCTGCGGCAGGAATGGTATATAAAGGTTCTTCGTCCCCGCACGAAGCAAAACTTAATGGTATCAGAAATAGTATAAATAAAAATTTCAAATGTTTCGTCATTGGAGTCTAAATTTGGTATGCAAAACAAAGATATCAAATAAATACGAAAAATAATAACACCTAAATGCTGTAATGCAATGTAAGGCTATACGGTAGCCCCCACCTTTTGGCACTTAAAATAAACGAGGCTCTCAAAAAAAAAATGAGAGCCTCGTTGTCTGTATAATAATGTTTATTCGGAGTTACTATCCTTCTATTGCGGCTTGTGCAGCTGCAACACGGGCGATAGGCACACGCATTGGAGAACAAGACACATAGTTAAGCCCTATACGGTGGCAGAATTTAACTGATGATGGTTCGCCTCCGTGCTCGCCACAAATACCACACTTGAAGTTAGATTTCACGCTGCGTGCTTTTTTAACAGCACCTTCCATCAACTGGCCTACACCTTCTTGGTCAAGAACTTGGAATGGATCTTCTTCTAACAATTTCTTTTCAAGATAAACAGGTAGGAAAGAGAAGAAGTCATCGCGCGAGAACCCGAACGACATTTGCGTTAAGTCGTTTGTACCGAACGAGAAGAATTCAGCTTCTTTGGCCACAGCATCGGCAGTAAGGGCCGCGCGTGGAGTTTCGACCATGGTACCTACTTGGAACTCTATGCTGTCGCCATACTCTGCAAATACTTCTTTGGCTGTGTTCTGGATGATTTCTTTCTGAAGTTTGAACTCGCTTACAGAGTTTATCATCGGAACCATGATTTCGGGCATAGTTTTCACACCTTCTTTCTTAAGGTCGAGAGCTGCCGAAAGCACGGCACGCGTTTGCATTTCTGTGATTTCAGGATATGTATTACCCAAACGACAACCACGGTGACCAAGCATAGGGTTGTGCTCTTCAAGGGCTTCGATGCGTTGTTTTACAACTTCAAGAGAAAGACCCATTACTTCGGCCATTTCTTTTTGTCCTTTTTCATCGTGAGGTACAAACTCGTGCAAAGGTGGGTCTAACAGACGAACCGTTACAGGCAAATCGCGCATAGAGCGAAGTATGCCTCTGAAGTCTTCTTGTTGGTAAGGCAACATTTTAGCCAAAGCAGCTTTACGGCCTTCAACAGTGTCCGAAAGAATCATTTCGCGCATCGCTTTTATTCTTTCGCCATCGAAGAACATGTGTTCCGTACGGCACAGACCAATACCTATTGCTCCGAAGGCACGGGCTCTTTCGGCATCGAATGGAGTATCGGCATTGGCGCGTACACCCATTTTTGAGTATTTTTCGGCCAACTTCATCAACTGATCGAACTCGCCTTCAAGCTCAGCAGCCTGAGTTGGTATCTGTCCGTTATAAACGTTTCCTGTCGATCCGTTTACCGATATATAATCGCCTTCTTTCAGAAGAAGGTCACCTATACGTAAGGTTTTAGCTTTGTAGTCAACAACAATCTCGCCTGCACCCGATACACAACATTTACCCATACCACGAGCCACAACGGCGGCGTGCGATGTCATACCTCCGCGAGCGGTAAGGATGGCTTCAACTACGGCCATACCGGCTAAGTCTTCGGGTGATGTTTCGATACGTACCAATACTGTTTTCTTGCCTTCGGCATGCCATTGTGCTGCGTCTTCGGCAAAGAATACTATCTGT
This sequence comes from Dysgonomonas sp. PH5-45, assembly GCF_029893235.1. Classification (GTDB taxonomy): domain Bacteria; phylum Bacteroidota; class Bacteroidia; order Bacteroidales; family Dysgonomonadaceae; genus UBA1309. The sequence continues at coordinate 136,688 of NZ_JARXWE010000001.1, forward strand.
CCGCTTCCTGCTCCGGGCGATGCTGGCAAACCTTTGGCAATAACTTTGGCTGATTTTTCCGCTGTTTTATCAAAAACAGGGTGAAGCAATTCGTTCAGCTTGTTAGGCTCGATGCGTGCAAGGGCTGTTTTTTCGTCAATGCGTCCTTGATTCAACATATCCATGGCAATTTTTACCATTGCCGTACCTGTTCTTTTTCCGTTACGTGTTTGCAAGAACCAAAGTTTTCCTTCCTGAACGGTGAATTCCATATCCTGCATGTCGCCATAATGGTCTTCCAGTTTTTGTTGAAGGGCATCAAGTTCTTTGTATATTTCGGGCATTACTTCTTCCAACGATGGATATTCGGCCTTACGTACATCTTCGGGGATATTCATCAGTTTGGCCCAGCGTTGCGAACCTATCAATGTGATTTCTTGAGGTGTACGGATACCGGCAACCACGTCTTCGCCTTGCGCGTTGATCAGGTACTCGCCATTGAAAAGGTCTTCGCCACTACCGGCATCGCGGCTGAAGCAAACACCTGTTGCCGAAGTGTTACCCATATTACCGAACACCATCGCCTGTACGTTAACGGCTGTTCCCCATTCAGCAGGAATACCTTCCAGTTTGCGGTAAAGGATAGCACGGTCGTTCATCCAAGAGTTGAACACGGCGCAAACAGCACCCCAAAGTTGTTCGTAAACATCGGTTGGGAAGTCTTTGCCTGTACGTTCTTTAACTGCTTTTTTGAAGCGGGTTACCAACGATTTCAGGTCTTCAACTGTAAGTTCGTTGTCAAGTTTAACGCCTTTTTCTTCTTTAACGTGTTCTATGATTTCCTCGAATGGGTCTATGTCTTCTTTGTTTTCGGGTTTCATTCCAAGAACCACATCGCCATACATCTGAACGAAACGGCGGTATGAGTCCCATACAAAGCGTTCGTTGCCTGTCTTTTTTGCCAAACCGTCGGCAATTTCGTCGTTCAACCCTAAGTTAAGGATTGTATCCATCATACCGGGCATTGATGCGCGGGCACCTGAACGAACGGAAAGCAAAAGCGGGTTTTTAGCATCGCCAAAGCCTGAGTTCATATGGCCTTCAAGTAGTTTGATAGCCGAATTTACTTCGCTGGTAAGCAATTCCACTACTTTTTCTTGTCCCACTTCGTAATACTCTGTACAAACATCTGTTGTAATAGTAAAACCGGGAGGAACAGGAACCCCGATAAGATTCATTTCGGCCAGATTGGCTCCTTTACCACCAAGCAGATTTTTCATGTCTGCTTTTCCTTCGGCAACGCCATTACCGAACGTATAAACCCTTTTTTTGTTCATAACGATTAAAACTTAAATTGTTATTTTGTTTATGTTTCTAAATTCTATACCTGATGCACACAAAGCCAAAATTGGCAGAAAAGCGCATCAGAAAACAATCTTGCGCCTCTGCACACAAATGGTTCTGGCAAAGCGACACAAAAATAGCGATAAATGATTTATTCTCAAAACAAATATTTTTTTTCAGTCAATTTTTAAATATTTGTTTGTTAAGCGTATTTAATTCAGATCAATAAAAAAATTGATTCTTTTTGTGTGCCGGAAAAACATGTTTTTACATACTTTCTGAATATCTTTGCCTGCTGAAAACAGATTTTATATTTTTGAATTGAGTATGAAGAAACTTGGATTTTTATTTTTGTTGTGTTCATTGTCGTTGGGTATTGCAGCCCAAAGCGTTAGCCTGAAAGACATAACGGGAGGCAAATATCAGGCTAAGGATGTTGAACCGTTTGTGTCGTCGGCCGATGGTGAGTTTTACTTTCAGGTAGACAAACAAAATTCAAAAATCATTAAATACGCATTCAAAAGCGGATTGGCTGTTGATACTGTTTTTGACGTGAAGAAAGCCCGGGGATGCGATTTCGACAGTTTTGAAGGATTCCTTATGAGCCCCGACGAAAAACGCCTTTTGGTGTATCGTAACTCCGAAAGCATTTACCGCCATTCGTTTAAGGCCGATTATTTTTACTACGACATTCGCCGGAATCTTATTCGTCCTCTTACCGAAAATAAAAATAAACAGATGGTTCCCGTATTCTCGAAAGACGGGCGTATGCTGGCTTTTGTGGTCGATAATAATATCTGGTTGGCTAAGTTCGATTATGATACCGAATCGCAAATAACAAAAGACGGTGAGTTTGGCAAAATTATCAATGGAGCTACCGATTGGGTTTACGAAGAAGAATTTGTAACTACCTGTTTGATGGACTTTTCGGCCGATAATTCGCTTTTGGCTTTTGTTCGTTTCGACGAAACGGCAGTGCCCCAGTACTCGTTCCCTGTTTATGGCGGACAGCTCTACACATCGTCTCTTTCTTTTAAATACCCAAAGGCGGGGGAGGTTAACTCTAAAGTCAGTTGCAATGTATTTGATATAGAGTCGAAAACCATTCGTCAGATGGATTTGCCAAAAGGTAAAATAGAATACATTCCCCGTATCGCATTTTTGCCCGAAGGCGATCAGTTGGCTATCATGACCCTGAACCGTGAGCAAAACGATTTCAGCATGTTTTACGCCAATGCCCGTTCATCGGTTTGCAGGCTTGTTCTTCACGATGTGAGCGATCAATATATCAACTCCGATTTTTTAAGTTCCATCCGGTTTTTCGACAAACAATTCACATATATAGGCGAAAAGAGCGGATACAGCCACCTGTATTTGTATGAACAGACAGGAAACCTGAAACGCGCCCTGACCAGTGGCGACTTTGATGTTACAGCACTCTTGGCGATAGACCCTGTTTCTAAAACCGCATTCTATGAGTCGGCCGAAGAAAGTCCATTGCGTAGGGCTGTATATAAGGTCGATTTGGTAAAAGGAACAACCACAAAATTATCGTCAAAAACAGGATATAACAGAGCTTCGTTCAGCAGTAACGGTAAGTATTATATAAACCGTTGGTCGGATGCTGCTACCCCTACCCGCATCACAGTAAACGATGCTGCGGGAAAAGAGATTCGGGTTTTGGAAGACAACGCGGCCCTTAAATCGGCTTTAGCGTCGGCCGGTTTGCCTAAAAGGGAATTTGTGACTATTCCTGTTGGGGGAGAAACCCTCAACGCATGGATTATTCGTCCCGTTAATTTCGATTCGTCTAAAAAGTATCCCCTTGTGATGGTTCAGTATAGTGGCCCTAATTCGCAGGAAGTTCTGGACAAATACACAGTAGATTGGGTAGAATACCTTGCCACACAAGGTTTTGTTGTAGCCGCCGTTGACGGACGGGGCACAGGAGCACGAGGCACAAACTTCCGTAAATGTACGTATATGAATCTGGGAATAAAAGAGTCGGACGACCAGATTGCCGCCGCCCGCTATTTTGCCTCACAACCTTATATAGATGGCAATAATATCGCTATCTGGGGATGGAGTTATGGCGGATACAATGTACTGATGAGCATGAGCCGCGACAATGTGTTTAAAGCCGGTGTAGCTATTGCCCCGGTAACCGACTGGCGTTTTTACGATTCGGTATATGCCGAGCGTTTCATGCGTACTCCGCAGGAAAATGCAAGGGGTTACGATAATGGCTCGCCTATAAAATTGGTCGATAAACTTAACGGAAAACTGTTGCTTATTCATGGGTCGGCCGATGACAATGTGCATCTGCAAAACTCTATGGAATATACCGATGCCTTGATTAAGGCCGAAAAGCAAATAGATATGTTCATTCTGCCCGACAGAGATCACTCTATGCGAGGTGTAACAAACCGTACTTATTTGTACCAGAAAGTAATTGACTTTTTGAAACAAAACTTGCAAAACAAGTAAAGAATCTTCAGATTTCAGTAAAATGACACAGCACGTAAAAAAACCCGATTGGTTAAAGATAAGACTGGGAGGAAACGACCGTTTCACCCAGACAAAAAAGATAGTAGAATCGCACTGCCTGCACACTATTTGCAAAAGTGGTCGTTGCCCTAATATGGGCGAATGTTGGGAGCGGGGCACGGCAACGTTTATGATTGCCGGTGATATTTGTACCCGTTCGTGTAAATTCTGTAATACACTGACCGGAAAACCCTTACCACTGAATCAGGACGAACCGGCCAATCTTGCGCAATCAATTAAATTGATGAAGTTGCGCCATGCGGTAGTCACATCGGTAGACCGTGACGACTTGCCCGACTTGGGCGCTCAGCATTGGGTCGATACTATCGACGCGATAAGAAAAGAAAACCCTACAACAACTATCGAGGTGCTTATACCCGACTTTCAGGGCATAGACAGCCTCATTGACCTTGTTTGTGCAGCCAAGCCCGATATCATAGCCCACAATATGGAAACCGTGAAAAGCCTTACACCCAAGGTGCGGAGTGCTGCCAAATACGATGTCAGTTTGCACGTTTTGCAGCGGATTGAAGAGCAAGGCTGTTCATCCAAATCGGGCATCATGTTAGGCTTGGGCGAAACCAAAGACGAAATTCTGGAACTGATGGACGACCTCCTTTCCGTTGGTTGCAAGCGCCTCACAATGGGGCAATATTTACAGCCTACACGCAAGCATTTGCCTGTTTCAGAATATGTTACCCCGGAGGCTTTTACTCAACTGAAAGCCATCGCTTTGGATAAAGGTTTTGTTCATGTCGAAAGCGGACCGCTTGTCCGTTCGTCATATCATGCAGATAATTCAATTTAAGCTAAACAAAAAGCTTTTTTATTTGTTCTAACCTAAACAATAGATATTTTATCTTTGTTTAGCAAACAAAATTGCACTAAACCGGATATAGCAGTAACGTCATTGCATTGTTCGGTTCAGCCCTAAATTTTTATATTTATAATGACAAGTAAAGGAGCAAAAAAATACTTCCGGAATCCAACTATAGGTGTACTGCCTTTTGTCGTTTTTGTTATAAGCTTTCTGATAACGCTTGAGATAGAACGATCATCGATCATAGGTATGCTTTCTGCCATGTTTTTCGAACTGTGTTGCCGTATTTATGGCAAATCGAAAATATCGACTATGGCCTTGGGCACCTCTTTTTCGGCTTTGCTTCTTACCCTGATTACACACATTATTTTTGGTGATGTAATATTCTCTAAAGGCTTTTTTCTTGTTCTGGGCGAAATCTATTTTGTTTGCATTGTTATGGTGGTGCGCCTGTTTCAACCCCAAATAAAACAAAGTTTCTTTTGGCACAAACACTACACGCAAAAGGTTTATCTGAACGATTTTTTTGAAACTGCCGCTCTTATACAATACCTGCTTTCGGTTCACTTGTTTTATATGCTCATATATGTGTATTTGCGCCACAAGACAACCAACTATACAATACTGGATGGCGTAAGCTATATATGGATACCGTTGAGTTTGTGTGCAGGCCTGTTCTTGTACGGACATATAAAAATATGGAATGTTTCGCGGAAGTTGCGTAAGGAAGAGTGGTTACCCATCGTGAACGAAAAAGGTGAGGTTTCGGGCAAAATTGCAAAAATGGAGTCTTTGAAACTGAAAAACCGTTTTATGCACCCTTATATCCGCATAGCTGTGGTTTGCAACGAGAGGATATATTTGAAACCCCGGCAAGAAAAAAATATTATCGACATTGGGGCATTAGACCATCCTTTCGAGAATAACCTGTTGTTCAGCCACGATGTGAATATTTCAGCCCGCGATAGCATTGCACATATTTTGGAAAAGAGCGATGAATCGACTTTCAAGTTCCTGCTTAAATATTCGTTCAAGAACGAAGAAACAAACCGGCTTATTTTCCTATACTTGCTACGGGTTAAAGACGAAAGCCTGTTGCGCGAACTAAATATTGGAGGAGGGAAATTCTGGTCGTTGAAGCAGGTGGACGAGAATATGTTGCAAGATGATATATTTGGCGAATGTTTCCAATTAGAATACGAATACCTCAAAAACACCATCTTTATTGCCGAAAAAGTAAAGAACGCCACAAAAAATAGTTAACACTTGCTTATTGTTAAACTTCTTGTTTTGAATCGCCCCGGTTCAAAATTCAAAGCCATAAGATAGGATTAGTTGTGTATGTTTTATATTTTTGTTTCGTCATATTCAGATTTGAATCTGAATTAAAGATTAAGGAAACGTATGTCTGAACAAAGCGAATATTCTTTACTGAATAAAATAAACTATCCGTCTGATATTAAGCAACTTTCAACAGAACAACTTGAAGTTGTTTGCTCAGAATTAAGGACATTCATCATAGATCAGCTAAGTTCCAATCCGGGGCATTTCGCATCGAGTTTGGGTACTGTAGAGCTGACCGTTGCTCTTCATTATATCTACAACACACCTTACGACCGCATTGTGTGGGATGTAGGCCATCAGGCGTATAGCCATAAGATACTTACAGGCCGGCGCGAAAAATTCTCTACAAACCGTAAGTTTGGTGGTATTTCCGGATTCCCTAACCCTCAAGAGAGCGAATATGATGCCTTCATAGCGGGGCATGCCTCCAACTCTATTTCGGCGGCGTTGGGAATGGCCGTAGCATCCGAACTGAAGCACGAAAATCGTAATGTTGTAGCCATTATAGGCGATGGAGCTATGACCGGCGGACTTGCCTTCGAGGGGCTTAACAATGCCAGTTCGCAACCAAACGATATGCTTATCATTCTCAACGATAACGATATGGCCATATCGGACAATGTGGGCGGCTTCCGCGATTATTTGGTGAAGATGACAACCTCGCAGACCTACAACCGCGTGCGGTACGACGTTTACCAGAAGTTTAAGTCGAGAAATCTCATCACGGAAAAAGGGAAGAATTTTATTCTGCGGTTCAATAATAGCCTGAAGTCGCTTATCACCAAACAGCATAATATATTCGAGGGCTTCAATATCCGCTACTTTGGCCCCGTAGACGGGCACGACCTTCCCAGTCTGATAAGAATTATAAGCAATATAAAAGACCTGAAAGGGCCTAAAATTCTGCATATCCACACCAAAAAAGGAAAGGGCTACAAACCTGCCGAAGAGTCGGCCACCGAATGGCATGCACCGGGCAAGTTCAATAAACTGACAGGCGAACGCATCGTTTCGGAGCAGAAAGATCAGCCACAACGCTATCAGGACGTATTTGGCCATACTCTTGTGGAGATGGCAAAGAAAGACGAACGCATAGTGGGTATTACCCCTGCCATGCCTACGGGTTGTTCTATGGATTTTCTGATGAAGCAACTTCCCGGACGGGCATTCGATGTAGGTATTGCCGAAGGTCATTCGGTCACTTTCTCGGCCGGGCTGGCTAAGGAAGGCTTGATTCCGTTTTGCAATATATATTCGTCGTTTATGCAGCGGGCCTACGATAATGTTATACACGATGTTGCCCTGCAAGGGCTGCATGTAGTGTTCTGCCTTGACCGTGCCGGTCTGGTGGGCGAAGACGGAGCCACGCATCACGGAGCCTTCGACCTAGCTTATATGCGCTGCATACCTAACCTCATTATCGCATCGCCATACAATGAGCATTATCTACGCCATCTGATGCATACGGCTACTTACGGAGCCAGTTCTCCGTTCGTGATACGGTATCCCAGAGGACAGGGCGAGCTTGTGAACTGGGAGTGCGATATGAAGATATTGAAGATTGGAAAAGGGCGCAAACTGAAAGAAGGCAAAGATATGGCCGTTCTTTCTATTGGCCCTATCGGCAATACAGTCAGGGCTGCCATTACCGAAGCCGAAGCACAAGGGTATAGCATAGCCCATTACGACATGATTTTTCTGAAACCGATAGATACTGAGCTTTTGGACGAAGTAGCCAAGAACTATAAGAAAGTTGTTACGATAGAATACGGAACTATAAACGGAGGATTGGGGTCGGCCGTGCTTGAGTATTTTTCGGATAAACAATACGACAGTGTTGAAGTTACAAGAATCGGTATTCCGGACAAGTTTATAGAGCATGGCTCAATGGCCGATCTTAACCGTATTTGTGGCTTAGATTCCGATGGTATCAGCAGCTCATTGTTAACCGTCTTAAATAGAAGATGATATGAGGATAGTTATTGCCGGAGCAGGGGCGGTTGGTACACACTTGGCAAAACTTCTTTCGCAAGAAAACCAAGATGTTATCCTTATGGACCCCGACAAGGAGAATCTGAATTTTTCAAGGAACAACCTCGAAATGATAACAATGGTGGGATCTCCTACTTCGCTGAAAGACCTGAACGAGGTGGGTATAAAAGAAGCCGATTTCTTTATCGGGGTCACACCCGAAGAGTCGCTCAATATCACCTCCTGCATGTTGGCTGCAAGGCTTGGGGCAAAAAAAACATTTGCCCGTATCGACAACTACGAATACCTCTTGCCTAAAAATAAAGATTTTTTCGAGTCGCTGGGCATCAATGCGATGGTGTATCCCGAAATGCTGGCCGCCAAGGAGATTGTGTCGGCCATAAAAAGACCTTGGGCACGGTTCTGGATAGAACTCTGTGGCGGAGCCATTATCTTGGTGGGGGTGAAAGTCCGTTCCAATTCGGAACTGGTAGGGAAACATCTGTACGAATTGGGCTCAGACCGCAAAAAATTCCATATCGTTGCCATCAAGCGCGAAAGTACTACTATCATACCCAACGGTAACCATCAGATATTAGACAACGACCTTGTTTTCTTTTCTACCACCAACGAGTTTGTGAGCGAACTGCCCGACCTGACCGGCAAAGAAGATTTTGACGTGAAGGATGTAATGATAATGGGAGGTAGCCGTATCGCTGTGCGTACATCGCAATACCTGTCGGAAAAGACAAACATCAAACTTTTGGAGTCCGACCGCGACAAGTGCCATTTGCTGCTGGAAAGAGTACCTAAAAACGTGACTGTCTTCAACGACGACGGGCGCAATACCGATTTCCTCCTGCAAGAAGGAATACGCGACACCGACGCATTCATTGCCGTTACCGGAAACTCCGAGGCCAATATCTTGGCATGCCTTGCCGCAAAACGCTTTGGGGTACGCAAAACGGTGGCCGAGGTGGAAAACATGGACTATGTGTCGATGGCCGAAAGCTTGGGCATAGGAACCATCATCAACAAGAAACTGATAACCGTGAACAACATATACCGCTTCTTGCTGAACGCCGATATATCGACCGTCAAATCGCTGGCCTTTGCCAATGCCGATGTAGCGGAAATTATAGCCCATCCAAACTCAAGAATAACGAAAAAAGAAATTAAACGGATGGTTTTCCCTAAGAATGTTACTCTGGGAGGGCTTATCCGCAATGGCGACCCAATGATGATTGACGGTGATACTCAAGTTGAACCGTACGACCATGTTGTGGTTTTCTGCTTGGAAGATTCGCTGCGCGACATCGAAAACTTCTTTAATTGAGTATAATTAGTGAACCTGATATAACCGAAAGAAAGACACACACGCAAACGGAAAAAAGATGAATAAATTTAATTTAAAATTTATTTTCAAGACCCTTGGGTTTCTGCTTATCATCGAATCGATGTTCATGATGGTGTCGACCGTTGTCTCTTTTTACTTTCAGGAACAATGTAGCGACTGGTTGCTTCTGTCGGGTGTGATAACCATTATTAGCGGTGTTTTTCTGCGTATTATCGGTACGGAGCATTACGAAAAACCCATTGGCAAGCGCGAGAGTTTTCTGGTGGTGGCGCTCTGCTGGGTGGTTATGTCGGCCTTTGGTATGTTGCCTTACTATTTCAGCGGAGTGATTCCCAATGTATCGGATGCTTTTTTCGAAACTATGTCGGGCTTCACAACAACAGGCTCGACCATCATTCTCGACATAGATTCCGTTCCCAAAGGTTTACTATTCTGGCGAAGCCTCACGCAGTGGATAGGCGGTATCGGAATAATAGTTTTTGCACTGGCCTTTCTGCCTATGATTGGGGGGAATGCTTCGGTGCTTTACGATGCCGAAACCACGGGTATCGTACACGAGCGTTTCCGCCCGCGGGTTGCGCAGATAGCTAAACGTATCTGGGGAACATACATTGCCATAACTGTTATTCTGTGCATTTTGCTGTTTTTGGGGCCGATGAATCTTTTCGATTCTATCTGCCATTCACTGGCTACACTGTCTACGGGAGGGTATTCGACCAAACAGGCCAGTATAGCTTATTGGAACTCGCCTTACCTCGAATATGTGATAAGTGTTTTCATGTTTATCGGGGGAACGAACTTCGCCCTGATATTTTTCCTCTTTAAGGGAAAACCGCAAAGGTTGCTGAAGGACGAAGAGTTTCGCTGGTATGGTGTTATTTGCCTTATTTTTATCGCATTGATAAGTTCGTGCCTTATTATGTCGGGGCAGATAAAGGATGTTGAATATGCATTGCGCACGTCTCTGTTTCAGGTCACCTCGGTTATTACCACCACAGGCTTTGCTACGGTCGACTATATGAACTGGGGAGCATTTTATACGCTTTCTATCTGTCTGTTGATGCTGTTTTGTGCCTGTGCGGGTTCTACATCGGGAGGGGTGAAGATTGTGCGTATAATAATCCTTTGTAAAAATGCCGTGAATGAATTTAAACGGCAAGTACACCCCAATGCAATTCTGCCCGTAAGGCTCAACGGCAATGTGATACCTATCGAGATTGTAACAAAAATATTGGCTTTTATATTCCTCTACCTTGCCATTCTTGTGGTAAGTTTCCTTGTGCTTTCTTTCACCGGAATGGGGTTCGAAGAATCGGTGGGTTCGGCCATATCCTGTATGGGTAACGTTGGCCCCGGTTTGGGCAGTGTTGGGCCAAGCGGGCACTTTGCCGATGTTCCTACGTTTTCTAAATGGTATCTTTGCTTTTTGATGATGACAGGCCGCTTGGAGCTGTTTACCGTGCTGTCTTTGTTTATGCCTGCTTTCTGGAAGCGGTAACACATAATATTTTTTGCCTTATGAAAATAGTAAACAGGTTTGTATTCTTTTTCTCGGTTCTTTTGTTTTGCGTCAGTGTATTTCCGCAGGAAAAAAAGACAGTGAACCTCTTGTTTGCCGGCGATGCCATGCAACACCAAAGTCAGTTGGATGCTGCGAAAATCCGTGGGGGAGGTGGGTACGATTATTCATCCTACTTCAGACATATACAAAAAAAGATAGAATCGGCTGATATCTCTGTTGTTAATCTGGAAGTTACCCTACCGGGAAGAAATTACACGGGATATCCTTGTTTTGGCACGCCCGATACTTTTGCCGTGGCTCTTAAAGATGCGGGCTTCGATGTTTTCCTGACGGCCAACAACCACTGTCTGGATAAAGGTAAAAAAGGGTTGGAAAGAACTATCTCCACTCTGAAAAGGCTGCAAGTAAAACACCTTGGCACTTATACCAACAATGAAGAAAAGGAGCTGCTGTATCCTGCGATGATAATAAAGAACGGAATCCGTATAGCCATGCTTAATTATACGTACGACACTAACGGGATCAAAGCCCAGCAGCCAAATGTAGTAAACTATATAGACAAAAAACAGATACAGGACGACATTGAACGTTGCAAGCTGATGAACCCCGATATTATTGTAGCCAATATGCATTGGGGCGAAGAATACCACCTGAAGCAAAGCAAGGCACAGGAGCGGCTTGCCAATTTCCTGATTAATAACGGTGTTCGTTTGGTTATAGGTAGCCATCCACACGTTGTTCAGCCGATAGATATCCGCAGGGAAGGCGATTCAATTACAGGTATTGTAGTTTATTCGCTCGGTAATTTTGTTTCGGGAATGAAGGCCGCTAACACATATGGCGGTATGATGGTAGATATCGCTATCAGCAAAGACCAGAATAACGGGGTAAGTATAGACACTTGTTTATACTCGTTGGTATATGTGCATAAACCGATTGTTGGGGGCAAGCCCGATTTTCAGCTTATCCCTGTTGAAGAATACGACAATGAAGCCGGAAAAGAAAAATTGGGAGCCGATGCCTTCGCCCGGATGAAACAGTTTGCAACTACCGCCCAAAAAGCCGTAGAAAGCCTTTGGTAACCAGGGTATTTAAAGAAAAAAATATTCCACTTCCTCTTATATCTAAAACAGGAAACCTTGCTCGGCTTGACGTATCTTACCCAGATGTTTGTAAGCAAGGTCGGTAACCTCACGCCCACGGGGGGTACGTTTCATAAAGCCTTCTTTAATGAGGAACGGTTCGTACACTTCTTCTATCGTACCCGAATCTTCGCCCAAGGCTGTTGCTATGGTAGAGATACCAACAGGGCCACCCTTAAACTTGTCGATAATGGTGAGCAGTATCTTATTGTCTATTTCATCAAGGCCGTATTTGTCAATATTTAATGCCTCAAGGGCGTACGATGCAATTTCTTTGTCTATCACACCTGTCCCTTTCACTTGGGCAAAATCCCTTACACGACGCAACAGGGCGTTAGCTACACGGGGTGTACCACGGCTGCGGGACGATATTTCGACGGCAGCCTCCTGTTGGCACTCCACACCCAGAATATTGGCCGAACGCTTAACAATACCTGTAAGGGTCTTAATATCATAATACTCCAAGTGCATATTGATTCCAAAACGTGCCCGTAAGGGGCTTGTAAGCAATCCGCTTCGGGTGGTTGCTCCCACCAGCGTAAAGGGACTCAGTTCTATCTGAACGGAACGTGCGCTTGGTCCTTTATCTATCATTATATCTATCCGGTAGTCTTCCATTGCGCTGTACAGATATTCTTCCACAACAGGCGACAGGCGGTGTATCTCGTCGATGAAAAGCACATCGTTTGCTTCGAGCGAAGTGAGCAAGCCTGCCAAATCGCCAGGTTTGTCGAGCACAGGCCCCGATGTGATTTTAAAGCCTACACCCAATTCGTTGGCAATGATGTTCGAGAGGGTTGTTTTCCCCAGCCCGGGAGGTCCATGCAGAAGGGTATGGTCGAGCGACTCGCCACGCATCTTTGCGGCAGTAACAAAAATCCGCAGATTTTCCACAACCTTGTCCTGACCGCTGAAACTACCGAACGAAAGAGGACGGAGCGCGTTCTCAAATTCACGTTCCGCGCTGTTTAGCTGTTGGTCGCGTATGTCGAAATTATTATCCATAGCCTGAAAGTTGAAGCAAAAGTACATATTTTGTATCAAACCCGAAAGCGACGCCAAAGTTAAACAACCTTACCGACTATAGCTGTGCTTTTTACCTGTTTAGGTATTGCCCAGTTTAAATTTTGTGCTTATATTTGCAGCCGCTTTGCGTAATCTCTGACGGGACGAGCCCGTGAATATTGCGTAATGATATTTTTAAAGCTATATAAATCATGGATTTAATAAAAGTTGCAGAGCAAGCATTTGCCACAGGAAAAGAACATCCTAAATTCAGAAGTGGAGATACCGTTACAGTATCTTACCGCATCAAAGAAGGTAACAAAGAGCGTGTACAGCAGTATCGTGGTGTTGTTATCAAAATTGTAGGACATGGCGACAAAAAACGCTTCACAGTTCGTAAAATGTCTGATAACATTGGTGTTGAAAGAATTTTCCCTCTCGAATCTCCATTTATCGACAGCATTGTTGTAAACAAATACGGTAAAGTGCGCAGAGCTAAATTGTACTATCTACGTGCCCTTACAGGTAAAAAAGCAAGAATCAAAGAAAGAAGAGTTGTTCGCTCTTAATACACTTTCTTTAAGAGATAAAAAAATAGAAGAATTTTTGTTCTTCTATTTTTTTTTGTGCCTTATATAAAATGGTAACGATGCCAAAAATTAAGGGGGAGGATATCAGTGCGAAACAAACTTCAAGCCTACTATCGAAGATATAAGCGTAAGTATAAAGAATATACGCCAAAAACCTGCGGGTTCTTTAAAAACCAATATACCAAGCAGAGCCGTGCCAACGGCTCCGATTCCCGTCCAAACGGCGTAGGCTGTTCCTAATGGCAGGGTTTGCGTTGCCTTTATCAGCAAGAGCATACTCGTAATCAGGCTAATGCCAAATCCAACATACCACAGGTACACCTCTGTACCGTTGCTTATTTTTGCTTTATTCAGGCAGAAGGTAAAACCTACTTCAAAAAAACCACCTATGATGAGTATAATCCAGTTCATTTCGTATCAGAAATTTTAAATAAACGGATACAAAATTCGGCAGATTATCCCGAAAACTATTTTACAAATGATAAAAAAGCGTAGCGGAAGGTTTTTTTATCTTACCTCCGCCCTGATACGACTGAGGGTAACCTGACTCACACCCAGATACGAAGCTATGTGCCCCAATTGTACTCTCTGGGTAAGATATGGGTTTTTGGCCATAAGGTCGGCATAACGTTGTGCTGCAGGCTTAAACTGACGGGAAATAAAACGTTCTTCGGTGCGGATAAGCTCTTTTTCAACCATTTTGCGCCCCCAGTTAGCTATTTCTATCTCCTGATTATACAAACTCTGCAATTCCCTGTAAGGAAGGCGGAACAGTTGGCAGGGTTCTAATAGTTCAATATTCTCATACCCTGGCTTATTTTCTATATAGCTCTTCAAAGATACGAGCAATTCGCCTTCGGTAGCGATTTGCACGGTAACCTCATTGACGTCTTCCATGCAATAGGCACGGGCAACGCCCTGTGATATGAAGTAAAGGTCACGGTCTTTTTTTTCTGCCTCGAAAAGCATATATCCTTTGTGGTGTTCTACCGGAGAGACGCGGTCAACCAGTTTCCGCAACCCCTTTTCCGAAAGAGGCGTGATTGATGTAAATATATTCCGGACATCAATTGCTTTGTGGTGGTATGTTGCAGATGGTTTATTCAACGAGTTTCAGACTTCCCCAACTTATCGAAGCCCGATAAGTGTAGTGTTTTTATTTTCTGTACGCACGCAAAAAAGCGGATAATTTTTGTGTAGCTAATGCCCGGTGACTGATAGCGTTTTTCTGGCTGTCTGGCATTTGGGCAAAAGTTTGGGTATATCCTTCGGGAATAAAAACAGGATCGTAGCCAAACCCGGCTACGCCTCTCTCTTCAGAGATTATGGTTCCATTCACAACCCCGTTAAATTGGTATTCTTCATCACCAATAAACAGCGATATTACAGTGCGGAAACGTGCATTACGGTTCTGTTTATCTTGTAGTTCGGAGAAGAGTTTAACGATGTTTTGCTTAGGGTCTTTGCCCTCACCCGCATAACGGGCCGAATAGACTCCCGGAGCATTATCAAGTGCTTCTACCTCAAGCCCCGTATCGTCGGCAAAGCAATCGTGATGATAATTATCTTTCACATACTTTGCTTTTATACGGGCGTTTTCTTCGAGCGTTTTGCCGGTTTCGGGAATATCTGTAAAACAACCTATACCTTCGAGCCCCAGAACTTCAAAATCGCTGCCAAGAATAGCCCTCACCTCTTTGAGCTTATGTTGGTTGTTGGTTGCAAAAATCAGCTTTTTACGACTATCCATACAAACACCTCTCCCTATCTGTTACGGCGATTACGCATACTTGCCTTAGGAGCGGATTTTTGTTTCGATCCGCCCGATTTGGAGCTGTTCTTATCGACTTTGCGGTTTTCGCGTTTTTTCACATCCGATTCTTTTTCTTCGTCTTTCTCCTTTTTGTCTTTTTTATCAGCCTTCGTTACTTCAGCCTTTGTGCTGTCGGTCTGCATCCAGAGGCGTTTGTTGAATTCTATCAACTGGTTCTCTATCTTCTGCTGTTCTTTCTTCAACGAATCGGCGGGCATTCCCGAAGTAGCAAGCGGACGGTTTTGCATATTGGTTGTGCGGTAAATATCGCCTTGGTACGACCGTTTACGGAAATAGTCGTCGATGGTCTGGTTTTGCGCATTATTCAGGTTCGATACCATTATAGGCATACGTGCCGCATAAGGACGAATGTCTTCGTATTTAACCCAAAACAGGGGATAGCCGGTCTTGTCGGCACTATAATCGTCCTGTACATACAGAATAGGGCTGAGAGCTACTATTTTGGTATCGACCACCGAATTGTTTTTATCGAAAAACCAAACCTCTTTCACATTGTATCCTTGTATTTCATTGGCATACATATCATAATCTTCTACAATAATCTGCCCGTTTTCTTCACGATAGATGATAGAATGGCTTTCCAAAAACTTTTTTACATCGAGCTTCTTATCATCGTCAAACGCCTCTAAGCCGCTATGCACATCATAAACATAAGTTGTTATATCATTATTCAAAAACAACTTCATGATAAGCGAAAACAGGTTCATCTTACCATCGCGGGGGGTAGTAGGATAGTAAAGAGCCGCGTTTTGATCTTTATTTAAGTCCAAAACACGGTAAATCTCGCGCATCCATACCACGCCTTCTATGTCCTGTGTTTGGTCTTTGTTCATATTTTCGGCACGAATGGTGAGTTGCGCATTCGACTTTTTTTGTTGTTGCTGTTGCCGGCGGTTAATCCTGTCTCGGGCAGTTTCGCCTGTTTGAGCCGAAAGGCCTTGAGCCAAAATCAAACTACAAAAACCTATTGATAATATTACTAAATATCGCTTCATTGTTCTATATTTTAAATTCCTTCAGGAATAAAGAATTTTTCTTTTGTATATATATCTATTATCCCGTTAATTGGTTTTTATTTCCATTGGTGGTAAATCTTGCGTTATGCCATCCGGGCCTTTTGCCTTAATATCGGTTATAAGGAAAGTCATACCCCGGCTTAAACGCCTGATTGCATCAAGTTGCGATTCGGAGAATCTCCCGCTGTTAGAAGCCATCATACTACCTTCGCCCGTTGCTCCGAATACTCTTACCGTGAAACTAAGAACGGTGAACTCCCTGTAAATCAATCCATCGTCGATAGCGGCTTTTATTCCACCGGCAGACACGATGGCTGCTTTCGATATTTTTTCACGTCCCAACGCATCGTATTTCTTAGGGTTACCACTCGCATCGGTATATTGTATGAATGGCGATGCTTTTGGCAAAGCCCTTACCTTGAATACCTGTTTGGCTACTTCCATACGGCGCCCATTCATTTCGGCAGTTACCGAAACGATGAAGTCTTTACCCACTTGGCTCGGTTGGGCAACCCAACCTTTAGCCGTTTTAGAGAGCGAGCCATTGCCACTAGTTACCGCTGCCGATATCTTATCGTTAGTAACACCCGGCACAGAGATACTCAATTCGTTAGGTATTCCGGCATAAAGAACATTCATCATGACCGAAGCAACCGTTGCCATTGGCTCTACAACCGAGTACGTGGCCTCGAAAGGTATCCGCAACGGGTCTTTATCTATACGATCCCATTCTATACGACCTGTAAACTTCTTATTAGCACCGGCTGCACCTGCTCCAATCTGGAAAGCACCTTTTCGGTCGGCAGGCAGCATTGTGTCGCCAATATATATTCTTGGTTGTTTGGTTGTATCCACAGCGGCCAAGATAATTTCCCCTTCGTAGCTACCGCCTTGCATCACAATCATAGACCTCGGGATAACTTCGGCACGAAGACTGTTTACACGGAAATCGCCACCGCCAATGCTATTCAGAAGGTCTGCAAGGACTTCGCCCTGCACGGCACGCACATCGCTTTGTATCTTAGTGAGCAGAGTTACAGCCGCAGCCGTAGGCATCTGGTCAAAAAGGGCTTGTTCCCAATTCTTGTTGTTTTCTTTTGCTTTGTCGGAAGGTTCTGTTTTCAGGCGGTTATCTATCGCTGCCTTCAGTTTAGAATCGCTAACCAATTTGCCTGCCTCGATACGATATTGGTCTATCAGCGTTTTCAGCGTTTTAGCCTTCTGATCTTTACCCAGCATCACATTAAACGCCGCATCTACACCCTCTTTGTTATTGATATTACGTACGTTACCTTCTTCTCCATCGGCATACTTCACTATCTGCTCCTTCATGTTTTGAATCATGTTGTATAGCGAATCGGATTTTTGCGTAAAGGCATTCGCATGTTTATACCATACTTCGGCTTTTACTTTATTTTGTTCGTACGAGTCGTTTAGCTTGTCCATAGTCAGTTTGTTCTGACTTTCGGTACTAACTATTGTTTGTTGTAGTCCTTCTTCGACCAACTCAAAACCCTCCAGCACCTCCGACGATACGTTGAGGGCAAGCATAGCGATAAACACTAAGTACATTAGGTTTATCATTTTTTGTCTTGGTGAATTTGGATTATTTGCTGCCATTTATAAATATTTGGATTATAGCTACAATGTCTCTTTTTTTATTTATTGCTGTCCGCTTCAGGCATCTTGTCCGAGCCGGGATTGTTCAGGTTAGCCGGATTGTATGGATTATATCCGCCACCGCCCATATTCATAGTCATGTTGGTAGTCATAGCGTGCAACATTCGTGAATACACCTGATTCAGTTCGGTAAGCTGGCGAGCCATCTTTTCGGTTTCGTTCTTGAAGATAGAACTGTCTACAAGCGAGCCCGAATACAGATGCTTGATACGTTCAAGCCCGGCATTAACCTCCTCGATAGTATGTATCTGCCCACTGACGCCTTTCAACTGTATTTCGTATATAGTATTCAAACCGGCAATGTTGCGGTTAAGGTTTTCCATTTGTGTGATATACCCTTGTGTGTTCAGGCCGATACCATCCGAATTGTCGGTAACGCTTTTGAAAGAGTTGAGAAGTGTATCAGACACTTTAGTCAGCGATTCGGTAACCTCTGCAAATTTGCCCATGCTTTCGGCCAGTTTTGTCAGCTGTTCCGAATAGGTTTCGGACGCCTCCTGCATTTCAACAGGGTCGCCAACCGTTGTTGCGGGGCTAAATCCGCCACCGCCGCCTATAATAACCGTTCCGCCTTGGCCGCCGCCTGTTGTAGTTGCAGCGCCACCACCTGCGGAAGAAGTGGGAATATTAGAAGCCGAAGATGCCGCCGACGCGCTACCGCCCACAAAAACACCACCGCCAAAACCGCCGCCACCGCTTATATTTGTTGTTCCTCCCTGAACTGTCGCTCCGGCAAAAATGTCGTCGTTTTCTTCTCCTTCGGTCGCATCGTCTTGCGGCTCACTGCTTGGTTTGCGGTTCAATCTGGGGAATATTCTGTCCCACTTATACTCGCGGGCAGGAAGGTCGAAGGCCGATATAAAGAAGATGACAGCCTCGGCAATCATACCAATCATCAAGATTTCGGTACCTCCTCGCCAGTGGTTTATCTTGAACAAAGCACCAACAATAACTACCGATGCCCCGATACTGTAGAAGATGTTGAAAAAACGTTTCCCTTTTTCGCTACCCAAAAATGTTTCGAGCGAATTTTTATATCTACTATATTTTTTCCCCATGGTCTCTATTTTGTTTTAATCTTGAAAGTCTTTGTTTAATTTATCTTTTTGCTTTTGCAAAACCTATCTGCGAGCGCACACACCGGAAACCGATGTACGAGCGTGGCTGGTTTTGGTATTCCGAGTCAGTGAGGTCGGCACGGATAAACATGCCCACATCTTTCCACGAACCGCCTTTCACCACCTTTTTCTTTATGGCATACGGATCTTCTTTGGCTGCGTTGTACTGATACTGCGGGTTTACATCATTCATAGAGAGAACGCCCGACTCGGTATAGGTTGTAGATGTCCATTCGGCAACGTTACCGGCCATATCATAAAGTCCGAACACGTTTGGCGAATACGTTCCCACACGCGATGTTATCAGGTTGCCGTCTTTCGTATAGTTACCTTCGCCCGGTTTGAAGTTGGCCATGAAGCAACCTTTGTCGGTCATGGTGCCTTCTACATCCCAAGGATATTTATATTCTGTTTTTCCGTTACGGGCGGCAAATTCCCATTCTCCGGCCGTAGGCAAACGGTAAGGCTCTATTTCGCGGCCTTTATCGCCCTGCCCCATTCTGTAATACATGGTTCGCCATTGGCAGAAAGCATTTGCCTGCTCCCAGCTTAGCCCCACAACAGGATAATCGTTATATCCCGGATGCGAGAAATAGAGGCGCATATAGGGTTCGTTGTACGCATTTTTGAAGTCATTAACCCAACAGGTAGTATCCGGATAAATGTTTACGATACGTGTATGCAGGAAGTCGAACAGAGAGCCTAACGGACGGGTAACAGTCTGATTCACAATAACACCGTTCTCGTCTATATAGGCCGTATCTTTCGATATCATAACAACTTCGTTCAAGTCGACCGGTATATCCGTGTTCAGATTACGTTCAGCAGGGTTCAGCCTGTTGCGGCGTTTTGCGGCTTCGGTATGGTCAAACCATTCGTATTTGAAGTTCATTTGCTCGTTATCGATGCCTCGCGCTCCGGTAATAGGGTTTACGGCCGTTATACTCAAAATGGCGCGTTCTTCGTCCTCGTTCGGTTTTTTCCAAGGGATAGCTTTACGCCAGTTTAGGTGAGGGGTAACAGGGTCGCCGTAGCGGTCTTCCGTTATTTTGTATGTTTCGTCGTTGCCATAGTTTGGGTCGGCAAGTCGTTCGCGGATAATGGAGTCCCTTACCCAATAAACAAACTGACGATATTCGGAATTGGTAATCTCGGTATCGTCCATCCAAAAGTTATCGACAGAAACACCTTTCGAGTTCGCGCTAATGCCCCAAAGCGAATCAATCTCCGACGGACCCATGTCGTAAGCTCCTCTCGAAACCAAAACCATTCCATAGGGCGATGATTCGGCCCAACCCGAACCACCCGAACCAATCAGTTCGCCACCCGAGCTACTGCTTCCCGAAGGAGCGCCACAGGAAGCCATAAAAAATATAACTCCCAGAATCGCAACAATTATGTTCTTCATATTCATATCGTGTACATGAGAGGCACTTACAAAGCCTCTCTTTTTATTATTATCTTTTTCAATCTGTTTATAATACCCTAACATTCTTATGCCTGTTCTTTTCGGTTTTACCTAAATTAAGCGGCAGGTTATAGCGGACAAAAAACTCGTGCGACCCTTTACTTACCGCCGATATGGCCGATGTGTTGAGGTCGTAGGCATATCCTATATCGAAGCCTTTTATGTTCAAGCCCAGTAAAAATACAAAGCCATCGTCCTTTCGCCAAGATATACCGCCATTAAACATTTTGTTGTAAACAACCCTGCCCGTAACGTCTACCTGGTAGACCGACTTGGTTGCCTTCAGCAAAAAAGAAGGCTGCAATTCAAATAACGGGTTTCTCAGTTTAATATTGTATCCCGCCGTCAAGAAATATCCACGGCCGATAAATGCCGAATGTGTTTCGCCTATATCAAAACTGGGTTCCAAGACGTGCGTTGTTGATAATCCGACATAGTATTGAGGTGTAACCCACGATATACCCAGATTTATATCGAAAGCCGACGAGGCTTCTCCGGATGTAGGGATTGCATCGTCGCCTGTGGTACCACCACTTCCGTCATCATCGTTATTACTATCCGATGGTATATATATCTTGGAGGCATCGAAAGTTATACTTGACATGCTCAGTTGCACACCTATATTAAGGTTACCTTTTTTAATTTTTTTCTTATAGGCATATTGGGCGCCAACAGTTGTGTTGCTGAACAACCCGATAGATTCGTTCATGAACTGCACGCCAACACCATGTTTATGTCTTAAAAAATTGACAGGCATATGTGCTGTACCGATCAACGTTTTCGGAGCATTTTCAACACCCATCCATTGCGCGCGATACAACCCCATAACCTCAAGACTGTCGGCTTCGCCCGCAAACGAAGGGTTATAATAGTTCTTTACCCTCCAATACTGACTTATTTGGGCATCCCATTGCGCATGTGCTTCAGAAAAACACATGATAAGCAACAGAAATAGAACTAAATGTTTAATATTCATCTAAATAAACTGCCGGTAGTTTGCTCTAAACACCAACATTGCGGCAAAATTAGCATTAATTTATTAATATTTAACTTGAAATAAAAAGATATATTGTGTTTGGAGTTGCAATTTAACCAGAAAAAACTGCTAACCCCCGATTTCGTAGCATAGGGTTAGCAGTCTTTGAAACTAAACTATTTAAAAACAAATTTTATTTATACCTCATCCATTTTGCCAATTCCTTGAGGCTTGGTTTCTTTCCATACATAAGAATACCCACACGATACACCTTTGCCGATAGCATCACAATGAGGATTGTGGAAACAAAAAGAATTCCCACCGAAACAAGCTCTTCCCACAGCGGAACGCCAAAAGGCACACGTACCATCATCACCACGGGCGATGTGAGCGGAATCATAGAACACCAGAAAGCCAGTGGCCCATCAGGATTGTTTATACTATACATGCCTGCATACAAGGCAAAAAGGAAAATCAGGGTTATGGGCATCACAAACTGTTGTGAGTCTTGCACATTATCGACCGCTGAGCCGAACATAGCGAACAATGCCGCATACATCAGATATCCGCCTATGAAGAACAGGAAGAACATAACCAATATCTCAACCCAGTTGATAGACGAGAGCATGGTCATAGCATCGGCCATCTCGTTCATATTATCCATACTGCCCATCTGAGCCATATTTACGGTATCAACCGAAGCGGAAGACATCAAAAATGAAGAGCCGATGGTCGAAAATCCGGCAATGAGCACTCCCCATATAGCAAGCTGGGTGAGGCCTACAAGGCTGATGCCTAAAATTTTGCCCATCATCAAATCGAAAGGTTTTACGGACGAAACCATGACTTCAACAATACGATTGCTTTTTTCTTCTATCACGCCCTGCATCACCATTGCTCCGTACGAGATAATGAAAATGTACATCAGCATAGTACAGGCAACCCCGATGACGGATGCAACCATCGACGAAGTTTCTTTTTCTTCTCCATTCTGGTCGAAGCGGATGGTACTTATCTGTAATTTATTGGACGAAGCTTCTATTTCCTGTACCGACTGTATGGTGGCAAGGTCTACATTTTGCTCTTGTGCCAAAACGGCCAGTTTTTCTTTCTTTATTTCGTCGCCAAAAGTACGTTGCATGGCCGAGATTAACTCCATGGGTGGTTGCTTTTCCGAAAAGAAAGTTGCCCCGTTGGGGTTCTTAGCCAAATCGTCGGTTATCTGCAATACACCAAAAATCTCGTCGCCTATTTTTGATTTGGCGTCTTCGCTTTGCTCGTGCGCCAGTTCATAGTTGTACGAATCGTCACTGGTGAGATGTTGTCCGTATTTGCCTGTGGTGTCTATAACTACAATTCTCTTAACATCAGAATCCTTTATGCCGGCCATGAAGATAGAGCCTACTATTATTCCGATAAAGATTACGGGTGTCAGAATGGTTGAGAGGATAAACGATTTTTTTTTCACCCTCGTGGTGTATTCCCGTTGTATTATAAGTGGTAATGCTTTCATATTCTGTTTACTATATATGCTTATTGGGCTTTAGGCTCGTGATTGGTAACTGTTTTAATAAAGATATCGTTCATGGTGGGCAGTTCTTCTTCGAACAAGAGAACTTCGTACCGATTGGCAACAAGGCGTAATATTTCCGAATTGGGAACCTCGTTCACGTTTTTGAGGCGCACCTCTGTATAATTCTCGTACCGATTGTTGGATAAGATGGTAAACAGGGGCGATTCGAGGTTAAAGTCTTCTTCGGCTATCTTAATTCTGTATTGATGCTCACGATGCTGGCGGCGGATGTCCTCGACTTTACCCTGCAATACAGCGCGCGACTTGTTGATAAGCGTAATGTTATCGCAAAGTTCCTCGACCGACTCCATGTTGTGTGTCGATAAGATTATGGTCTTGCCTTTGGCCTTCAGTTCCAGAATTTCGTTTTTCAACAGCTCGGCGTTTACGGGGTCGAAACCGCTGAAGGGTTCGTCCAGAATCAGCAAATCGGGTTCGTGTATCACAGTGGTGATAAACTGTATTTTTTGCTGCATGCCTTTCGACAGTTCTTCAATCTTCTTGTCTTTCCACGAAACTATGTCGAATTTTTTGAACCAGTAGTCCAACCTTTTCCATGCTTCGGCCTTGCTCAATCCTCTTAGCTGCGCAAGAAAAAGAGCCTGCTCGCCAACCTTCATTTTTTTATACAACCCACGTTCTTCGGGCAGATAACCGATGTTATACACATCGTTGGCGGCAAATGGCTGTCCCTTTATCAGCACTTGCCCGCTATCGGGAGCTGTTATGCGGTTGATGATGCGGATGAGCGTTGTTTTTCCGGCTCCGTTAGGCCCCAACAAACCGTATATACAGCCTTCGGGTACTTGTATGCTCACACCATCGAGGGCACGATGCCCGGCATATTGTTTAATTACGTCTTTTGTTTCTAAATAGAACATCTGTATATATTAAATATAATGAGTTATCTGATTCGCTTCTTTAATAAAGTAAGTCGCCTGTTATGTAAAATAATCACAAAACCGGCTTATATTTTTTAAAAAAAAGTTCTGTCTTTAGGAAGGGAAACTCTCACCATCGCACAATGATGCGTTCGCCAAGCTCCTTAGCCAATATTTTTTTTATCTCCTCAAGCTGTTTTATCTGTTGCATCACGGCAATTGCACCTTCGGTATCGCCATCGCTTTGTTTGTTTATCATCTGCTTCTTCAAATCGCGAATCTGCAAGGCGATATAAGCGTTTTTCAGTTCGGTGAGTACACGTGGAACGGCCGTAGCCAGATGCTTCTGTTCGGCAAGGGGAGTGTCTTCGGGTTTCACATCGTTCCCGAATTGTTTCATATGTACTTTGCTTAACTCGTACTTATCTTCGAGCAAGCTGGCAGCCGTGCGACTTATTTGTTGTTCGGGGTGCGCCAAATAATAGCGACTCGGATTGAAAGCGTTGTCAGCGATATGCTCAACAGCTTCGTCCAGTATTTTTTTATAAACCGGATTGGTAAACCACAGGCTGTCGCGTTCTAAATCGAACTTCACGTATTGTATCACAGTAGGGTTGTCTTCCACCCCTTCGGCTTCTTCGCCTTGTAGAAGGCGGGTTGTGCCAAAACGTATTATATAATATACAATGGCACGCTCAAACTTATCCAATTCCTTGTTTGTTTGCTCCGTTGCCGAGGCGGGCAAATCTTGGGGCAAGGGTTGAGATTCGGGCAAATGAGCCACAAACCGCTTTTGCGACTCTTTCTCTAAAATATTGAGGTGCTTCTTGTTGACTTCCTGCACCAGAATACGCTCGTCTACACCAAGCAAGAGACTGCAATCGCGAATATAAACCGAACGGATAATATTATCGGGGATGATGGATATACTGTTCACGATGTCGGTTATCAGGGCTGCCCGTTTTATGGGGTCGTTACCCGCGTCATTGAGCAATAGTTGGGTTTTGAAGCGGATGAAATCGACTTCGTTTTCCTGTATAAACCGATGGAACGACTCTGCATTCTGCTTACGGGCAAAGGAGTCGGGGTCTTCGCCATCGGGCAAAAGAACCACTTTTATGTTCATCCCCTGCTCCAAGAGCAGGTCTATACCCCTCAAGGCGGCTTTTATCCCTGCCGCATCGCCATCGTAAATGACTGTGATATTGTTCGTGAAACGGTGTATAAGGCGAATCTGCCCTTGTGTGAGTGCCGTTCCCGACGAAGATACTACGTTTTCTATTCCCGCCTGATGCATGGAAATAACATCAGTGTATCCTTCTACCAAGAAACATCTGTCGTGCTTCGATATGGCTTGCTTGGCAAAGTAGAGCCCGTATAGCTGGTCTCCTTTATGATAGATACTACTTTCGGGCGAATTTACGTACTTACCCGTATTTTCAGCTTTTTTCAGTATCCGTCCCCCAAAAGCAACTACCTTGCCCGATAGGGTATGCACGGGAAACATAACACGCCCACGAAAACGGTCGGCCACGTAATTATCGCCTTCTATCGTTAATCCTGTTTTTACGAGGTATTCTTTCTTGAAGCCGTTTCGCAAAGCTTCTTGGGTAAAAGCATCACGCTGTTCGAGGCTATACCCCAGTTGGAATTTTTTTATCGTATCATCCCTGAACCCACGTTCCCGGAAATAACTCAAACCTACGGTTTTACCCTCCATATGCTGATTAAGGGTAGTGACAAAATAATTCCGTGCAAAATCGTTCAGAATGAAAAGACTTTCACGTTCGTTTTGAGCTTGTTTCTGTTCGTTGGTCAACTCACGCTCTTGTATCTCTATGTCGTACTTCTTGGCAAGGAACCGCAGGGCATCGTAAAACGAAAGTTGTTCGTGTTTCATAATAAAATGCACAGCACTTCCTCCCTCGCCGCAAGCAAAGCATTTGCAGATATTCTTTGCAGGCGAAACGTAAAACGAAGGCGTTTTGTCCGAATGAAAAGGGCACAGTCCTACCAAGTTGACACCTTTTTTTTTGAGCGTAACAAACTGCCCCACAATATCTTCGATGCGGGCGGCGTCCATAATACGATCTATGGTCAGTTGGTCTATCATCTTGGCCGGAAACGATTGAACAACGAAAGTACGAAATTCCTCAGAAATATAGCCTCCTTTTACGATGCCCCGACTGTTAAATATTATCATTAGTCTGTAAATTTAATAAGTGCTGTAAAATATCATAATAAGGGTGCGAATGTTATTTTAATATTGTAATTTTGCGTACTAATTTATATAAAACACTGATTTTTAAATAAAAAACACTACTATGAGTAAAATGGATTGGAGTACGCTGTCTTTTGGCTATGTAAAGACAGACTACAATGTAAGAAGCTATTACAAAGACGGTAAATGGAGTGAATTGACCGTTAGCGATTCTGAGACTGTTGATATCCACATGGCTTCAACTTGTTTGCACTACGGACAAGAAGCCTTCGAAGGGCTGAAAGCTTTTAGAGGGAAAGACGGTAAAATCCGTGTATTCCGTATGCGCGAAAACGCTTTGCGTATGAATTCTTCTTGCCGCGGTATAGCCATGGCCGAACTTCCTGTGGAACTTTTTGAAGAAGCTATCATCAGAGTAGTAAAAGAAAACGAAGAATTTGTTCCACCTTACGAAACAGGAGCATCTCTTTACATCCGTCCGCTACTTATAGGAGTAGGAGCTCAGGTAGGTATTAAAGCCGCGAAAGAATATCAATTCATCGTATTCTGTACTCCTGTAGGTCCATACTTTAAAGGTGGTTTCGCTACATCGCCAATGGTTATCTTCCGCAGTTACGACCGTGCTGCTCCTCTGGGAACAGGAACCATCAAAGTTGGGGGTAACTATGCCGCAAGTTTGATTCCTAACGAAAAAGCTCACGCTATGGGCTATTCGGCTGCGATCTTCCTTGATGCAAAAGAAAAGAAATATATTGACGAATGCGGCCCTGCCAACTTCTTCGGTATCAAAAACAATACATATGTCACACCGGCTTCGTCTTCAATCTTGCCATCAATCACAAACAAAAGTTTGATGCAATTGGCCGAAGATATGGGGCTGAAAGTAGAACGCAGACAAATTCCTGAAGAAGAATTAGGTACATTCGAAGAAGCCGGAGCTTGCGGAACCGCTGCCGTGATTATGCCGATAAACAAAATAGACGATATTGAAGAAAACAAAACTTATGTGCTGTCGAAAGACGGAAGCGTAGGTCCTATTTCTACAAAATTGTACAACAGACTACGTGCCATTCAATATGGCGACGAGCCCGATGTACACGGATGGAATACCATCATTGAGTAACTTGAAATAAATGCAAGATAGTACACAATCGAAAATGGTACTTCGCACAGAGGGACTTGTAAAAAAATACAAGTCCCGTACTGTTGTAAACCAAGTATCAATAGAGGTTAAACAAGGAGAAATAGTTGGTTTGCTGGGGCCGAATGGCGCCGGCAAAACAACTACTTTTTATATGACCGTGGGCCTTGTTATGCCCAACGAAGGGCGGATTTTTCTGAACGATCAGGAAATAACCCGATATCCGGTCTACAAACGCGCGCAGAATGGCATTGGCTATCTGGCACAGGAAGCCTCTATTTTTCGGAAAATGTCGGTCGAAGACAATATTCGCGCTGTTCTTGAAATGACAAAAACAAGTAAGGAATATCAAAAAGAAAAACTCGAAAGCCTTATATCTGAGTTCGGCTTGCATAAAGTGCGCAAAAACCTGGGAGACCAACTTTCGGGTGGTGAACGTCGGCGTGCCGAAATAGCCCGTTGCTTGGCAATAGACCCCAAGTTTATAATGCTCGACGAACCTTTTGCGGGGGTAGACCCCATTGCCGTGCAGGATATACAGGAAATCGTTGCTCAGCTTAAATACAAAAATATAGGTATTCTTATCACCGACCACAATGTTGACGAAACGTTGAGTATCACCGACAGAGCTTATCTGCTGTTCGAAGGGAAAGTTCTATTTCAGGGATCGGCCGAAGACCTTGCCGCGAATGAAATTGTCCGTGAAAAATATTTGGGTCGGGATTTTGAATTAAAAAAACGCTCTTTCGAACATTTGAAGCAAAAATAAATGTTTTTTTATATCTTTGTCGGCTGTGGGAAGATTACTTGCAATTGATTATGGTACAAAGCGTACCGGTATAGCCATAACCGACACGCTGCAAATAATAGCAACCGGCCTGACAACCGTGTCTACACACACTCTTTTTGCTTTTTTGAAGCAATATATGGAAAAAGAAACTGTAGATTGTGTTGTAGTAGGATTGCCTCGGCAATCGAACAATGAACCGTCAGAAAATCTGAAAAATGTTGAAAGTTTCACAAAAAAATTAGCAAAACTATATCCCACACTAAACATACAACTTTATGACGAACGCTATACATCGGTGTTAGCCCACAGAGCAATGATTGATGGCGGTCTGAAAAAAAAAGACAGAGCAAACAAAGCGTTAGTTGACGAGATTAGTGCCGTTATTTTATTACAAAGCTACATGGAAAGTAAGCAATATAATGACCAAAAATAAAATATGATATTACCTATTTATTTATATGGACAACCTGTTCTTCGGAAAATGGCAGAGGATATATCGCCCGATTATCCCGGCTTACAGGATCTGATAAATAATATGTTTGAGACGATGTATAACGCCGATGGGGTTGGATTGGCAGCACCCCAGATAGGTTTAAGCATCCGCTTGTTTGTTATAGACCTCGAACCCCTGAGCGAAGACGAGCCTAAATATAAAGACTTTAAGAAAGTATTTATCAATGCTCAGATTCTGGAACGTACCGGTGAGATTGTTTCGGCAACGGAAGGCTGTTTAAGCCTGCCCGGAATAAACGAAACCGTGCAACGCCCTGCAAAAATAAAAATAAAATATCTGGACGAAAATTTTGTGGAACATATCGAAGAATATACCGACTTCTTTGCCGTATGCATCCAACATGAATATGACCATATAGATGGATTGATGTTCATTGATAAAGTATCAGGAATACGAAAACAATTAATAAAATCGAAATTAAATAATCTGATAAAAGGGCGAGTAAATTGCCATTACAGAGTTAAAGCAGTACAAAAAAAATAAAATTTATGAAGAGTAAATTTCTACTTTTACTATTATCGGTAGCCGTAGTTCTTTCTTCTTGTATCACAACAAAAGACACAGAGCTATTACAGGATATACCTAAAAATTACCCGATAGAAACACCTCCTGATTATAAAATTATTCCTGGAGACAGGCTAATCCTTACCATATATACGCTGAACGAAGACATGAAATCCTTGTTTTCTGTTTATATAAAACAAGGAAGCACCGTTCAGTTGAACACTGGAGGAATGTCATCAAGAGCTTCAGGCTCACTGTCGGGCGGAGGAGGAAGTAATAATTTGCTTGTAAGCATGGATGGAAATATCCGTATCCCCTATGTAGGTAAAATTCAAGTAGAAGGTTTGACTTTACTGGAAGCCAGAGAATTAGTTGCTGAACGTTTTAGGGGATTTTCAGATCAGGTTACTATCGATTTAACTTTACAAAATACATATTTTTATGTATTAGGAGAAGCTGGCTGTAAAAGTATAAATATGGATAAACAACGTTATACCATATTGCAAGCTTTATCTGTTTCGGGAAGTATAACCAGAGTTGGTAACCGAAAAGAAGTCAAAATAATAAGGCAAACGGCCGAAGGAACCCAAATAAAAGTTTTTGATTTAAGATCGAAAGATGTTCTTGATTCTGAGTTTTATTATATACAGCCCAATGATATAATCTATATTCCTAAACTGGGGCGTACTTTTTGGGGAGAAATTGGAAGTGTAAGTAGCATACTCAATATGATATCAACAGTAATAGGTACGGCTACACTTGCAATATTTGTAGCAGATCAATTTTAAAATTTTAATGAAATCATAAAATGAAATATAAATATTTCCAAATTATAACGGTAATTTTTTTCGGGATTCTTTTGTTTTCGTGTATGACAGCCGGGAAAACAAATTTATTACAAAAAGAAGGAACACATTACACAAAATTTGCATACGAAGACTATCGCTTGCAAATGAATGATATTGTATTTTGTAACATTCTTACCAGTGAAACAGAACTCGCAAACGAATTTAATGGGGTGGTATCGACTACTGCAACAGGAGAGTCGGGAGGCCCTTCTTATCGTATACTAGAGAATGGATGTATATTGGTGCCCTTTTTCGGGGAAGTGAAAATAGAAGGCTGTACTATCAATGAAGCAGAAATTCGGATTAGAGAAAAAATGCAAAAATCATTCCCAGATGCAGAAGTTATTGTCCGGTTATCGAATAATTCGTTTTTTATTTATTCTTCAACAAAAGCAGGTAAGTATTACATGGATAAAGAAAATATGACAATTTTTCAAGCTTTAGCTGCAACTGGCGCACCGGATGAAATTATTGATTATAGCAAAGTAAGGATTGTACGTGTAGAACCCGATGGGCGAACTGTTGAAAAAACATTCGACTTACGTGCCGAATCAATTATTGATTCCGAATTTTATTATATAAAACCAAACGATGTTATTTACTATAAGGCGAGTACTGCCAGATCATTTTTTGGAAAAGGAAGTACAATATTTTCTGTTCTCGGAATTATAACAACACCGGCATTATTCTTCTTTGCTTTGAAAAATACTTTCTAAAGATTAAACGTAATGGAGCAAAATATAAATAACACAAATAATCCCGCAGGGGCAGATCCGTTTTTCGATGAAATGCAGAGCAGATCGAAGTTTTCTTTCGACTTCGTGCTATGGTTTTATCGTTTACTCAAATATTGGTATCTGTTTGTAATTTCTTTGGCATTGTGCATAGGGTATGCATATGTATTGAATCAATCGTGGGTTCCCTATTTTCAGACGGAGGCTGTTTTAATGATGGAACCCAGAGGGAATATAGGAGTAGGAAACAATGCTGTTCCTTTAGGTAATATGGTAAAAAGTTCTGTAAACCAGAATATAATACTGCAATCGTACGACTTGACTGTGCGTACAGTAGAAAGTTTGCCTCAAATGCAGGTCGCTTATTTCCGTCCCGGAAAGTTTACACCCGAAAATTTGTATAAAAGAACGCCTGTTACTATCGAATGTCAATATATATCGCCATCGGCCTACTCCGAGTCTTTCACTCTTGCTCCTATAGATGATAAGCATTGCCGGATATATTATGATGCCACGGAAACAAAGCCCGCTTTCTCTATGGATGTTCCTTATGGACAATTTGTACAGGATACACGTTTTTATATAAAAGTGGTGAAAACAGATCGCTTTACAGCTAAATTTTCACCTTTTAATTTCCGATTTGTATCGAAAGACGAATTAGTAAACCGCTATCGGGATCAGATATATACAAGAAGCAAAGGTGAAGGTTCATCTGCAATGACTGTTGGTTTGGTTGGTGCTTGTCAGTTGCAAGACCAAGATTATTTGTCGGCGCTATTGGTTGAATACGAAAAATATAACCTTTCACTCAAAAATCAGGCAGTAGACAGGGCTATCGAATTTTTGGAAAAACAATTAATTTTGATTAGAGACTCACTATCCGTATCGGAATCCGCGTTTAAAGATTTTCAAGAAAGAACTGGTATTTATGAAGTTCAGAATACAAATGTAAGAAAAGAACTGAACCAAATAAGCCAGAATATGAGCGAAGTCAAGCACAAAGACTTATTAGTCAGGGAGGCTACTGGGCTAATGAACAAGGCGATAGCAGAGGATATAGAACTACCTGACCCAAGCTCTTTTGGGCTGACTAACACTGCTCTATCCAAGCAAATTGCCGATCATAATGCGTTGTTAGCCAATATAAAAAAGGTAGGAAGTTCATACCCCAGATACGAGGAATTTAAGAGGAATCTGAGGGATATGAAAATTAATATTCTCAAAGAACTGCAGAGGTTGCAAACTCAAGTACAGTCAGAATCGGAAGGCTTGCAACAAGCCTCAAATAACCTGCAAGGGCAAATAGATGTACTTCCGGCACAAGAAAGGGAGTATATACGATATGAAAATAAGTATAATATGAATGAGAACTATCATACATATTTAAGACAAAAAATTATTGAAGCAAAGTTCCAACAAGCATCGCAAATTGCGGATAACTATATATTGGAAGCACCCCGTCAAGCATCAGGTGTAATAAATGGGGACGAACGTTCGCAAAGATATACATTCTATCTTCTGATAGGATTTGCTATACCGTTACTTTTTGTTGTTTGTAAAGAAGAATTCTTCAACTACACCATTGCCACAAAAGAAGACTGCGAGCGTATTGCCAACCTTCCGGTAATAGGTGCTATCGAAAACGTGTCAAAGAAAGTAAACAAAGGCTTGGCTATTGTCAAAAATTATCCGAAATCGAGCTTTGCCGAGTCGTTCCGTAATATGCGTGTTCGTATTGAATATATGGCTCAAAAAGAATCGGGAATAAAATTATTGCTAACATCGGCCGAACCGGGAGACGGAAAAACATTTGTTGCTATAAACGTAGCTTCTATTTATCAACTGACAGGGAAACGCGTAGTTTTGGTCGACTTTGACCTTCGCCGTCCTGCTGTTGCCGGGCAACTGGATATCGCAAACAAAAAAGGTGTGTCGAATTATCTGATTGGACAAGTGTCGCTCGATGAAATTATAATCACTCACCCTGATTACGGATTTGATGTTATTCCTGCGGGAACACTGCCTCCGAACCCGAGTGAGTTGATTAAAACAAAGAAAACAAGCGATTTAATTCAACACCTGAATGCTAAATACGATTATGTGGTTGTAGACTGTAGTCCGGTGGGGCTTGTATCGGATGCTTATATTCTATCCCGTTTGGTTGATACTACTCTTTTCGTGGTTCGTAGAGCTAAAACCAATAAGGCATTCTTCCGGAGCGTTATAGCCCAGATTAAGAATGATGGTTTGACCAATATTGGGTTGGTATTTAATGACGTGAAAGGTCGTGAAGGGTACTATGGAACATCCCGTTATTATGGAGAT
The DNA here is from genome assembly GCF_029893235.1 of Dysgonomonas sp. PH5-45. Lineage (GTDB taxonomy): Bacteria > Bacteroidota > Bacteroidia > Bacteroidales > Dysgonomonadaceae > UBA1309. Next base: position 169,932 of record NZ_JARXWE010000001.1, read on the forward strand.
AAGACATATTATCTGAAAAAGAACTCATATTATCACGACGATTATTTTGAAAAATAAAACACTCAGAATATAACAACAAAAAATAGCCCGAAAATCCCGGGCTATTTTTGCATATATACAATACGTGATATAAATTATTTTTTGATTAGCAACACTACATTTTCTACATGATGTGTATGGGGGAACATATCCACAGGCTGAACTTTTTCTACCCGGTACTTTGCATCCAGCAGATTCAAATCGCGTGCTTGGGTAGCAGGGTTACAGCTCACATACACAATCCGCTTGGGTTCGGCAAATAGGATAGCATCTATCACATCGTCGTGCATTCCGGCACGGGGAGGGTCGGTTATGATAACATCCGGGCGTCCATGCTCATTGATAAAGTTCTGCGTAAGAATATCTTTCATATCGCCCGCATAAAACAGTGTATTATCAATGCCGTTATTCGCAGAATTCACTTTTGCGTCTTCGATGGCTTCTTCTACATATTCTATACCTACAACTTTTTTGGCTCCCTCAGCCACAAAATTGGCTATCGTACCCGTACCGGTATAGAGGTCATAAACAAGCTCATTGCCTGTCAGCCCTGCAAAATGGCGAGCTACCTTATAAAGGTTATAGGCTTGGCGACTATTGGTTTGATAGAAAGATTTAGGGCCGATTTTAAATTTAAGCCCCTCCATTTCTTCATAGATGAAATCGTTACCCTTCCATGTAATAACATCTTGGTCGGTAATGGTATCGTTTGCTTTTTGATTCACGATATAGAGCAATGCCGTTATTTGAGGGAATTTATCGGCAACGGCTGTCAACAGGTCTTCGCGCTGCTGTTTGTCGTCGTCATAAAAAACGACAATCAACATCAGTTCGCCCGTTGTGGATGTGCGCACAATCATATTGCGCATCAGCCCACCGCGATTGCGAAGGTCAAAAAACGTGTATTCTTTCTCATTGCAATAATCACGGATAAAGTTGCGTATCTGGTTCGAAATATCGTCCTGCAGCCAGCATTTATCTATGTCGAGTACCTTATCGAAGCAACCCGGTATATGAAATCCCAGAGCATTCATATTACTGAAAGTAACACCCGATTGAATTTGCTCAATAGTAAGCCACTTTTTGTTCGAGAACGTAAACTCCAGTTTGTTGCGGTAAAACTGTGTTTCGGCCGAACCCAAAATTGGGTCTATGGCAGGTAAATCAATCTTCCCGATGCGGGTAAGGCTATCGGTGACCTGTTTCTGCTTATATCTGAGCTGTTCCTCGTAAGGAAGAATTTGCCATTTGCAACCACCACAAACGCCAAAGTGTTCGCAAAAGGCCTCGCTGCGTTTGTCTGAATATTTTTCGAAACGCACCGCTTTACCTTCGGCATAACTATTCTTTTTGCGGGTAAGCTGCAAGTCAATAACATCGCCGGGAACAACATAAGGAACAAAAACAACAAGGTCGTTCACCTTTGCTATGGCTTTTCCTTCGGCGGCTACATCAACCACCTCTACCGAAGGATACAGAGGCAATTCTTTCTTTTTTCTACTCATTTCTATCTTAAAATTCTTGCTGCAAAAGTAATACAAAAAACAGAACCCGTTGCAGTTAAAATAGCCCTTTCAGCATTTGTTCGGCACACTCATAGCCATGATCGTAAAAATAGGTGAGCTTATTCACGTCTTTTTCGAGGCGGTCTATCGTCATCGGGGCAATGGGGCGCACCACCGTTATCTGACCTTCTTCTTCAAGACGGTCAATCAAATCGAGTTGCGCATTATAAATCTCGTTGCGGTTATTCACGGCTTCGCGCATCAGCGGATAATCCTTATAAAGGAAGGATGGCATTTTCAGCACGGTTTTCTTTTTGCGGTAACTCTTATTCCGGGTCAGTACAACCACATTCTTTCCATACCCTTGCGCTATCGCCCTTTCAAGAGGGATGGAGTCGCAAACACCGCCGTCGAGCATGGGTGTGTTATCGACATAGGCGATAGGCGAAAATACAGGCATGCTGCTCGATGCTTTTAGTATATCCAGCAAACGCTTATCATTGCCATATTCTTCCATATATTCGGCCCTGCCTGTAAGGCAATTGCTTACAACCGACTCGAAACGTTTGCCCGAGTGGCGATATGCCTCAAAATCGAAAGGGATAATTTTATTGGGGAAATCGTCAAAGAGCAAATCAAAATCAAGTATATTCCGGCTACGGACATAATATTTAAGCCCTACGTAACGATATTTTTCGAACAAATCTATATTGCTGTATTTTGCCCTGCCCCGTTGCCCCGATATGTAAGATGCCCCGTTGCATGCTCCTGCCGAAACGCCCACCACATAGGGGAAGTGCAAGCCGTTGTCCATCATCCAGTCTAACACCCCGCAAGTGAAAACACCGCGCATGGCTCCACCTTCGAGCACTAAGCCATAATCTTTTATATTTTCTTTTTGTGCAATCATATATCTGTTCTGTGGTTACGTGGATGGTGTTCTATAATTTCCTGACGCAGAAATTCCCTGTCCATGTGTGTATAAATTTCGGTAGTCGTGATTTTTTCGTGTCCCAACATTTGCTGAATGGCTCGGATATTGGCTCCACCCTCCAACAGGTGAGTGGCAAACGAATGTCTGAATGTATGCGGGCTGATGGTTTTACCAATACCTGCCAGTTGGGCGTACTCTTTTATGAAATGGAAAACCATGATACGCGATATGGGCGTGCCTCGCTTGCTCAGGAACAGAACATCTTCAGCCCCCTTTTTTATAGGATAAGACGCACGGTCTTGTAAATAGAAATTAATCTCCTTAATAGCCTTAGGCGATATCGGTACGAGGCGTTGTTTACTTCCCTTTCCCTCAACTTTCAGAAAACCCTCGTCAAGAAACATATCCTGAAACTTCAACCCTATCAGTTCCGATATGCGCAATCCACAACTATAAAGGGTTTCTATGATGGCTCGGTTACGCTGCCCTTCGCGGGTAGAAACGTCTATCACCGAAAGCAGACGGTCAATCTCTTCTACGGTCAGCACGGTAGGTAGTTTCGTCCCTATTTTGGGCGATTCCAAGAGTTCGGTAGGGTCGGTCTGAATAAAGTCTTCGAGTAAAAGGAAACCGAAAAACGATTTTACCCCCGATATAATACGCGCCACCGTGCGAGGGCTTATACCCACATCGTAGAGCTGAGCCAAAAACTGCTGCAAATAGTTGAGAGTGACCGATTCGAAGGAGATTCCCTCCGACTTCATAAACACGAGCAGTTTGTTCAAATCGTCGGTATAAGCTTCTATCGAATTGGGCGATAATCCTTTTTCGAGTAAAAGGTATGTTTTATATTTGGCTGTTATATCAACCATTTACTTTAGTTTTCAGTTTAACATTTTCTTTATAGCTATAATCAACACATTTATCCTTATATTTGTATCATTAAAACAGTTGCCCGCGATGAAAAAAATAATCAATTATATAACCAAGCGATTCTCAAAGGTACAAATAGCCTTTGTTGTAGCCTTAATTATTTTTGCTTTTTTCATTGGCGACAGTAATATTATCTCACGTTTACAGTACGACTCCGAAATAAGGGATTTGAATAAACAAATAGAATACTATCGGGGGAAAAAGGATGACGATTCGCGTAAACTCAACGAATTGAAATCGAACAAAGACAATGTCGAAAAATTTGCCCGTGAGAATTATCTGATGAAAAAACCTAACGAAGACATTTTTGTTATAGAAGACACCCCAAAGGATGAATAAACAAAAAACAAAAAATATAATCTATCAAATAGCGGCTATCATTATTCTGGCTTCTGCCGTTATATATCCCCATTATCAGGATATTGCAAAATTTTCGATGCTGGCGGGTGTAGCTGCATTCGGAGCAATCACTTTCACTACCCCCTATCCGGGAAAATCTATCCGGGGCAAACGGCTGTACAATATGCAGATTTTTGCCGTTATACTGATGGTAGTAGCTACATTTCTCATGTTCAAACAAATGGGCGAATGGCTCTATGCCCTGCTCGTTGCAGCTATCCTTATTCTGTACAGTTCTTTCCTCCTGCCCCGAATATTACGAAAGGAAGAAGAGGGGAAGTAATAAGGAACTGTAATACACATATTTTTTCTTGCCGTATTGACTACAAGAGCGAAACATCTTTATTTCTTATGCCTCACAGATGCCTGTATAACGTGAGTGTCTGTGTTGAGCGGATTTAAAACCTTTATGCTTTGCCCTTCGGAATACTCGCTTTGCAGAAGCAATACATCGCCTCTTTCTACGCTAAACTCTTCATTTACATTGGGTAATTTTACTTTAGTTGGTGATAAAAAGTAAAAGACTTCCGAAAAACATTCTCCGTCTATTCCCTCATTGTTTCCTATCGAAAAAACGGGTATCTCTTTTTCTGAAAAAGGATGTAATTCCATGGCATTGAGTGTGGCACGGCCTTGCGTTGTCATCAGATTGAAATCTGTAACTTTTCCATAACACCGTGTTTGCCAATCGCCCATAAACGAATCCTGTTCAAATGGTTTTAACGATGCCCGGTGATGTCCTTCGTGAATCAAGTCCATCTCGCCCTCTATTGGCATAATTATACGAGCGATGCCCGGCAGAGGCGTAAATGTAGATTCCTCAATCGCTACCTTTGCCGAACTAACTCTCCACACAAAGTTCCTTTCGCCGTAAACCGCATCGGGTGGGTATATGGCAAGCTGTGTTGTTGTACCTCCGCTCCAAACGGATGTTGTCAGTTCTTCTCTCCTGATTATTTTATATTCGAATGTTCTCATAGGTAAATTGTAATAGGAAATATCCATTGGCAAAAGTAGTTATTTAAGCACAAATTTAGAACTTGTTTTAAATTTTGACAGCCAAACTATTGTTTTTCACTCCTCAAATTCTTTCCTTTAAAATTTAAACAACCGCTTATTGTTTAACGAACAAAAAAACTTATCCGATGCTCGAAATACCCGAAACCAGAACAATAGCCCATCAAGCTGAAAGTATGCTGACGGGCAAAACCATATCGAAGGTTATTGAAGCCACAAGCCCACACCGTTTCACATGGTATAACGGCGATCCTAAAGAATATACCGGAATGCTTGTGGGGCGGCGCATAGAATCGGTTCGTGGACATGGTGCGTTCGTAACCCTGTATTGTAACGATGATATCCGGCTATCCATCAGCGATGGAGTGAATATGAAGTACTACCCTGCTTTTGAGGCACATCCTCAGAAACATCAGTTATTGATAGAATTTACTGATGGAAGTTTTCTTGCTTTTACGGTTTCGATGTATGGAAGTATTTATGCTTTTCGGGGCAAATTCGATAATCCATATTATAAAGGAAGCTTAGAAAAACTATCACCCCTCGAAGATGATTTTGACGAACAGGCGTTCAATGAACTTTTCCGGAGTGTAAACAAGGATATATCAATAAAAGCATTGCTTGCAACCGAACAACGCATTCCGGGGCTTGGCAACGGCGTTTTGCAAGATATTCTGTTCAAGGCGGGGTTAAACCCTAGACGGAAAATATCGACTATCACCGAACTACAACGAAGCGACCTGTTTCATTGTCTGAAGTTTACCCTGCAAAGCATGACAAACAAAGGCGGACGCGATACCGAAAAAGATTTTTATGGAAACAAGGGCGGATACAAATGCTTGCTGTCTAAAAACACATACAAGAATCCATGCCCTAATTGTGGAGACGCGATTGTTAAAGAGGCTTATCTGGGCGGCACGGTTTATTATTGTGCCAGTTGCCAAAAGTTGTAAAGGTAAGGCGAACGTAAAAAAACAAAAGGATGCGCCAATAAATTTCTGACGCATCCTTTTATTTAGTTTATAAGCTGAATTGTACTGTTAAGCCAAAAGCCCTTCTATTTTTTTCACAAAGTCGGCTTTTTGTGCTGCTCCTACTTGTTTGTCGGCAAGTTCTCCGTTCTTGAAGAATAGTACCGTAGGAATGTTGCGGATACCGTATTTTGAGGTGATCTCGTCATTATTATCAACATCTACTTTACCAATTATCACTTTCCCGTCATATTCGGTAGCCAATTCGTCGATGATTGGACCAATCAGGCGGCAAGGGCCGCACCATTCTGCCCAAAAGTCAATAACTACCGGTTTGCCTGATGCTATTAGTTCTTCGAATGTTGCATCTGTAATTTCTAATGCCATAACGTTTTATCTTTATAAATGTGTTTAAAATATATTTTTAGTTTCTAATTTCTGTAAGAGGTTCAAAAATAATAAAAGAAAGCGATAGTATAAAATTATGGGTTTACTTTAAAAACAATACTTTCGTTTTCTTCCAGAAAATCTATTAGTTCTTTCTTTACATTAATCTTAAAGTTCCGCGCGAAGAGTTCAATTTTCATATTGCGTTCACCATCAACAACCTCAAAATATAACAACGTATTCCCCAAATTGTTTTTGGTGAGGATAGCAAGTTCTTCAATCATCTGATTGTTAAGCTCGTGCAGAGGCAGGGTTATTACAATCTTCTCAATGAGATGGTCTTTAACATCTGGCAAAAGCTGTATGGAATTGATTTTCAACTCATACTGGTTGGCATCGAATCTACGGCTCTGTATGCGCCCTTTTACAAACACATACAACCCGGGACGGCCATATTTGCCAAAGTTTATATAATCATCACCAAACAGAGCTATTTCGCCACTTCCGGAAAAATCTTCCACTTTTATTATCATATACGGCTTACCGTTTTTCGTAAAGCCCTCGCGCATGTCTGTAACAAGTCCGCCAAAAGTCACCTCCCTGTTTTTCAGGGCATCTTTGTCTTCCAGCTCCGGCATAGTTACATTGCAGGCATATTTTAGTGCGATGGCATATTCGTCCAAAGGGTGAGCCGACAGATAGATACCTATCAGTTCGCGTTCCTTGTTGAGACGTTCCAGATCGGACCATGCCTCGGCCTTAGGTATTTCCGGGCGGGCAATCTCGAAAGAAACATCATCGCCAAACAGAGAATTGACGGCCAGCGACTTATCGTTCTGATAACGGTTGCCGTAACGGATAAGCTGGTCTATGAAAGTTTCGCCCTTGGTGTTGGTTGCAAAAAACTGTTCACGTTTTATTTCTTGAAATTCATCAAAGGCTCCTGCCAATGCCAGCGATTCTATATTCTTCTTGTTGCACGAACTGAGGTTTACACGTTCCACAAAATCGAATATATCGCCGAAACGGCCATTCTTGGCACGTTCTTCAATAATATTATTAACCGCACCTTCGCCCACGCCTTTCACGGCTGCCATTCCGAAACGGATATCGCCTTTCGAGTTGACCGAGAATTTCAGGAACGATTCATTCACATCAGGCCCAAGCACATTCATGCCCATGGCCTTGCACTCGTCCATAAATTTGGTGATTTCCGTAATATTAGACAAGTTTCGTGAAAGTACGGCTGCCATATATTCGGACGGATAATTGGCTTTCAGCCATGCCGTTTGATAAGCCACCCACGAATAGCAAGTCGCATGCGATTTATTGAATGCGTAGGAGGCAAATTTTTCCCAATCGGCCCATATTTTATTCAGCGTTTTTTCGTCATGCCCGTTATTCTTTCCTCCTGTAAGGAATTTTTCTTTCAGGGCATTCATCTTATCTATGAGCTTCTTGCCCATCGCTTTTCGCAATTCGTCCGATTGTCCCCGGGTGAAGTCGGCCAAGAGGCGCGAAAGGAGCATGACCTGTTCTTGATAGACCGTAATCCCATACGTATCGTTCAGGTATCGTTCCATGATGGGGATATCGTACTTGATTTCCTCACGTCCGTGCTTACGGGCAATAAAGGAAGGGATGTAATCCATAGGCCCCGGGCGATAAAGGGCATTCATGGCGATAAGGTCTTCGAACTTGGTGGGCTGCAATTCCTTCAGATATTTTTGCATACCTGCCGACTCGAACTGGAATGTGCCTGTTGTCTTCCCTGTGCTATATAGCTCGTAGGTTTTTTCGTCTTCGAGCGAAATTTCGTTGATATCTATATCCTTGCCCGTTGTATGCTTTATGTTTTCGATGGCTTCTTTTATAATGGAAAGGGTTTTCAAGCCCAAGAAGTCCATTTTTATGAGTCCTGTTTCTTCAATAACAGAGCCCTCGTATTGTGTCACCAATATTGATTCGCCGGTTTCTTTGTCTTCGGCCGTACTTACGGGTACAATATCCGATATATCTTGCCGCCCGATGATAATTCCACAGGCATGTACACCTGTGTTACGGACATTACCTTCGAGCATTTGAGCGTATTTCAACGTATCGCGGGCAATGGGATCGTGTCCTGTTGCCGCTGTTTTCAGTTCGGGAACATAGTCGATAGCATCCTTGAGAGTTACTTTTTTCTTATCGGGAATTTTATCGGGAACGAGCTTTGCCAAGCGGTTCGATTCGGCAAGCGGTAGTTTTTGCACGCGTGCCACATCTTTAATGGCCGATTTTGTAGCCATCGTTCCGTACGTAATGATGTGCGCAACACGGTCGTAACCGTATTTGTCGGTTACCCAGCGTAGTACTTCGCCCCGTCCGTCGTCGTCGAAGTCGATATCAATATCGGGCATCGATATACGGTCGGGATTAAGAAAACGCTCAAACAGCAAGTCATATTTTATGGGGTCTATATCGGTTATTCCCAAACAATATGCAACAGCCGATCCCGCAGCCGATCCACGGCCCGGCCCCACGGCCACGCCCATTGTACGGGCGGCGGTAATAAAGTCTTGCACAATAAGGAAGTATCCGGGATAGCCCATCGTTTTCATGGTTTCCAATTCGAAGTCGATACGCTCCTTTATTTCGTCGGTCATGTCGGGGTAACGCTTCTGGGCTCCTATCCGTGTGAGGTGCGCCAGGTAATCGGCTTCGAGCTTTACACGAATCACCTTATCGTATCCGCCTAAACGTTGATAGGCCGAATCGCCAAATTCGGCAATAAGGCTTTCGGGCGTATGCTTTTCTTTGTATCCTTCTTCTGTACCGAAAGAGGGGTCGATATCGAAGTAGGGCATAAGTGCATCCGAGTCGATAGAGTAAGTCTCAACCTTATCGGCTATTTCGAGTGTATTGGATAAAGCTTCGGGTATATCTGCGAAAAGGGTGTTCATTTCGGCAGTGGTTTTCATCCACTCCTGTTTGGTATAGCGCATGCGGTTGGGGTCGTCGAGGTCGCGCCCCGTGCTTAGGCAAATCAAACGGTCGTGCGCATCGGCATCTTCTTCGTTCACAAAATGGACGTCGTTTGTTGCAATCAGTTTTACCCCATGTTTTTGCGCAAAGCGGATAAGTGCGGTGTTTACCTTTTCCTGCAAAGGATAAACCTCGGAATTGGCATCCGCTCGGTTTGTTTTGTGGCGTTGGAGTTCCAGATAATAATCGCTGCCCCAAATTCCTTTAAACCATTCAATAGCCTCGTCTACTTCTTGCTCGCTACCGTTCGCTATCTTTTTAGGGATTTCTCCCCCCAAACAGGCCGAGCAGATAATCAAGCCTTCGTGATGTTTTTCGAGCAATTCCTTGTCGATACGGGGACGCATATAAAAACCTTCCGTCCAACTTTTTGATACCATCTTTATCAGATTTTTGTATCCCGTCAGGTTCTTTGCCAGAATAAGCAAGTGCCAACCGCTCATATCGGGTTTGCCTTCTTTCAGATGCCGCCCACGGCGAGCCACATAACACTCACAGCCCAGAATAGGCTTGAACAGATGTGATTTTTCGTCCACCAGTTTTGCTTGCAGTTCGTCTACCAAGGCATTGTTGCCTGCCTGTTCGGCTTCGTTGATTTCCCGCACCAGTTGCTTGATATTGTTATGTAGGGGAGCGTTTTTTTTATTTACATAATTGTAAAACTCCTTTATCCCGAACATCGAACCATGATCGGTCAAGGCGATAGCCTTCATTCCGTCGGCCGAGGCTTTGTCTACAAGCCGCTGAACGCTGGCTTGCCCATCGAGCAACGAATATTGAGAGTGAACGTGTAAATGTACGAATGGATGCATAAATTCTGTCCTATATTTTGGATGTATAAAGGTACAAAATAGATATGTTGTTTATTCATTAAATATCATAAATAGTTTTTAACTACGATAGATGAGAATTGTTTCCGTTTCACTATCACCACAATTTATTATCTTTGAAAACAAAAACAAACGTAGATTATGAAACGCTTCGCCTTAATTTGTTCTTTGCTCCTATTGTTTGCATATTGCCTGCAAGCGCAAGCATCCGACGTTTTGATAAAAGCCAATGCCCTCTTCGAGGGTAAAAACTACAAAGAGGCTACCCGTTTGTACGAACAAGCATATCAGGAGAAGCCCGACGAGGCCACAGCATTCAAATACGGAGTAAGCCTCTTTGAGGCACGAATAGATGTGAACAAAGCAATCGTATTACTGCAAAGCGCAGCAAAGAAAAATAAAGAGGCATACCTCTACCTTGGCGATGCTTATACCGACCTGTACCGTTTTGCGGAAGCAGGTAAAGAATACGACCAATATCTGAAATTGAGCCGGAGGGAAAAGAATGCCCCGGCATTGATTTCTGAGCGAAAAGAGAAGATGAATGATTTGCGCAAATTGGTGAATCGTGCGGAAAACATCCGGATAGTTGACAGCGTGGTGGTAAACAAACGAAATCTGCTGTCGGCCTATCACCTGAGTCATAGTGGCGGAAAACTGGATTACTTCAATAACGTATTTGATGCTAACCAATCTGTAACATCTACCGTATATTACAACGAAAAAGGAAGTAAAATATATTTTGCACAACCCGGTGAGGCACATTACAGTTTGTTTTCGATGGACAAGCTGATAGACGGCTTTGGCAATGAGAAAAAGCTGGATGCACAGAACTTTGGTATACAGGGCAATGTAAATTATGTATTTGTTATGCCCGATGGTGTAACAACCTACTTTTCGGCCGAAAGCACAGAGGGTATAGGAGGCTACGACCTGTATGTGACCCGCTACAATATGAATAACGATACGTACCTGACACCCGAACGTATGAACATGCCTTTCAACTCGCGCTACAACGACTATCTGATGGTGATTGATGAAGAAAAGGGCGTTGGCTGGTTTGCATCCGATAGGTTTCAACCCGAAGGAATGGTGTGTGTGTATACTTTTATACCAAACAAGGAGGTAGAGATTGTGGAGTCGGAAGACGACCTGTACAAAGCAAACCGTGCGCGCATCGGCTCTATCAAAGATTCGTGGGAGCGAGGAGCAGATTATAGCAAACTTATTGCACTGGCCAGGAAAGCCCCTGCCGTGAAAACCGAGGAGAAAAAGGACTTTGAGTTTATTGTCAACGACAAATACACATACTATACCCTTAAAGACTTCCGAAACCCATCGGCCCGTAGTACATATCAAAAAGTGAATAGCTTACAGAAAGAATTGGCAAAGTTGGAAGACGCTTTGACGAAACAAAGAAACATTTATGCCAATGCTTCAGCAAACGATAAGCGTAGTCTTTCGACCGAAATCCTGCGTATGGAAAAAGAACAGGAGCGTATTTACACAGAGACACAAAAGCTTGAAACGACTGCTCGTAACGAAGAAATCAAAGCTTTAAAATAAAGGGTATCAAGGAAAATAACTTAACTTTGCACAAAAAATATAATGTAATATATTAACGAAAATAATCTCAAAAAAAATGAAAAAAATCACATTAACCTTTTTTCTATTTGCATTGATTGCCGCGATGCCTTTATCGGCACAGAAAAAAGCGGTAAAAAAAACCGCAGGTACTTCTGTCAAGAGCCTTAATAATGAAATAGACTCCCTGTCGTACGCGATGGGAGCAGCTATAACTCAAGGCTTGGATGACCATCTGAAACAAATAGGAGTTTTAAATGCAACAGATAGCATCGCTAACAAGAAAAACTTGAGCCTTTTTATGGATGGGTTTAAAGAATACTTCGCCCAAGCAGCTGCTAAGGAAGCATACTATAAGGGAATTGGCGTTGCCGGACAAGTGTCGCAAACGATAGAAAACTTCGATAAACTGATCGGGGAAGAAGGCGTTAAGGTAAACAACGCGGCTTTTCTTTCAGGATTTGAAGCATCTTTAAAGAAAAAGCCCTTATTACTACCAAATGCCAATGAGCTGATACAAAATAAAGCAATGCAAGCTCAACAGAAAGAGCAAGTAAAACAAGATGCCGATTTAAAAGTAAAATATGCTAATAATATTGCCGAAGGCGAAAAGTTCCTTAACGAAAATAAAGCGAAAAGCGGTGTTGTAACTTTGCCCGACGGACTTCAATATAAAATACTGCAAGAAGGAAACGGACCTAAACCTACATCGGCCGACAAAGTGAAAGTGCATTACCACGGAACTCTGATTGATGGAACAGTTTTTGATAGCAGTGTAGATCGTGGCGAACCAATTACTTTTGGTGTTACTCAGGTTATCCCCGGGTGGACCGAAGCTTTGAAATTAATGCCACAGGGTTCAAAATGGACTGTTTATATCCCTGCCGAATTAGCATATGGTTCGCGCGATATGGGTAAGATTAAACCTTATTCAACCCTTATTTTTGATATCGAACTATTGGAAGTTATCGGTGCTGAATCCGGAAATTAACTTCAGAACAAAATAGCTTAAAAACGAGGTCGGATATTTTTTGAAATATCCGACCTCGTTAAGTATTAACAGCATACGGATGTGTCGCAAACCTTTATTGGAAAGACTCACGCAGCGGAGAGTATGATTAAATCATAATAAGGCATCGTTTATTCAGATTTTGTCCGGCAGGGCCTATAAATTTAAGCGGATTGTTTGCGCAATTTCGATATATTTATTACTCCAAAGGTCTGAATTAATTAGGTTCAAGATTAATTAAATACTTTTTGAATGCACTTAACTAATCTTGAACCTAATTATAAATCCAGTCAATCTATTTTAGAATGAGATAAAATTATTGAAATAATTCTTCAGTCTTTTTCTCTTTACCTAATTCTTGTTTTAATTTATCTATATCTATCAAATTAATAAATGCATCAATTTCTTGAGGGGAAGAAAATATCCAATAAATAGTTTCATCAATATATTTATTTGATGATGCAGTTACTTTTTTTACAATTGAAACAATATGTCTGTTCCCTTCTAAAATCATAAATGTAGGTTTTAATTCTTGATTAAATGCGAAAAACCACTTAGAGCTATACCAACAGATGGTAGATTTGGGCAGACTGAAATCCATCTCTTTAGTCATATCGGTAACATTATTTTCTTTAGCGATTTTAGACCATTCCGAAAATTTGTTTTTAATTTGCTCTAAAGTATTTTTCAGTTCTTTTAATTCTTTTTCTTCAAATTTAACCGTTGTGGTTTTAGCCTTTCCTTCTACTCCGATATAAACAGAAAGCATTCCATCTTTGTCTAGCAACCCTTCGATGTCATATTTCTTGTCAGAGAAATAGCTCATTTCGTATGTAGCAACTTTTTTTTGGGCATAAATACTAACACAGGGAACTAAAAATAAGACACACAGCCCGATGATAATTTTTCTCATAATTAAATTAATTTGTATTTTATTAAAAGTTTATTATAAAAGCATGCAAATATAACACTTCCTTTATAAAAAGTACAATGACATGAAAGTAATAATGGTAAAAGTTTAAGAATACGCAATCCTTAAACAGGTAAATATGTTAATGAATAAATTTTATTATAAACTAGGAGAGATTGTGTACAATTATCCTTAATAACTAAAAGTTATAATTGAATTTCGTCCAACGGGTTCCAAAAAGCCGTTTTCCAGTTCTGTATCTTGTTGTTGATGATAGTGTGTCCTTCGGCTTCGAGCAATTGTTGCATCTCTCCGTTGCTGCCAAAGGCTTCCCGTGCCGAAAGTATGCCTTGACTATTAACAACACGGTGTGCCGGAACTCCTGTTGCCTCAGAGTCGCACTGGCTCATTATCTTTCCTACCATTCTCGGCATGTTTGCATATCCGGTAGCTTTGGCTATTGCTCCATAGCTTGTAGCCCTACCACAAGGGACAAGCCTTGCGATGGTATATACGGCTTCGGCAAAAGCTTGTTTTTCGGCTTTATCCATTCTGCTCATGAAAATGGCTGGCTTTATCCAACAGGATGACGAGTGCCGGAAACTTTTTTAAGAATGACACGTATAGCGCCTACTTTAAGTCCAGTATCTATCCTTACAGGCAATCGGTTGGCATCGTTACTGATATAGATGGTCATGGCTTCCGATTGATTTTTGAAGGCATCGTCGCTGGTGATAAGGACAAGTTTATAGCATTTGTACTTTCGCCCATCGTTGGCTTTTATTGTTTCTGCTCCTTTGTAAACGATTTCCATATTCTGCCGGGTTTTTCCTGACAGGAAATTGATACGCGAGCGGGTTCCTTTTGCCATTTTACTGTAATCGAGCGAACGGGCGTAGAACACCACCGACAGCATATCGTAGGTACATTGGTTTGCGTTGAACGATTTTGTGAATCGCAGTTTTCCGTTTTTGTACCGTGTGGAAGTAATTGAAACAGTGTTTCCCGAATATTTGTAAGTCATTCTCTCGTCCGTGAAGTCGTCGTCCTCGTGAGCACGTTTGTAGTATGCCAGCGGGGAGAGGTCTTTGCTCATATAGCTTGTCAGGGTATCGTTGAGCGAGAATATTTTGCGTGCAAAGCCTGTTGAAGCTGTTATCAGATCCATCTTGTAGGCGTTTTGCCCGTTATAGGTTGTATTTACAGTACGGAGGGTTCCCCAACCTGCTTTGGGCGAGAGCCCCAATTTATAATAAAGGTCGTATTGGAGGGTTTCGCCTGCCAACAGGAACGTATTGTCTATCTTGCACTGCCCCATAATCTGAGAACCGGTCGCAATCAGCATTACGGTTAGCAATACGATATGGTTAATAAGCTTTTTCATAATGTAACTGTGCGTTAAGTTGATTTGTTGTAGGTCAATTGAGCTGAGGGTTATAGTTGCGGAACTCATTACCCTTTACTCTTTTGTTCGAATCGGGTGTTGCAGATTGTTTATTTTTCTTTGCATCCCGTTCCTCAAGTTCTTGTCTTTTGGTTTTCTTTTCTGTGGGTTTATTTTTTAGTATTTCGGTTGGCTTCTGTTGGTCTAACGGCAGGCTTTGGATGTTCCAAGGCTCTTCCATTCCGTGTTTCCAGTTGGCTTTTATCTCGAACGGTTTATTGTAATAATATACCATTTCGGGTTGCAGGCCTTTCTCAAAATTTCCGGTATCCCACATCCCATTGTTGTTTTCGTCTATTATGATACGGGCATAATATGTACCGGGCAAAAGATTCTTAAAGAGCGCTCCTCCATCGCGTACATTCCGTTTACGGACAGGGGCATCGCTTTTGTCTAATAGTTCGATAAATGCCGGAGCATCTTTGTCTAACCCTGTTACGTCGATATATAATTGCCCATACTGGCTTAGTGGACGGACAGTAAACTCATAACTTTCGGGTTTATTCCAAAATCCGTCGTACGACCAAATATTGGCCGAATCGGCAACCAACTTGAATTTGTTTCCCGCTTCCAGTTTGGCTATTAATAAATATTTACGTGGGTTTAACGAGTCGGCCTCAATGTTGTAATCTATCTGTGTTTCAACCGAATCGACAACCGAGTATAATCTCATATTTTTATCGTCTGCAAAACCGGGGACAGGTTTCTCGAACTCTACCGATATATTTTTATCAACATCGAATATCCCCGAAATGTTCGTTTTTATATTTAAGAAGGTGATTTCTTTATCCTTATCGTCATTCTCTTTTTTAGGTTTCCGGGTTTTATCCACAAAGTGCAGGGTGTCGGTCGTTGGGACGAGCTGGTTTAAGGAATCGGTTTTCGGGTATGTTATTTTGAACGACAGTGTGTCTATACCGGCTACCGAAGCATCGGTTATCCAATAGGTAAGCGTATCGTTTTGTGGTGTTTTTTCCAAGAGAGCCCATTCTTTGTTTTTATCGAAGTTAAGAGGTTCTATCTGAGGCATAGCGGTTGGCGCACCAAAATATATTTTCAGTATGCTAGCCGATGGGCGTTCGTATTTTTGCAGGTATTGTCGTTTTATTCCTGAAGAGAAAGAACGTAGAAGTATGTCGTCGGGCAGGAAGCGGGTGTAAGATACTTCCCGTATTTCCTCTATAAGTTTGGCTGAGTCGGTTATAGCTTTTACGTCTTGATTGTATATTGTATCTAAACGGGTGGCGGGAGCAGTAAATGGAATGATGGTTGTGCCCAGAAAGGCGATATCCTCACTTGGGTTGTCGTACTTGTAATCGCGGTTTAAATCGTTCAAAGCATAAATCCTATATTCGCCTTCTGCAATTCCTCTGATTGCAAATTCTCCTTTATCGTTGGTGCGCGATATGCGGAGGAAACGGTTTTTCGTGAAAGCCGAGTCGTTCAGATTGGAGTGCAAACCAACATAAAATCCTTTTACCGGCTCTAAGTTTTCGGCCGCCAGAACTTTGCCCGAAACAACGAGCGAGTCCAATTTATCTCCCGTTGAGAATGAAAGGGAGAAGCTTTCCAGAGGATTACCTTCGTTATAATCGACTATGGCATCCGTAAAATCTATCGTATAAGTTGTATTAGGCAGCAGGGAGTCCCTGAGTTCTACCTTTACTTTGTTGCTGATGGCCTGTATTACAGGCATCTTGCTTTGTGGGGGAGTTATTATAACCTTTTCGTTGGGGTTTTCTACTTGCACCAGTTCGTCGAACTCGATAGTTATTTTCCCATTCGCAACATTTAGCGCATTAAACTGAGGGGAGCAACTTATAACTTTGGGTGGGTCCAAATCGTAATCACCACCCGAAGGCGAGCCTATACTGGCACAAGAATAGAATGCCAGAAAAACAGATAGAAGGGAAGCGGTTTTCCCTAAAACATTAAAATACCAACTACGGGATAGGCTCATAGCTATTCAGTTCGTTACTTGAGGCAAAAGTACGATGTTTTGCTACATATGCAGAATATGGATTCAAAAAATTAGTTAATCCTTTCTGTGCATCAAAAAAAGAATACACAGAAAGGATTAGTTGTATATTATTCCCAGTGGGGGGGGTTACTCTTTCAGTATCACATCGTGAGCACCGCCTTCAACGATACTTGTGGCCGAAACCAATGTGATTTTTGAGTTTTTCTGCAAATCGGGAATCGTGATTGTTCCGCAGCTGCACATGGTTGACCGTATTTTGCTCAAGGTACTGTTCAGGTTGTCTTTCATCTTTCCGGCATAAGGCACGTAACTGTCAACACCTTCTTCAAACTTCAGCGAATCGTTGCCTCCCGTGTCGTAGCGTTGCCAGTTTTTGGCACGGTTAGAACCCTCGCCCCAATATTCTTTCACGTAATTGTTGCCTACACGCAGCACCTTTGTGGGCGACTCGTCGAAGCGGGCAAAATAACGTCCCATCATCATAAAATCGGCTCCCATAGCCAGCGATAGCACCATATGGTAATCGTGAACCAATCCGCCATCGCTACAAATAGGGATATAATAACCTGTCTGGCGGGCATACTCGTCGCGGGCTTCGGCTACGTCAATCAGAGCGGTTGCCTGTCCGCGACCTATTCCTTTTTGTTCGCGAGTGATACAGATGGAACCACCGCCAATACCAACTTTTATGAAGTCGGCTCCGGCTTCGGCAAGGTAATCGAACCCGTCTTTGTCTACGATGTTGCCTGCTCCTACCAAAACACTGTTGCCGTATTGTTCTTTAATCCATTTTATGGTGTCGTATTGCCATTCCGAGAATCCATCCGAAGAGTCGATGCAAAGCACGTCTACCCCGGCTTCTACAAGGGCGGGCACACGCTCTTTATAGTCGCGGGTGTTGATACCTGCCCCTACAAGCAGTTTTTTGTCGCTGCCAAGCATTTCGAGGGGATTTTCGCGATGGCCTTCGTGGTCTTTACGGAAAACAAAATATGCAAGGTTGCCTTCGTCGTCAACGATGGGCAGGGTGTTTAGTTTTTCTTTCCAGATAATCTGGTTGGCCTCCGAGAGGCTGATACCCAACTTGCCAACAATGAGTTTAGACTGTGGAGTCATAAAGTCCCGTATTTTTGTATCAAGAGGGTCTTTGTCGGCACGGTAATCGCGGCTGGTAACTATTCCTAACAGTTTTCCGTTCTGCTGCCCGTTATCGGTAATGCCTATCGTGGAATGGCCTGTTTTTCGTTTCAGTTCCACAACGTCGGCCAATGTGTGTTCGGGGGTCAGGTTAGAATCGCTCACCACGAATCCGGCTTTGAACTTTTTAACTTTGAGCACCATTTCCGCTTGGCTGGCAATAGGTTGCGAGCCAAAAATAAAAGACAAACCTCCGTTGCGAGCCAGTTCTATTGCCAATTCGGGCCCCGACACCGATTGCATGATAGCCGAAACGAAAGGGATATTGAGCGATATTTTAGGTTCTTCGCCGACTTTGTGTTTTACCAAAGGAGTTTTCAGATTTACATTTGCAGGTAAACACTCTCTGGTTGTTAAGCCAGGTATAAGGAGGTATTCTCCAAAAGTTCTGGAAACGTTATCTAAGTAGATTGCCATAAGCTAAAAAGTCTTTTATCGTTGAGAAATAGGAATAATTGAGCAAAATTAGTAATTTCATTCCGTATTCTGTTTGCCTGCGTTCAAATTTTAACAAGATTATAGGCTAATATTTATGTTATGGGAAATAATCCTAATTTTGAATTCGCCTAAATTGTCTTTTCATTTTATAAAATACGATAACCAACAAAGCCGAAATTGAATTTCGGCTTTGTTAGTTGATTCATTATAGTTATCTAACTAAATAGATATATGATTTTATTCGGGTCTTGATATTGGTATTTGTCGTTTAACACCTTGGCTCAACGAAATCATTGTTTCGGTTGCAACAACTCCGGGTATTTCCTGAATTTTGTTATTCAACAAATCCATAAGATGCTCGTTGTCGCGAGCATACAGCTTAACCAAAATAGTGTACGGACCTGTTGTAAAGTGCGATTCAACTATCTCCGGTATTTTATCCAACTCCGGAATCACAGTTTTATACATCGACCCTTTTTCAAGCTTAACCCCTATGTATGTGCATGTATTATACCCCAAAACCTTAGGGTTGATAATATAACCCGAGCCCACTATTACGTTCATCTCGATCATTCTCTGCACACGTTGATGAATAGCCGCCCTAGATACCCCGCACTCCAACGCCACGTCCTTAAATGGGATACGGGCATTCTGAGATATTATTTCAAGGATTTTCTTATCTAGTTTATCTATTTTATCCATAATTTTTGCTTTTTAATATTATTTTGAAACCAAAAATAATACTTTTTTTGTAACAATCTTTCTTTTTGACAAAAAAAGAAATCATTTAAATCATTTATATCTCTATAAATACTTTTTCAGGTATAGGTGTCCATTAAAAAAACAGACCGGAGTAGTTCCCCGATCTGTTTATATGCCAATCTTTTTTATTTATTGTTCTATGTTCAACAGCTCTATTTCAAAAATAAGTGTCGAAAATGGCTTAATCATCTCTCCGGCTCCACCACTGCCATAGGCAAGGTTTTGTGGAATGAAAACCATCCATTTTGACCCTACGGGCATTTGTTGCAAGATTTCCGTCCAGCCCGGGATTACCTGATTTACAGGGAATATTGCAGGTTTTCCGGATTCAAAACTACTTTCAAAAACAGTACCATCGATCAATGATCCTTTATAATTAACTTTCACGACATTCGTAGCGGTTGGTTTTTCGCCCTTGCCGGCAGTAATAACTTTATATTGTACTCCGCTGGGAAGGGTTTTAACACCGTCTTTCGTTTTATTTTCTTCCAAGAATTTTTCTCCGGCAGCTTTATTTTCTCCATACTGGGCAAGCAACGCTTCTTCTTGTTGCTGTTGAGATGCTTTTTCAGACTCTTTTGCCTTATCTTGCAAATCGTTCATTTTAGCTTGGAAAATAGCTTGAGGATTTTCCATTGCCAATTTTTTACCGTCTACAGATGCAAAGAAACCCGAAAGGAAAGCTTTTTTATTCAACTTTTGCTTATCGTCATCGGCAAATAGTTGTTTTTCTGTTCCCTCCATCATTTGGGCAATCTGTATACCGACAGACAAGCCTGCCTTATAAGAATTGTTATCTGATTTACTAAATACTTCGCTCAAACCTTTTTTGAAGTCGGCAAGGTTCTTTTTGTTGGCAGAAACTACCGAGTCGAGTCTGAATTTAAAGTCTTTTTCGAGTTCCGCTTTTTTAGTAGCGTCCTTCTCAGCTTCAATCATTGACTGATGAATCATTTTCAGCATGGCTGTATCGGCCAAAACTCCCAATTGCTGAAGATATTCGGTCAATCCTTGAGTTACGCTAACACCCATCGCGTAAGAAAGGGTATCTACGTCTGTTTTCAAAGATGCGTTTCCTGCACTTGAACCATCTGAATTACATGAAGTAAATGCCGCACCAAGCGCAACAACGGCACTTAATGCTAATACTTGAATTTTTTTCATGGATTTTTATATGTTTTAAGTTATTCTATCCCTAACAATTCTACATCAAAAATAAGAGTTGAGTTCGGTTCTATGGCTTGCCCTGCTCCCGACTCTCCGTAAGCCAGGTTAGAAGGAATAAACAATCTCCATTTAGAGCCAACAGGCATCAACTGTAAAGCCTCAACCCATCCGGGTATAACCTGATTGACGCCGAATGTGGCAGGTGTACCACGTTGAACACTACTGTCGAAAACTGTTCCGTTAATCAGCGTTCCGTGATAGTGGCATTTTACCTGGTCGGTTGCCGTTGGAATCTTTCCATCGCCTTTCACCAATATCTCATATTGGAGTCCGCTTGGCAGAGTCACTACACCGGCTTTATTTTTATTTATTTCTAAAAATTCTTTTCCGGCTTTCAGATTATTTTCGAGCTTTTCTTCCTGAAGTTTTGTAAAGAATTCGTTCATTATGTTCTTTGCTTCGTCGTACGACATATCAAGAGTTTTTTCGCCCATAACATCTTCTATCGCTTTCGAGAATGATGCTACGTCCAAATCCTTGATACCTGTGTTAAGAAAATTATTGGCGATACTCAATCCCAATGCGTAACTAATTTTATCCATAAAATAATCTAAATAATTTGGTTTTCTTTATTTTGGCTTGCACATAAGGTATGTGCAAAACGCACAAAAGTAATTCTTTTAAAAGAAACTTCTTACTTTTTTATTTATAAAAATGCCTATTTCGTTTCAATTAGCTTGTATAAACTGTAAAGGCTATTGTCTTCGTGGAAAGTTGCCACTTCTCTGTATTTTTCATTAAACTCTGGAAGTGCCAAAAAATAGTCGGAATAAATGAACTGACTGCACATCACTATATAACGGGGCTTACCTTCTTGCACATACCGAACTTGTGAATCGCATATAAGAGGAAAAGCCTCATATCTTATATTAGGATAGAAAAAATACTTTACATCGGGCACAACGTTCGCTTTGGTAAACACGCCCATCCCCCGGTCTAAGCCCAACGAAAGTAAAGTGGACTGAGAGTCTTTTTTCAGTATATCTGAAAATTTGGTTTCCACAGTTTGGGGTTCTGTCTGTCGGGTTAACACCTCAATCGATTCGCCAAAAAACTGTTTTTGAGCGCAGCCTATGCCTAAGCCAAGCAATGCAAAAAGCCCATAGTATATTTTCTGTTTTGCCTGCCCCAGATAGTGCTGCAAAAAATAAAGTAAAATCACATAGCCAAGAAACGGAAAAACAGCCAGCGATATGTAGTAATACTCCATTATGACAGGTGTCATAAAAACCACGGCCGAAAATACCAGATAAGTAAGCCCCACCCCTAAGCGGGCATAAATATTCCTCACGAAAAACGGCGTCAGGCAAAACACCAACATTCCAAGCAAGGCAACACCAAAGAAAAGAGGCGCATGGGCAATGCTCTTAGCAAAACGGGCAGCAACTCCCAATACGAAATCTATATCAAGCAAATTTACATCCTTTCCCGAATATCGCATATTAAACGTAAAGTAGCCATCCATAAAATCATTCAACGCCGAATTAATATGGAAGTAAGCAACAAACGGCAAAGCCACCACACAGAAACCGCATAAAAATACAGCGATACTTTTCAGTATATCGGCATATTGTTTTTTCTGTAACTGGCTAAAGAATATGGCAAGTAAAAGAAAGAATAGAAAAACCGCCAGATTGAACTTTATGAAGAATATAAAGGCAAATATTACACCTTGCGCCAACATGTGCCACAAGGAAGGTTTTGCCGAGTCTTTCTGTATGAAATAGCGGAAAAACAGGTATAGGCCAAGCATCTGCGCCATCAGAACGAATTCTTCGGCTGCACCTCCCCATCCACTATACCATAAGGTTAGTAATGAAAATATGACAGATGCCCCAAACGCCCATGTTTTTTTCAGAAAAAACAATGCTATCAGATAAGTCGAGGCTCCACCTATAAAAAAGAATAGGACTTCTATTATATAAACACCCCAAAAAGCAGTATTACTTATCAGATAACCAATACCATAAATCAGAAAGATGAGAGGTCCTTTATGATCGAACAAATCGCGGTATGGCAACAACCCATTCATCCATCCTTTACCTATTGTGAAATATACATTTATGTCCGACCACGCATTAAAATCGTAAAGTGGCGACATCCGCGAACACAAAAAGAGCAGCAGGGCGTTATACACAAACAGACACAAAAAAATGCCTTTTTCCGATAATATCTGTTCCCTGAACGAAATACCCTTTTGTGCCATTATGCAATAATATTATCTTGTGTATTTATATTTATTCAAAAAATCTAATAACCTTTGTGTTGTTCGCATCAATTTAGTTTTTCACATAAAACAATCACAAAGGTATAAAATAAACTGGTTCATAAACCGAGATAACCTGATCAAAATTGCAAGGCAATTACACTATTGTTTATCTTTAATTTTAAAATACACTACAAGTATAATTTATTACCTTTGTCCGGTATCAACGAAAAAGGATAAAACGTTTATGTCAACATACACAGAGGATACAAGAAAAGTTACTACCCATCGGTTGGGTGAGATGAAACAACGAGGCGAAAAAATCAGTATGCTTACCGCATACGATTATTCTATGGCTTCTATCATAGACCAAGCAGGAATGGATGCCATTCTGGTTGGCGATTCAGCCTCGAATGTCATGGTGGGCAATACCACCACGTTACCGATGACCGTAGACCAAATGATTTATCACGGCCGATCGGTAGTGAATGCCGTTAAACGGGCACTTGTAATAGTTGATATGCCTTTCGGTTCGTGTTCGGGAGATCCGTTGAAATCGCTCGAAGCTGCTATCCGCATAATGAAAGAAACAGGTGCGGATGCCTTAAAAATTGAAGGGGGAGAAGAAATAATTGAAGATATCCGCAAAATTATCGGTGCAGGTATTCCCGTGATGGGACATTTAGGGTTGATGCCACAATCTATCAATAAATATGGCACCTACAATGTGCGGGGCAAAGACGAAGGCGAAGCAAAAAAGCTGGCCAACGACGCCCGCCTTCTTCAAGAAGTTGGCTGTTTCGGTATAGTATTGGAAAAAATCCCCGCCCAACTTGCCGAAAGCATCGCAAAGGACTTGTATATCCCCATAATCGGAATAGGTGCGGGAGGCGGTGTTGACGGGCAAGTACTTGTTGTTCACGACATGTTGGGTATCAATAAAGACTTCTCGCCAAAGTTCTTGCGCCGTTACGCAGACTTGCACACAGTCATTACGGGTGCTGTACAGAAGTATATAGATGACGTTAAGACACAAGATTTTCCGAGTAAAAAAGAAAGTTATTAAACCCCAGTTTTACCCTATCTAATCCTTATGGTAAAACAGGATTTTATTCTATTTTTGCGAACAAATCAAAATCATGTTCCCAAATAAAGTTGTATGGTAAAGGTATACCGTTTATCGAAAGTAGGACTCAGAGTTGTATACAAAATACGCCACAGAGGAGGACATGGCGTTCACTCTCCTTTTGCATATTCTCTGATAACCAATGCCATAAACGAAAAAAAATGGTTCTATGCTTACGAAGACGTACCTCTTTATTTACAGGAATGCAAAGCTACAATAAAAAACAAAGGAATAAAGTATAACCGTCTGGTTTTTCGGCTCATCAATTATTTTAATGCAAAAAATATTTTGGAGATAGGCTCTGGTACCGGTCTCACCACATTGTATGCAACAGCCCCTTCAAGTCTGATTAAATGTACCTGTGTTGAATCGTCCAAGAAAAGATACACCAAGGCTCAGCAATTGTACAGCGGTTGGAACAGAGATATTAATTTGCACACATCTCAATTACCAAAAATAGATGAAAAACAAGATTGTGTGATTATAGACTTAAAGAATAATCCTCTCACTTTCGATGCCTTTGTTTTACATTTGTTTCCACTGTGTCACGAAAAATCTTTCATAATTATCAAGAATATCCGAACAAAGAAGCAGTATCAAGCGTTATGGAAGAAATTAAAGCAGACTGAAGACGTAAGGGTATCGTTCGATTTGTTCAACATTGGAATCTTATTCTTCGACAAAAAATTTTATAAACGAAATTATCGCCTTAATTTTTAATCTGATATGAAAAAAAGTTCTATTTATACAAAAACAGGGGACGCCGGTAGCACTTCGTTGGTTGGTGGGATGCGTGTGCCCAAATCTCATATACGCTTGGAGTCGTACGGTACTATCGACGAACTGAATTCGTTTGTTGGTCTTCTTATCTGCCAGATACAGGACGAAGACACGCTGAAAATATTATCTTTCATACAGCATAAGCTCTTTACCGTAGGTTCGTATCTTGCCACCGAAACCGAGACGATGGACGCACGAGCAGCCAGCATCATAAAAGACGAAGATATAGCACTCCTTGAACAGGAAATGGACAAAATAGATAGCGAACTACCAAAGCTTAAACAATTTGTCTTGCCGGGAGGCTCAGAGTCGGCAGCCAGAGCACATGTATGCCGTTCTGTATGCCGTCGTGCCGAGCGGCGAATTTATCAGGTGAAAGAAGAATATCCTGTCGATAATAATATACTGAAATTTGTAAACCGGCTTTCCGATTATTTCTTTCTGTTGGCACGAAAAGAATGTTACAAAACAGGGCGCGAAATATTCTGGGATACCATGTTGTAAAAAATAAATATTATCTTACTTTTGCGGAATTAAAAAATACATAGACGAAACTAAACAAATAACAAAAATATAAGATTATGTACTGGACACTTGAATTAGCATCGAAACTGGAAGACGCTCCATGGCCCGCAAGCAAAGAAGAGCTAATTGATTATGCCCAACGTTCGGGCGCCCCTCTTGAGGTTATAGAAAACCTTCAGGAACTGGAAGACGAAGGTGAAATATATGATACTATAGAAGATATTTGGCCTGACTATCCAAGCAAAGAAGACTTTTTCTTTAACGAAGACGAATACTAACTCTAAAAGGTACTAAAACGCTTTAAAAAGAAGCATATAAAAAAGAGATTAGGGTAACAAAAATTACCCTAATCTCTTTTTATACTATTATGAAAGATGGTTTAAGCCTCCTCCGTTTGAGTGGCTTCGTATTCTTTCAGCAGTTTGTCTTGAACATCCGAGGGGACTAATTCGTAGCTGGAGAACTTCATGGTAAACGAAGCCCTTCCCCCTGTAAGCGAACTCAGTGAAATAGAGTAGCTCGACATTTCCTTGAGTGGCACCTTAGCTTTGAGCACATCAATGTCCTTGTCGCTTTCCATACCCATAATCATGGCACGGCGGTTTTGCAGGTCGCTCATCACATCGCCCATTTTGTCGGACGGAACAAATACCGTAACGTCGTATATAGGCTCCAGAATCTTTGGAGCAGCATCTTTAAAAGCGGTGCTGAAAGCATTACGTCCGGCAAGCATGAACGAAATTTCGTTAGAGTCTACAGGGTGCATCTTACCGTCGTAAACAACAACACGAACATCACGGGCATACGACCCCGTGAGTGGTCCTTGCTCCAAACGCGACATGATTCCTTTCAATATAGCCGGCAAGAAACGGGCATCAATAGCTCCCCCCACGATACTATTCACAAAAACAAGCTTTCCGCCCCATTCCAAATCGTAAGTCTGCACATCGCGCGACTGTACTTTAAACTCTTGCCCTCCAAAACGGTATGTTTCGGCCGGAGGCATTCCTTCGTAGTAGGGTTCAACAATAAGGTGAACTTCGCCAAACTGCCCTGCTCCTCCCGATTGTTTCTTGTGGCGATAATCGGCACGGGCTGCTTTGGTAATAGTTTCGCGATAAGGAATTTTAGGTTCGGAGAATGTTATCTGAATCTTATCATTATTTTCGAGTCGCCACTTCAAGGTTTTCAGATGAAACTCACCTTGTCCCGATACGATAAGCTGTTTCAGCTCCTTCGAGTTCTCGACAACCCACGTAGGGTCTTCTCCATGCATACGCATCAGAGCCTCGTTCATCTTTTCCGTGTCTTTTTCGTTCACGGCCTTGATAGCCCGGCGGAACTTAGGATCCGGATATTTAATGAAGTCGAATTTGTTTTCCGCACCTTTACCGTTTAGGGTATTTCCTGTGCGTACATCTTTCAGTTTTACGGTAGCCCCGATATCTCCGGCAGCAAGGTCGTCTACCTTGGTACGTTGTTGTCCGGCAACAGAAAATATTTGCCCAATACGCTCTTTCGATCCCCTGTCTGCATTAACAAGGTCGTCTCCTTCTCGTATTGTTCCACTCATCACTTTGAAGTAAGAAACTTCGCCCACATGAGGCTCAACGGTTGTTTTAAAGAAAAACAGGCTGGTAGGTCCGTTGGCGTCGGGCTTTACTACCTCGCCATTTGTATTTATAGGGGGTTCCATGTCGGCAACATAAGGCACAACATTTCCGAGGAATTCGAGGGTGCGTCTCACACACATGTCGCGTCCTGCCGATACGCAGAACACAGGGTAAATATCATTATGCACCAAACCGAAGCGTATTCCCATGCGCATTTCGTCTTGGGTAAGCGTTCCTTGCTCGAAGTATTTTTCCATCAACGATTCGTCGTTTTCGGCGGCGGCCTCAACCAAACGTTTATGCAATTCTTCGGCTCTGTCTTTTTCGCTGTCGGGGATATCCAATACCTCAGGCACTCCGCCTTCGGGTTTCCAGCGATACATTTTTCCTGTCAATACATCCACCACCGAGTTGAAGCCTTCACCTACGTTTATCGGATATTGTACCAAAACGACCTTCTCGCCAACATTGCTTTTAAGCTGCGAGATAACGTTGTCGAAATCGGCTTTAGGGTGGTCAAGCTGGTTTACGATAAATATAACGGGTTTTTTGAGGTTACGTGTGTAGCGCAATTGGTTCATCGTTGCCACTTCCATCCCGTATTGGGCATTAAGAACCATTAAGGCTGTGTCGGTTACATTAAGCGAGGTAACGATGTTACCGATAAAATCGTCCGATCCGGGACAGTCAATAAAGTTAAGCTTTCGGTCTTTCCATTCAACAGAAAAAATACTGGAAAAAACAGAATAGCCATATTCTTTTTCCACCGGGAAATAGTCGCTCACAGTGTTTCCTGCTTCAACTGTTCCCCGGCGTTGTATGACACCGGCTTCATATAGCATCGATTCGGCGAGAGTGGTTTTGCCGGATCCCGAACTACCAAGAATAGCTATATTCCTGATCTGATTGGTTGGGTACATTTTCATGGCTTAATGGTTTTATAAGATTAATACTTGCGGTTAAAAAAAGATAACCTTGTTGCAGTAAAACCGATGTTTATAGACGATATAAATTTTATCGATTTTCTCAAAATTAAATAATTAGTTTTTGCTTGGATACATATTATTTTATGTTGTAAAGCAATAAACCAAATTCCGCCGATTTTCGGTTTTTAAGATAAAAATTTATTTTGCAGCATTAACGTGTAAATAAACAGTTTGTTATGTAAAGCTTACATAAATACGAATAGATGTTTTTATATATTTATGATTGATATTTATTTGTTGCCAAAATTCACACATCAGGTATTTTTTTGTAACTTTCATTAGGGTGATTTATTTTTGTCTCTTTTTATTGTTTATTATCAATTTTAAGAGAACTTTGTTCATCGCTTGGATGTTCTTCAATTCAGCCCTTATCTTGTAAAATTTAAATACTGTAAGAAATAATATAAAACAAAAAAATTATGAATAACTTTTCATTTGCGAATCCTGTAAAAATTATATTCGGGAAAGAAACAATCAAAGAAATATCGAAAGAAATACCCGCCGCGGCCAAAGTGCTGGTTATATATGGAGGAGGCAGCATTAAACGAAACGGGGTTTACAATCAGGTAACAGATGCTTTGAAAGAACATACGTTTTTCGAATTTTCGGGTATCGAAGCCAATCCACACTACGAAACCTGCATGCAAGCCGTAGCCCTGATTAAGGAAAAGAAATGCGATTTTTTGCTTGCCGTGGGTGGTGGTTCGGTAGTAGACGCAACCAAATTTATTGCTGCGGCAGCATGTTTTGACGGCCCTGACCCTTGGACTATGGTAGCAGGCAAAGGTAAGATAGAAAAAGCTATGCCTTTTGGTGTTGTTCTGACATTATCGGCAACAGGCTCCGAAATGAATTGCGGGGCAGTGATAACAAAAGCCGAAACACAAGATAAACTGGCTTTTCATTCGTCATTGGTTTATCCCAAATTTTCTGTTTTAGACCCCACAACAACCTTTACACTTCCGCCCAAACAAACCAGTAATGGCGTGATTGATACCTTTGTGCATGTAGTGGAGCAATACGTAACTTATCCGGTGAACGCAATGCTTCAGGATATGTTTGCCGAATCTATACTGAAAGTATTGGTAAAGGAAGGCCCCAAAGCCCTCAAACAACCCAAGGATTACGATGTACGTGCCAACCTGATGTGGGCTTCCACTTGGGGACTGAACGAATGGATTGCCCAGGGAGTACCTCAAGATTGGGCTACGCATATGATAGGTCATGAGTTGACAGCCCTTTACGGATTAGACCATGCCCAAACGCTGGCTATTGTCTTGCCGGGCTTATTGAAAGTAAAAAAAGAGCAAAAGGGAGATAAGATACTTCAGATGGGAGAGCAGGTGTTTGGCATAAATGACAACAAACCCCAGGCTGTGCTTATAGAAAATACGATACAGGCCGTTGAAGACTTTTTTGAAGAAATGCAGGTAAAAACATACCTATCCGACTATGGCTTGGGGCAAGAAGCCGTAGATGCCGTTGCCAACCGTATATCGGCAAGAGGCTGGATGCTGGGCGAACATCAGGATATTTCGGGCGAAGTAGTCCGCGAAATATTGAAATTGCGGTTGTAAGCATCGAACATTATACGAAAGGAAGCTCCTCAAAAGAAAAAAAAGCACTATTAAAGTGCTGCTCTTTTTGTCATTCTGAACGTCGGTGAAGAATCTTAACTCTGAAACAGAAGATGTTTCACTGACGTTCAATATGTAAACTGAAACGAAAGAATGCTTTTGAGGCAATCTTTTTTTATTTATAATCTTCGGGAGTGATGATATTGTCGAAAAGTGTTTCACCTTGACTGTTCCGATAGATGTATTCTACGGTTACGCCATGGTCTTTCATAGTCTGCATTTCTTTACTTTGCTTGATAAATGCTGCAGAATTTTTTTTCGATTCGCCGCTGAGCTCCTCCATCTTTTCTCTTTCTACACTCAAGTTTGTTAATGTTACATAATACTTGCATATCTTACCTTTGGCAATATACGCACAACTATCCAAACGGGTGTTGCTGTTCAGCACCATAGGCATTTGCGAATTCATTGCTTCTACCTCATGTTCTATTTCCTTATCCACAGCCTGAGCGTTGCTACAAGCGGAAAAAGATATACCTAAAAATAGGACAATGCCAAAAAATGTAAGTCTCTTTTTCATTTTCTAAATAATCTATTGAATTTAAGCCTTTAAATGCAAATTTAATGGATACTGAAAGATAAACAGTCTAAAAATAAAAAAAATATATAATAATTTAACATTCTGTACTTGTAATATGTTAGTTGTTGCCAATTTTTTCCAAATTATTTTGGCAAAACGATTGAAATTCTGTATTTTTGTGTCCGAAATCAGAAGGGAAAGAGGAGGCGTCGGCTTCCTCTTTCTCATTATTCTAATGTTTTTTATGATAGACAAACAACAAATAATTGATATAACTACCCAGCATTTGCAAAATACGGCAATGTTTTTGGTCGATGTACAGGTACGCCCCGGCAACATCATTGTTGTTGAGATTGACAGCGAAGACGGCATCAGCATAGAAGACTGCGTACTGCTGAACAAAAATATAGAATCGCACTTCGACCGCGAGGTGGAAGATTTTGAACTTGAAGTAGGCTCTGCCGGAATAACGTCTCCTTTCAAGATAGTGCGCCAGTATCAGAAAAATATAGGCAACGAAGTGGAGGTACTCACCAAAGACGGACGTAAACTATCAGGGGTGCTTAAAGACTGCAACGAGCAGCAATTTGTTGTTACAATAACAAGAATGGAAAAACCCGAAGGTGCTAAACGCAAAGTAGCTGTAGAAGAAGACCTGACCTTTGGGTACGATGAGGTAAAATATACAAAATATCAAATAAGATTTAAATAAATCATTATGGCTAAGAAAGAAGTTATAAGCATGATCGATACTTTTTCGGAATTTAAGGAACTGAAAAACATAGATCGATCGACCATGATCAGTGTTTTGGAAGATTCTTTCCGCAATGTTATTGCTAAGATGTTCGGCACAGACGAAAATTACGACGTTATTATCAACCCCGACAAGGGCGACTTGGAAATATGGCGTAACCGTACTGTTGTAGAAGACGATCAGCTGGAAGATCCAAATATCGAAATATCTCTTTCGGATGCAAAAAAAATAGATTCCGATTTTGAAGTTGGCGAAGATGTTACCGACGAAGTGTTTTTCGAGGACTTCGGCCGCCGCGCTATATTGAATCTGCGCCAAACGCTTTCTTCAAAAATATTGGAACTGCAAAAAGACAGTTTGTACAACAAATATAGCGAAAAGGTAGGCGAAATCGTTTCGGGCGAGGTTTACCAAATCTGGAAAAAAGAAATCCTTCTGTTAGACGACGAGAAAGAAGAGTTGCTTTTGCCTAAAACAGAACAGATTCCGAGCGACTTTTTCCGTAAAGGCGAGCATGTGAGAGCTGTTGTTGCCCGTGTTGAAAACAAGAACAACAATCCTAAGATTATTCTTTCAAGAACATCGCCCGTTTTCTTGGAACGTTTGTTCGAACTTGAAGTACCTGAAATAAACGACGGGCTGATTACCATAAAAAGCATTGCCCGTATCCCAGGCGAAAGAGCAAAAGTTGCAGTAGAATCGTACGACGACCGTATCGACCCCGTAGGTGCTTGCGTGGGGATGAAAGGCTCGCGTATACACGGCATCGTACGTGAGTTGCGCAACGAAAATATCGACATCATCAACTATACCTCTAACATGAACCTGTACATACAGCGTGCATTGAGTCCGGCCAAGATCAACAATATAAAGTTGGACGAAGAGGCAAAGCGTGCGGAAGTATTTCTCCGTCCCGAAGAAGTATCGCTTGCCATCGGTAAAGGCGGGTTGAATATAAAACTGGCCAGCATGCTTACAGGCTATGTGATAGACGTGTATAGGGATATAGACGACTTTGACGAGGAAGATATCTATTTGGATGAATTCCGTGACGAAATAGACGGTTGGGTTATCGACCAGCTGAAAAGTATTGGCTGCGTTACCGCCAAAAACGTATTGGCTACCGACCGCGATAAATTAATAAACGAAGCAGACCTCGAAGAAAGCACTGTTGACGAAATACTTGCCATATTCCGTGCAGAGTTTGAGGATGAAGAGTAACATGTTTGCTTATTTTGTGTTTTCTTAATACTTTTGTAAGAGTTAGGCGCAAATTTTTAAAAGCAAATAGTTTCTGTCATCGTTACCGAGAGGATACTGTTCATTTTTTCATGATTTAAAATTTATATATGTCTATAAGATTAATAAAAATATCCAAAGATTTGAATGTAGGAATCAGCAGCCTTGTTGAATTCCTGCAGAACAAAGGATTCGACGTTGAGTCAAACCCAAACACTAAGATTAACGATGAACAGTACGATTTGCTTATTGCCGAATTTGGAAAAGACAAAAAGCTGAAACAAGACTCTGATCGCAATAAAGAGCTGAAAAAAGACAAAAAGTCCGAAACAGTTGTTGCCTTAGAGGGCTATGAGGATAAAGAACCGGAGGCTCCTGTGGTTGAAGAAATTAAAACGGAGATACCTGATGACATCAAACCTCATGTGCAAATAGTGGACAAGATAGACCTCGACAGCCTGAACAAGCCTAAAAAAGCAGCCGCACCTGTGGAAGAAAAGGTAGAAGCCGAGGTAGAAAAACCCGTTGCCGAAACTCCCGCTCCGCAGGACAATGAACCACCTATGGAAGAAGCCGCTCCGGTAAAAGAAGAAACAACGGAAACGGTCGAAGATACTCAGCCAAGCACCGTGGAGGTTCCTACCGAAGCTGTTGCTGAGGCCGATGGGAATGAAAACGAAGTTTTCAGACTGAACAATCCTTCCATAAAATCGAACATTGTTGTTAAAGGTTCTATCGACCTAAGCGCAATCAACGATAAAACTCGTCCGGCAAAAAAGACAAAAGCCGAGAAGAAGAAAGAACGCCTCGAAAAAGAGCTTTCAGACCCCAAAAAGGTAAAAGAAAATACCGTTAAGCTTCTGAAAAAGGAAACAGGCGAAGAGGCAAAGAAGAAAACTTCGGCCGAAGACGATGATGACGTTAAAAAGAAAAAACGTAACCGTATAAAGAAAGGTAAAGTCGATATCGAAAAAGGTGTTTCGGGTGGAGCAGCAGGTCAGGGACAGCGCGACAAACAACGTCCCGGTGGACACCAGCGTAAACCGCTCATAACAAAAGCCGCCGTTACCGAAGAAGACGTACAAAAACAGATAAAGGAAACCTTAGCGCGACTTACCAGCAAAGGTAACAAGGGCAAAGGAGCAAAATATCGGAAGGATAAACGTGATGCTATTTCGCAACGTTACCAAGAGGAGCTTGAGCAACAAGAACAAGAAAGCAAGATATTGAAAATTACGGAGTTCGTAACAGCCAACGATCTTGCGAACATGATGAATGTACCTGTTGTTCAGGTTATATCCACCTGTATGAGTATAGGCATGATGGTGTCTATAAACCAACGTCTGGATGCCGAAACAATCAACATTGTTGCCGAAGAATTCGGATTCGAAACTCAATATGTGAGCGCGGAGGTTGTTGAGGCCATTGCCGAAGAAGAAGACTTGGAGGAAGATTTGGAAGCACGCGCGCCTATCGTTACAGTGATGGGGCACGTTGACCACGGTAAAACTTCCTTGCTCGACAATATACGCCAAACAAACGTTATCGCAGGCGAGGCCGGGGGTATCACCCAGCATATCGGAGCCTATAACGTGAAACTGAAATCGGGCCGTCGCATCACCTTCCTCGATACACCGGGTCACGAGGCTTTTACAGCCATGCGTGCTCGTGGAGCAAAGGTGACAGACATCGCCATCATTATTGTTGCTGCCGACGATAACGTCATGCCGCAAACAACCGAAGCCATAAACCATGCTTCAGCGGCAGGTGTGCCTATCGTTTTTGCAATCAATAAAATAGATAAACCGGGAGCGAATCCCGAAAAGATAAAAGAAACGCTTGCCAGCATGAACTATCTTGTTGAAGAATGGGGTGGAAAATACCAATCGCAAGACATTTCTGCAAAACAAGGTCTCGGTGTAGACGAGTTGCTCGAAAAAGTATTGCTCGAAGCCGATTTGCTGGAGCTGAAAGCCAATCCTAATAAACGGGCAACAGGCTCTATTATAGAATCGTCGCTCGACAAAGGACGCGGATATATTTCGACCATACTCGTACAGAACGGAACGCTCAAACAGGGCGATATAGTTTTGGCGGGAACATACTTTGGCCGTGTAAAAGCCATGTTCAACGAGCGTAACCAACGTATAGACGAAGCAGCTCCGGCAGCTCCGGCACTGATACTTGGTCTGAATGGCGCACCGCAAGCCGGAGATATGTTTCACGTACTGGAAACAGAACAAGAGGCACGCGAGATAGCCAACAAGCGCGAGCAGTTGCAACGCGAACAAGGTTTGCGTACACAGAAAATACTTACGCTCGACGATATAGGCCGCCGTATTGCTATCGGTAACTTCCAACAGTTGAACGTTATTGTTAAGGGAGACGTGGACGGTTCTGTCGAAGCCCTATCCGACTCTTTGATACGCCTATCGACCGAAGAGATACAAGTAAATGTTATCCACAAAGCTGTGGGGCAGATTTCGGAATCGGACATCACGCTGGCTGCAGCCTCGGATGCTATCGTTATCGGTTTCCAAGTACGGCCTTCAGCCGCAGCACGCCGCTCGGCAGAGAACGAAGGTGTTGAGATTCGTCTTTACTCAATCATTTACGATGCCATCGAAGAGGTTAAATCGGCAATGGAAGGAATGTTGTCGCCCGAAATCAAAGAAGAAATTACGGCTAATGTTGAAGTCCGCGAAGTATTTAAGATTACCAAAGTGGGAACAGTGGCCGGATGTATGGTTAAAGAAGGTAAGATTAAGCGGTCGAACAAGATTCGCCTCATACGCGACGGTATTGTTGTTTACTCGGGCGAGCTTGGTTCTCTGAAACGTTTCAA
The DNA here is from genome assembly GCF_029893235.1 of Dysgonomonas sp. PH5-45. GTDB lineage: Bacteria > Bacteroidota > Bacteroidia > Bacteroidales > Dysgonomonadaceae > UBA1309. Next base: position 204,754 of record NZ_JARXWE010000001.1, read on the forward strand.
AGACGATGTGAAAGAAGTTGCATCGGGATACGAATGCGGGCTTAATATACACAACTACAACGACATAAAAGTTGGCGATATTGTAGAAGCATTTGAAGAAATAGAAGTTAAGAAAACATTATAAAGAACAATATTTTTTTGACAAAAGCATGTTACTATATTTGTCAATAGTGATATGCTTTTGTTGTATTCAGTTATAGATATTATATACTTTCGTTTATGGCAAAAAGAATATTTTTATTGGCGGTTACTTTTAGTTTAGCATCTGTCTTTATGGGGCTACTCCATGCGCAAACAGAAAGTCACAGTAAAGCTGCTACCCCTGCGCTTACAGCTATGTATGGTGAAGTTGCCTATGTAAACTCTATTGAACTATTGGAGGCTATTCCGGAAAAAGTAGCAGCCACAAAAGCAATAGCAGAGCTTAACCAAAAATACAAAGATGAATTAGGGGTGATGCAAAGCGATTACAACAAAAAATATTCCGACTTTATGACTTATCAGGAGTCGATGTCCGAAAGCATCAAACTACGTCGTATGCAAGAGCTTTTTGAACTTGAAAAAAATATCAACGCCTTTATGGTGGTTGCCCAAGAAGATATAGAGAGCCAAGAACAGCAACAGATAGAACCGCTTCGGCAAAAAGTGAAAGAAGCTATCGAAGCAGTAGGAATAGAAAACAATTTTGTTTGTATCTACGACCTTGCCAACCCTGCAATCGCTTTTGTTACACCCAAAGCTGTAAATGCCACAGCCTTGGTTAAAGCAAAGTTGGGTGTTAGAAGATAACTAAAAAAACAGATAGCGATGCCATTGCAAAAAGCCGGCCCGATAGGAGTGTTCGATTCCGGATACGGTGGACTCACCATCTTATCTGAAATAAAAAAACGCTTACCGGGATACGATTACATTTATCTGGGCGATAATTCGCGTGCGCCTTACGGTTCACGATCGTTCGATGTAGTGTACGAGTTCACCCGTCAGGCTGTTGAGACTCTCTTCGACGAAGGGTGCAACCTCGTTATACTTGCTTGCAATACAGCTTCGGCAAAGGCCTTGCGTACTATCCAACAAAACGATTTACCGAAGATGAATCCCGACAAAAGGGTGCTGGGCATAATCCGCCCCACGGCCGAGGTTATAGGCTCTTTGTCGCAAAGCCGCCATGTTGGGGTTTTAGGTACTTTAGGCACTATACAATCGGGGTCGTATCGGATAGAGATCGAAAAACTGCACCCCGATATGGTTGTTACAGGCGAAGCTTGCCCTATGTGGGTTCCTTTGGTCGAAAATAACGAATACCGGAACGAAGGAGCCGATTATTTTGTGAAGAAAAATCTGGATAATCTTTTCAATAAAGACGCTCTTATCGATTCCATAATTCTGGGCTGTACACACTATCCCCTTCTTTTGGACAAAATAAGAACTTACATTCCGCAGGGAGTTAATATCATATCGCAGGGAGAGTATGTGGCCGCAAGCCTCGAAAACTATCTGATAAGGCATCCCGAAATAGAACAGTTCTGCACAAAAAACGGCCAAACCCAATACTTCACCACCGAAGCCCCCGAAAGGTTTACGGGCAATGCTTCTATCTTCCTCGACGAAAATATCGAAGCCAAAAGAATAAATCTGGGTTAGAAATGATCTTAAAAGATAAAATATTATTCATTCTCTGTATTACTTATTGGATATTGATAGGGGTTGGAGTTTTTACTGTTACCGGATTTGGTTTATTCCCCATTTTTATGGGGCTGACAGTGTTGATTTCGTTGATATTTATTGTTTTTTTCACGAATAGAAACCTCAATATAATGGGGCTATGTGGATTGTATTTTTCTTCGATACTATAGTTAAATCATAATAAAGCGTCATATATTTGCACAAATAAAAAGTTCTTGAATTGAGTATCCAAACTTCCGTCTGATACTTTTGGCTTGTGCCCATTTTCCTGTTTTCGACAATGTCTTTAATTATTTTTTCAATCTTCTGATTTTCAGTTAATTATTTTTTTTTGAATTTGCTTGTTTGGGTGTCCCGCCTTAAATTTGCACATGTTTATTCGTCAAAAGCGTAACAAATCCGGCAGTATCAGCATCCAGATCATCAGTAAATCCGAAGGTCGTTATAAGGTTGTTCAGAGTATCGGTTCAGGAAAGAGCGAGCAGGAGCTTTCCGTTTTGATGCTCAAGGCTCGTTCTGCCTTAAAACAGTTAGAGGGAAATTTGGAATTGTTTACCGACGAGGAAGAGTCCAACTATGAACATATTCTTTCTTCCATTAGCAACAATCAAATACAAGTGATAGGTCCAGAGCTAATTTACGGCCGGCTATTTGATAAAATTGGTTATAACCGAATAGAAGCCAAGTTGTTCCGTCATCTGGTCATTACCCGTTTGTATAATCCCGGTAGCAAGCTGAAAACGATTGATTATCTTAGCAACTATCTGGGCGAGAATCACTAGATACAAGAAATATACCGTTTTCTGGATAAGCTAAGCGATCGGTTCAAACAAGAAGTTGAAGATATTACTTTTACCTACACCAAAGGCATTCTGGGTGGCAAGGTCGGTGTAGTATTCTACGATATGACTACTCTTTATTTTGAATCAAGCGATGAAGATGATCTTCGCAAGACAGGTTTTTCTAAATATGGAAAGCACCAGTGCCCTCAGATATTTCTGGGGTTGTTGGTTGGTTACGGAGGTAATCCCATAGGCTACGACTTATTTGAGGGTAATATCTTTGAGGGGCATACGCTCATTCCTGTATTAGAGAAATTTCAGCATCGCTTCGAATTGAATAAACCCATTGTCATTGCAGACTCCGGCCTTCTTTCTAAAAAGAACATAGACCTCTTATCGGAGAACAACTACGAATATATTTTGGGAGGTAGACCTAAAAACGAATCGAAAGAAATTCAAGCCCAAATACTAAAGTTGTCGCTTCAAAACGGACAAAGCGCTGTTATTCAAAGAACAGAATCTCAGCGTATAATTGTTTCTCTTTCTCAAAAGAGGGCATACAAAGATTTACAGAATCGTTTGCGAGGGCTCCGAAAATTGGAGAAGAAGATAGTAAGTGGAAAACTGACCAAGTCCAATATCAACAATCGTGGATACAATAAATACTTGCGAATGGAAGGTGAGGTCAAGATAGAACTCGATTATGATAAATTCAATGAAGACGCTAGGTGGGATGGTATAAAAACCTTTGTGACCAATAGTAAGCTCAAACCAGATGAGATTATAAACAATTATCGGCAACTGTGGTTTATTGAAAGGGCTTTCCGCATGAACAAGACGGATTTAAGAATACGTCCCATATATCATAGACTCAGGCACAGGATTGAAGCACATATTTGCATATCCTTTACAGCATATACTATCATGTTGGAATTGGAGCGTATATTGAAAGCTAATAAATCCACAATAACACTCAGCAAAGCTGCAGAGCTGACTAAAAGGATATATCAAATAAATGTAATGTTGCCCTCTTCTGGAAAGACTAGGCAGTACCCACTAACAATGGACGAACAGCAGAGAGAATTATACTTAATGGTACTCAAAAAAACGTAGGGTGTCCCAGAGGCGAAAACAGGGAGGGAAGTGTTAAAACTCTCTCTGTCTTTTCTTTTTTCTCCTCTTAACTCATTGGTTTGCTGATAGATTAGGATCAACGTAAAAACTTGAGGGATTTTGAATTTAGGCATAAATTTTAGATAATCTAAAAAGGAAGAATGCTTTATCCCTTACTCCTCTGAATTGAGATCTGAAAGCCTTTATTTTAGCATTGAAAGATTTACTGGCGCATTTGTAGAACGGCTGTCAAAAAAGTTAATGATATTCAGATAGTGAGTTTGTATGGTTCTGGCAATCGTACCAAAGTATATTCGAACGCAAAACTGAAAAAGGGTTTTTCTTCGGTGCTTGAGCATAAATTGATATTTGTGTACAGATAAGAAAAATAATAAATAGTCCTGTTTTCTTCATGCTTACTTTGTTGTTTTGTGTGCAGGCTTACTGTCTTTGTCCGAGAAGTCGACTGGTTTAACCTGTTTCATCAACCGTTGTATCTTGGCTTGCCGTTTCAGTATATAAGCCGAAGGTTTTGCCGAATTGAAGCGTATAGGATTGGGCAGGGTTGCTGCAATGAGAGCACATTGGCCGGATGAAAGGTCTTTTGCCGGTTTATGGAAACGACTCCTCACCACGGCTTCTGCCCCGTAAATGTTTTCTCCCATTTCTATCGAGTTCAGATAAACTTCCATAATGCGTTGTTTACCCCATATAAGTTCTATCAAGACTGTATAGTAAGCCTCCAATCCTTTGCGGACAAAAGACTTGCCCTGCCATAAGAATACATTTTTTGCCGTTTGTTGCGAAATGGTACTCGCTCCGCGTTGACGCTTCCCTTTTTCGGCCTCTTCCATCGCTATTTGTATCTGTTTGAAGTCGAAGCCCGAATGATCGAGAAACAAATTGTCTTCCGAAGCCACTACCGCAAGCGGAAGCTTAGGAGATATTTCGCTGAGAGGAACCCATTTATGCTGGCAAACTACTTTCTTGCCATCAAACAACTGTTTCAGGTTATTGCTCACCATCAGAGGGGTGTAGTAAACAGGAATAAACTTTGCAAGCACAACCTGCAATATACTGAAAATGAACAGCCCTATCACTATATTCCTAATCCATTTCAGAATCTTCATCGCTTATCCTCTCTTTTTGTCTGATATTCTTTTTTCAGTTCTCCTATTGTTTTCCGCAATACAGGGTGTTGTACATCGCGCGCAATATCGGCCAAAGGGAGAATAACAAACCCTCGCTCGTGCAGATGGGGGTGAGGCAATGTCAGTCGGGGCAGGCTGATTGTTTGGTCGCCATAAAGTAGGATGTCTATGTCTATTATCCGGTCGGAGTGTATTCCGTTTTTCGACTTTTCGGTTCGTCCAATCTGTCGCTCAATCTGTTGTGTAACCTCAAGCAGTTCCATGGGTGAAAGCTTGGTACGAACAAGGCATGCCGCGTTTACGAAATTGTTGGCCGATACAAATCCTTCGGGTTCAGTTTCGTAGAGGGCAGACAAGGCAAGCACTTCTCCGACACTCTCGCCCAGTAATCTCACCGCAGTCTCGATATTATCGGGTTTGTTACCAAGATTTGTTCCCAAACCTAAATACACATCGTGTATATTATTCATTATTAGTGTTTTATTTTCGAATTGTATGCTCCTACATATTTCTGTACAAAGATAGAAAAAACGGTAACGGACTGCTATTCTAAGGTTTATTATTTCCCAAGAAAAAGCGAGACAATCATTAATAGATGTTAATAATTATGCCCGCATTAATCTTTTTGCAATGAATAGCGTCTATTCTAATGACAGATGTATTGAAATATATTATAAACAAAGATAAAACCACACATTATGAAACGAATTATTTTAACCATAGCCCTATCCCTCGGACTGGTGTCTTATGCGGGCATAACCGAGGCGCAAAACGTAAGTATAAGTATCAATATAGGCAGTCAGCCGGCATGGGGGCCTGTGGGGTACGACTATGTAGATTACTATTACCTGCCCGATATAGACGTATATTATGGTGTGAATACGGGCTTATTCTATTATTGGCATGGACGCCGTTGGGTATCGGCCAGATATCTGCCTTATTCGTACCACCATTACGATTTGTTCAGGATGTATAAGGTAGTATTGAACACGCGCGACCCATGGATACATAACCATCGTCACAGACACGATTACCGTCGATACAAGGGCAACAGGTCGCAGGTGATAATCCGCAACAGCAGAGACAACCGTTACCATAACAGCCGCAACAACAATGTGCCATGGGTCAGAGAATCGGACAGGCGCAATAATAATCGCGTAGGAAATGGACGGAACACATATTCCATCCACGACAGACAGCAGTCTGGCAATCGCAAGGAAGGATTGCAGGCTCGTCCAAACGCAGGGACTTCCACTCGCGACAAAAATATCAGCAACAATCGCACACAGAGCGGAATAAAGAATAATAATAGCCGGACAACGAACAATTCCAGATCGGCAAATAATAAGCAATCGCCAAGTAAAGGAAATAATAAACGGGGAAATAGCACACGATGAGTGTTGCATGATGTGTGGATTATTTTGATTGAGAGAGGTGGAGATGTGCACGATAAAAGCACATCTCCATTTTTTTTGTAAGTGTACTTTTCGGTGTAGTTAACAAAAAAACTGTATATTTGGTTTGAAAATAAAATGAAGTGTTATGCATAAATCGGATATTATTGCCGCTATATCCACTCCTGCGGGTGTGGGCGGAATTGCCATTGTTCGCTTATCAGGCAAGGGATGTATTGAGTTGGCCGACTCTATTTTCCGTTCTCCTAAGAATAAACGCAGGTTGGTTGAGGCCAAAGCCGGTACAATCCATTTTGGGACAATCGAAAAAGACGGGGCTTCGCTCGATGAAGTGTTGGTTTCGGTTTTCCGGTCGCCAAATTCGTTTACAGGGGAAGATAGCGTAGAAGTTTCGTGCCATGGTTCAACATACATACAGCAGAGTATATTGCAATTGTTTCTGGATCGTGGAGCCCGATTGGCTACCGCGGGAGAATTTACTCAACGCGCTTTCCTGAACGGGAGAATGGACTTGTCGCAAGCCGAATCGGTGGCCGACCTCATTGCATCCACTTCTGCGGCTACACACCGATTGGCAATGAATCAGATGCGTGGGGGCTTCAGCGACAAATTGGTGGAACTGCGCACCGATCTATTAAACTTCACATCACTGATAGAACTTGAACTCGATTTTTCGGAAGAAGATGTAGAATTTGCAAACCGCAATAAATTGAAAGAATCGGCTCAGAATATATCGCAATTGATAAAAAAACTTGCCGATTCGTTCTCTCTGGGTAATACCATAAAGACGGGTATCCCTGTTGCCATTGTTGGCGAAACGAATGCAGGAAAATCCACTTTGCTTAATCTGTTGCTCCGTGAAGAAAAAGCCATCGTTTCGGAAATACACGGTACAACCCGTGATGTGATTGAAGATACGATAAACATACAAGGACTCACCTTCCGGTTAATAGACACCGCCGGTATCCGCGATACGGACGACGCTATCGAAACAATGGGTATCGACCGTACTTTCCAAAAGCTTGAACAGGCAAATATTGTGCTTTGGGTTGCCGATGCCGAAACGGAAGATAGCCATACTGTTTCTCTTTCCAGAAAGATATTGCCTTTGGCCGAGGGGAAAAAACTTATCCTTGCTTTTAATAAGGTAGACGCGATTTCTGCCGACCGCAAAGATAAAAAAGAACAACTGCTGAAGGATGAAATTCCTGACCGGATCTTTATTTCCGCAAAATACCATCAGGGAACAGATCAATTGCAGGATATGCTGGTTGCAGCAGCCAATATCCCAGAGTTTGGCGAACAAGACATTGTGGTTACAAACCTCCGTCACTACGAAGCTTTGCAAAATGCCTATACGGCCATCCAACGGGTTACGGAAGGTTTGGAAAACAACATTTCTGGAGATTTTCTATCGCAAGATATACGCGAATGTATGCACTATCTGGGTGAAATAACAGGCCATATATCCACAGACGAAATTCTTGGTAATATATTTAGCAAGTTTTGTATCGGCAAATGAAGACTATTTTTAAAGATGAAAATATCAGATAAAAAAGAACCAATAAAAAGATAATAATAGTAAGTGTTCATAATTATTTCACATATACTAAATCCGTCGTATCTTCGTAGCATACCAAATGTATATGCTAATGAAGATCAATATATTGACATTGACCGAATTCGAACGGAACTCCCTAAGACAAGGTTTCCGTTTGGGCGAGAGCCATTGTTTTCGCATGCGTTGTCGCGCCGTATTGCTCAAATCGGAAGGTTTAAGTTCCGTACAAGTTGGCGAACAGACCGGAATGACCGCTCCAAGCGTCAACGGTTGGGTAAAACGATCGAGTCCGAGGGTATCAAAGGTTTGCATACCCGTCCTGGGCAAGGTCGCAAGCCACGCTATACAGTGTGTAGCATGAACATTGCGCATCGGTCTCATTCTTCATGAAAAGTGTGAAAAGTGCCAGTTTTCTACTTCGAGGTTATGTGAACGCTAATGTATTTTTTTATATTGCGACGCTTCGCATTGCTATATTATTGGGCAAATATACGAATAATTTTAGACTTGGATTGATGAATGCCCCTTGAAAGTGCGAAAAACAAAACAAAATGCACTATTGGAGTGCAAAAATGATTATCTTTGTGAAAAACAAATAAATATGGATAAGTTATTTGAATATTCCAATAGGCTGATAAAAGAAACTGACACCAAGTTTTTTCGATATATGTACGATGAAATAAATTGGAAAAACAGGATGATCGGACTTATTGGTCCGAGAGGTGTTGGAAAAACTACATTGGTGCTTCAATATATCAAGCAAAATCTCAATCCTTCTGAAACGCTTTATGTAACGGCTGAAGATTTTTATTTTGTTGATAACAGATTTACCGATTTAGCAGATACTTTTGTTAAGTATGGTGGGAAGTACCTCTTCATAGACGAAATTCATTATCCTAACTTAAATAAAATCCAAACCTTTCCATATAACTCTTTGATAAACAGCTATAGCCTTTCTTGTCAATTCTGATTTTATTTCTTACT
>NZ_JARXWE010000002.1 GCF_029893235.1 Dysgonomonas sp. PH5-45
AAGTAAGGTCCACTGCCGGACTACTCATACATACGATGGGCAAAATTGCCATCGCTTTTATTTATCTAATTTTTTAAATACTGATTCGCATTATTAAATATTATCTCAAATCTTATTTTTTCCGTAACAAAATGGTTAATAGTTTGTAATTCCATGAAAATACTTTTGCATCGTACAATTAAAATATGATGTATGAAGAAAAAAGTTATTACAGTATTAAGTTGCTTATGTTTGTTAAGCAATGCATTTGCGCAAGAACAGTCTGGAGTTGATTCAACTGAAAGAATTGAAAAACTGGAACAGGAAAACAAAACGCAGAACGAAGCTATTAAAAAACTTCAAAAACTAAAAATCTCAGGTTACATTCAAGGCCAGTATCAATGGGGACAAGAGGATGCTTCGCTCAAAGTTGGTTCAGCCAATGAGGACCCCGAAAAATCATTCAACCGTGTAGGTATCCGCCGGGGACGTATTAAGTTTACTTACGAAGAAGGTATTGCTTCCGGTGTTTTTCAACTGGACATAACCGAAAAGGGAGTAGGTATTAAGGATGCTTATTTCAGCCTTAAAGACCCTTGGCTAAAGACAAACTTGCTGAAAGTCGGCGTTTTTGATCGTCCTTTTGGAAATGAAATCAGCTATTCTTCTTCGCGCCGTGAATCTCCCGAACGCTCTACCATTTTTCAGACTCTTTTTCCGGAAGAACGGGACTTAGGGGCTATGATCACATTACAAGCAGGAAAAGAATCCCCTCTGAATTTTCTCAAATTAGAAGCCGGATTGTTTGCTGGGAATGGAATAAAACAAGAAACAGATAGCCGGAAAGATTTCATCGGACACCTATCTGCCAATAAAAAATGGAGTAATTTGCAACTGAGTGGAGGTGTTTCCTATTATAATGGCGGCGTATATCAAGGGAGTGAGAATGTATATGAAATGAAAGGAAATGGTTTTTCCCTTAACAACGATCCCGATAATAAAGGGGAATTTGCCAAGCGTGAGTATATCGGTTTTGACGCACAAATCGGAATAAAAAGTGTTTTAGGAGCAACGCAATTGAGGGGAGAATATCTATTTGGCGAACAGCCCGGAGGTTCTTCGGGTAGTAAAAGCCCTAATGCATCTACTTTACCTACCTCCGATACTTATATCCGAAAATTTAGTGGCGGGTATGTGATACTCGTACAGGATTTGGGGAAACTGCCACTTGCCGCCGTACTTAAATATGACTGGTACGATCCAAATACCAAAGTATCAAAGAACGATATCGGATTAAATAATACTACAAAGGGCGATGTTGCACAAAACACATTCGGGTTTGGTATGCTTTGGAATATAAATACGAACCTCCGCTTACAGGCATACTATGAAATAAATAAAAACGAAAAAACTGAAAACCTTGCTGCCTATAAAAAGGATCGGAAAAACAATGTGTTTACGTTGAGGATGCAGTATAAATTTTAACACAAACAAAATAAATAATAAAAAAACAAGAAAAATGAAACGTAGATATTTTAAAAAATTTATAGGATTACATATTGCCGCCATATTAGTTTTATTATCGGCTTGTAATAATGAAGAAAATGAGTCAAATATGCCACCACGAGATGTAAGTAGCCATTTTTCAGTCGAGCGAAATAAATCGGACAAGAATTATCAGTTAAAAATTGATCAAAAAGGCAACTGGGAAGTATTTGCAGGGACTTCACCTCAAAACATAAACATGAATCAGGTTATTGCAAAAGGTAATAGTCCGAAAACAATATGCCTTACCGATTATCCAACAAATACTCGCATATTTTTCAAATATGTTTGGGAAAAAAATTCAAATGTCATTTGCTCTGAGCGATTGTTACCAATGGAAGGGGCATATAATGTCCGGGATTTGGGAGGATATAAAACAAAAGAGGGCAAATCTGTAAAATGGGGATGTATGTTCCGGTCGGGCGATCTGAATCTTCTCTCATCTTCAGACCTGACATATCTTTCAGGAATAGGTGTAAAAACAATTATAGACTTCCGGAGTGAAGCTGAAAAGACCGCAGCACCCGACAAATTTCCTGATTCACACACAAAAACTTATGAATTTTCTATCGAAGCAGGAAATGTTATTGATATGTCGAAAATCAAGACTATTGAAGAGGCCGAACAAGCACTTGTAGATGGAAATATATTTTTTGTTAATGAATGTCAGCAACAATACAAAGATTTTTTCCGAGTACTAATGGAAGGGCAACGCATGCCTATATTATTCCATTGTTCTGCTGGAAAGGATAGAGCCGGATTCGCGGCAGCATTATTTCTATCTTCACTCGGTGTAGAGCGAGAAACCATCATAGAAGATTACTTGCTTTCGGAGGAATTTGTGCGTGAAAAATATGCTTCTTTAGTTGAATCCATGCCAATTTTAGCCCCTGTTTTCGGCGTAAGGCGGGAATATATCATGGCAGCCTTTGAGACAATCGACAAAGATTATGGAGGCATGAATAATTTCTTGACTAAGAATTTAGGTGTTGATTTAGAGAAAATGAAAACTTTATATACTGAGTAATTGACATTTACACTCTTAACAAAACCGTAACAATATAGTCGGTTGCTCGTAATTTCCCTATCATATATTTGTAGTGTAATTAAAAAATCAAACTAAAAAAAATGAAAAAGACAATTTTAACAACAGTGATTTTAATAGTAGCCTTATTCAGTGCGCAAGCGCAACGCATCAAAGGCTCTGATACTATGCTTCCCTTGTCGCAAAAGGCAGCTGAAGAGTTCATGAAAATAAAACCATCTTATGCAGTTACCGTAACCGGTGGCGGAAGTGGTGTAGGCATAACCGCCCTGCTTGACGGAACAACCGATCTGGCACAACTTTCACGAAAGATTAAATTCGACGAAAAAAATAAATTGAAAGCAAAAGGCAAAACTGTAAAAGAAGTGACAGCTGCCTACGATGCTTTAGCCATTGTTGTGCATCCTTCTAATAAGGTAACCAACCTTACCCGTGAACAGCTGGAAGGTATATTTACAGGAAAAATAAAAAACTGGAAAGAAGTAGGCGGAGCTAATATGCCTATCGTACCTTACTCTCGTGAAACATCTTCCGGTACATATGAGTTTTTCAAAGAAAGTGTATTGAAAAAGAAAAACTACATGTCTGGCATAATGAGTATGCCTGCAACAGGAGCCATTATTCAATCCATCAGTCAGACAAAAGGTGCTATCGGTTATGTAGGTTTGGCATACCTGAACAAACAAGTAAAAGCCATTCATGTTTCATACGATCAGGGTAAAACTTATATAAAACCTTCTGTTGCCAATGCAAAAAATAAAACATATCCTATTGTCCGTCCCTTGTACTACTATTACGATACGGCAAAAGAAAGTAAAGTAAAACCTTTCATTAACTATATATTATCTGCTAAAGGACAAAAAATTGTTTCTCAAGTAGGATTCATTACTGTAAAATGAAACAGATCAGACAGATTATAGAGCGCATGGTGACGGTAATGCTAACCCTTAGCGGGAGCGTTACCAGCCTTGCTATTTTACTAATTATTATATTCTTGTTCAAAGAAGGCTTCGGTTTATTTAGCAGTCCTTCTGTGGAAAAAGGATATGCTCTTTGTGTTCAAACATCCAATCCTATTGAAACATTGACTCCCGAACAGATTAAGAAAATATTTGATTACGAGATAACTACATGGGATGAAGTTGGTGGAAGCAAAGAGGAAATCATGGTGTTCCGTTTCGACGATATATTTTCTATGTACCCCGAAGAAGAGTTCGGAACAGATTATGAACTTCTCCCCGAAAAATTAGGCGAAGTAATAGCCCAAAATCCGTATATCATTGCTTATATTCCAGAGCAATACCTGCCGCAAAAAAATACTTCCGTCAAGACATTGCCGCAGAAGAATATACAGATTACTGATTTTTTTGGGGGTAAGGAATGGCTGCCTACGGCAACACCCTCTCCTCAGTTTGGTGTGCTTCCGCTTATTATGGGCACACTGTGGGTAAGTTTCTTTGCTATTCTGATTGCATTGCCTTTAGGAATGGGAGTAGCTATTTATATGTCGGAATTGGCAGGTGCGCGTACCCGTAAGCTTCTTAAACCTGCTATCGAATTATTGGCAGGCATCCCCTCGGTGGTTTATGGGTTCTTCGGATTGGTTGTGTTAGTTCCTCTTATTCAGAAAGCCTTGAACCTCCCTGTGGGCGAAACGGCCTTTGCCGGTAGCCTTATTTTGGCTATTATGGCCTTGCCAACTATTATTACCATTGCCGAAGATGCCATGGGGGGAACACCCAGAGCAATGCGCGAAGCAAGCCTGGCATTGGGAGCCACCCGTTGGCAAACCATCTATAAGGTAATTGTGCCTTATGCATCCTCCGGAATCATGGCTGCTGTTGTGTTGGGTATCGGAAGGGCTATCGGAGAAACAATGGCGGTATTAATGGTAACCGGAAATGCAGCCGTAATGCCCAACTCTCTTTTTCAATCGGTACGGACAATACCGGCCACCATTGCTGCCGAATTAGGAGAAGCTCCGGCTGGTGGTGCGCACTACCAGTCATTGTTCCTATTGGGGTGCATCCTGTTTGTCATAACGATGCTTATCAGTGCATCGGCCGAAATTATTTCAAAACGGCAACATAATAAAGAAATCTGATTATGAATAAAAAGACGAAGCAAAAAATAGCATTTATTATTTTCCGTATATTAGGATTGTTGGTTGTTGGGATTCTTTTCTGGATACTCGGGTTCATTCTGTATAATGGCATTGGGGCTATTAGCTGGGATTTTCTGACAACAGCTCCTAAAGAAGGAATGACAGCAGGAGGAATTTTTCCTGCTATTGTAGGGACTTTATATCTGATAGCAGGAAGCGTAATCTTTGCCTTTCCTATTGGAGTTATGTCTGCTATTTATATGAACGAATATGCAGGTAATGGCTGGATTGTCCGCTTTATCCGCATTATGACTAATAATCTGGGGAGCATCCCTTCTATTGTATTCGGCTTATTCGGTATGGCATTGTTTGTAAATACACTCGGATTCGGCGATTCCATTCTGGCTGGTTCGTGTACACTCGGATTATTGGTTTTACCCCTTATTATCCGTACTACGGAAGAAGCCTTGAAGGCGATTCCCGACTCTTATCGTACCGGAAGTCTGGCTTTAGGAGCAAGCAAACTGCAAACCATCCGAAGGGTGATATTGCCAATGGCCTTCCCCAATGTTATAACCGGGCTGATTCTATCCATCGGCAGGGTTTCGGGAGAAACAGCACCCATCCTGTTTACGGTGGCCGCCTATTTTCTACCCAAACTCCCTAATAGTATATTCGATCAGGTAATGGCTTTGCCTTATCACCTGTATGTGATTGCCACAAGCGGTACGGATATAGAAGCCTCTCGTCCGATAGCTTACGGAACAGCTTTGGTACTGATAGCCATTGTTTTGTTAATGAATTTATTAGCTACGGCTCTAAGGAGGTATTTCGGACGAAAAGTAAAAACAAACTAATATGATACAAGCAAAAGATATAAATTTTTATTATGGTGATTTCCATGCTTTAAAGAATATCAACATGGAGATTGAAGCTAACACGGTAACAGCTTTCATTGGCCCGTCGGGTTGTGGAAAATCTACATTCCTACGCCTGTTCAACCGCATGAATGAGTTGATAGACAATACCCGGCTTACAGGTGAGTGCCTGATTGACGAGCAAAACATTTACCATAAATCGGTACAAGTAGACGAACTCCGGAAAAAGGTGGGTATGGTGTTCCAAAAACCCAATCCTTTCCCGAAATCCATTTTTGAAAACGTTGCTTATGGTTTGCGGGTAAATGACGTACGGGATAAATCGTATATCGTCCAGCGGGTAGAAGAATCACTCAGAGCTGCAGCCTTATGGGACGAAGTAAAAGATAAGCTGAAAAAATCGGCTTTTGAACTCTCCGGTGGACAACAGCAGCGGCTTTGTATAGCACGGGCGCTGGCCATCTCTCCGTCCGTCTTGTTGATGGATGAACCCGCTTCGGCTCTCGATCCTATATCCACTTCCAAGATAGAGGAATTGATACATTCCCTTAAAAAAGATTATACGATTGTTATTGTTACCCATAATATGCAACAGGCTGCCCGTGTGAGCGATAAAACAGGTTTTTTTATGCTTGGCGAACTGATTGAATACGATGATACCAAGAAGATATTCTTAAAACCTGAAAAAGAGCAAACTCAAAACTACATTACCGGCCGATTCGGTTAATATTATTAAAATAAACAGATATGAAACATACTGAAAAAGAATTACAGTCGTTAAAAGAAGAAGTAAGCCAGATGTGGAAACTGGTGCTTTCGCAACTTGAAAAATCAAAACAGGCTTTCCTGAATAGCGATATTGAATTGGCGAGAGAAATAGTCAGTCGCGAAAAACGGGTTGATGCTTTTGAATTGAAAATAGACAGTGACTGTGAGAACTATATAGCTCTTTACAGTCCGGTAGCCATTGATTTGCGATTGGTGCTATCATTAATAAAGATCAGCAATACCCTTGAACGCATCGGCGACTTTGCTGAAGGGGTAGCCCGGCATGTTATTGCCGATGATTGCAATAAGATAAGTACACAGGTAATAGAGGAGCTTCAATTGGAAAAGATGTTCGACACTCTGATATCTATGCTGTCCGATAGCTTTGTTGCCCTTGAATCGGAAAACACAAAGGTTTCCGGTAAAATCCTTGCCAAAGACGATGAGATAGATACCTTATATCATAACTCTATTGATATACTAACAAACTATTTGCAATCCGAGCCTTCATTTATTCGTTGCGCACTAAAATTGATGCTTCTGATCCGTAAATTGGAGCGTATAGGCGACCATTGCAGCAATATTGTGGAGGAGATTGTATTTTATGTGGATGCCAAGGTTTTAAAGCATGGGGTAAAGAAATAAAGTATTTGCAATCCAAGTCATTTCGAATGACTATTTTTGTAAAAAAATAGAGCCGTATGGAAAAACAAAAAATACTTGTTGTTGATGATGAAGCCAATATCTGCGAAATTTTATTTTACACGCTCACAAACGATGGTTATGACGTTGTTTGCGCTCGTTCCGCAGAAGAAGCTTTCGAAAAGCTTACATCAGAATATTCGCTTATCCTTTTGGATGTGATGATGGGTGGAATGTCGGGTTATAAAATGGCAGAAACATTGCGTAATAACGGCAACCAGATACCTATTATTTTCCTTACGGCAAAAAATACAGAAAATGATATGCTGACGGGTTTTTCCGTTGGTGGAGACGATTATATACCAAAGCCCTTTTCGCTTAAAGAAGTTTCTGCCCGTGTAAAAGCCGTACTGAAAAGGCAAAAAGCAGAAGTAAAGCCAATAAGCAAATTTTCCTACAAAGATTTTTCTATTGATTTTGACACAAAAGAAGTAATTATCGGAAAAGAAACAGTTTTATTGACAAAGACCGAATTCGAGCTTCTCGAATTTCTGGTCAAGCATCAGGAACGTATCTTTTCCCGTGAAGAAATCATTGATAACATCTGGGAGAAAACGCCTTATATAACCGAAAGAACGGTGGATGTTCATATTACACGTTTACGGAAAAAATTAGGAAACTATTCATCACTCATCTCCAATCGTTCGGGTTACGGGTACCGGTTTAATATCTCCAATATATGAAAACAACCTATAAGCAAAGATTATCATTATACTTTTTCCTCATATTTGCCTTATTTACTATTGGCATAATTGTATTTGAACAATCGCGCGAAACAAAATTCAGGACAGAGGCATTGGAAGAAAAACTGGATGCCTATACCGGAATAATTCAGGCATCGATGAACAAATATACCGAATCTCCCCAACAAGCGATTGATAGCTTATCGGGGCTTTTGCCGGAAAACCTTCGCATGACACTGATTGACCGACAGGGAAATGTTATCTCAGACAATGCGGTAGGGAAAAAAATCTTATCTGAAAACCATGCTGAACGTCCGGAAGTACTTCAAGCAAAAACCAACGGTAAAGGCTCTCATATCCGAACATCCGCAACGAACAATCAGAAGTATTTGTATTATGCTAAACGAACAAATAATTACTTTATCCGTGTAGCATTTCCTTATGACATACAGGTTCACGATTTCTTAAAATCCGATAACCTATTCCTATACTATATACTCGTATTATTTGTAATCACATTGCTTCTTATCAATTACGTAGCGGATCGTTTTGGAAAATCTATTAAAAAACTGAAAGAATTTGCTTTAGGAGAAAATGAACCCGAAAAGATACAGACTGAATTCCCGGAAGATGAGTTGGGTGTAATAGGAAGAAAAATTGTTGATAATTACAAACAAATAAAGGAAAGAGAAAAAGAAATTACTCTTGAACGGGAAAAACTGTTGCAACACGTTCATAGTTCGGGCGAAGGTTTGTGTTTTTTTTCTGCGGATAGGGAAGTAGGGCTTTATAACGGATTATTTATACAATACCTGAATACTATTACGGATGAGTCCGTATCAGATCCCACAATCCTATTTACGGATACTTCATTTGTCGGTATTTCAGATTTCTTGTCAGGAGCAGTGATAAGTGAAAATTATTATGAAACACAAATTAATAAACAAGGAAAACACTTCAACATACGAGTTAATGTTTTTGAAGACCGTAGTTTTGAAATCATTATCAATGATATTACCAAACAAGAAAAAACACGTTTGTTAAAACAGGAAATGACATCTAACATTGCACATGAGTTACGCACTCCCGTCACCAGTATCCGGGGATTCCTTGAAATAGCTTTGGAGCAGTCTGTGGATGCCGAAGCAGCCCGTAACTTCTTGACTAAGGCTCATGAACAAACTATCGTTTTGTCTGAATTGATTCAGGATATGAGCCTAATCACTAAGATAGAAGAAGCTCCGTCAACTTTTAAGCAGGAAGATATTCATTTGGAAGAACTGCTTCATTCTCTAAAAGAAGATCTGAACGAACTGTTGTCTGAGAAGAATATTGATTTCCAATGGAGCAACATGGCAAATGTGATTGTCCGGGGAAATCGTAATCTGCTCTACTCCATATTCCGTAACCTGACCGACAATGCTATACGTTACGCAGGAAGGGATATCACAATCACAGTAAATAAGTACAACGAAGATAAAGACTTCTATCACTTCTCCTATTCCGATACCGGTATTGGCATCGATGACGAACGCCACTTGAATCGCATCTTCGAGCGTTTTTATCGTGTCAATGAAGGGCGCACACGTGATACCGGAGGTTCCGGGCTTGGCTTATCCATAGTAAAGAACGCGGTATTATTTCATAAAGGGACTATTATTGTAAAAAACAGAGCCGGAGGTGGGCTGGAGTTTTTGTTTAAGCTTTCTATAACAGGATAGTAAAATTTTTATTGATAGGCTTTGCTGATCTTGCTAAAATTTTGAATATATGGATGTTAATATTTAAATAGTATATCTAAAAATGGGGTCAGATTATTCACAGAGTTTTCCTACTTCTTCTTGACTATTGGTTTAGATATCACATTTTGTAAACTATCTACTTTTGATTGCATTTCTCTTATTTCAATCCTATTTCTGTAATACTCACCATTCAATAATGCATAATCATTCTGCTGTTTCATGCAGAAAAGTATGAGGGCAAGCACCAGCAAGCCGAGCAAAGCAATCACGACAGAGGTTTTCCGGAGCTTGAAAAACTTCAAATCAAAGTAAGAAGCCTTGTCGCTTTTATCTTCTTCTTCGTGAGACACTACCCGTTCCTGAATACTTGCAACCCGCTTCAATCCAAGCAAAATGTTTTTATTTACGATGCTTATGTTTTTCTTATTCTCTTCAAAACAGGCATTATTCGACTGCCTAAATGCGTGAATCGCTTCTACTATTTCACTAAAATCGGGAGTATTTTCGGCTTGTTTACTGCCTTTAAGCTGTTCGCTTATCTCCAAAAGTTTCTCCCAGAGAGCGTCGTTTGATACTGAATTTGCCATAATATTTCTGTTTTAAGTTGATAAAATTGTTTCTGTTTCTCATTTACGAGGGGCTTTGTCCCCTGCGTTTTTTCTTCTTAATAATCCGACTTTGTGGTTGCTTGGGTTGTTCTTCCGCTTCGTTCGGCTGAATATCGAACAAACCTCCTACTGCCGATACTGCATTGCCCACACCCGAAACGATATTTCCCGCAACGCTGTTGCCTGTTTTTTTCGGAATAGCTATTTGTTGTTGCTCCGGAATAGGACTTTCGCCAAAGTGTGTATTCAGTTTACCATAACTAAACTTCCTGTCTATATCCGAACCCTTTGGAATCAGCTTTTTTTATCCTGAAAAAAATACGCCTGTTATTGACGGCTTTTCGCTGTCTATCCATAAAAATGAATGCGTTGGCATACAAGGAGCTTCGGCCATAGGTAAAACCACTTTGTTCAATCTTTTACTTGCTTTTATACTCCACAGAAAGGGGAGATACGAATAGACGGGCGGTTACTCAATGAGCAAATTATAGCTTCTTGGCAAAACTAGATAGCTTATGTGTCACAGGATATTTTTGTGATGGATGCTTCCTTGGCCGAAAATATAGCATTGGGAATAGACAATATAGATTATGAACGGATAGCGCAGGTTGTGGAACAATGTGAATTGAAAGATGCGGTAGATTCTCTCCCTGACGGTGTTTATACAAAAATAGGACAAGATGGTAGCCGTCTGTCTGGTGGCGAACGCCAGCGGTTGGGCATTGCCCGCGCTCTTTATAAAAAAGCTAAAGTTTTGTTTTTTGACGAAGCAACTTCCGCTCTCGATTTGCGTACCGAAAATGAAATAATAAATACTATCCGCCAATTATGGGCCAGCGATAGTGATTTAACCATCATCATTATAGCCCATAGGGAATCGGCACTCACCTTTTGCGATAGGATTATAAATATGGATAAGTTATAAAAAACGGTCAAGACATTCGTTCATCCCCCGATTTTTACTGATAGATTATTTTATTTACCTTTGCAGAACGGAAAAACAAGAGGAATACTTTTTCCGCGTGTATCTTAGATTAACCACGTAAAAAACAGAGAAATGAAATCGAAAGAACCTGCCTTAGTCCTCTTTTCGGGAGGGCAAGATTCCACTACGTGCCTCTATTGGGCATTAAAGAATTTTTCGTCGGTCTGTGCCCTGTGTTTCACTTACGGACAGCGCCATTCGGACGAAGTTGAGGTTGCTCGCAGCATTGCCGGGCAAGCAAACGTACCTTTCCAGTTATTAGATGCGTCTATCATTGGCCAGATATCCGAAAATTCGCTTACGAGCGCTGACATGGAAATGGACAGAGATAAACCGGCTGATAGTTTCCCTAATACTTTTGTACCGGGGCGAAACATGTTTTTCCTGACCTTTGCCGCAGTTGTGGCACGTAACAGAGGAATCAGGCATATTGTAACAGGTGTTTCGGAGGCCGATTATAGCGGATATCCCGATTGTCGCGACACGTTTATTTACTCAGTAAATGCCAGTTTAAACCTGGCTATGGACGAACATTTTAAAATCCATACGCCACTCATGAACTTGAACAAAGCCGAAGTTTGGCAACTGGCCGACTATCTTGGCGTTTTTGATATCGTGAAGAACCAGACGCTTACTTGCTATAATGGTATTATTGCCGATGGTTGCGGCGAATGTCCTGCCTGTAAGTTGCGTAAAAAAGGGTTGGACGAATATTACGTAATGAAAAAATGAAGCATTATGCAAACTGACGATTTAAGCTTACTTGGAGGGAAAACCGTTTATCTGACCTACTATTCGCCACAAGTTTTGGAGGCTTTCATGAATAAGCATCCCGAAAACGATTATTGGGTTACTTTCAATTGCCCGGAATTTACCAGCTTGTGCCCTATAACAGGCCAACCCGATTTTGCTACTATCTATATAAACTATCTGCCGGATGTAAAAATGGTTGAAAGCAAGAGCCTGAAACTCTATCTTTTCAGCTTTCGCAATCATGGAGCTTTTCATGAGGACTGTGTAAATACCATCATGAAAGACCTTATAAAACTGATGGAACCTAAATATATAGAAGTAATAGGGCAGTTCACACCCCGTGGTGGTATCAGTATCTATCCGTATTGTAACTATGGACGCAAAGGCACAGAGTACGAAACTATGGCGGCACACCGTTTGCTGAACCGTAATCCGCAACAAATAGGATAGAGTAGAGGAGGGAGAATGTGGCGCTGCTGTTTTATTCGGAAAATACTTCGGTAAACAGATGCTTGATTTCTTCTTTTACCGATTGCATATCCAGTTTCCGACCGATTTCTTTTTCGACCGATGTAACGCCTTTGTCTACAAATCCGCAGGGATTTATAAGTGAAAAATAAGACATATCGGTATTGATGTTCAGGGCAAAGCCGTGCATTGTTACAAAGCGACTGCTGCGTACGCCGATAGCGGCAATTTTACGTGCTTTGCGTGCGTCATGGGTATCAATCCATACGCCTGTTGCACCCTCCAGCCGTTCGGCAGATATATTGTAGCGGCTTAAAAAACGGATGATAACTTCCTCTACATTATATATATACTGACGTAACCCTAAATGGTAGTGTTCCAAATCGAATATTGGATATCCTACCAATTGTCCCGGCCCATGATAAGTAACGTCGCCCCCACGGTTTATGCGGAAAACGGAAACTCCTTTCTGGGTCAGATACTCGTCCGAATAAAGTAGATTTTCGGTTTTACCGCTTTTCCCTATTGTTATAACATGCGGGTGTTCGCACAAAATCAGGGTATTTGTTGTGGGTGTTTCGTTTTTCTTTGCTTCGAGGTTGGCATCAAACAGTTTTTCTTGCAACTGCCATGCTTGGGCATATTCAATCAGGTTCAGGTTTAGGTATTCCATAAAAATATAAGCAAAATTTCTTGAGTGGGGTTACCCTCTCCAATTCCTTTTATAGATAGGTTTTGTGGGTTCTACCACAGTTTCGTCAACAGGTGTTTTCCCTAACTTTATTTGAGTCATCATTGCCATGTTTATCAGAATGGCAGATTGTTTTTCGCAAAAATCGGCAGGAGGATACATAAAATCCATTTGTTTGTCCTGTGGTTCAACAAAAAGCAGAGCTATGGATGCCGCTTCTTCGCGGGTGAGGTTGCCCGACTGTTTGCCAAAATATATCTGCGATGCCGCTTCAACCCCAAAAACCCCATGACCTAAAGGTGCTGTGTTGAGATATATCTCAAGGATGCGCTCTTTGCCCCACATATATTCCGAGAGGATTGTGAAGTACGATTCGATATACGATTTTATTTTCGATTCTCCCTTTGTCAGAAAAACAGCATGCACGGCTTTTTGCGAAATAGTTTCGTCTTCTTTTGGTATCAGCGTTTTCAACGAATCGCCTTCGGGCAGAAGAGCGAAACCGTTATGGATAAAAAAGTTCTTATCTTCGGCTGCGAGTACGGCAATAATCATATTCCGAGAGATGCTATCAAGCGGAACCCACTCGTATTCTACCTTTAGCTTGGCGGCATCTTCGGCCGACTTGAAATGGTAAGCTCCCATCTGTATTGTGCCACCTACTTTAAAAAAGCTGTAATATCCCATCCATAACAGAGATATCAGAAAAACCGCAACGATAGCGATCCCCAGAAAACGCAGGAAATGCACTAAAGCACGTCTGAAAAAGGTAGCACCGTCTTTCATATAAATCTCTATTTTACTCGTTTAGGATTTTGGTTTATAAAATCTTTCCAGCTATTGAACTTTTTGTCGCTTCCCGGTTTGTTTGTTTGCAAATAATGACAAACGGCAGCAGCCAGCCCGTCGGTTGCATCAAGTTGAGGCAACATGTTCTCGTTGGGTATTTTCAGCATTTGTTGTAGCATATATGCCACTTGCTCTTTAGCCGCTTTGCCGTTACCCGTGATAGACATCTTTATTTTTAACGGAGCGTATTCGAATATAGGTATGTCGCGCGACAGAGCCGCTGCCATTGCCACTCCTTGTGCCCTGCCCAGTTTGAGCATACTTTGCACGTTCTTCCCAAAGAAGGGCGATTCAATAGCCAACTCGTCGGGCAGATATTCTTCAACCAACCCGAGTACACGCTCAAAAATGCGCCTCAGTTTAAGGTAATGGTCGTCATACTTACTCAACTGAAGCACACCCATGGCCATCATTTCGGGCTTGTTGTTTATTACTCTCAATACACCATATCCCATTATTTGGGTTCCGGGGTCGATACCCAGAATGATGCGTTCTTTGTCGATCATTTATAAAAGTCTATCTCTTCGAGAAGGGTATTGAATCCGGTCATTTTATTACCAAATAGCTCAACCATTTTCTGTTGCAGTATAAAACCATCGGTTTGTGCCCAGTTATTCAGGTCTTCAACACTTTGGGTTCTGAACTGGAGCGAAAAGCTTGACCCCGATTCTTCGTGCTGGTGGTGTATGAACGATAGCCGTGCTTCGTACAACTCTCCGCTAACCAGTGCCTGAGGGATATAAACTTTTTTCAGAAAAACCAGTCCATCGTCCAGTATATCATCATCAATATGAAAGGTTGTGTTATAAATAAACATATCGGATTCTATTCTTTTATTGTTTTTAGTTGAACTTATTTAATGTATCCTACTGCTTGGGTGAGTATAACTTCCTGGTCGTCAGTAAGGCCAAGGTCGCTGTGCAGTTGCTTTCTGTTGTGCGAACCTCGTGCTACGGTTCCCAAGTCGTCAGACGAAGCACAGAACAAATATGCGTTTTGGATTAAGAAACCGCTGTCTATAATAGCGGCATCCCTGTTCGATGCTTTGTTGAGATTTGCAACAAAGAGAAAATTAAGAACAGCATCGTTAACGAACGCCTGATTGCCCAAACCTTTGCGGAAATCACCTTTGGCTGTTTGTTTCAACACGTTTGCTTTGGCATCGTAAAAGTAAACGCCATCTTCGAACATCACATAAAGGTCTATTTCTTGCCTGTTCTGAGACGAAGGTACAACTCTTTTGTCTTCACGATTGAAACCATAAGTAGCCCATAATAGGTTGGACAGGGTTTGCTTATCCATTTCTTTTTTGACATACGTTTTGAGCGACTGTCTGTCGTTCAAGGCTTCCATCAACGGCTTGCCACCTGTTTTGTTAGGGGCGGGTAGTGCAATCTCTGTTTGAGCGTGAGCCAACAATGTAGTTGCAAATATGCATAAAACGGTGATTAATTTTTTTATGTCCATTTTGATTTTTATTTTAAAGTTTACGGATACGATTTGATTGGTACGGTCTGCGGAATTTAAAAGTAAGTTAAGCTTACTGTATGTAATTCCGTTTTCTGCAAAAATAATATATCTTTGAGCTTTGCTTGTCAAATCTTACGTTTTTTTCTGTTAACTAAACGAAATTCGGAGTTATTATTTTGAAACGCACATCCTTTAAATATTTGTTTTCGGTGTTTATTGTCATTCTATTGGCTATAATGCCGGGCAAAGCAGACGAAGTTGCGCTACCTGCTGTGAGCGATTCCCTGCAAATAAGTGTTCTTACTTGCCATCCTTGGCAGGGAGAGGTATATGCCGTTTTTGGGCATACAGCCATCCGGGTAAAAGATCTGAAATATGGGTATGATATTGCGTTCAATTACGGAGTGTTTGATTTTTCGTCACCAAACTTTATGAGCAGGTTTGTGAAAGGCGAAACAGACTACGTATTGTCGGCTTACGGTTACCACTTTTTTCTGTACGAATATCAGGTGCGTGGGGTTACGGTCGAAGAGCAAGTTCTGAATCTGACAGATGCCGAAAAAAAGAAATTGTACGAAGCCTTGTGTGTGAATGCTCAACCGGAAAACAGAACATACCGTTACAGTTTTTTCTTCGATAATTGTGCCACACGGGTAAGGGACATCATAGAGAAAAATGTTGACGGAAAGATAGAATATAAACCTACGGGGAAAAACCAAACCTTGCGCGATCTGCTTCACGAGTTTCTTAAATCCTCGCCATGGCTCCGTTTTGGTATAGATTTGGTGATAGGTAGCGGTGCCGACCGCGAAATAACTGATAACGAAAAAATGTTCTTGCCCTGCTATTTAATGTACGCGTACAGCGATGCTAAAATATTGTCGGATACTGTCGCGGAAAAACCGTTGGTAGCCGAAAGCCGGAATGCGCTCGAAGGTTCTCGCTTTGAAGATCTTACAACCGCTACCGATTATCCGCTTATTTGTGGTTGTTTGTTGTTTATTATAACAGGACTGATAGCTTATTTTTCGGTGATGAAAAAAAAGCAGATACCGTTGAAGGTGTTTTCTTTTATCCTTTTCGCTGCTGCGGGAGCGGCAGGATGTGTAATCTTCTTTCTGATGTTTTTTTCGGAACATCCATGTGTAGATGCAAATTGGAATTTGGTATGGCTGAATCCGCTGCAACTTATTTTTGCATTTTTCTTCTTTTTTAAATTCAGTTCGAAAGCGGTTTATTATTATCATTTTATTAACTTTGTCGCTTTGAGTTTGTTTCTTTTGGCGTGGTTTTTGATACCACAATATCTCGAAATAGCCTTCCTGCCTTGCATATTGTCTTTGTGGCTGTGCTCGGGGGCGAATATATGGCTCAATAATAAGTATTTGCATCGGAATAAATGATAAGAATATTAACATCTCTGGTAGCTGTCCTTACCGTAGCTTCTGTCAATGGACAGACTTCGGCAGGGAAAGAGCCTCCTAAGCTGGTTATAGGTATAACCATAGATCAGTTGCGGGGCGATTATCTGGAGCTGTTTCAGCATACTTTCACAGAAAAAGGATTCAAACGCCTGCTAAACGAAGGGTTGGTGTATCAGAACATGGAGTTCGACTTCCCAAACCTGACATCTGCGGCGGCAATAGCAACTATTTATACGGGGGCAAATCCTTTTTACAACGGGATTTTTGCCAGTAAAAAATACTTGTCGGACAAGAGCCGGGAAGTTTCTATTTACGATGACAACAACTTTCTGGGAAACTATACAACCGAGCGCCTGTCGCCAAAAGCCTTGCGCGTATCTACCATAACAGACGAACTTAAAATTGCATCCGGAGGTTTTTCGGATGTTTATTCGTTTGCCCCAAACCAAGCAGAGGCTATAACGATGGCAGGCCATGCCGGCAATTGTGCTTTCTGGATAGAAAATACTTCGGGAAAATGGGCAACAACTACTTACTATAAGGACTTCCATTGGACGGTTGAACAGGAAAACCGTAGCGGGCAATATTCAACACGTTCGCCCGAATTATTGTGGAAACCTTTGCTTCCGATAAACAATTATAAGGCCTTTCCTTACACAAAAACAAATGCTCCTTTTCAGCATGCTTTTTATGGATTGGATGCCTTCAAGCTATTGAAAACATCGCCTTGTGTAAATGAAAATATAAGAATAACAGCCTTGAAACTGGCTGCCAAAGCCGATATGGGCAAACGCTCTAACCCTGACTTTTTGGCATTGACGTTTTATGCAGGTAATTATCTGGGAGCGGACGATAAGAACTATTCGTACGAACTTCAGGATACTTATGCCCGTTTAGACAGGGATATTGCCACATTGTTGGACGAAGTGGACAAAACGGTAGGGTTGAAGAATGCTTTGGTTTTTCTGACATCAACCGGCTATTACGAGGCGGAAGATCAATACGGAGAAAAAGTAAATATGCCCGATGGTGTTTTTTACTCTAACCGTTGTGTGGCTTTACTCAACATGTATCTGATGGCTGTTTACGGCCAGGAACAATGGGTTGAGTATTTCTACGAAAATCAGATATATCTGAATCGGAAGTTGATAGAGCAAAAAGGGCTCGATTTGGCTACGGTGCAGGAAAAAGCAGCTGAATTTGTGCTTGAGTTCACCGGAGTGCAGGATGTTGCAACAGCAAAACAATTGCTGAACGGCAAAGCGAATGCCAATATGCTGAAATATGCGAATTCTTTTAACCGAGAATATTCGGGCGACATATTTCTGGAAATGCAGCCGGGATTCAGAGTATCGGACGAAAGCGATAATTCAAAAACAGATAAACGGACACGCGAAACGGCTGTTGTAAGCCCTGTCGTTTTTTTCGGGTATAACGTAAAGCCTGAAAAGATAAACAGAACAATCAGAGCCGAAGAAATAGCGCCTACCGTAAGCCATATTTTGCGCATAAGGGCTCCAAATGCGGCAAAGGCAAGGGTGTTGCCCGAGCTTTATTGATTTTGAGTTAAGGAGACAAAAATATTCAGATAGAAAAATAAAAAAAAGAAATATATAATGGCATTATCAGATTTACTGACCAAACTATTTGGAAACAAATCGCAACGCGACTTGAAGGAAATAAGTCCCTTTGTCGATAAAATTAAGGCTGCTTATCCGGCCATACAAACACTGTCGAACGACGAACTCCGACAGAAATCAATCGAAATAAGGCAAAAAATACAAAACTATGTATCGGCCGAAAGGAATAAGATTGCAGAACTGAAAGCGAGTGTTGAAGGCTTAGACATTGACCAACGTGAAGACGTTTGGGCGGAAGTCGATAAGTTGGAAAAAGAAATAACCGAAAAATACGAGGTTGTTCTGGTAGAAGTGCTTCCCGAAGTCTTTGCCATCGTGAAAGACACGGCTCGCCGTTTTACTGAAAACGAAGAAACGGTGGTTACAGCAACCGATTTTGACCGCGAACTGGCCGAAACTCACGATTTTGTTGAGATAGACGGCGATAAAGCCACCTACTTTAACCGTTGGGAAGCCGGCGGAAACGAAATAACGTGGGACATGGTTCACTACGATGTTCAGCTTTTTGGAGGGGTTGTTTTGCACAAAGGTAAAATTGCCGAAATGGCTACCGGAGAGGGTAAAACCCTTGTGGGTACGCTCCCCGTATTTTTGAATGCCTTGACAGGCGAAGGAGTGCATGTGGTGACCGTGAACGATTATCTGGCAAAACGTGACTCCGAATGGATGGGCCCCTTGTATATGTTCCACGGCCTATCGGTGGATTGTATCGACAAGCATCAGCCGAACTCCGAAGGACGTCGTAGCGCCTATCGGGCTGACATAACGTTCGGTACGAACAACGAATTCGGTTTCGACTATTTGCGCGACAATATGGCCATAAACCCTAACGATTTGGTGCAGCGCAAGCACAATTATGCTATCGTCGATGAGGTTGACTCCGTTTTGATTGACGATGCACGTACACCGCTCATTATTTCGGGCCCTATACCCAAAGGTGAGGAACAGTTGTTCGACGAATTCCGCCCTAATGTAGAGGTGGTTGTAAAGGCTCAGCGTGAATTTTGCACCAAACTGCTTGCCGAAGCGAAACAGAAAATGGCTTCGGACGATAAGAAGGAGCAGGAGGAAGGAACGCTTCTGTTGTACCGTTCGTTCAAAGGGCTTCCTAAAAACAAACCGCTCATCAAGTTTTTGAGTGAGCCGGGCATTAAGGCAGCGATGCTCAAAACAGAAGAGCATTACATGTCGGAACAGATGCGTAATATGCACATCGTTACCGACGATTTGTATTACGTTATTGACGAAAAAAATAACAGCATAGAACTTACCGACAAAGGTATCGACCTTATGACCGGTAAAACGGACGACCCTCAGTTCTTTGTCTTGCCCGACATTACGGCACAGTTGGCAGAACTTGAAAATGACAATGCAACCGATGCCGAAAAAGCTGAAAAGAAAGATGAGTTGTTACAGAACTATTCAATAAAGTCGGAGCGTGTACATACCGTAAACCAGCTGTTGAAGGCATATTCGTTGTTCGAGAAGGACGACCAATATGTTGTCATGGACAACAAGGTTATGATTGTTGACGAACAAACCGGCCGTATCATGGATGGTCGCCGTTATTCCGATGGTTTGCATCAGGCCATAGAGGCAAAAGAGCATGTGAAGGTAGAAGCTGCCACGCAAACATTTGCCACCATTACGCTTCAAAACTATTTCCGTATGTACCACAAGCTTTCGGGTATGACCGGTACGGCCGAAACTGAAGCTGGCGAGTTGTGGAATATCTATAAACTGGATGTGGTAGTTATTCCTACAAATAGGCCGATTGCCCGTAAAGACCTTAACGACCGTATCTATAAAACGAAACGGGAAAAATATATGGCCGTCATAGACGAAATAAACAGCCTTGTTGAGCAAGGACGCCCCGTTCTTGTAGGTACAACATCGGTCGAGATATCGGAACTCTTGAGCCGTATGCTTTCTCTGCGTAAGATTAATCATAATGTACTGAATGCTAAACTCCACCAAAAGGAGGCCGATATTGTTGCTTCGGCAGGACAGTCGGGCACGGTAACCATTGCCACCAATATGGCGGGACGTGGAACCGACATCAAACTGTCGCCCGAAGTAAAAGCTGCCGGAGGGTTGGCTATTATCGGTACCGAAAGGCACGAATCGCGCCGTGTAGACCGTCAGTTGCGTGGACGTTCGGGACGTCAGGGAGACCCCGGTTCGTCGGTGTTCTATATTTCGCTCGAAGATAATCTGATGCGTCTGTTTGCTTCCGAACGTATTGCCGGATGGATGGACAAGATGGGCTTCAAAGAAGGCGAGATGCTGGAAGCCAATATGCTAAGCAAATCGGTTGAGCGTGCGCAGAAAAAGGTGGAAGAAAACAACTTTGGTATCCGTAAACGCTTGCTTGAGTATGACGACGTTATGAGTTCGCAGCGCGAAGTCGTTTACAAACGCCGCCGCCATGCGCTTATGGGCGAACGTATAGGTATAGATATAATGAATATGCTTTACGATACAACACAGTCTATTGTGGAGCAATATGCCGATGCGGTTGACTACGAAGGTTTGAAGATAGAACTATTCCGCGTAATGGCGCTCGAAACTCCGTTTGACGAGTCTGCTCTTAAAGCAGGCAAGGCCGACAAACTGATAGAGATGATTTATGATGCGGCTATCGAAAACTTTAAGCAAAAAATGGATCGTTTGGCCGAAGTTGCCAATCCTGTAATCAGGCAGGTTTACGAAACACAAGGCGACCGTTTTGAAAATATACTGATTCCTATCACCGACGGAAAACGTGTTTATAATGTTTCTTGCAATCTGAAAGAGGCTTACGAAACAGGCGCAAAGGGAGTAACAAAAGCTTTCGAAAAATCAATTCTGCTGCATACCATAGACGAGCAATGGAAAGAACACTTGCGCGAAATGGACGAGCTTCGCCATTCGGTACAGAATGCCAGTTACGAACAGAAAGATCCGCTGTTGATTTACAAACTGGAGTCTTTCAATTTGTTTAAGGTAATGATAGAAACCATCAATAAGAAGGCAATAGCTATTCTTATGAGGGGGCAGATACCTGTGCGCGAACCGGAAGAGGTGCAGGAAGCTAAGGTAGAAGAAAAGACAGATTACAGTAAATATAAAACTGAAAAAGATTCTGCCGAAAAAGCACAACACCCCGATCAGCCCCGGCAAGAACAAGAACCAGAAAAGCCCCGACAGGCTCCCATCCGTGTTGAAAAAACACTGAGGCCAAACGACCCTTGTTTTTGTGGTAGCGGGAAGAAGTATAAAAACTGTCACGGACAAGGATAAAATACTATCTATATAGTTGTTTTAAAGGTCTGTAACGAGGTTCGTTACAGACCTTTTTATTTGTACTTTCCGATAGCTAAATTTATGTAAATTTACTTTTATAAATAGAAGAAATATTGTACCTTAGCATGGATTTTAACAATATCTAAAATAAAAGAATTTACTACACTTTTTATCTTGAAAAAGAATGACAGATCAAGAGGACAGAATCATTAAAATAAACATCGAGGAAGAAATGAAATCGGCCTACATCGACTATTCGATGTCGGTTATTGTTTCGCGTGCCTTACCAGATGTGCGTGACGGTTTTAAACCCGTGCATCGCCGTATTTTGTACGGAATGAGCGAATTGGGGAACGCTTCGAATAAACCCCATAAAAAATCGGCGAGAATTGTAGGGGAGGTGCTTGGTAAGTACCATCCACACGGAGACTCGTCGGTCTATTTCGCTATGGTTCGTATGGCTCAGGAGTGGAGCATGCGCTACATGCTTGTGGACGGACAAGGAAACATGGGTAGTGTGGACGGAGATAGTCCGGCTGCCATGCGTTATACCGAAGCCCGTTTGAGCCGTTTGGCCGAAGAGATGCTGAAAGATATAGAAAAAGACACGGTCGATTTTCAGCTCAACTTTGACGATACGCTGAAAGAACCCACCGTTTTGCCGACTCGTATCCCCAACCTCCTTATAAACGGGGCATCGGGTATTGCAGTGGGTATGGCAACCAACATGGCTCCTCATAACATGACGGAGGCCATTAATGCCACGATTGCTTATATAGACAATCCGGAGATAGATATTGATGGATTGATGGAGCATATCAAAGCCCCCGATTTTCCGGGAGGTGGATTCATATACGGTTATCAAGGTGTGCGCGATGCTTTCGGAACGGGGCGTGGACGTGTAGTAATGCGTGGGCGTGCCGAAATTGAAATGGAAGGGCATCACGAAAAAATAGTGATAACCGAAATACCTTATCTGGTAAACAAAGCCGAACTTATAAAGAATATAGCCGACCTTGTTGTTGATAAACGCATAGAAGGTATCAGCAATGTCAATGATGAGTCGGACCGTCAGGGAATGCGCATCGTTGTTGATATAAAACGAGATGCCAATGCCAATGTAGTACTGAACAAACTATATAAGCTAACAGCTTTGCAAAGTTCTTTCAGTGTGAATAATATCGCTCTTGTTAAAGGGCGTCCACGTATGCTTACGCTGAAAGACATGATTTCTTTGTTTGTAGAGCATCGCCACGAAGTGGTTATCCGCCGTACTAAATTCGACTTGCAAAAGGCCGAAGAAAGGGCACATATACTTGAAGGCTTAATTATTGCTTCCGATAATATTGATGAAGTAATTGCCATTATCCGCAGTTCTAAGTCTCCGCAAGAAGCCATGGAACGGTTGATGGAGAGGTTCAGTTTGTCGGATCTTCAGTCGCGTGCCATTGTTGAGATGCGCTTGAGGCAGTTAACAGGTTTAGAGCAAGATAAGCTCCGTGCCGAGTATGAAGAAATAGAAAAACTGATAGCTTATTTGAAAGAAATTCTATCGAACGATGACCTTTGCAAGAAAGTAATTAAAGACGAATTGATTGAAGTTCGTGATAAATATGGCGATGCCCGTCGCACAGAAATCGTTTATTCGGATGTTGAAATGAACCCCGAAGATTTTTATGCTGACGACGAAATGATTATAACCATTTCGCATATGGGATATATCAAACGTACGCCATTGACCGAGTTTAGAGCACAAAACAGAGGTGGAGTAGGAGCAAAGGGTTCTGAAACACGGGATTCTGACTTTGTGGAGCATATCTATCCTGCTTCGATGCATAATTATATGCTGTTTTTCACTCAAAAAGGAAAATGTTATTGGCTCCGTGTTTACGATATACCCGAAGGTGCTAAAAATGCCAAAGGAAGAGCAATACAAAATATGTTGAATATTGATGCCGACGATAAGGTTACGGCATTTATAAGGATAAAAGGGCTTAACGATAGCGAATTTGTTAACAGCCACTATCTTGTATTCTGTACCAAGCAAGGGGTGATAAAGAAAACATCGCTTGAGGCTTACTCCCGTCCTCGCCAGAATGGAGTGAATGCAATTACTATCCGCGAAGACGACCGTGTGATAGAAGTGCTGATGACCGACGGCGATTCGGAAATTCTGATGGCTAACCGTAACGGGCGTGCAATACGCTTCCACGAATCGGATGTCCGTGTGATGGGACGTACCGCCACCGGTGTTAGAGGTATGCGCATAGATGAGAATGATCCGGTCGACGAGGTTGTAGGTATGATAGCCATGTCTAAAAATCGTCCGGAGGAAACGATTATGGTTGTTTCGGAACTCGGTTATGGAAAACGTACACTCTTGAATGAGGTTGACGATGAGGGTAACTTTATTCTTGACGAAAACGGAGAAGTTGTACCTGTTTATCGTAAAACGAGCCGTGGCGGAAAAGGTGTTAAAACAATGAATATCACCGATAAAACAGGTAAACTGGTTTCCATATCGAGCGTTACTGACGACGACGATTTGATGATTATCAACAAATCGGGTATAACAATCAGGGTGAAGGTGTCGGATATACGTGTGCAAGGGCGTGCCACACAAGGCGTGAGGCTGATAAACCTTGGTAAACGGAACGACGAAATAGCTTCTATCTGCAAAGTAATGTCTGATAAAGAAGAAGATGCGTTGACAGACGAAGACACTTCAACAACAGAAAAAACAGAAGATTAAAATATATTATTAACTATAACTACTTAAAAACAATGAAAAGAAGAATATTATTTTCAGCAGCGTTGTGCATGCTTGTGAGTTTTTCTTTTGCTCAGAAAAAAGCCGTTAAAGATGCTAAAAGTGCAATGAATTCGAAAAAGTATGAAGAAGCAAATGCTTTGATCAGACCTGCGCTCGAAGATCCTGAAACAGCTAACGACCCTGAAACTTGGAAAATTTATGGTGATATAGGTTACCATCAATTTGAAGAGGAAAATAAAAGAATGGTAATGGGGCAGATGTCTGACGATGCAAAAATGTACAATGGGCTATTGGCAGCCTACAAACCTTACCTGAAAGCCGATGAGCTGGGACAACTACCAGACGAAAAAGGCAATATTAAAAATAAATTCAGAAAAAATATATCAGATAACCTAAGGTATGGTTTCCCTTATTTAAGGAACGGAGGGGCGGTAGCCATCGAGAATAATGAATCAGCCAAAGCATTAGAGTTCTTTATGGCGTATTGGAATATGCCTACTCTCGATCTGTTTAAAGGAAATAAAGATGCAATGAAGTATTTTGCAGAACAAGATACTTCGATACAAGAGGTTAAGTACTTTGCGGCTATCGTTGCCATGAATATGAACGATACCAAGAAAGCTATCGAAATACTTGATAGGATAACAAAAGAGCCTTTCATACCTAATCCCACTTACCAAGAAAGTGATGTTTATGAGTATTTGGCAAGTCAATACATCAAAGAAGGCGATACTGCCAAATTCATAACTGCATTGGAGTCTGGAGCAACAAAATTCCCTCAAAGTAAATATTTTGTTCCCAACCTTATCAATCAGTATATAGACAAAGGTCAGTTAGATAAGGCATTATCTTATCTTGATAAGGCTATTGCTAACGATCCTGCCAATACTTGCGACTTTATGGGTGTTAAAGCATCTATCTATGCCGATAAGAAAGATTATGAAAAAGCAGAAGGATATTATAACGAAGCATTGGCTAAAGACGGCAATTGCGAAAGAGCACTTGAAGGACTGGCTGTGACATATATATTGCAAGCGCAAGACCTGAAAGAAAAGTCGGCTAAATCGGGCAACCGAAGTGGTCAGACAACTTTCGACGAGCAAGCTAACAATCTTTATAAAAAAGCATATCCGCTATTGGAAAAATATAAAGGACTGCTCATTGCCCGGAATACAGACAAAAGCTTGGATTGGGATATAAAACAGGCTTTGGTAAAACTCAGAAATGTGTATTATAACCTAAATATGCCAGAGTTTGACGCTACTGAAGCAGAAATGGCAAAATATAACGATTAATAAATCCCTCGGATTTTTACAAAATAGAAAAAACTGCTCTTTTCAGAAAAAGGAGCAGTTTTTTTATGGGTATATTATAAAGTAAAGATTAAAAGAAAATTAACCGAAGCGCAATGCTGTAAGAAAATCGTCTATACTTTCTTTTACAGCCTCGGGTAAGCTTTTGGTGGGCGATACAACTTTTAATTTATGGGTCTTATCACCTTCTGTAAATATTGCTTCCTTGTTATCGAATTCGAGTTTAGCATCTTCAAAAATGTAGTATTCTTTTCCGCTTTTATTTTCTGACAATTTACATTCTAACGGGTTCAGGCAGTCGTTACGTTTTTCATATACAAACCAGAAGTAAAGTTGGTCACCCTCTTTCTCCATTAAGAGGTTTCTTTTTATTTCTAAAACTGACACCGATTCGTTTTCGAAATGATGGCGTACGGTATGTTTTGCTCTCATAGTGTTTATAAATTCTATTTTTCCGATAAGCGAAGATACATCATCTGTATAAACCAGCCAAATTAAATAAGAACATACACGGTTTATCTTTGGGCAAATAAATTTATGCCTGAAAAATAAGGATTGACATAAATTAACGTACACGGTTGTTATGTTTGTTTATTTCTAATCCTGAAAAAGACCAATTACTTTTATTGGATAAGTAACGATATCTGTTTTTCATCAAACTGTTAGATAGATGTATTTAAAGTATTTCTTTAAATATGTGGCTGTTTTTATGTTTATAAAAAATCGAAAATGTCTATAACTTAATAGATATCAATTGTTTTATTTGACCATTATTTCTTATTTTTGGATTCGAAAAATTGAAAATCGAAACAAAAGCTATAAATAAATGCTTCTGAAAGTATCGCACAAAATATTTCTGCTAACAATCTTATTATCTTTCAGTTCTGTATTAAGTACAGTTCAGGCTCAAAATCAACAAAAAAATCAAACAGGCTTTTTTCATGACCTTACACAGTTGTCTAAGAAATTGGGGGTCGAAATAGCCGAAAATAGCCCTCATTTGGCTCTCTACAAAGAAGCCGCTAAATGGTTGGGGACAAGATATAGACGTGGAGGATCGAGCGCCAAAGGGGTAGACTGTTCAGGTTTTACGGGAATTATCTATAACGTGGTCTTTAATCAGTCTTTATCGCGTCGGAGTGCAGATATTGCAAAAGAAGTTTCGTTTGATGTGAACAAAAAAGATTTAAAAACCGGCGATTTGGTTTTCTTTGCTACTTCGGGAAACAAAAAAGGAATCAATCATGTTGGAGTTTACCTGAAAGATAACTTATTTGTTCACGCATCTTGTAGCAACGGAGTAATTGTGAGCAACCTCGACGAGCCTTATTATAAAAGAACATGGCGAAAAGGTGGACGGATTGAAAAGAAAGATGAAGAGAAATTCAGAAGTCAATTTTTACCCAAACAAGCACTATCGGTTGTTATTCCAACTTTAAATGTATCGTCCGAACTTCCTAATATATCGGATTTAAACCTGTTTAGTAGTAGTAAGAAATAATAATAGCCAAGAGAAAATAGAATAGAGGTATTAATAACAATAACCTTTTTCCACTCTCTTGGATTTTATCTTCCTTTAATTATTTTTGTAACATCAATCAAACTGAAGGCTTCTTTGAAGATTTTCAGAATTTCGCCGTATGCACTCGATGCGGTTTCTTTCTCCTCTTTCTTAGTTGCTTCCACATTCAAGTCGAAAGAACAGTCTGTTGTTCTTTTTTCTTGCGATGTTATGTCATAAACTTTTGCCATAATGATAAGCCTTTAAAGAAGTTATGATTAAAAACTAATTGTGTTTGAATTAAAGAGTCGCCCCTGCCCGAACTAAATAAAATAGTAAAGAAAGCGAAACTCAGTACAAATGTAATTCAATTTCGATTATATAACAAGTACTAAAATAAAATTGTTTAAAATCAGTACGTTAAAAATAGAATGGGGCACTATTTTAAATCCTTTTTCAAGTAAATCATATCAACCAACTGAACTCCCTCTTCAAACATCAGATGGTTGTAATTATCGGTAAAGAAATTCTTAATACGATGAGACAATTCAAACCCGCATTGCCGATAGAACGAGAGAGCTGAAGGTGTTTCGCCCGTGCCAACAAGCATCGTTTTGTACTTATTTTCATAGAACTTCGAGATATGAGATATAAGCTTTTTTCCATATCCTTGCCTATGGAATTGTTGATAAACAGCTATGTTTTTCAATTCGCAAATGTCATTATCTACGTGAACTACAACACAAACGGCTTTCAGGTCTTCATCATATAAAGCAAACATATCGCCTTGCTCCAGATAGTGGTCAATCATGTTTTCCTGTTCATCACCCAAGAGTAATAAATCTAAAAACTGTTTCTTATTTTGTGTAATTTGTTTAACGGTCATTAGGTTCTTGTTATTTATGTGCAATAGTTATTTTTTGAAATTTTCCCTGCACGACATTATTATATCCATACTTTTTAATGCCCAATCCACTAATGCTTGCAGATGAGGGAAAAGGCTCTCGCCTAACTCTGTCAGTTCATATTCAACTCTTGGTGGAACTTCGGCATAAACTTCACGGCGAATAATTCCGTCAGCTTCCATAGAGCGCAGGGTTACGGTCAACATACGTTGCGATACATCACCTATCGACCGTTGTATTTCACTAAACCTTAACTTTCCATTTGTTTTTAAAGTCGTCAGTATGAGTATAGACCATTTGTCGCCCAAACGTGCTATAACATCCCGTACAGGACAGTACCCGGAATTTTCAAAATTTGTTATTATTTTTTCTCCCATAATATGTTCTTACTCAATAATTGTTACATCAATGTAAGTGGCTTACCTTCGTGTGCCTTCTTGTTTTGTTAGAACGATCGCTCTATATTTGTATGCAAAAGTAATGAAGTTACTAATAGGAACAATAGCTAATAATTAAAAAGTTACAAAAATGAATAAAGTAGCAGAGAACAAGAATTTCACAGCTGTAGATTTCGGGAAACTCTCCCTTTTGTCTGAAACAGCAAATGGTAAAGCTTTCCTGAAAGAAATAACCAATGCAACCGGTACGGAGATATCGCTGAGTGTATTGCCGGCTAAAACAGATCTCCCCATCTTTCATGCTCATAAGCAGAACGAAGAAACGTATCTTATTTTAAGTGGTGCGGGCAAATTTCAGGTCGATGACCAGTGTTTTGATATTTCGGAGGGAAGTATAGTGCGTGTTGCTCCTGCCGGAGTTCGGGGTATGACCAATACTTCTGATGAACAGATGATTTATATTGTTATTCAATCGAAAGAAGATTCTCTTGAGCAATATTCGATGGATGATGGAATTCTGCTTGAAGCAACTCCACTTTGGAAATAAACCCCTTATAATCATAACTCGTAGTGCATTTGAGGAGTGTAGGCGGCTCAATGGCAAATGCTATAAAAATCTTATAATAAGCGATTTGACATAAACTCTCTAAATGCACTACGGGTTAATCATGCTTTTTCGTTGGTTATTCTTTGAAAGAAAGGTGTAATTCATATTTTGTTCTCGTACCTTTGCATCACCATAACAACAACTAATTGATGATAGATGTAATGAAGGAACAATTACATTCATATTTACACGAAAACGGATTTAAGGACTTTGATCTGAAAGCTGTCCTTTTTGATATGGATGGCGTGCTTTACGATTCGATGAAACATCATGCCCGTTCGTGGTACGAAACGATGACCGAAGCAGGCTACGAATGCACATCCGAAGAATTTTACCTACACGAAGGGCGAACAGGCGCAAGTACAATAAATTTACTTACGGAACGGTGCTTTAACAGACCTGCTACCAACGATGAAGTAAAAAGCCTGTATGCCCGTAAGTCGGAACTATTCACCCGATATAACAATGGAGATGTTATTCCTTATGCTCCCGAAATGTTGAATAAGGTAAAGGCCGATGGCTTGGAATGCGTATTGGTTACAGGTTCAGGGCAAAAATCCTTACTCGACAGGCTGGAGCAGAATTTCCGGGGAATATTCTCGTACAACAAAATGGTTACCGCGTTCGACGTGAAACACGGAAAACCCTCTCCCGAACCTTACCTTATGGGACTGGAAAAAGCAGGGCATCTGAAACCCAATCAGGCAATAGTTGTAGAAAACGCACCGATGGGAGTTCAGGCTGCTTCTGCTGCGGGAATATTTACTATTGCCCTAACCACAGGGCCTATTGCGCCCGAAGTTTTATCGGAAGCAGGGGCAAACATCGTTTTACCATCAATGCAAGCTTTATTTAATGCTTGGGAAGACTATTTGCCGGAGTTTAAGAAAAGTGTATAAAACAAAATAGCAATGGACTTAAAGGACATTATAAACGAAAGATATTCCGTGAGGGATTATCTGCCCCAAAAGGTGGAGGAGAGCAAAATAAAGTATATTCTTGAATGTGCACAATTAGCTCCTTCGGCCTGTAATCTTCAGCCGTGGTATTTTTATGTAATAGAGAGTGAAGAGTTGAGGAGTAAAGTTTGTGAGGCATATAACCGCGAATGGTTTAAAAAGGCTCCAGTCTATATTGTTGTATGCAAGGATACGGTGCAATCGTGGAAAAGAGCCTCCGATGGAATGGATAGCGGCGATATAGATGCAGCCATAGCTGCCCAACATATTTGTCTGGCTGTACACGATGCGGGTTTGGGCACTTGCTGGGTATGCAATTTTGATTTGCCCTCGCTTACAAAATCCTTGGATATTCCTCAAAACAGGGAAGCTATCGCTATTTTCCCCATAGGATATGTCGATAAAGAAAAGAGCAAAATCCTCGAACGGAAGCGTAAGCCGATAAATGAAATATCGGAGTGGCGATAAAAGATAGAAGCGGATTGCGGTTTAGCATATCCGCTTATTTTTTACCAGCCAAAGGCATCGGCAGTCATCCATTTGCCTTGAGCTTTCAGTACTTGTTCTATAACATCGCGCCCAACGCCTTGCCCACCATTGCGGTGCGAAATATATTTTGCTATTGCTTTAATCTCGGGAGCGGCATCGGCAGGAGCTACGGGCAGGCCAACCATTTGCATGACTTCGTAGTCGGGAATGTCGTCACCTACGTATATAATTTCCTCGTGCTTTAAGCCTGTTTTATCAATAAGGTCTTTGAAGTCGAGCTTTTTTACAGCCGATTTCATGTATATATGTTTTACACCGAGTCTTTCAAAACGTTTTTGAATGGCTGGAGTATTACCTCCTGTAATTATAGCTACCGTATAACCACTCTTTACGGCCAGGTTAATAGCATATCCGTCTTTTATGTTTACGGTACGCATCGGTTCACCGTCGGACGAAAGGGTTATGGTACTCGACGACAATACACCGTCTATATCGAAAATAAAAGCTTTTATTTGAGTCAGGTCGTGGTTTATAGTACTCATGGCGTTATCCGTTTTTTCAATCTTTTTTGTTCTTCTTGAAAATATCTTCGCTCAATAGGCGGTATATTTCACGATGATTTTTATCGTCCAACAAAGATAAGTGTTTATCTATAATATTCCTATCCATCCTTATAGCCGGGCCTGTTTGAGCTTCTTGTGGGGATAGGGTTTTTACTTTATTTGCCGTTTCTTCTATCAGTGGCAGTATTATGTCGAAAGGGATATCCTCTTTGTTAAGGATGTTTTCCGATATATGATACAGGTGATTAACAAAATTGCAGGCAAAAACTCCGGTAAGGTGCATGTATTTTCGTTTATCGGACGACAGGGGGCGTATGGAGCCGGATACCTTTGCAAGTAAATCGTTTATCTTTTCCATACTCAATTCATTGTTGGCTTCTGTCAGAAAAGGAATGTTGCGGAAACCAACGTTACGCTTTTTGCTGAAAGTCTGGAATGGGTAAATAACTCCAAAATTTGCGCAATACCCCTCAAAAACGTTCATCGGTAGGCTGCCTGCCGTATGTAGCCACAGGCCATTGTTGAAAGGCATCTGTTCAATCAGATTTACAACAACGGAATCTGTTACCGAAAAAATATAGATATCGGCATCGCTTGTTATTTGCTTTATATCTGTCGTAAAACTGGTGTTTGTTTTTTCAGCTAAGGCTTGGGCCGATTCCTTTGTCCGGCTATATATCTGAACTATCTGGTGCGAGGCTGCAGTCAGAGCCGAAGCAAGTTGTGTGGCCAGATTACCGGCTCCGATAAGAACAATTTTCATATATATATCCTTTTTTTACTTTTTAGTACTCAAAACCATAATTAACCCGGCAATAATGAGCAGCAAGGGTGCAAACAGATAAGAGTACGGTTTTGGCCATCCGAAAAATAAACTGATATTAATCACTACGCCGATTGCCGTGAGTATTATGCCTATTGTTTTTTCGGTTTTGAAACACAAAAATACAATACCGGCAATCATAAACAAACTGCCTATGCCGGTTAAATGCTGTATGTAAGGAATTTTAGCTAATATGCCTGTCTCGCTCAATAGGAAAACAATACCATACACCATTATGGTTAAACCATAGGCAAGTCTGTTTTCGGTACTCTTTTTTTTGCCGGATGCCATATCCTTAATACCGGAGATTAGAATTTGTCGATATGAATTTTTTCCCACAAGAGGTCTTCGTTTTTGTGGGGTGGTTTGTTTTCGTCCTTGTATCCAAATATGATGATTGACAGAACGTGTAGTTGCATGGGCAAATCGAGGATGTTTTTTATATAATCTTCGGCCAAAAAATCTTCATCGGCATATCTTTCGCGTACTTGTACCCAACAACTACCTAAGCCCAGTTCTTCGGCTTGCAGTTGCATCATGGTAGCAGCGATGGTACAATCTTCTACCCAAACATCGCTGGCTAATGAATCGCCAGTCACAACTACCGCTAAAGCGCAGTCTTTTATTTGCTTGGCTGCCGGACGGCATTCTGACAGTTTGGAAAGGGTTTCTTTGTTCTCGATGGCTATAAAATGCCAAGGCCTTATGTTTCGGGACGAAGGAGACATTAAAGCGGCACGAAGTACCAGTTCTACGTGCTTACTTTCTATTTTTTCTGTGGTAAAACGGCGTATGCTACGACGGTTGGTTATAAGTTCCGAAAACTTATTCATTCTCTTGTCTATTGCTTTTATTATCTGTTCCGTCAGAGTTGGTGATGGTAACCTTTTTTATGAATTCGTCGATGTCTCCAACATTATCTCTGACCCCTTCGGTGCTATCCTTACGGAGCAGTATATTTAGAGTCTGCATTATGAGCTTGATATCCAAAGGTATAGAATAGTTATTTATATACATTAAATCGTATTTCAGCTTATCCCTTACCGAGGTGTTGTATTTACCCTGAACCTGTGCCATACCGGTCAGTCCGGCCTTAACAAACTGTCGGAGTTCGTATTCGGGTATTTCTTTTTTAAATTGTTCAACAAAGAATGGTCTTTCAGGGCGTGGGCCTACTATACTCATATCCCCTTTTAGGATATTGAATATTTGGGGAGTTTCGTCAAGGCGTGTTGCCCGTAGGAAGTTGCCGATTTTTGTGATTCTGCTGTCAGTTTGTTGTGCAAGCACGGGCCCCGACAGAGCCTCTGCGTTTTCGACCATGGTTCTGAATTTTATAATATTAAAAATTCGTCCATGTTTGGTAACCCTTTCTTGCCGGTAAAAAACAGATCCTCCACCAATTTTAAGGCAGATACATATCAGAACAAAAGGTATAGCAAAAATAATCAGTGCAACGAGGCTTAGTATTATATCAATGCTTCGTTTTATGAATAAACTTGAAGCGTTTATCTTCAGTGGCTTAACTTCAAATATAGGATAGTCTTCTATTTGTGTGAATGTACTGTTTAATAAGAAAATATCATTGAAACGGGGCGAAAAAAGTATTGCTTTTTTGTGATGGAGGCAAAACTCGATGATGGTGCGCCGTTCTTCTCTATTGGTATCTTCCGATATAAAAACAATCTCACATTCCTCGATACGCTGTTCCAGATCGCTTATTTGGGGACTGCATATATATTTTATATTAGCAGTCAAACCTTTAGAGCGAAGTAGTTTGTAAACAATATCGTTTGCTTTTTCGTATCCGATTATGATAGATGTTTTGTTTATATTGTGCCTCAGGTGGCGTTTATTCAGATATAAATGCCATGGGGTGAGCAGTACTATCTGTAAAAAAGAACTGAAAAGAAGAATACTACGAGGGTATGCGAAAACACGCGCCATAAAGCTTAAAGCCATGGTTATGAAGAACAGGCATACAATGGTCAGTGTTACCGAATATGTGACGCCAAATATGGTAAAATCTTTCGATGTATTCAGTTCGAAAATATGGCTCAGTAATATATATGCTATACCTATGTAGGGCGATATAGTGATGAATGCATAGTAATTGTCTTGAAAATCTTCCAAACTATTTTTAAATAAAAAATACGAGATAAGAATGGACGCATAGACAATAAATAGGTCTACAATCCAATGATAGACACTATAAGACTTTTTTGAAAAGAGTTTTGCCATTCAATAAAAAATTATTTTATGTAAGTTTGTGTTCTTGTGAAATGTTTTTTGTGTATTAACCACGACTACACTACAAAAGTAATGTTTTTTAATATAAAAAAAGCATTCTCGATAAATCTTTCTGAAAAAATAAATAGCAGATATTACAAGCTTGGGCAGAGTATGGTTTGTATGCAATTGAGTTTGAATTAAAATAATTAAAAAGAAAAGATTATCTTTGCGTTCATTTAAAATGATTTGAATGAAAATATTTCAGGTTATAACAGTTTCTGAATACGGTGGAGCTCAGTCTGTTGTGGCGAGTTTGTTGCACGAACTGAATAAAGACAAAACTAACCAATTGTACGTTTTATATGGGGGTGAAGGTGAAGCTTGGCAACATCTGGATTCCCGGATAAAACGCATAAGGCTTTC
The DNA here is from genome assembly GCF_029893235.1 of Dysgonomonas sp. PH5-45. Lineage (GTDB taxonomy): Bacteria > Bacteroidota > Bacteroidia > Bacteroidales > Dysgonomonadaceae > UBA1309. The sequence goes on from NZ_JARXWE010000002.1 coordinate 34,606, forward strand.
TGCACACCGAAAAGATGCTTCGATAAAAGATTTAGCACTCCTTTTCCGGTTGATATACCTTCGGTTTAAGTACAAACCCGATGTCGTTCACTTACATTCATCAAAAATGGGATTACTGGGGCGTATTGCTTTCAGTAAAGAGAGCGTGGTGTACACAGTGCATGGTTTTGATTCTATACGAAAAGCTTTCAGAAAATACCTTTTTCTCGAAAAACTTCTTCAGAAAAGAGCTGCCCGCATTGTGGGCGTGAGCCATTATGATGTAAAATGTATGGCCGAAGAAGGCATAGAAGGCAATGTAGAGATGGTTTATAATGGATTGCAGGACCATACATTAGAGAAAAATGATACAGATTTAGAGTTTGAAGCTACTTTGCGGGAACTGAAAACGAAATACCCCAAGATGATGATGTGCATATCGCGCATATCGAAGCAAAAAAAATTCGAGTTGTTTCTGGATATAGCAGAGTTGATGTCTGAATATGCTTTTGTTTGGATAGGAAATAAACAGCCGATAGAAGGGCTTCCTGAGAATGTATATTGTTTAGGGGAATGTCATTTCGCACATCGATGCTTGTCGTATGCCGATTTGTTTGTATTACCGTCAAATTATGAGGGGTTACCAATATCGGTGATCGAAGCTTTATCGTACGGGAAACCTGTTGTTGCATCCGATGTTGGTGGTTTGTCCGAAATGCTGACAGGCGACAATGGCTATGTCGTTCAGAATAATGCCGAAGAGTTTGTTGAAAAAATCAGGCTTATTCTTGAAAACGATGAACTATACACCCAAAAATCGAAAAACGCACGGCAATCGTACCTGAATAATTTTACGATAAGCCGTATGATAGAAGGATATAAGACTGTTTACCAAAAAGTGCTAACAGCCAAAAAAAGATAGGTTTATTATGCAAAGTCCGTTAGTTTCCGTATTGATACCATGCTATAATGTAGAGTTGTATGTCGAAAAATCGATTAACTCTATATTGAACCAAACTTATACCAATCTTGAACTTGTGGTGATTGACGATTGTTCGACTGATGGAACGAATGCGATATTACAATCTTTGGCTCGAAAGGATAGCCGTATAAAACTTTATAAAAATGAGCCGAACCTTAAGCTGATAAAAACACTGAATAAAGGGATTGGTTTGTGTTCCGGTAAATATATAGCCCGGATGGACGCAGACGATATTTCATTGCCGGAGCGTATAGCTAAAGAGGTTACTTTTTTGGAGGAAAATCCGGACTACGATATCGTGAGTTCTATGTTCTACACATTCAGAAAAGACCGTAGAAAGCATAACCTGTATATTAATCCTTGCAAATACGAAGAATTACAAGCTTTTCTTTTATTCAAATCGGGCATCTGTCATCCGGCGGTGATGATCAGGAAAACCCTTTTTACAGAACAGGGGCTTAAATTCGAAGAGGAATATCTTCATGTTGAGGATTATGGTTTGTGGTCGAAAGCTTTGTATGTAACAAAATTGGCTAATATTCCCGAACCACTGTTGCTTTATCGGGTACACGAATCTCAGATATCAACCCTTAATGCATGGACACAGTTAGAAAACAAGAAAAAAGTATTTAAGATACATTGTGCCCATTTGGGATTGCCCGACACAGACGATTATTTAGATATATATGCTTCTGTTGCAGAGGCAAATCCTAAATATTCATCTTTTACGTTTCTGTCGGAATGCGAATCGTTCATGTTGAATTTGCAGGAGAAAAATATTGAAACTCCATATTGTTCTCAAGATTATCTGCAAGATATGTTATCTTTGCATTGGTTACGGCTTTGTGCAAATTCACGGTTGGGACTGAAAGTCTTGAAAAGGTGTTTTTCTTCACCTTTATATTTAAAACAAAACTATACACGGCAAGACTATTTGATATTGTTTATCAAGTGCTTGTTTAAGTTAGAATATAAGAAGTCAGTTATTTACAGGATTATTTTTAGATAAAGTATAATGAAGAAATTTTTTGGAATAATAGTACTAACGGTATTAATGTTCTATCATATTTATCCGGCGGCAATTGGGATGTTCGGGTTTTCTTTCATTTTTACATCAGGTGGTTTGGGTATAGCTTTATATATTTATAACAGAACACCTTTCCCTGAGATAGCCAAGGTGTTTATGTCTTACTTATTCTTGACATTCTTCTGTTTCTTCACTGCATACATGAACAGCTACTACGACCCCTATTGGATAGATACGACCAAAAGTCAAGTGGCTTGGTTCTTTTCTGCTTATTTGGTTGTTTATTCTTTTAATGCGGTACATAAGGGTGGAAGTATACATAAACTTTTTTATTATTTTATTGCGGCAGTTTGTATTCAAGGAGCTATATCCTTACTTATGTATTGGATTCCGCCGGTGGCATCATTCTTCAACTCCATACAACTTCTTGATATAGAAGCTGAAATTAAACGTGATGATACCGAAGGTGCCCGTTTGCTTGGCTATGGCACAGCATTTTTTGGTGCAGGTATTATATATGGTATAGCTTTGATATTGGTGGTTTATATAATAATGACAAAAACAATGAATCTGCGACAACGTATCTTTTGTGCGGTTGTTTATGCATACATCTTCTTTGTTGGGCTTTTAACTGCGCGTACGGTAATGGTGGGCGCAGGTGGCAGCTTGGTATTGCTCATAATATTGTTTTTATTGAACAGAAATAAGGGGGTTTCTGCGGGACAAGCCTTGTCTTTTATAGGTATATCGGTTGTTTTGGTTGGTATTGGCCAGACGTTAGTATATCTTTATTTCCCTGAGTTTGCAGAATGGGCTTTCGAGGCGTTTCTTAATTATCAAGAAACGGGTAGTTTTTCAACACGTTCGTCCGACAGTTTAGAATATATGTTTATTCTACCTAAAACGATGGCAATATGGCTCTATGGAAACGGTCATATGTTATTCTGGGGTAGTGATGTAGGATACACTCGTTTGCTTATCTACTTTGGGGTACCTGGTACTTTTGCTTTTTTCTTCTATCAGTTTATGATAATGAAGCTGTCTTTTACTCGCAACAAAGCATTAAACCTGACCCTCATTACATTGTTTGCCTACAACATGGCACTCAATGTAAAAGGTTTGTCCGATTTGAACTCAACAACCTATTTAATTCTCCTGTATATCCTTAATTATAAGTACTTTGTTTATTTGCCACAAACTTATCAGCAAGGTAAATATAATAAGTATGGTTATACTTTGCCTCCATTAAATAATAGGGAAAATTGATAATATGGATGGCGAAAAGGCAAAAATAGCGGTCGTAATACGGGTATATGATAGGGTAGAAGACCTAAAATATAACTTGCGGGTTATAGCTGATACTTGGTACGAGAACAGCTATTATATCATTGTTGTAAGTAACGGTAAGAACAGTGGATATCTGATAGATGCTTCTCTCAGTAAATATATAGATAAACTTATTGTTTTAGACGAAAATGAGGGACATCTGAAAGGTAACAGTCAATTACTGAGAGAAGGAGTGAAGCATATCCCTTCGGACTCCGATTTTTGTATTATACTTGAAGCCGATACGTGGATTTATACCGATACGGTAATTACGAAATATGCCCGTAAATTAGCCCATTCGGGTGTGGTATGGGCAAGTGCCGGTTGGTACGATAAGTATTATTCGCTGGCAGTCGATTTTGCCTTGATTAAAGCCTGTTTTGTACGGAATAATCCCTTGTTGTTCGATTTTGTAGATTATCCGGAATGCTATATTGCCGAATATCTGAGAGACAAGAATGAATCTTTTTTGTTGCTGAATGAAAACATGCCAACGCACATCCCCAGCTATCTACCTCGTTATCCGTATATTGACGACCGTAAAAATAAACGGTTTTATGTATTCCCGAAATCAAGAATGGTTACGCATCACATTGAGTTTTTGGATAGGGGAATGACGCGGAAAAAAGAATATTTTAATATTGTTTCGGGTATTGATTACTTCAAAGAAACGCCTGTGGCTAATAAACCGTGGCGATTGTTTAAAATAAAGTTCTGGATAGCTTTGAGCCAATGTTTTTTGAAACGTAGTTGGTATAGCCATAAACTATATAGAAAAACCGAATAAAGTATTTTGATTGTATGTTTGTAATTAACGGACGTTTCCTGACACAAAGGCCTACTGGTGTTCATTTCTATGCAATGAATATCTGCAACAGTTTGTACGATTTGGGTGCTGACTTTGTTGTGGTAACACCTACCGAAATAAATCCCGATTATGATATCCGTTTCAAGACTGTTAGTTGTGGAAAACTGAATACTCATTTGTGGGAACAGTTGAGCCTGCCTCGATATTTGAAAAGCATTGGTAGCCCTCTACTGATAAGCCTTACAGGCTGTGGTCCTCTTAATTACAGTAACCAGATAATGACTATTCACGATGTTTCGCACGAGCGTCATCCCGAATGGTTTTCTAAAAACTATTACAGGTTTTATCACTACATGATGCCCCGCATAGCCCGAAAGGCACATCAAGTGCTTACTGTGAGTGAATTTTCCCGAAATGAAATAGTAGATACCTTAGGGGTAGATCCGCAAAAAATATCGGTTATATATGGCGATACTCCCCGTCACGATATACCTCCTGTAACAAAAAACAGAACTGAGAGCGAACGGTATATCATAGCAGTATCTTCTATGGATCCCCGTAAAAACTTTGTCCGTTTGGTTGAGGCTTTTAAAGAAATAGACGATAAATCGTTGAAACTGTACATTATAGGCATGCGCTTCAAGGCATTTAATACGCCCGATATGCAGAACCTGATTACCGAAAATGTGGTTCTTCCGGGATATGTAGATGATGACAGGTTGATTGAAATGTATCAAAATGCGGAGTTTTCGGTTTATCCATCTCTTTACGAGGGGTTTGGCATACCACCACTCGAAGCCATGTGTTGTGGTTGCCCTGTCATAGCATCCGATATTCCTGCTATAAAGGAAATAAGTGGGGACGCCGTTCTTTATTTTGACCCTTATGATGTTAGTGATTTAACTGCAAAAATGAACCTGTTGTTGAATGATTCGTCTTTGCAAGATTCATTGAAAGAGAAGGGTAGGGCGCAGGTAGAAAAATATTCGTGGAAGAAATCGGCACAAAAACTATTGACGCTGATTGAACGTTATTCAAGTTAGAAAAACCACCGATGAAAACGGCCATACTCATACATGCCCATACCGATGCCCATTTGCTGAATAGGTTGGTGCAACGTTTGCAGCACCCGCGGGCAGATATATACATAAACCTTGATGCAAAGACCGATATCCTGCCATTTAAGGAAGCTGTAAGCGGAGCTATTTTTCTGAAAAAGAGGGTAAACGTTGTCTGGGGACGATTCTCGCAAGTGGAACAGATGCTTAATTCTTTTTCCGAAGTAGCGCAGCAAGGTATAGAGTATTCCCACATTCTTTTTATCAGCGGACAAGACTATCCTGTAAAACCAATGGGGCAAATAATAGATGTTCTGCTTCAGAATAGGGATAAAAGTTATATTGATTATCACCTTTTGGGCAATGATGATTGGTCTAAAAACGTGAAGAAGCGTTACCAATATTGGCATTTTTTGCCGGAAACTGACGTGCGGAACAATAACTTTATTCGTAAAATTCTGGTTAAAGCGGGGTTTAAGCGTCGTTATCCCATACGTCCTGTATATTATGGGGCATGCTGGATGTGTTTGAATATGCAGGCTGTGGAATATATTCTCAGTTACATAGAACAAAATGCTGATTTCGTAAGGTTCAACCGGTATGTGGGCTGTGCCGATGAATTGTTTTTCCAGACCATTCTTGTGAATTCGCCTTTACGAAACTCATTAAGCAATAATATCCACCGCTACATCGACTGGTCGGACAAGGGTAAACGCCCTAAAACACTCACCCTTGACGATTTGGATAATATTAAAGCATCCGATGCTTGGTTTGCCCGGAAAGTAGACACTGATGTCTCTGCCTCGCTTCTTGATGAATTAGATAAAGGAGGTCTACTCTAAGTCTACCACAGTGATACCTGCTCCGCCAAACTGTACATGTTCGTCCTGATAGTTACACACACCATTAACTCCACGCAAGTAGTCTCTTATTAGTTGGCGCAGTATTCCCGTTCCTGTACCGTGCAGGATACGCACACGCGACACTCCTATCTGAATAGCATCATCGACGAAATACATAACGGCTTGCAGAGCCTCGTCGCCACGCATGCCCCGTACGTCGATATCTTGTTTGAAGTTGAGCTTCTTTTCGTAAATACGTTCGTGGGTTTGGTCGCTCACAAACGTATTTTTTGCATATACATTATCTCTTTTCTGCTGATTTTTACTGACACGCTCAAGGGTATCGAGCTTGACTGTCGATTTTATCATTCCAAAGGCAACAATAGCGTTTCGCCCCTGTATGTCCATCACTTGCCCTACCGAGATTTGCCCTTTTATGCGAACATCGTTACCTACCGAAATAGTTTCGGGCATTTGCGCTTCTTTAGAAGGTTTAGCTTTCTTCTGCTTATTTTTATCCCTGTTTTGCAATTTTTGCATCTTACGGGCTATCTTCTCGTCTTGCAAATCAGATTCTTGGGCTAATCGTTCACGGAATTTAGCCAAATCGGAACGTATATCTTTAGTTTTCTCTTTCTCGGCCTGTGCTTCCTTTATGCTGCGGATAGTATTTTCTATCTTGGCATTGGCTTCGCTGACAAGGCTTTGTGCTTCTTCTTTGGCCTTACGGATGATTTCTTTGCGTTGCTTTACAACATCTTGCAAATCGGTTTCGTAGGTTTGAGTAAGTTCTTCCAGTCGTTTTTCTTTTTGGCGGACGCTTTGTCTTTTCTGTTCCCAATAACGTTTGTCACGGACAATGTCTTGCAGATACTTATCCATATTGATATAATCGCTGCCCACAATCTCAGAGGCATCGGCAATAACATCTTCGGGCAAGCCTATTTTGCGCGCAATCTCGATGGCAAACGAACTACCCGGATTACCGATAGAGAGCGAAAACAAGGGTTGCATCAAGTGCCTGTCGTAGAGCATAGCACCATTTACTACTCCTTTATTTTCGTTAGCAAAGTGTTTCAGATTTTGATAGTGGGTAGTGATGACCCCGAAAGCCCCTTTCTGATTGAAACGTTTGAGCAGCGATTCGGCAATAGCTCCTCCAATCTGAGGTTCGGTTCCCCCGCCAAATTCGTCAATTAGAAGAATTGTTTTACCGTCGCAATTGCGTACAAAATGCTTCATGTTGGTCAGGTGCGAACTGTATGTACTGAGGTCGTTTTCGATAGATTGTTCATCACCTATATCAATGAATACTTTATCGAAAATCCCAACTTTAGAACTTTCGGCAAGGGGTATAAGCAAACCGCATTGCACCATATATTGGAGCAATCCAACGGTTTTGAGGCATACCGACTTCCCTCCGGCATTAGGCCCCGATATAATGAGCAGGCGATTGGTATGGTCGAGCCAGATATCGAGCGGAACAACGGTTTTATTCTGTTTTTTGTGCGACAAATAGAGCAAAGGGTGCTTTGCTTTATCCCATCCTATTTGTTGCGTATTTTCAATTACCGGTTTTATAGCATTTATATCCAATGCAAACCGGGCTTTAGCACGGATAAAGTCTATCCATGCCAAAAAATCGTACGATTGTACAATGTCTGGCACAAGCGGGCGCACTTCGTTTGTGAAGGCAATAAGTATTTTTACTATCTCGCGCCGTTCTTCGCTTTCAAGCTCGCGTATACGGTTGTTGGCCTCCACTACTTCCGATGGTTCTATAAACACAGTTTTGCCCGATGCCGATTCGTCGTGTACAATCCCTTTCAGTTTACGTTTGAAAGCAGGTGCTACGGGTATAACCAAGCGTCCGTCGCGCATGGTGGGTGTAACATCTTTTTCAACAAGGCCTTCGGTCTGAGCCGACCTTAAAATAGCATTCAAACTACGTGATATTCCGCTTGTTGTTTGTGCTATTTCTTTGCGTATGCGGTTTAGTTCGGGCGAGGCATTGTCTTTTATCCGTCCGAATTTGTCGAGAATAGCATCTGTTTTTGATATCAGTTGCGGAAATACAAGAACATCGCCCGCCAAATCCTGTAAGTGAGGGTAGGATGTGTTTTCGTCGTCCTCTTTCTGCAAAAAAGAAACGATGTCCTTTATAGTTTGTAGTGAACGGCGTAGGTCGAACAAAGCATTTTCGTCGAGCCATGTACCTTCTATGCGGATGCCTTTCAGGGCGGGGCGAACATCGAAGAAATAGTTTGCCGGAAATTCGTCTTCTTCTTGCAGAATACGTACAAATTCTTCGGTTTGCGACAATAGGTTTTGTATATGCTCAAAGTTGGTAGAGAAAGCCATTTCATCGGTCTTTTCTATCCCCAAGGAGCTTAAACATTTTGCGGAAATTAATTCGCGTATTTTATCGAAACCTATTTTTGTTTCAAAATTATCTGGATAAATCACTTTTCGGGTCTTTCTTTTTTAGACTGCAAAGATACGAAAAGTCAGGCTTTTCTGTAAATAAAAAAACTGCAAGGCTATTCTTTGGACGAATAAACCTTGCAGGATTGCTAAACTATAATTGTAAAATATAGGGTTTTTTATTCCATTTTCAGGATTACAGACGTACCCATGCCTCCGCCAATGCAGAGAGAGGCTAACCCCAATTTATGATTGCGCCTACCCATTTCGTGCAATAGGGTTACAATAATCCTGTTTCCCGATGCACCGATAGGGTGACCCAAAGCTAAAGCACCACCATTAACATTGGCTCTGTCCATAAACCATTGCTCTGTAACGTTGTGTTCTTTGCAGAGTTCTTTTATAACGGCCAACGACTGTGCTGCGAAAGCTTCGTTTAGCTCTATCAGGTCTATTTCAGACAGTTTGTAGCCCGATTTTTTCAGCACATTGCCAATAGCAGGAACGGGACCCATACCCATATAATTGGGATCGACTCCGGCTTGCCCTGTTGCAACAATTTCGGCCAAAGGTTTAATGCCAAGTTTGTTTACCATTGCCTCGGATGCAATCAGCAGGAATGACGCTCCATCGTTAAGTCCCGAAGCGTTTCCGGCTGTTACCGTTCCGTCTTTTTTGAAGGCAGGTTTCAAGGCTGCCAGTTTTTCGGGCGTACTTGCCCTATTAGGAAATTCGTCGGTGTCGAAAACAATAGTTCCTTTCCGGCTTTCTATTACAACAGGTACAATTTCTTCTTTAAACACACCCTTATCTATTGCCGCGATAGCTTTTTGTTGCGACTTGTACGAAAAACTGTCTTGTTCTTCACGGCTTATATTGTATTTTTCGGCAATATTTTCGGCAGTTATACCCATGTGCACACCGGTAAAGGCATCGGTAAGCCCATCGCAAACCATATGGTCTAAGGCAACCATATTACCCATTTTATGTCCTTGACGTGTGCCGGAACCTACCACAAAACCTGTTCCAGACATCGATTCCGTACCTCCGGCAAGTATTAAGTCCGCTTCGCCCGATTTGATGCTATTGTAGGCCGAAAGAACAGACTTCATGCCGCTACCGCAAATCATATTTATACCATAGGCGGGTACTTCAACTGGGATTCCGGCTTTTACAGAAGCCTGGCGGGCAATTCCTTGTTTTTGGCCTGCGCACAGTACGTTACCCACAATCACTTCGTCCAGAAGGGCAGGGTCTATCTTGGTTTCGCTGAGAATGTCTTTAATAACGGTTGCGCCCAAATCGGCTGCCGATACATTGGCTATGGTTCCTAAAAACTTACCTATTGCCGTTCTCTTTGCCGAAAGGATATATACTTTATTCATGATGATATATAAATTAAAATTTTGTTATGGTGAATAACACAAACAATGTTCTTCTTATTTTTTGAGTCTGGCTGTTAACAAAGGAACAATTTGTTTTACATCGCCCACAATACCCAAATCGGCGACCTGAAAGATAGGGGCGTATTTGTCTTTGTTGATGGCTATAATGTAGTCCGACTCTTCCATTCCTGCCAAATGCTGAATTGCCCCCGAAATACCCAACGCAAAATACACATCGGGACGTACTGTTTTTCCGGTTTGTCCCACTTGGCGGTCGTGCGACACCAGTCCGGCATCTACCATTGCTCTCGAAGAAGATATTTCGGCATTAATGGTTTTTGCCAGTTCGTCGAGCAGTTTAAATGTTTCAACATTACCTACACCACGCCCGCCAGATACAAGAATTTTTGCTTCGGTTATGTCTATCTTATCTTTTTGTTCTTTCACGGTTTCGAGTATCTTCACTTTGAAACGTGAACTGTCGAAGTTGATCTCTACCCGTTCCACATCGCCCGTGCGGTTTGTATCTTTAGTACCCATGCGCATCACACCGGGACGGACGGTCGACATCTGAGGGCGATGCTCCTTGCAGATGATTGTTGCCATAAGGTTTCCGCCAAATGCAGGGCGGGTCATCAATAAGTCGCCATCGTCCGAAACCGCTAAGGCCGTACAGTCGGCTGTCAGTCCGGTTTCCATGCGTGCCGATAGACGGGGGCCAAGATCGCGCCCGATGGTTGTTGCACCGATCAGTACAACCGAAGGTTTTCTGTCTTTCAGTATCTTAGCAACGGCTTGTACATAAGGCTCGGTAACGTAATGTTCCAGTTCGGGAGCGTCTACACAAAGCACGATATCTGCTCCATAAGCAATGACTTCTTGCGCCATGGCCGAAACATTGTATCCGCAAAGGATGGCACATACTTTTTCGTTGAGTGTGCCTGCCAATTCGCGTGCTTTATTGAGGAGCTCCAAGGCTACGTTTTGGATAACGCCTTCGCGTTGTTCAACAAAAACATAAACACCTTTATATTGAGTTTTATCCATAATGATTTCTGTTTTTACTTTATCAGACAATAAATTTTTCTTTTAGCTTGTTCACTATAATATCGGCTGCTTCGATGGACGAAACATCGTCATAGAGCGTACCCATAACCTTAGCCCCTTTGGTGAACGATTTAAAGACACGGGTAGGAGAGCCTTTCAGACCGAGCTTCTCTTCATCTACCTTGATGTTGTCGAATCCCCAGAGTTCAACTTCATGGTCGTAAGCCTCAAGAATGCCACGGACAGACATGTAACGGGCTTTATTGGCTGATGAAAGAACGGTAATAAGGCAGGGCGACTCTACTTGTAACATCTGATATCCTTCTTCCAGAAATTTTTTGATGGTAAAGGTCTTATCGTTATCAAACTCTAAGTCTTCTACGTAAGTAACTTGTGGTAAATCGAGCAATTCGGCTATCTGTGGCCCCACTTGTGCCGTATCGCCGTCGATGGCTTGACGCCCGGTAATGATAAGGTCGTACTGAAGCATACGCAATGCTCCGGCAAGGGCGTTTGATGTAGCCAGAGTATCGGCTCCTGCAAACTTACGGTCGCTAAGATGTATAGCTCGGTCGACTCCCATGGCAAAAGCCTCGCGTAGTATGTCGTCGGCTTGTGCGGGCCCCATTGTAATGACCGTTACATGGGCATTGTATTTATCTTTGAGTTGCAGGGCTATTTCCAATCCGCTTTTGTCATCGGGATTCATAATGCTGGGAACCCCTTCGCGAATCATTGTCCCTTTCACAGGATCGAGTTTAATCTCGGTTGTATCGGGTACTTGCTTTATGCAAACAATTATTTTCATTTTCGATTTAGTTTTTTTAATTAGGAAAAGATTATTTCAACAAATTGGCACTGATAACCATCCGTTGCACTTCGGAAGTACCTTCGTATATCTCTGTGATTTTGGCATCGCGCATCATTCTTTCTACCGGATACTCGCGGGTATAACCGTATCCACCATGAAATTGAACTGCTTTTACGGTCATATCCATCGCTGTTTCGGCAGCAAAGAGTTTTGCCTGAGCGGCTTCGACCGAATAAGGCTGTTTGCAGTCTTTCTTATAAGCAGCCAACCGTACAAGAAGGCGGGATGCCTCTATGCGGGTTTGTAGATCGGCAAGTTGGAATTGTGTGTTTTGGAACTTGGCAATGGGTTTACCGAACTGTTTACGTTCTTTTACGTATTTCACAGTTTCGTCCATCGCTCCTTGTGCAATACCTAAAGCCTGTGCGGCAATACCTATACGCCCGCCATCAAGGGTTTTCATGGCAATCTTGAAGCCTTCGCCCAAACGTCCCAGCATATTTTCTTTAGGAACAATGCAATTTTCCATTATCAACTCGCAGGTTGCGGAACCACGTATTCCTAATTTTTTTTCTTCTTTACCTACCGAAAATCCGGGAAAATCGCGTTCCACGATGAATGCCGATATACCTCTCGTTCCCTGCGATTTGTCGGTCATGGCCATCACTATAAAAATATTGGCTGCCGATGCGTTGGTTATGAATATCTTTGATCCGTTAAGAATGTAATTATCGCCATCTTCAACAGCTATTGTTTGCTGTGTTGCGGCATCTGTTCCGGCATTGGGTTCCGTTAGCCCGAATGCTCCAATCCACTGACCCGAACAGAGTTTAGGAAGATACTTCATCCGTTGCTCTTCTGTTCCGAATTCGTATATGGGAGCAAGGCACAATGATGTGTGGGCAGATACAATAACCCCCGTGGTGGCACATACGCGCGATAGTTCTTCGACGGCCATCGAGTAGATACTGTTGGTTCCGCCTGCACCGCCATATTCAACAGGAAAGGGAATACCCATAATTCCTATCTTGCTCATTTTTTCTACGGTTTCGTAGGGAAAACGTTCTTCTTCGTCAATCTGAGCAGCCAAAGGCTTCACCTCTTTTTCGGCAAACTCACGAATCATTTGTAGAAACAAGTTTTCTTTTTTCGATAATGAAAAATCCATAATGTGTGTGTATATATATTTTTTGTTTTTTAATCGAGCATCATTGGTTTAAGGTCGTCGGCAATGATAAGCGTAGCCTCAGTTGCGGCTTGCACATCTTCCGGGGTAAATTCCGGATGAATTTCCTTCAGTACAAGCCCCTTGTCGGTCACTTCTATCACACCCATTTCAGACACAATGAGATTTACCTGTCCTTTAGCGGTTAGTGGCAAAGTGCACTTTTTCATTATTTTATGACTTCCTTTGGCTGTATGCTCCATTGCCAGAATGACACGTTTTGTACCCACCAGCAGGTCCATGGCTCCACCCATGCCGGGCGTCTTTTTTCCGGGAATCATCCAATTGGCAAGATCTCCTTTTTCATCAACTTGCAATGCACCAAGGATACTGACATCTATATGCCCGCCACGTATAATACCGAATGATGTTGCGCTGTCGAAACTCGAAGCCCCCGGGTGAACCGAAACATAGCCTCCTCCGGCATTGGTAACAGTGACATCTTCTTCGCCTTGGGGTGGAGTAGAACCGATGCCCAGCATTCCGTTTTCGGTATGTAGGATAACATGCACATCTTTAGGTAAATAATTTGGCACAAGCGTAGGCAGACCTATACCCAAATTCACAACATCGCCATCTTTCAGTTCTTTGGCAACGCGCTTGGCTATGACTTCTTTTATCTGATCTTTTTCCATAGTGTCGGTATATTTTAAGTTGTTATTTTTTTTCTTCTTCCATTCTCCTGTATAGCTCTTGAGCAACGTACGAGGCTACATCGTCGGCATAAGTGTTCATGCCGAAACCTGCATCGTAGCCCAGCTCCTTGGCCAGTTCGTGCGTTATACGCGGACCGCCGCAAGCCAAAATAACTTTGTGGCGCAGATTTTCGGCTTCGAGCATCTCGACCAACTCGGTCAGATTTTGTATATGCACATCTTTTTGGGTAACGGTTTGCGATATAAGCAGGGCATCAGCATCCATTTCCAACGCTTTGGCTATAAAGTCTTCGTTGGTAACTTGGCTGCCCATATTGAGCGTCTCGAACATATCGTAACGTTCAAGGCCGTAATGTCCGGCAAAACCTTTCATGTTCATAATGGCATCTATACCAACAGTATGTGCATCAGTGCCTGTGCTTGCACCTATTATCCTGATGGGGCGGCCGATGTAGGTACGTACAAAATCGTCTGTTTCGCCCATATCCCATTTCTTGGCATTGACTTTAGGGACATGTATGTTTGTATAGTCGACAGTGTGTCCGCAACTGCCATAACAGTTGAAGAAGGTGAATCCTTCGGTAAGTTCTTTATGAAAGACAACCAGAGGGTTTTCGAACCCCATTTTTTTCATTAGCTGTTTGGCCGCTTCAACCGCTTCGTCGGTGTCGGGCACGGGTAGGGTAAAACTGATCTGGGTTTTACCATCGTTCATAGTGTCGCCATAAGGCTTTATCTTTGTCAGGTCTAATACCTTATCGAAGTCTTGTGCTTCGGTCGAATATAATCCTCCGCTCATAATGTTTAATTTTTAGAATTATAATTCCTGTTCATAATCTCGATGAAAGGATTAAAATAATTACTACCCTTTTCAACTACACCGTCAAGGCCTTTACCTCCGTCTTTGGGACGTTTCACGTTGCCGAAAATTCCTTTTTCGAGAGCCGGAAATAATCCTTCCGTTTCTATATTCTGGAGTAAATCTGTTGCCTTGTCAAGAACCTGTTGAGCACGTTTTTGCATCATGCCGTCTTTTTTGAAAGTAACTTCGTCGCCTATATTCTTCATGTTATTAAAAATATAGCGGGCGTTTTCGATAGACAGGTACCTGTCGGACATGAAAGGGGTGTGGATAGCCTCGGTTGGCATACCCAACAGTTGCAGTCCCTGCGATGTCCATATGCCTATCATATTGAACAGGGCGTCTTGTATATGGCCTTTAAAAATGTTGCCTGTCATAAATTTTGTGGGCGGCATATACTTGAGAGGGGCATTCGGGAAGATTTCTCTTGTCATCTGTGCTTGTGCAAGTTCCAGAAGGAAACCGTTTTCCAGGTCAGGATCCATCTCGAAGGCATGCCCCAAGCCCATTTGTTCTTCGGGAAGTCCGGCCAAGGCTGCGAGTTGCTCGTTTATGAAATCGGATGCCAGAACGGTATGTGCTTCTTCAACGGCATCGGCTGTTGTGAGGTAATTATCTTCGCCGGTGTTGATGATAACACCTGCAAAACCGTTTATCACCCTCGACATGTATTGGTCAACAATGGTACGTTGCATATTAATATCACGAAACAGGATTCCGTAAAGAGCATCGTTCAGCATCACATCCAGTCCCTCCAGAGCACCCATTGCCGCAATTTCGGGCATACACAGCCCCGAACAGTAGTTGCACAGGCGGATATAGCGGCCTATTTCTTCGCCTACTTCGTCTAATGCTTTACGCATAATGCGGAAGTTCTCTTGTGTGGCATACGTGCCGCCAAAGCCTTCGGTTGTAGCTCCATAAGGAACATAATCGAGCAAGCTTTGCCCTGTGGTGCGGATTACGGCTATAATATCGGCTCCTTGCCTTGCTGCGGCTTGTGCCTGAACAATATCTTCATAAATATTCCCTGTGGCAACAATAACATACAGATAAGGCATAGGGCCTTCGCCTATGGTTGCTATATAATTCTCCCGTTTTTTGCGGCGGGAACTAATTTTTTCTATACATGTATTGATATAAGGCTTCAGAACCTCTACAATTTTTTCGCGTGGTTGTAAAGGTAAGCGCGAAATGTCTATCGAACCTTCCATCACCGCTTCGGCTATTTGCTGGGGTGCACTGCCTGTGTGCAACATGGCGTTGCCCAGATAAAAGAGTACACCTTCGCCTAAAATCCCTTTCTCCTTGAGGTCGTTGATTAGTATATTTGGTAGGGGAGCTTTATTCTCGTCTACACCGTCAATACCTATCAAACGGCACAGGGTACGCTCAACGGCAACGGTTGTATAGTTATCCGCAAAGTTTTGTACATCGTGAGCAATCGCTTTGGCAAGGTTGCGCGCATGTTCTACTTTTGCGAAATCGAGATTTAATTTACTTTCTTGCATAATTTTTTATTTCTTCAAATATTTATTTGCTTTATCGAGCAACGCTTGGTCTACTCCTAAGATACCGGCTATGTGCAATGCCTCGTGCGGAACAGTTTCAGTTCTGTCTTCTACGAGTGTATAGTCAATAAATCGGTTTATATTTTTAAGCGATAACTGCTCGTTTATTCTTTTTTCTACAAATCCTTTAACCCTCAATCTTCGGCATTTTGCAATCAAGCCACTATAATGGGTTGTTATGACTGACAGAACCCTGTTCTCGGTAAAGAAATCAACTAGAGCATTGACCAAAGCCATGCCTTCTGTTGGGTTGGTTGTTCGTGCGGGTTCGTCTATAAGGGCTAATACTTTGGAGCCTCCGTTCACTGATTCAACTATTTTGTTGATTTTCAGCATTTCGGCAGCGTACGACGATAATCCTTGTTGTGTATTCTGGTCATCGCCAATACAAAGGAAAATTTTATCGACCAAGACGATTGAAGCCATTTCGGCAGGAATCCAAAAACCGAACTGTGCCATACTCTGAGCCAATGCCAACGATTTGAGTAAAACGCTTTTCCCTGCCATATTTGCACCTGTAACAACAGTTGCTTCCAGCTCGATACGTATGTCGATAGGCTGATAGGATAGGGCAGTACGTTCCAGTTGACGGGCTACTTCGATATGCCATAAGCCTGTGTAGGATGTTTTATCGTTTACTATTTGTGGCATACAAAGCTTATTCAACACGGCAAACTCCGCTTTGGCTACGATAATATCTAATTGCGCCAAGTTAAGGAGGGTATCCTGCAAAACGGCGTAATGTTCTTTCAGTTGGTTTGTCAAGTCCTTTCTGATACTGTCTTCTATCTCAGACTCCTGTTCCCGAAGTTTTGGCAAGAGGCTGGGGTCTTCGTTCAATCGTATTTCTTTGCGTACAATTGAAAGGTTGGCAGAATAAGCATCATAGACATAAAACTGCGAAACACCTGTGTTTTCGGGGTCCAGCAATTTTACAACTTCAGTCAGGTCAGATAAGGTTATCACCGAGAGATTCGCGTTCGTCATTTCCCTTCTAATCTTTGCGGAAAGCAGAGCCAACTCTTTTATCTCGAAAAGTTCTATATCGCCCAATGTATAGCCATTCTGCAAATAATGGAGAGTGGTACGGATATCTTTCAGTTGGTGCAGGCAGAAGTCGGACAAAGGTTTCCTGCAATTACCATCGCTATCCCAAAGGCAATAGATGGTTTGCAGGGTTTTGTTATAATGGTCTTCCAGTTTAGCCTTGTTATTGGAAAAAGGTGTTTCGTAAAGCATATAACGCCCTATTGACGACTTGATATTCAGACAGTCGAAAATATACCGTAATCCGGCTATTTGGCTCAATGCTTCTTTAAACAACATAATCGGTTTCTATTTTACGAACATCAACAACAGGTACTTCAACCTCTCTCCTTAGGGCATCGCAAAGCGTGTCGGAGTCGAGAAGGTATCCTTCGGGCGACTGTGGGTTAACACATATAGCCAGCAGGTTGTTACGATCAAGAACCTGCAAGGTATGCCCTTTTTTGAGGTATGCGTAAAACACCTCGGGTGTGACGAATATACGACTGAAGTCGCGTATAACAAGGTTTACAGGCACGGGCTGAAGTTTCAGAAAATCTAAAAACTTATTGCCCACAATACCCGAAACAAACAAATGATGACCGTATCTGAAAATATCTTCATTCGAACTATTTTTTTTGAATAAAAGGCTTGAAGCGATATTTAAGTCGTGGACGATATTTTCCCCTTCCTCTTTTGATATTGCATATACTCCGTTTTCTATTCCGGAGAGAGAATTTTTGAGGACGGAATCCACTTCTTCCAAACAAATAAGGTCGTAGATAAATTTTGTTCTGTACACCAGTTCGGGAATGTTGCCCGAAACCGCGGCCCCTGTTGCCAGAATCATGGCCTCCGTAACAGTGGGCGCTCCGGCGCTTAACCGCGAAAGCGCACCGTCTACAATTACCGTATCCACACCTTTTTTCCTCAATCGGGCAATCATTGCTTTTATGCCTGCCGTATCTGACGGGCCTGCAAGTATAATGTTCCCTTTGTTGAGCGCGCGGGCAGTAACGGTTTTGCCCAAGGCTGAATTACGTTCGCTCGTTTCGTCAATTATTGCCGTGAGCTGCTTTTCACGATAGTGTTTTTCGGATGTAACAAACCACATGCCTTCGTACAGGTTTATTTCGGGTTTAGCGGTTTGCATCAGTTGGTCGGTTGTTTCACCATCCAATCCGATAGAAGAAACTGCTATTGTTTTGCCGGAGTTTTTATGAATACTATGCAGAATGTAATTCAAACATTCGGTTTTGCCCGTATTCTTTTCCAAGCCAACAATCGACAGGCTTTTGTATCCTACTATTTTATCTGAAAGCAGCATCTATTTGGTTTACGTTATTTCGACTGATTAACCGTATTACGTACCTTCCGTTCCAGATAAGAAGGTTCGATAGATAATTTTTTCCCTTCGAGCAATTCGGCAACTCCCTCTAAGTGACGTTGTTTCTCGCATTCTTCGCAATAACAAACATCTTTGTAGTCGTCGGGTTCGGTATAAGTAGTGACCACTCCTTCAAAATTTCGTAATGCAACACGATGAGGTGCTTGCGAAATCATGTAGGTAGGCATAACAGGTATCTTGCCACCGCCGCCGGGTGCGTCAACAACAAATGTGGGAACGGCGTAACCCGATGTATGCCCCCGGAGGCTTTCGATAATCTCAATGCCTTTCGATACAGGAGTACGGAAATGCCCAATGCCTAACGATAAATCGCAAACGTATATGTAATAAGGTCTTACACGAATCTTTACTAACTGATGAACCAACTTGCGCATGATGTGCGTGCAGTCGTTTATACCTCTCAACAATACAGACTGATTTCCGAGAGGGATACCGGCATTAGCCATGCGTGCGCAAGCAGCAGCCGACTCTTCGGTTATTTCGTTTGGATGATTAAAATGAGTATTCAGCCAAATGGGGTGGTATTTTTTTAGCATTTCCACCAAATCGTCAGTGATACGCTGTGGCAAAACCACCGGAGTACGCGACCCTATGCGGATAATTTCCACATGTGGAATATCCCGTAGACGCTTTATTATAGATTCCAACATGCTATCGCTTACCAGCAAAGCATCTCCTCCCGACAGAAGTACATCACGAATTTCAGGGTGTGCGGCAATATATTCTATTGCACGGTCTATATTACTTTTGGGCGATTCGTGGTCGTTATGCCCTGCAAAACGCCTGCGGGTACAATGGCGACAATACATGGCACATTGGTCTGTAATCAGGAAAAGAACCCTGTCAGGGTATCTGTGGGTAAGCCCGGGAACAGGCGAGTCGGTATCTTCGTGCAGTGGGTCTTCCAGATCCGAGGGCGAACGGTGCAACTCTTCTATTGTAGGGATAGATTGCTTGCGGATGGGGCAATGAGGATTATCGGGGTCTATCAGACTCAGATAATATGGCGTGATGGCCATACGCAAGGTTTTGAGTGATTCGCGTACACCTTCTTCTTCCGAAGGCGTAAGGATTATATATTTTTTTAGTTGATCGAGTGTTTCTATTCTGTTCCTTACCTGCCAATGCCAATCGTTCCACTGACTGTCGGTAACTTCCGGAAAAAACAATTTTCTATTACTACCCATAAATAATGTTTTATATACTAATATAAAGGCTTGCAGGGTGATTCTTTTCTGCAAACCTTTATTGTGTTGTCCTTAATATAGATTATGCATACAGTTCGGTGAAGACCTCACGCAACTGGTCATTTTCGCGTAATTCCTGCAATGTAATTTCGGCATGGCCTTTGGTGTATCCGTTACCGATAAGCATTGTAACATCGCTGCCCACGCCTTCTGCACCGAGGGCTGCTTTTGTGAAGCTGGTAGCCATTGAGAAGAAATAAACAATACCAGTGTCTTTAGTACACAGTACGCTTGCCATTTCTGTATCGGGGATGTTTACATTGTTTATGGTGATGTCGCACATTTCGCCGTTTGTGAGTTCGCTAACGGTTTTCATAACAGGGATGGGTTGCGTGGCATCGCCAACAAAAACTTCGTCGCAAAAACCTAACTTCACCAAACGGTCGGCACTACTTTGCGAATAACATAAGCCTATAACCTTGCCTGTAACGCCTGTGCGTTTACGAGCCTCGTAACAGCATAACATACCCGATTTACCACCGGCTCCGATAATAAATACTGTATCGCCCGGTTTAACGAGTTTGGCTGTTTGGGCAGGAGCTCCGGCAACATCAAGAGCCGAAAGAGCAAGTTTTTCGGGAAGGTCTTCCGGTATTTTTGCATAAATTCCGCTTTCAAAAAGAATAGCCTTACCGTCTATGTCTACTTGATCTACATCGCTACGGATTTCTTTTATTTTATCTATCCTTAAGGGGGTGAGCGACAGAGATACAAGAGTAGCTATTTTATCACCTTCCTTAAGGTCTATTTTTCCTTTCAGGGCATCACCTATTTTTTCAACCACGCCAAGCAACATACCACCCGATCCGGTAACCGGATTGCGGTGTTTTCCTTGCTTTTCAACAATGTCGAGCATTATTTCGGCTATTTTTTCTTCGTTACCCCCCGCTTGTTCGTATATCTGCGTGAAGCTTGCCGAGTCTATATTCAGTGTGAGTACATCTATGAGTATTTCGTTGTCATAGATTTCGTCCATATTGTTGTCTAATTTGTCGGCAGGTTGAGGCAACACGCCTTTAGGTTTTATTACTCTGTGTAATCCGTATTTGTCTCCTTGTTTCATAGATAATATTATTGTTATTTTGTTTTCTTAGTAAATATTTCTGAGTAGGGATGAGGGGCTTATGCAAGCCCTAACATTTGGCGAGCTTCGGCAGGAGTAGCTATTTCGCGTCCGAACTCTTTGGCCAAACGCACTACTTTTTCAACCATTTCGCCATTCGATTTTGCTAAAACACCTCTCGACAGATAGATGTTGTCTTCAAAACCAACACGCACATGCCCTCCGTCAATAATGGCAAGCATGGCAAGGGTAAACGCATAGCGGCCTACACCCGTAACGCAATAAGTGGCATCGGCAGGCAGGCTATGACGCATAAAACTGAAATCGCGAAGATCGCCGCCAATTCCGCCATTGACACCCATCACCATATTGAAGTGCATGGGCGACTTAATGAACCCTTTTTTACCTAAGCGTATGGCCATCTCTATCATACTTTTGTCAAAGACTTCGAGTTCGGGTTTTATATTCCGGTCTATCATTCTCTGTCCGAAGTTCTTGATGGTAGTTTCGGTATTCATGAATACTTCATCACCGCCAAAGTTGAGAGTACCACAATCGAGCGAAGCCATTTCGGGGTTCAGCTCTGTTGGTTGCAGGCGTTCATCGTCAGTCATTCCAACAGCACCACCCGTTGAGGGCAGGATAATCACATCAGGACATACTTTCTTGATGGCTTCTATCACCACCCTAAAACGTTCTCTGTCTTGTGTAGGCGTTCCATCGTCGTGTCTTACGTGCAGGTGAATAATACTTGCTCCGGCATCGTAAGCCGATTTAGCTTCGCGAACACATTCTTCAACAGTATAAGGAACCGCAGGATTATGCTCCTTTGTGACTTCGGCACCACTGATAGCTGCGGTAATAATAAGTTTTTCCATATTTTTTCTTTTTATCAGAGTTAAACAAATTTAAATCAGACCAGTGTGTGGTATCTGTTTAAAATAAGAAAAGGTGAGTTTAATGAGATTACCCCTTCCGTTGGCATTTTTTTGGTACAACACAAGTTCCGCTTGCCCGGCAAACAACTACGGGTTCGTCCAAAAAATCGGCTGCCGATTCAGAGATATCCGTACGGGGAATAACCACCTTGCGAGCCTCGAATACCATTTTGCGGGAAGAATTACCAACATGAGTGATTTCGCCCACCGCTTCTATATAATCTCCGGCAAATACAGGAGCCAGAAATTCTATGTTATCGTAAGCCGCGAAGAGGCCTTCGTCTCCATCGTGTATGATTAGCAACTCGGTGGCTACATCCCCGAAAAGCTGTAACATCCGGGCGCCATCAACCAAATTGCCACCATAATGGGCGTCATGTGCGCTCATTCGTAATCTTATCATTGATTTAATAGGTTTTTCCATGGTATTAGTATGTTTTTTTATTTAATATTTGTTATTACTTTACTATATAATCGACCAATATAGCCGGAGTGCGTACGTTTTCGGGAGCTATTTGGCCCACCTCAACAAGTTCTTTTACTTCGGCTATAACTAAATCGGCAGCGCTTGCCATTAGTGGGTTGAAGTTTTGTGAAGTGCCTTTGTACGCAAGATTTCCGTTTTTGTCGCCTACGCTGGCGCCAATCAGTGCGATGTCGGCTCTTAAAGGTTTTTCGAGGAGGTATTCTTTGCCATCTACTTCAATCACTTGTTTATTTTCGGCAACTATCGTTCCTACTCCTGTTGCTGTAAGGAAACCGCCTAAGCCCGTTCCTCCGCAACGAACCCGTTCGGCCAAAGTACCTTGAGGTACAAACTCCACTTCAATCTCGCCACTGTTCATCTGCTCATTGGAGTGGGGGTTGGTTCCTATATGCGAAACGATCAGTTTTTTCACTTTCTTTTCAACAACTAATTTGCCTACACCAACATCCGGAAACGACGAATCGTTGCAAATCAGGGTCAGGTTTTTTACACTGCTTTTGGCCAAGGCGTCTATAATGGCGCATGGTGTGCCATTGCCTAAAAAACCGCCAACCATGATTGTCATCCCATCTTTTACTTTGGAAACAGCTTCGTTGACAGATATAAATTTATTCATGCGTTAAAAGTATTTTGGTAGGTTGTATAATTCATTATATACATTTGATTGTATTCAAATATACGGACTAATTTAATTACAAAAAAATAATAAAATATCATTTTGATACTATTGCGGAATGTTATATATCATATTATTTCGTGGATGGCTTATCTGTAAAGTGTTTGTCCATAAATGTTACAGTACTTATCATGGCGTATGCTTTAGGACATATATTCGGTTTTTGCATTTGGTATATTTGAGATTAAAAGGTTTCTTTATGTTACTTTTTTGTCTTATAATTATTCAATTAGGTATCAATTTGATTATGATGTGTTGTTTTGTTTTTATTATCTTTGCTCCCAAGCGAAAACTTTTATAAAAAGTAATTCATAAGTATAATGAAGAAGATATTTATATTAACTTTTTTGTTGTTTAATGTTTCGATTGTTACCTCTCGTGCCCAAAAACTGAATATTGAAGAGGGTTTAGCCTCTTACTATTCGAAACGTTTCCATCTGGCACGGACGGCAAGCGGAGAGCTTTACCACAACGACAGTTTAATTTGCGCACACCGCACTCACCCGTTTGGAACATTGTTAGAAGTTCTTAACGAAAAGAACGGAAAATCGGTCATTGTGAGAGTTGTAGATAGGGGGCCTCACCGTAAAAACAGGATTATAGACCTCTCGTATGCCGCTGCCGAAAGATTGGATATCGTAAGCCACGGTTTGGCTCATGTAAAGGTATTGAAGTACGAACCAACGCCCTTTGTGCCCATAGAAGATTTAGAAGAGGGGAAAATTCAACCTTTGCCCGTATCGCCTGTTATTGAGAAAAAGGTGTCTGATGCGATTAAACATAAACATCGTTAAGACAAATAGGTTTGTACTGCTAAATTTATTATTTTCGCTAAAACAGTTTTCAGGTTGTAATTAATTAAATTGTATTCAGAATATGAAATCGTCAGTTTTATTGGCTATAGGGGTAGGAGCAACAGCCGTGATAGTGCTGTCTGTTATAAGTGCAAAACAGAAAAAAAAGAAAAGAAGGAAACCTGTTTATTTCCAGATCGTATAAACGTAAAAAAAGCTGTTCATTTTGACCAAAAAGAACAGCTTTCTTGTTAAATATAGATTCCTGTAATTTATATATTCTTTATAATATCGAGGGCTTCTTTACAAAGCTGGGTTATTTTATCCCAATCTTTTGCGGCAATGGCATCTTTGGGGAAAAGGTTGGAGCCCATTCCTACGGAATTAGTACCTGCGCTGAACCATTTCGTTAAATTTTCTTTGGTGGGAGATACTCCTCCGGTAACCATTATGTTAGACCACGGCATCGGACCTTTGATATTCTTTACAAAGGCAGCTCCCATAACATCTCCCGGAAAAACTTTGACAATTTCGGCTCCGAGTTCTTGTGCGTATCCAACTTCCGACACCGAACCACAGCCCGGAACATAAGCAACCTGCCGTCTGTTACATACCTTAAATATATCGGGGTTGAGTAGGGGACCCACAACGAAGTTCGCACCCAATTGCAGGTAGAGTGAAGCTGTGCCGGCATCAATAACAGAACCAACGCCTAAAATCATGTCGGGGCACTCT
This sequence comes from Dysgonomonas sp. PH5-45, assembly GCF_029893235.1. Classification (GTDB taxonomy): domain Bacteria; phylum Bacteroidota; class Bacteroidia; order Bacteroidales; family Dysgonomonadaceae; genus UBA1309. The sequence continues at coordinate 58,983 of NZ_JARXWE010000002.1, forward strand.
TTTTCAGCCCATTTATTTAGTTCGCCAAAAATCTCGTGGGCAAAATCGCCTCTGTTTGTAAACTCAAATACTTTTACACCACCCGCATAACAGGCTTTTACCACCTGTTTAGCTGTTTCTAAGTCTTTGTGATAAAAGACGGGAACCATTTTAGTTTCGCCTATCGTTTGGCATACTTCTATTCGTGAAAATCTGGCCATATTCTTATATATTTTTGATTCAAACAAAAAACATTAAAAGCAGGGATATTTTATCGAGACACACGCCCTGAACCGTCTCCTTTCATCAATGTTTCTACTTCGGCTACCGAAACAAGGTTGAAGTCGCCATAAATAGTATGCTTCAAACAAGAGGCAGCTACTGCAAAATCCAATGCCTTTTGGTCGTTACCATCGTATGTAAGCAGGCCGTATATGAGTCCGCCCATGAAAGAATCGCCACCACCAACACGGTCTACTATATGGGTAATATCATACCGTTGCGATTGGTATAGCTTGTCGGAATACAAAACCCCTCCCCAAGTATTATGGTTGGCGTTGATAGAACCGCGAAGCGTAATAATTACTTTTTGCGCACGGGGGAAATGTTCTTTCAGTTGCCGACATACCGACTCGAATTCCGCATCGTTGATATCTCCTCCTGTATTAGTCACATCAAAGCCTTGTGGTTTGATGCCAAATACTTTCTCGGCATCTTCTTCATTGCCGAGTATCACATCGCAGCCTTCAACCAAGGCAGGCATTACTTCGGATGCTGTTTTGCCATATTTCCATAAGTTTTTGCGGTAGTTTAGGTCGGTCGATACGGTGATTCCCATTTCGTTGGCAACCTTTATAGCTTCTAGACAAACATCGGCAGCCCCTTGCGATATTGCAGGAGTTATCCCTGTCCAGTGAAACCAACCGGCATCTTTAAAAACTTCACGCCAGTTAATCATCCCCGGTTTTATCTCGGCAATGGCAGAGTTGGCCCTGTCGTAAATGACTTTCGAACCACGCGATACGGCTCCTGTTTCGAGATAGTAAATACCTACACGGTCGCCTCCTCTGGCAATATTGCTTACACCTACATTATATTTCCGCAGATTTGCAATACACCATTCTGCTATATCATTCTTGGGCAGACGGGTTACATAATCGACCTCAACGCCAAAGTTAGCCAGCGATACAGCCACATTAGCCTCACCACCGCCAAAGGTTGCGGATAGGTTTTCAGACTGAACAAAACGTAAATATCCGGGGGTTGCCAAGCGCAACATTATCTCGCCAAAGGTTACTACTTTTTTCATGATTAAAAGAGAGTTAAGTTTTGTATATTTTGTATTGAAAATTATATGAACATAAAAATATGTTTTTTATTCGGAAAAACCAAAACAGGATTGTATTTAAAGTCTTTTCTGAAACAAAAGAAAAAGCCTGTTGCTCTTTCTGAGACGAACAACAGGCTTTATAGGATTTAGGTCTGTGCTTTTATTTAAGACTTATTTCTCTCAACATTTCTTCGGTCATTTTGTCCAAATCGTATTCAGGGTTCCATCCCCATTCTTGGCGAGCCAAATGGTCGTCCATGCTGTCTGTCCAAGAATCGGCTATAGCCTGACGGAAATCGGGCTTGTATGTTATCTCGAAGTTAGGGATGTGTTTCTTTATCGAATCGGCCACCATTTTTGGTGTTACACTAAACGCCGTTACATTGTAACGGGTGGCGTCAGTCAGTTGCGATTTATCGGCATGGAATAAGTCGAAAGTACCTTTTATACAGTCGGGCATATACATCATCGGCAACATGGTGTTTTCGCTAAGGAAACACTCGTACGATCCTTTAGCAATAGCATCGAAGTAAATAGCTACGGCATAGTCTGTTGTACCACCACCGGGAGCTGTTTTATGGCTGATAATACCCGGATAGCGTAACCCGCGAATATCCATGTCGTATTTGGCATTGTAATAGCTACCCAATAACTCGTTTGCTACCTTATTAATACCATACATGGTGGTAGGGTATAGCAAAGTGCGTTGGGGAGTCATTTCGTGGGGAGTGTCAGGGCCGAAAGCAGCAATAGAACTGGGAACAAGAATACGTTTTATACCCTTTTCGCGAGCTACTTCAAACATATTTACTGTACCGTTCATATTGACATTCCACGCCAATTGTGGATTTTTTTCACCCACTGCCGACAGGATTCCTGCTAAATGAACAATGGCATCTACTTTATACTCATCTATTGCATTTGCAATTGCTTGGCGATCTGTTACATCTAAACTGATGAAAGGACCACTTTCAAGTATTTCTTGTTTAATTTTAGGGGAAACGTCGGATGCTATTATATTATCGTTTCCATATTCTTTGCGGAAAGCAAAAAGCAGTTCAGAGCCTATCTGCCCGCCACAACCCGTAAAAAGTATTTTTTTCATATATTATTTTACTACTTTCAGTTCTTTTCCGATTTTAATGAATGCAGCGATACATTTATCAAGATGTTCTTTTTCGTGAGCTGCCGACAGCTGAACGCGGATACGTGCTTCGCCTTTAGGAACCACAGGGTAGTAGAACCCGGTTACGTAGATACCTTCGTCCAACAACTTAGAGGCCATGTCTTGCGATAGTTTTGCATCGTAAAGCATAACAGCACAGATAGCTGATTGCGTAGGTTTGATATCGAATCCTGCTTCTTGCATTTTAGAAACGAAATAATCTACGTTTTCGTGCAGTTTATCTTGGCGTTCGTTTGTTTCGTCCATCATTTCGAACATACGGATACCTGCACCTGCTACCATTGGAGGTATTGAATTAGAGAACAGGTAAGGACGAGAACGCTGGCGGAGCATCGAAATAATTTCTTTGCGACCTGTTGTGAATCCACCTATGGCACCACCAAAGGCTTTACCCAATGTTCCGGTAAGTATGTCTACTTTGCCACGGCAGTTATATGCCTCAGTAACACCACGGCCTGTTTTGCCAACCACACCAGCAGAGTGGCTTTCGTCTACCATTACAAGAGCCTCATATTTATCGGCCAACTCCATAATTTTGTCCATTGGAGCAACATTACCGTCCATCGAGAAAACACCATCTGTAACAATAATGCGGAAGCGTTGCGCTTGCGCTTGTTTCAAGCAGTTTTCCAGTTCTTCCATGTTGGCATTGGCATAACGGTAACGTTTTGCTTTACACAAACGCACCCCGTCAATGATAGAAGCGTGGTTAAGAGAATCTGATATGATCGCGTCTTCTTCGCCCAAAAGAGGTTCAAATACACCTCCGTTTGCATCGAAGCAAGCTGCATATAAGATTGTATCTTCTGTTCCAAAAAAGTCAGATATTTTTTGTTCCAGTTTTTTATGAATATCTTGCGTTCCGCAAATAAAGCGTACGGACGACATGCCAAACCCGCGTTCGTCCAGAGCTTTTTTTGCAGCGTCGATCAACTCTTCGTTGTCCGACAAGCCCAAATAGTTGTTTGCACAAAAGTTAAGAACTTCTTGTCCTGAATTAACTTTAATTTCTGCACTTTGGGGAGAAACAATGATTCTCTCGTTTTTGAATAAGCCCTGTTCTTCGATAGAAGCTAATTCGTTTTGTAGATACGATTGAAATTTTCCGTACATAGCTTTTATATTCTAAAATGATATTTTTAATTCAATTTACTCCTTTCCGAAAGGATTATGTATTATAATCGACTAATGGAGTAACAATATTTTCATTGCTACTCCATTATATATTCAAATTATTTTTTTACGACAACTTATGTATAACCAAACCTGAACGTAGTTTAGGCTCGAACCATGTTGTTTTTGGAGGCATGATGTTGCCTGTGTCGGCAATGTCCATCAATTGCTTCATTGTAACAGGATAAAGGGCAAGTGCTACAGCCATTTCTCCACTGTCAACACGTTTTTTCAATTCACCAAGTCCGCGGATACCACCAACAAAGTCGATACGTTTGTCCGAACGTAGGTCTTTGATGCCTAAAATATCGTCAAGTATATATTTTGAAGAAATGGTTACGTCAAGCACTCCGATTGGATCATTATCATCGTAAGTTCCTTCTTTAGCTGTTAAAGCATAGCAAGTACCATTCAGATAAATTGAGAAATGATGAAGACCTTTAGGTGCGTCCATTTCAGATCCGAGTTTTTCTACGGTGAAATGTTCTTTCAATTTTTCTACAAACTGCTCAGGAGTCAATCCGTTCAAATCTTTAACTACACGATTGTAGTCAATGATGTTCAGTTGATTGTCGGGGAAGCATACTGCCATAAAGTAGTTGTATTCTTCGTCTCCTTTGTGGTTTGGATTTTGTTTTGCTTTTTCAGCACCAACCAATGCGGCAGCAGCCGAACGGTGGTGGCCGTCTGCTATATACATATCGGGTATTTTAGCAAAAGCTTCGGTGATGAATTTAATGTCATCTTCGTTGCTGATTACCCAAAAATGGTGTCCGAATCCGTCAGGTGCAACGAAATCGTATTCCGCAGGACTTTGAATGATTCTTTTTATCAAATTATCCAATCCTTCGTTGTTTGGATATGCAAAGAAAACAGGCTCAACGTTTGCGTTGTTAACACGAACGTGTTTCATACGGTCTTCTTCTTTATCGCGGCGAGTCAACTCATGTTTTTTGATATGACCATTCATATAATCGTCAACGTGAGCACAAACAACTAAACCATATTGTGTTCTTCCGTCCATAGTTTGTGCATACACGTAATAGTTTTCTTTATCGTCTTGCACTAACCAGCCTTTATCCTGAAACATGTTGAAGTTTTCAACAGCTTTTTGATATACTTCAGGAGCATGCTCATCTTTACCCGGTTCGAAATCGATCTCAGGTTTAATGATTCTATATAAAGATTTCTCGTTGCCTTTAGCTTCTTCTCTTGCTTCTTCCGAGCTTAATACATCATAAGGACGAGATACAACTTCTTGTACTAACGCTTTTGGAGGGCGAACGCCCTTAAATGGTTTAATTACAGCCATAACTTTAATCTTTTTGGTTCTATGATATTATTTATAGATTAATAATTTCGTGCTGCAAAGATAATGAAAGAGTTTATCGAATAATCAAACTCCGGCATGTTATTTCTGCAAATATTCTGTAAAACATATTTTGTAAGCAAAATAGGCTTATGGTCCTTAATTTGTAGTCAGATTGCTTACAATATGCGCAAAAATAGCTTTTATACGGAATTTGTGACAAGTAGATAGAAAAAAGAGCAACCAGAAAATTACCTGATTGCTCTTTTTGTATAAGTTTAAATCGACTGTTTATCGAACAATAACTTTTTCAGTAAATTGTTTATTACCGTTAGTTACCTTAACGATGTATAGACCACCGTTGGCCGAAACAGTATTTGTTGTATTATCGATGCTCTTAACAAGTCTTCCCATTGCGTCATAAATCTGAGCTGATGTGAATTCACCGTCAATGATGATAGAAGAACCTTCTGCACGGACAAATGCTGTTTTTTCGTCTGTTTGAGAATCATTGATACCCATACCAAAGTCTGAAATTTCGATCTTGTCAGCATTTACTATTTTACCTTTTGCATCAAGCAACATAACAATATATTCTGTTTTTTCAAGATTATTTACAGACGAGGGAACTGCTATCGTATAATCGAAAGTTACGGTTTCTAATTTGTTTAAAGTTGCAGGAACACTACCACTTGCTCCATCGAAAGATGGGAATATTCCGCGAGCAACTTCTTGGTAAACCATCTTACTTGCAGGAACAGGATCCGCTAATTTTTCGAAGCCTCCCATTTCACCGGCAGCGCCACCTGCATAATAGTTTGTTTGGTTATACAAGGTAGATGTTCCGGTTACATCATTTTCGATAACAGCGAAAGCCAATTTATATTGTGCATTCGGGTTAGCCAAAGCCGATGTTATTGCAGTGGTCAATTTTACTTGTTTTTTTGTGTCATCAACAAAATCACCATACAGTGTAACACGCATAGGGGCTACCATTTCAGAAATTTCGTAAGCATATGGTATGCTTCCCGGATCTATATCCATGTACTCTCTGTTATAAAGAGCACTTGGATATCCTGAAATCTTTTTAGACACACTCGAAATATAAGCGGCATTGGTCATCGGGTCTTCAGATGTATAACGTCCATGCACTGCTATTCCGATGAATGAATCAGGATAATTTTCTTTCATGTATGCCATAGCAACAGCGCCTCTGGGACACCAACCGCACCATGTTCCGGTAGCTTCTTCGGCAACCTGTTTTCTGTCGAACAAAACATCCGCGAACAGAACATCAGCAGTTTTAGAGTTATCAGTAACAATATCTTCATCTATGCCGCCATTGATATTAGAAAATGTAATCTCAACAGGGTATGTACCTTCTTGTGCATACGAAAGACCCTGTATATTGAATTCTGTTCCGAAGTTGTTATATAGGTTCAAGTTGGTGAATGTTGTAGTTATAGGATCATTATCTCCAACTTTAAAAGTTATATCAACACTGTTGATTTTTACATTACCTCTGTTATAGAATATTCCACTGACAGAAAATTCTTTGTTTGTATAACTACAAGTAGGTGCTGATAAAGTGGGAAAATTAAGGTTACAAAGAGAAGTATAATCTTCTTTTTCTACTAAACCTAAGATACCAACATTTGCAGCCCAACCATATTCTGAAAAAGTGTGCCACTCGTAAGCAGTAGAACTGCCCGGTTCTCTAAGGGCTATATAGCAATTAGCTGAGTTACTACCACTTAGGATCCCCAAAGTAGAGTTGGCTGCAACTATACCCGAATATCCCATAACTATACCCTTATCTGAAGGTATTGTGAATGGAGTCTCCAAGACAATTTCATTCCACCCGCCGCTTGTCAGAATAATATCCTGTTCATAAATAGGCGCTTTGTTATAAGCTTCGCTGATATAAAATTCAACATCAGTCATTCCTTCTTCGGCATAGATGAAAACTTTAGTCAATTTGCCTCCGGCATAATCATTCAATCTGCTTTTGGAAAGACTTATTGCCATATTTACATCAGCATCCAAATTCGGCTGAACTCCATACACATCTGCCAAATAATCGCTATATCCTAATGTCTTTGCTAAAGCATCATTATCATCAGACGATTGAGATTGAGAAAAAACCTTAGATTTTGATTTTGACGGTGCCAACTGTGTGAATTTTTGGGCACAAATTCCTCCTATCACAAACTGAATGAGGAATAAAAATAGTACACTTCTTTTCATTTTTTATCTATTTGAAATAAAACAATTAAAATAACTCTTTGTTTGAAGTTGCAATTCATAAATTAAAATTATCACCTTATTGTTTTTTAAGGCAATTTACTTCAAACTGTAAATATAGTGAAAGAGTTTTCCTGATAAGTGAATTCATGCAATTTTTTTCTGTAAATATTCTGTAAAACATATTTTTTTGTTTACTCAAAAATACTTATTTGGCTCTGGTTTTGTATAGTTTTTTTGCATTAGGCCAAAGAATCAAGTAAAAAAAGAGAGAATGTAAAAATACATCCTCTCTGATTTGCTTCTGTGTGTTTATACATAAAGATACTTAGAATTCAGCTCCTTTTTGTATTGTTTATCTGATTGTTTATCGAACAATAACTTTTTCAGTGAATTGCTTGTTGCCATTGGTTACTTTAACGATGTATAGGCCATTGTTGGCAGAAACAGTATTTGTTGTATTGTTTATGCTCTTAACAAGTCTTCCCATAGCATCGTAAATCTGAGCTGATGTGAATTCGCCATCAATGATGATAGAAGAACCTTCTGCACGGACATAAGCTGTTTTTCCGTCTGTCTGAGAATCATTGATACCCATGCCAAAGTGAGAAACTTCAAGTTTATCAGCATTAACTATTTTACCTTTTGCATCAAGCAACATAACAATATATTCTGTTTTTTCAACATCATTTACAGACGAGGGTACTGTTACCGTATAATCGAAAGTAACAGGCTCTAATTGGTTTAATGTTGTAGGAACACTGCCATTTATTCCTTCGAAAGGGAATATTCCACGAGCAACTTCTTGATACACCATTTGGTCTGCCGGTACAGGGTTGGGTAATTTTTCGAAACCGCCCATTTCGCCATTACGGCCATCTGAGTAAGAGTTCAGCTGGTTATACAAGTCGCCTGTTCCGGTAACATCATTTTCTATTACAGCAAAAGCCAATTTGTATTGCGCATCCGGGTTTGCCAAAGCTGATGTTATTGCTGCTGTCAGTTTCACTTGTTTTTTTGTGTCGTCAACAAAATCTCCATACAGTGTTACACGCATTGAAGTCAGCAATTCTGAAGCCTCGAAAAGAGACGGTATATTACCCGGATCAATAACATCATCCCTGTTGAATGTAGCTTTTGGATATTCTGAACCACCATAGCGATTCATACCCAAAATATAAGCATCATCAGTCATAGGATCTTTAACAATAGAAGGGCCATGAACAGCAATGCCAATAAATGAGTCAGGATAGTTTTCTTTCAGGTATGCCAAAGCTACGGCACCTCTGGGACACCAACTGCACCATGTTCCGGTAGCTTCTTCGGCAACATGCTTTCTGCCAAATAAAATATTAGCAAACAGAATGTTGGAGGTCTTTGTGTTGTCGCTAATGATATCTTCGTCTACACCTCCATTGATGTTTGAGAATGTAATTTCGACAGGATAAGTGCCTTCTTGTGCACAAGAAAGATCGTTTATTTCAAAATCTTTACCGAAATTATGGTATAGGTTCAAATCGCTAAATGTTATGGTTTTAGCTTCGTTATCCCCAACTTTGTAGGTTACATCAAGGCTGTTGATTTTTGTTGTTCCCCTGTTATAAAATCGTCCATTAACAGAGAATGGTTTATTCGTCTGATTGTAAGTAGGTGTATATAGAGCGGCAAAATTAATATTGCAAGTAGAATAGTCGTCTCTTTCTACTGAACCTAAAATAGCAATATTCGCACTCAACCCATTGGTGGTGCCCCATTGGTAATTGTCAGTGCTACCGGCATTTTTTAAACCTATATGACAGTTAGCTCCGTTAGCGCCACTAAGCAATCCGAGAAGAGTGCCACCTTTGGCTGAAGCAGAATATCCGATAACAAAAGCTTTGTCTGATGGTATTATGAATGGAGTATTCAAAACTATTTCATTCCATTGGCCACCTATCAGAGTAATGTTTTGTGTATAAATGGGCGCTTCATCATAAGTATCCCCAATATAAAGCTGAACATCAGATAATCCGTCTTCAGCATAAATAAAGACTCTGGTTAATTTGCCATTGGCGTAGTTAGGTAGCCTGCTTTCGGGGATACTGATTGCTAACTTCACGTCAGAGTCTGTATCTAATTCAAATTCTACCGGGCTTGCCATATAGTCGCTATATCCCAATGTTCTTGATTGAGGTTCATTGTTGGATGATTGAAGCCATACCTGTTCTGTAAAGTTTTGAGCATAAATTCCTCCTACTATAAACTGAACGAGGAATAAAAACAGTAAATTTCTTTTCATTTTATCTTTTTACCTTTATTTTGAATGAAACAATTATAATAATTTTTTGCTCGGAGTTGACCATCACCTTAATAAATTAAGGTTCTCCGATTTCAACCTGTAAATATAATAAAAGAGTTTTCCTTATAAATAAATTCATACAGATTATTTCTCCTGTATTATATTTTATTAGGGTATAAATTATGGAGTAACCTCGTTCTTCTTAAATATATTTTGGGGCTCTGAAGTCCATTCTTAAACTGTTTTATGAGAAACCCATGCTATAAGCTTATCTGCTATTAAGAAAAGTTTGACTACCTTTGCATGCGAATATCTCTTTTGAAAATCCAGAAAAAGAACAACAAAACAATCATATGGGAAATCTTGTAGCAATAGTTGGCCGTCCAAATGTAGGAAAATCTACTCTCTTTAATCGTCTGACACATAGCAAACAAGCTATTGTGGATGAAACCGCAGGCACAACTCGCGACAGGCAATACGGAAAAGTAGAGTGGGGGGGACAGGAGTTCTCGTTGGTAGATACTGGCGGGTGGGTTGTCAACTCGGACGACATTTTTGAAGAGGAAATAAACAAACAAGTTGCTATTGCTATCGAGGAAGCCGATGTTATTTTGTTTGTTCTTGATGTAATGAATGGATTGACAGACTTAGATTTAGGTGTAGCCGATATTCTTCGTCGTTCAAAAAAGCCTGTTATTATAGTATCGAACAAAGCTGATAATTTTAATCTGCATGCCCAATCGGCTGAGTTCTATCAACTTGGATTGGGCGATCCGATGAATATATCGGCTATAAATGGTTCTGGTACAGGCGATTTGCTGGATGAAATAATTTCTAAGTTCACTAAAAAATCGGAAGAGGACGAAGTTCTGGACGATATTCCCCGTATAGCAATAGTTGGTCGTCCAAATGCCGGTAAATCATCTTTGGTAAATGCTTTGATTGGTGAAGAACGAAATATTGTAACTGACTTAGCCGGAACAACTCGTGATTCAATTTATACACGATTTAACAAATTTAATATGGATTTCTATTTGGTTGATACAGCCGGAATCCGTAAAAAAGGAAAAGTAACAGAAGATCTTGAGTATTACTCAGTTATAAGATCGATACGAGCCATTGAAAATTCAGATGTCTGTGTTCTGATGATTGATGCCACAAAAGGTATTGAAAGTCAGGACTTGAATATATTTTCACTTATTCAGAAAAACCGGAAAGGATTGGTTGTATGTGTCAATAAATGGGATTTGGTGGAGAATAAAGAGCAAGTTGTGATTAAAACTTTCGAAGCGGCTATTCGTAACCGATTGGCTCCATTTACCGATTTCCCAATCATATTCGCATCAGCAATTACCAAACAACGGATTCTGAAAGTGTTGGAAGAAGCTAAAGAGGTTTTTAAAATCAGAAAGACCAAAATTCCTACAAACCAACTTAACACTGTGATGCTTCCTTTGGTAGAACGTACACCGCCACCAGCTAATAAAGGAAAATACATAAAAATAAAATATATAACACAACTTCCGAATACCCAAATACCTACATTCGTGTTTTTCTGTAATTTACCACAATGGATAAAAGAACCATATAAACGTTTCCTTGAAAACCGAATCCGTGAAAACTGGAAGCTTACAGGAACTCCTATAAACATTATAATAAAGGAAAAATAAGGAACGGAAAATCCTATTGCTTTAAGATCACCAAAAGTTATATAATCTCTATTATGTTTAATTGTAATGATAGAGACCTTCTTTTATGCTAAAAAGTAACCGTCTCAAAATATAGCCCTCTCCTAATTATTTAGAAACTATAAAAATATATAGCTTTAACAACAAAATATTAAATTAAAGTTAATGTTTTGTTTATACTGCTATTTTGTATTTCTTTTTGGTTAATTTACACCAAAATATTCGAAATTAAAAAAATGAAATACAAAGCAGTATACCTCACATTATTTTTTGTCCTTTTTACTTTAAATATTTGGGGACACTAGTGTCCCATAAAAATTAATCTGCTAATAATTGAATAAATTTGATTTATCGATAATGCTGAATTATAGGATTTTACAAAATAGAAATATTTAATTTTTACATTTAAGTACGAATTACAAATCCAAGTCCGTTTACTTTTATATTGATTGTAATTTAGTGGTATTCAGAAGCATATAAGAGTTAATCGAAATTTTAATGGGACACTAATGATTTGGGGACAAAAAATGGATACGTTTAAATTTTAATTCAGGTTTCCCTACTACAATTATTATTGATAGTAGAGGAAATGTTTATAAAGTTTTGGTAAATATGGAAATTAAGAAGAAACAAGAGATATTCCAATTACTTCAAGAATCAATAGATTCTTTATTAAAAGAAATTCGGTCATTAGATAAAAATAAAATAGGCTAATGTAATATTTTAAGTTTATTTTTGTTTCAAACTGCAAGTGATGAAATATAAAATAATATACCTCACGTTATTATGATTCATAAATTGAGAGTAATTATATCTTTTTTTTGTCTTATGGGAATGATGTCTTGCTCTTTTATCTCAGCGCAAATTAAGAGTGAAAAATATATCGTTTTATTTGAAAAAAAAGCTTATACCAAAAGTGACAAATATAATTCGGGTTCTTTTCTGTATGCTGACAGAGTTACAGATATAAGCTCATTTAAAGGTATCCCCCAAGCCGATGCCATAGCTGTTTATGTGCTTTTAGCAAATCCAACGCTACCAGATGGGTTGAAAAATGCCGACGAAAATAAAATACACTTGTGCATAAGCCTCGATAAGAAAGAGGGAACTAAATCAATAATAGCAGACTGTAACGGCAATAAAAAATTTTCGGACGAGAAAGTATATACATTTTCTTTGAAAGATTATAACATTCCTCCCTTCTCGGAAGAACAGGAACAGTTATGTATTCGCTTTTCGGTTAATTCTTTTAGGTATGAGCCGGCGACAGGCTTTACTCCAACAGAGGTATATCTGTACATAAACCCTTTTTATCATGATTTGGGAGACAAGGAAAATTATCTCACTGAGGATGATTATTATCTTGATTTTTTAATAGCATCGAATAATTATATGAAAGGTTCTGTTAGCATAAATGACAGATTAGTAGATATCTATGAGGGAAAAAGCGGAAGGGATATAACCGTTTCTCATCTTGATAAAAAAATGTCGAAGTTTAGATTTGTGAGCCAAGAACATCTGTTGGGTGAGCCATTATTAGAAAAAAAGATAGGTGATACTCTTTCTGTGAACAACAGAATGGTATTTTTAGAATCTATTGTAGGTAATAATCTCTATTTGGAAGACCTCGGAGCGTTGACCGACAGTAGCCGTGTAGGGAGTTGTCTGCCTGTGTTATATTCAAATTCATTATCAACAGGCAAGCCGCTATGTTTGAACGATTTGATGAAAGATAAATATGTTTTTATTGATTTTTGGGGCAGTTGGTGTGGTCCATGTATAGAATCATTGCCAGAAATAAAAGAACTATACGATAAGATAAAAGGCAGAGAAGATGTTTTGATTATAGGAATTGCTTTGGAAAATGAAAAAGACATCGAAAAGCTGCAAGGTATCATTGAGCAGGAAAATGTAAGATGGCCGAATGTTTGGAACAGTTATTCAACTGTAAAAAACCTGGAGTCTGTTCACGGAAAACTGAAAATGGAAACTTTTCCCACTTATATGCTTATTGATAAACAGGGTAAAATAGTTTATAGAGAGGGGTCGTCTTTCAAAACAAAGGAGGCGATAAATGTCTTTTTGAAATTAATAAAACTTTAAATTTATGAATAAAAAGAATTACTTAAGAATAGCGACACTATTGAGTGTTTTGTTGGTAACTTTCTCTTTAAATGCCAAAGACTCGTTGCCTGTACCTCAAATAAAATCGGGAACGGCTAAGGTTACAGGAACTATAATTGATAAATATGGTAAAGCGAATATAAGTGATGAGGTGTTTTTTGCTGTATATCATCCAATTACTGCTGAAATATTGATGCTTACGACTCAAATAAAGGAAGATAATTCATTCAGTATTGAAGTGCCTATTGAAACTGATTATGCAATATCTTTTCTTAGCATTAACGATGAGTGTAGTTCTCTTATGGTTGGTGTGACTCGTGATGAAACTACGAACCTAACCATTATTTATGATGAAGCAGGAAAGAAACAAATAAAAACTGATGGATTCACCCTTTTTTCGTCTTACGACATAGTAAATTCAGCAGATGTAATGAATGATATGATGGAAGGCAATCATCCTTATAGAGAAGTGGCACCGGAAGAAAAACTTTATGAAAAAAGCCTGGATTATTATGTGGAATTATCAAAAAAAATGCTGAAACATAGGGAAGAAATAGCTGATAGTGATACCTCTTTGTCAGAGCGGGCAAAACAAATACTAAAAAATGAATTTAAACTTTTTCTTATAAATAATCAGTTTTTTCCTTATAAAGAATCGATGGCAATCAATTATTCAAACACAAACCCGGAAAAGAATGAAGATGATTTCCCAAACTTTATTGAACCTGAAATATCTTACTATTCGTTCCTAAAAGATATGAACTTGAATGATACACTGTTGTTATATACTAGCGAATATTTTAAACTTTTTCAGAATATATTAGAGAACGAAACCTTGAATGTCTCTCCTATCGATGATATACCAATAGAGACATGGCTTCGTTCAGCAAAGGCAATACTGACCGATTTGGTGGGTTTCGATGACGGAATATTTTACGATGTTCTGATAGCCAATGCTTATGCTCAGCAACTAAATAACAGATTAAGGCCGCTGTCAGGAAAACAAATTGAAAATATAGAAGCTTACTTCGGAAAAGGTGAGATAGCCCGAATTTTATTAAATAAAAATGAAGAAGTAAAGCAACTATCAGCCACCAAGGGTAATCCTGTTGTTAATAAAACACCGGATGTGCCGAAAGAAAAAGTAATGGAGGCAATCATTTCGAAATACAAAGGTAAGGTTGTAATTGTTGATTTTTGGGCAACATGGTGCGGTCCATGCCTAAGAGCAATGGAAGAAATGAGAGGATTAAAATCGGATCTGAAAGATAAAGAAATTGTTTTTGTATATATGACCAACGAATCTTCCCCTCAAAATATCTGGACTCAAAGAGTAGAAGGCATTGGCGGTGAGCATTACTATCTCACAAAAGAAGAGTGGAAATATATAACAAACACTTTGGACTTTTCGGAGATTCCTACTTATTTGTTGTACGACAAGGACGGAAAACTAAAACAAAAGCAGTCAAGTTTTCCGGGTTCGGAACAAATGCAGGAATGGATTGATGAGCTTCTGTCTGAGTAGTAAAAAAAGATCAACCAAAAAATAAACTGTATATTTCCACTACGAGAAGATATACAGTTTATTTTTTATTAGCTTCGATTATTACTTCTTATCCGGATCAAGGAACGGATATCTGTAATCGGTTGCCGGAACAAGCGTTTCTTTGATACAACGCGGGCTTACCCAGCGATATAGGTTAAGAGCGCTTCCTGCCTTATCGTTCGTACCAGATGCTCTTGCACCGCCAAATGGTTGATTTCCAACAACGGCTCCCGTTGGTTTATCGTTGATGTAGAAGTTACCGGCAGCATACCTCAATGCTTCGAAAGCTTCGATTGCGGCATAACGGTCGCGAGCAAAGATAGAACCTGTTAAAGCATATGCTGATGTTTGGTCGCATAGACACAAGGTTTCGCTATACTTTTTGTCTTCGTACACGTAAACTGTGATTACAGGTCCAAACAATTCCAAAGACATTGTTTCGTAATCAGGAGTTTTGGCTTCAATCAGAGTCGGTTCAATAAAGTACCCTACCGATTTATCATAATTCCCACCGAATACGATTTCCGCATCTTTCGAGTCTTTAGCCCTGTCTATATATTTTGTTATTGTATTGAATGCTTTTTCGTCAATAACGGCATTCATAAAATTGGTGAAGTCGCGCACGTCTCCCATTTTGAGAGTTTTCATCATTACTGCAATTTCCTTCACTGTATTTTCCCAAATCGATTTGGGAACATATGCCCGTGAAGCAGCCGAACATTTTTGTCCCTGATATTCGAATGCTCCCCGCACTATTGCAACCGCAAGCTCTTTTGGGTCGGCCGATTCATGAGCAAAAATAAAGTCTTTTCCACCTGTTTCACCCACTATTTTGGGATATGTTTTATACTTATCCACATTGTTGGCTATGGTTTTCCAGAACGCATTGAAGGTAGACGTACTTCCGGTAAAGTGTACACCGGCAAAATCGGGAGAAGCAAAAACAGTATCGCTAATCACTGCACCGCTACCCGGAAGGAAGTTGATAACTCCATCTGGCAACCCTGCTTCCTTAAATATCTCCATCAGGTAATAGTTAGAAAGGATAGCTGTTGTTGCAGGTTTCCATATCGTAACATTTCCCATCAGCACTGGCGATATATTGAGGTTACATGCTATGGCCGTAAAGTTGAACGGAGATATGGCATATACAAAACCTTCTAACGGACGGTATTCCAGCCTGTTAATTACAGAATTATCCGATAATGGTTGCTCGGCGTATATTTGAGAGGCATAGTATGCGTTGAACCGAAGGAAGTCGATAGCCTCACATGGAGTATCAATCTCGGCTTGGTAAGGGTTTTTGCCCTGCCCCAGCATGGTTGCCGCGCTTATTACATATCTATATTTTTTAGACAGCAGCTCGGCAATTTTCATCATGATAGAACAACGTTCCACCCATGGTGTGTTTTCCCATTGTTTTTTAGCATTCATTGCCGCATCAATGGCCATTTTCACCTCTTTTTCGGTTACCATGTGATAAGTTGCCAATACATGACCATGTTCTGTTGGCATTACCACTTTCCCCATTTTACCGGTTTTAACGGCTTTACCACCAATAATGAGTGGTATTTCGATGGTTTTGTTATACTGTCTCTTTAACTCTTCTTGCAGAAGTTTTCTTTCTGGAGTGCCCGGAGCGTACGAATTGACAGGCTCATTCTGGGGTTCCCTGAATTGGAAAATAGCATTGTTCATGATTCTTAAATGATATTTATTGTTCGTTTATAATATATATGAATAACGTAAAGGTACTTAAAAATATTTTATGACAAACTTCATAAAAAGAATCTTCTATACCTGCAACTTCCCTACAAGGTTTTTTATATCAGAAATATTATGACGTTCCAGATAATCGGCAATTCCATCAACTACCTTTACGGATATGGTTGGGTCTACAAAGTTATATGTACCTATCTGGATGGCAGTTGCTCCGGCAAGGATAAACTCCACAGCGTCTTGCCACGATGAAATCCCCCCCATTCCTATAATCGGAATCTTTACGGCATTATATGTTTGCCAAACCATTCTCAGAGCAACAGGTTTTACGCATGGCCCGGAAAGCCCTCCTGTAATGGTCGATAGTATAGGTTTTCTTTTTTCTACGTCGATGGCCATGCCTAAAAGTGTATTGATAAGCGACAGCGAATCAGCACCTTCGGCTTCTACGGCTTTTGCTATCTCTGTTATGTCCGTAACATTGGGCGATAGTTTGACAATCAGTGTTTTATGATATACTTTTCTGACAGCCCTAACAACCTGAGCAGCCGAAGAGGTTGAAGTACCAAAGGCCATTCCTCCCTCCTTAACGTTTGGGCATGAAATATTCAGCTCAATAGCCGGAATTTTTTCTATATCCGCCAGCCGGGCAGCGCATTCGGCGTAATCTTCAACAGTAGAGCCGGATACATTTACAATAATATTAGTATCAATATCTTTTATTTCGGGATAAATATCAGAAATGAAATAATCGACACCTTTATTCTGAAGTCCTACGGCATTGAGCATACCGGCAGCAGTTTCGGCCATACGTGGATAAGGATTTCCTTGCCTGTTGTGCAGGGTTGTTCCCTTTACACAGATTCCTCCAAGTCGGGAAAGATCTATAAAGTCGGCAAATTCTTTTCCATAACCAAATGTGCCCGATGCTGTCATTACGGGGTTTTTCAGAGCCAGACTGCCTATATTTACTTTTAGCTTATCCATTTTAAATCTTTTATATTAAATACCGGTCCTTCCGTACATACACAAACATTTCCGTTGTGCTTAGTGTCTTCAACACAACACAAACATACACCAAAACCACAAGCCATTGTGTTTTCGAGCGAAACTTCGCACTCTATTTGGTTTTTGTGTGCATAATTGGCAACAGCCATCATCATTGGCTTGGGGCCACAGGTGTACACTCTATCAAATTTTATATTTTCGAGTATCGAATGATTAGTAACAAAACCTTTCTGGCCATGGCTTCCATCTTCAGTTGTTGTGTACACTTGGCCATATTGGGCAAAATCGTCTAATTGCAAAAGATCTTTAGATGAACGGGCGCCCAACAGAAACTTAGGGTTAAATCCACTCTCTTTCAGTATAGCACCCAAGTACAACATTGGGGCTGTACCTACCCCACCGCCCACAAGCAGAAGTTCTTGCTGATGTTTTTCGGGAGTGGAAAACTGGTTTCCAAGAGGTAAAAGCAAATTAACAATAGTGCCTGTTTTATATTCCGACATTTTTCGTGTCCCGTCTCCTACAACTTGTACCAAAAGCCATAATTCATTTTTCAGTTTATCAACGAAGTTAACCGAAATAGGTCGTCGTAAAAATGTGGTTGGTGAATCGACTACACGTATCTCAACAAATTGACCGGGATACATTTCGGGCAGAACCGACTTGTCAGGAGTAGAAAGTTTTAGAAGGCAATAATTCTGATTCAGTTTATTATTTTCAACTACAACCAAATCAAGCATTTTTTTCATATTAACACAAAGTTTCTTTATTGATATGATACAAAGTTAATGAAAACTTATCTTATTCAGAAAAATCAAGAAAACTAATCCGCGCGTTAATTTATTCATGCATTAAATGTCTCGAAGGTATTGTCGGTATAGTAAATGATTATTTGCTTTATTTTTTTTACAGGAGCTTCTTTGTATATAATACGCTCATTTAGTGTCTGTTTATCGTTATTTATAGCTGAGTTAAGTATGTTTTCCTTATCATTTTTACTTTCAGCATGTAGATTATCCCTGTATTTCTGATTCTCGGACGGTAAATTTTGAGAAAAAAGGTCAGGCAACCCTCCGTTTTGATTTTTTGCGTCTTCCGGTTGCTCGTTGTCTTCTCCTCCATTCAAATACATTGCCCCCTCGCCCATAAGCAACCATGTTGAATTTATTTGTGGCATCTTTTTCAAGATTCGGGTAATAACATCCAAACTCGGTTTATTACGCCCATTCAATATATGAGAGATAACCGCACGCCCTATTGACAAATTGTCAGCAAAACGGGCTGGGGTTAATTCTTCCGTTTCCATTATCTTTTTTATACGTTCTGCTATCATCAGATATTGTTTACATAAATAAATCGAATAGAAAACAAAAGTAATCAAAATGATTTACATCCACAAATAAACAATTGTTACCACGAGTGGATGTGTGAATTTACAAATAAACACCAGATTTCCCAAAAAGGTAATAAACAAGCATAATAACGATAAATTACGACTTTATATTTATCGTATATAATATTAAATTACAGGTATTTATATGGTATTAGTTTTCAATATTAAAAACACATTTTTATATATTTTATCGTTTTTGCGATAAGTATATAATTTAAAACTTCATATAATTGATTTAATTTACTGATATACAGTATTATGGCGTCATACGTATTAAGCTTATGAGTTATTTACATCTGAATAATATTCAATTGTGAGATCCCTGACTGTTCTCATAAAATATTTGTATTTATTTGTATATAGTGTAACAATGTGATTTTACTTATGTTTTATTATTTACAAAAGTTACCATAGGTAGAAATGTAAATTGACGGTATTTTTCCCTTAAAATGAAATTTATAGGATATGTGTAATTTAATATTTGAAAAGGAGGATTTTTTTAACCATTTATATGCTGCAAAAGCTCTCTATACAGTTTATTTTGGCTTAAAATGTACTGATTGCCTATCAAAAAAAACTGTTGCCGGGCACGGGTAAGAGCAACGTTTAGTTTACGGTCTACTGTTTGGTCGCTATTCATATTACAGAAAAAATCTAACTGATAGGGCTTATTTATACAAAACGAAAGGATAATTATGTCCTTTTGGCTGCCTTGATAGCGTTCAACAGTATCAACCATAACGTTTTTCAATTCATTAATACCGGTTTCGGCCAATTTATGTTTGATTAAAGCTATCTGGTTGCGATATGGAGTTATTATACCCAGAGTTTTTTCTGTATCAAAAACCAAATTATTTTCATTATATAGACTAATAATGGCTTTTGATAGCTCTACTACATAATAAGCTTCTTTGGAGTTTGTTTTATCGTTCAATATCTGATCGTTCGAAAAACCTGTATCAACAAAAGCTAACCTGTTATTTCTAACCAAATGCTCAAAATTGCAGTTTTTGTTACTTATATTGTATTGTAACAGGTTCTTTTGCCATTTATTTGCTATGGATAACTTGCTGTTGTAGAAATATTTATTGGGAAATTCAGCAATAACTTCGTGCATTCGTCCCTGATATACCAAAGTGTCGTAGGCTTGTTGCCAATTATTCAATTTACAAAGCCTGTATAACCGTTCAAAAAAAGATTCGGAACAATTGTATAACCCAATGTTATTCAGAAGAGGATCTTTTACTTCCGACTTAGCCTGATTTTGTAGGGTAATGGTCGACAGTTGCTTATGATCGCCTATCAGAATAAATTTATTTACATTTGTCAACAACCCAACTATTTGTGGTTCAAGTATCTGTGAGGCTTCATCTACAATTGCAAGGTTAAACCTCTTTATATCGAATAATTCCGGTTTACCAACTATTGCGGCTAAAGTTCCTACAAATATCCGGCAAGAATGGATAATGGTACGCAATTCATCACGCCGTTTCGCTCCATTGCTTATATTTTGCAGTAGTCGATGCCTGTAATTCTCTCCACACGACAGTTCCGTACCGATGCGTATATAGTCAGTACATTCACTATCTGCACACCCAAAAGCCTGATTTATAGCCTCACATAGTTCGTCTACGGCTTTGTTTGTGTATGCTACCACAAGTATATCGTCTTGGGTATTATTGTAATAATGCTCAATCAATCGGCGGGCAAAGATGGAAGTCTTACCAGTGCCGGGAGGCCCCACAATCAGGAAGTAATCTTTGCTGTTAATTGCTTTATTTATAATGTTATCCTGTTTTTCTTGTGCAGTATTGGCAGTTATATTTTCGGTGGTTGCATCATAGACCGAAGGTTCGCATAAGCCCAAAAGTAACTCTCGTTTTTCGGGAGGTGATTGTAGAAACGAAAACAGGCTTCTGTACATACTGTTATAGCTTTGATCTAAGCGATCGTGCTCCAGAACCCATGTTGTATACTTTTGTAAAAAGTCTTTGTTCCGTTGTTTGTATCTGAACCTCAATAATATATGATAGGGAGTGATTTCTGCAACTGTACCTTTCAGTACTTGATTAGACAAGGCTGAATCATCGTCTTTTTCGTGCGGGTAAACAATGCAGATTTCGCCTTCTCTGAAATTATTGAATTCGGACGAATCGTGACGCGAGAATAAAATTTTCATATCCCTACCCGAGTCATCTATTTGTTCTATCTTTAAATCGGATATCAAATCGAAGGCCTCGAGCCGTTCGTCAAATTCTGTATTCCATAAACAAGCGGTCGAAGAGTTTGAACCATATGTGTCGCCTCCAACTTTTTGGATATATAATTCTCTGGATATAAACGTAATATATCGAAACAAATAACTCCTTTCTACGGTAGTAAGGTTGTCTATTGTTTTTCCGAAATCTTGTATCTTGTTTACAAAAAAATCCGGTACTTTTCCGTAATTATCAAGGTTCAATATGTCGGAAAACAATCCGGAAGCTGCGTCTTTTACTCCGGTGTAAAGATCGTGTTCGATTGCTACAATCAGATTGCGCGTATTTATGATTTCTTTTTCCAGCTGCCTGTATGGAGCCGAAAACCGGAGATTTTCACCCTTATTATCTGCTGCTGAGTAAAGTATGGCTGACATAATGCTCTGTTCGTCATACCCAAAAACCGATCTGATAATCAACCGGTAAATAGCTGTCTGCACCTCATGGTTTATAGCTACCTTCCCTTTATTGTCCTTTGGGTATGGTAAACCGCCCGATTTCAGCTCTATTATTGAGTTTTGACTGTTTTCATCCTCAGATAACTGTAATAGGTCTAAACGTCCTTGAAATCCGTATTTTTCGCTATAAAACGATGGCTCGAGTGTACATCTGTCCCTGTTTATTTTATTTGCCTTAAAATCTTCTGTAACAACCCTTTTGATATTCTCGAATTGACCTTTTGCTTTTGCCATAAAAAGCTTAAAATCGGGTACTTGTTTTATCTCATTGCAGCTCGTAAACTCGAACGGTTTTTGTTTGAATGCTTCAAGAAAAACGGTATCGAATTCCAAATCTTCGGGGCTGTCGGCATAAATAAGTTCATCGAGAAAGAAATTTGCCAAATTTCCGAGTAATATGTGTTGCGAATTGGTTGTCTGTTCAAATTTTCGTCTGAAATAGTGCAGATGCGAACTTCCATAGTTTTGAAAACACTCGGCCATAGCCGATGCGTCTACCAGATAATCGGGTTCGAGAACTATAAACGAGGGTATATAGCAACCATCTTTGTCTATTTTACTATCCAGAAGGTTCACTTGTGCATCAAGCCAAAGACGAGCTACCGTTTCGCGGAAAGCGTCATTTACATCCTTAATGTTATATCTGAACTTTATAACCTCGGCTTCTGCAGTGTTGGCAACACCTTCTATCAGTTCATTTTTATAGTCAACATATGTTATTTGTATCCGTTTGTAATCAACAAAATCGGCTTTCGATAATTGTTGATGTACAAAAGCCTTACCATCGTTTACATTTGTTTGTAAGTAAATAGCTACATTGTAAACTTTTGATATTAAAGCTTTTAAATGTATATAGGCTTTATTGTATTGGGCCGAGGATACCAAATTACTCTCATCTTTTTGAAGAAGAGTTGCCTTAACCCTGATGGTTTGTAAGCCCCGTGAAAGAACCGCATTCAGTTTATACTTTTGAGAGATAAATACCAAACGGGAAAACAGTGAAGAGAACTGCAGGGATTCGCTTTCTGTCGATTCTTTGCTGACCCTTTCCAAGATATATTTTAATTGAATATACTTTTCCCTAAAAGGCAATGCAGATATATTAATAGCCTCTATTTCAGATATTAATTTATTGTATTTATTAATTCTTTCTGACATAGAAACTATTTGGAAACCAATGACACCCCTCTTAACTGTTGTAGCTAAGAAGAATAAGTGATTTTAATATAAAAAATGGCCTTTAGGAGGTGCATTGATATTATTTAGGGCGCAAATCAAAAGGACGTAATTATGACAAATATAATTATTTTTTTGTCTTTTTTGCCCTAATAGTGTAGTTTTTTGTATGTGATTTGTGTTATTTCCCACCAAAAAAGGTTCATTTATTATTTTTCCGACATTTTTGGTGAGGCAAACCTCTTTAAATGTCAATATTGTTGATATTTTAATTTCCACTGTTGTTTCAGTCAAGCATACTTCCTTTGCTTTGAGTGTGATGATTCCCCAAAAAAGAAATATTGTCAGCAACAGTATTTTGAATATATATGAGTTCAATTTCATTATTTACACTTTTCAGTTAAGCAAAAATAGGAAAAATATATTGATAATAAAAACTTGATTGATAAATATTTACAAAATAATTATCTCACAATTTGCATGTTACCTACAAGTAACATATCTTTGTTACCTACAAGTAACATACAGGTTTAAAGATGAAAGAAAATAAAGCAGAAAAAGGCAGGGAGGCCACACGGAATAAGCTATTGGAGGCTGTTGGACTGATTCTGAATGAAGAAGGCTTTGATAAAGTTGGTGTAAATGCTGTTGCTGCAAAGGCCGGAGTTTCTAAAATGCTGATTTACCGCTATTTTGAGTCGGTCGATAATATGATTATCGAATATCTCTCTCAGAATAGCTTATGGGAGGCCTTTGCTATTGAATTTCCCAAAAATGAAAATCTCAGAGAGTTTACAAAAACGCTAATATCTGTGCAGATATCCAATCTTCGGGAAAATAAAATATTGCGCGAACTATACAGATGGGAACTCACCGGAGCAAACAATACGGTTATTGACAAATTGCGTCTTAAACGGGAGTCGAAAGGGGTTACACTTGCCACAATATTAAGCCAACTGTTGCAACATCCGCAAGAAGAGGTCGCTACTTTGGCTACGCTTCTGTCTTCCTCTATCAATTATTTGGTTTTGTTAGAAAACTCATGCCCTGTATTTAATGGTATCGACATAAACCAAGAACAGGGATGGAAGCAAATAATTTGCGGTGTCGATAAACTCATTGACTTGTGGTTCGACGATATTGAAAAAAGGAGATAAAGCCAATTGATTAAACTTTCGCTTTCAGTTCTTCAAGCTCAAGGGTGAATAGTTCCCACACACTCATTTGGTTTTCTATGTCTTTTACCAATCGCCCGTGCTTGTCGAACAAGTCGGGGTTGGATGCTCCATCGGGTGTTGCAAGGGTGGCTTCGAGCAACGTTTTTTCTTGCTCCATCTGTTCTATCTTTTGCTCAGCGTCAGAAATTTGTTTTTCGAGGCGTTTTATGGATTTATTTACCTCCTTTCGTTCTTCGTACGAAAGTTTACTGCTTTCTGTTGAAATTTCAGACGTTGTATTTCGGACTTCGGGTTTTGGAGCGACCGATGGTTGTTTGACCTCTAATTCTTTGAGACTTTCCATTTTCTTGGTTTGTAGGAATTCATAGATTCCACCCAAATGTTCTTTTACCCGTTGGTTGCCAAATTCATAAACCTTATCGACCAACCCGTCAAGAAACTCACGGTCGTGCGAAACTACGATAACCGTTCCGTCAAATTCTTTGATAGCTTCCTTCAATACATCTTTCGAGCGCATATCAAGGTGATTGGTTGGCTCATCCAGTATAAGCAGATTCACAGGCTCGAGCAGAAGGCGAATCATTGCCAAACGGCTGCGTTCACCTCCGGAAAGTACCTTTACTTTTTTGTCGGATGCCTCTCCACCAAACATAAAAGCACCCAATATATCTCTGACTTTTGTGCGGATATCCCCTACCGCTACATAGTCGATGGTTTCGAATACAGTTTTGTTTTCATCGAGCAATGAGGCCTGATTTTGAGCAAAGTATCCTATCTTGACGTTGTGCCCCAGTTCCAGTTTCCCGGAAAAATCAATCTCGCCCATTATACATTTCACGAGTGTAGACTTCCCCTCTCCGTTTTTTCCTACAAAAGCTACCTTGTCGCCCCGATTCAGTGTGAAAGTAACATCCTTAAAAATAAGATGTTCGCCATAGCTTTTGGAAACATTTTCGGCAATCACAGGATATGAACCCGAACGTGGTGCAGGCGGGAATTTAAGGCGCAGACTCGAATTATCTTCCTCGTCCACTTCCAAGCGTTCCAATTTTTCCAATTGTTTTATACGCGACTGAACCTGAACGGCTTTTGTTGCTTTGTAACGGAAACGCTCTATAAAGTCTTCGGTATCCTGTATTTGCTTCTGCTGGTTTTCGTATGCCCGTATTTGTTGTTCGCGGCGTTCTTTCCGCAGTTCTACATATTTTGAATAACTTACTTTGTAGTCGTGGGTTTGCCCCAAAACAATTTCAATGGTGCGCATCGTAACGGCATCCAGAAAAGCACGGTCGTGCGAAACCAAAATAACGGCATTTGCCCGTGTTGCCAAGAAGTTTTCCAACCATTGTATGGACTCAATATCGAGGTGGTTGGTAGGCTCATCGAGCAACAGCACATCGGGACGGCGCAAAAGCAGTTTCGCCAATTCTATACGCATACGCCACCCACCGCTGAACTGGTTGGTGGGGCGACCAAAGTCACTGCGTTTAAAACCAAGCCCCGTAAGGGTACGCTCCACTTCGGAAAGGAAGTTTCCCCCACCCGACATCAGAAACTGCTCGTTAAGATGAGCCGAACGGTCAATCAAACGATGGTATTCTTCCGATTCGTAGTCGGTACGCCGGGCAAGTTCGGTATTTACAGCCTCCAATTCTTCTTCCAGTTGATGTATATGGTCAAAAGCCAGTGATGCTTCTTCCAACACGGTATTACCGTCATTGAGTTGCATTTGCTGTGGCAAGTAACCAATGGTTATATCTTTGGGGAAAGAAACATTTCCCCGTGTAGGTTCTTGCAGTCCGGCAAAAATTTTGAGCATCGTTGTTTTTCCTGCTCCATTCTTGCCAACAAGGGCTATGCGGTCTTTTTTATTTACAACAAACGATATATCGTCAAAAAGCGGGCGGCCGCTAAACTCAACTGTTAGTCCTTCTACTGAAATCACTTTTCTAAAATTGGATAAAACTCGGTTTCGATTAAGCCGAATTGGCGTTTACAATATTCTTTTGTGCAAAAGTACGGAAATTTATCCACAGAAGTAAAAACCATTAAACAGGTTTGATTTTTGCAATCGCATTTCGGGGCGATATGTTGTAATCTTTCTATACCTTTGTATTAAAATTCAGACAAAAATGGCAACTCCATATTTACAGATTGACGGCCTTACGAAAAGCTTCGGCGATTTAGTTCTTTTTCAGGACATTTCCTTCGGTATAGCCGAAGGGCAAAGGATAGGGCTTATCGCTAAAAACGGCTCAGGGAAAACAACATTACTGAACATTATAGCGGGGAAAGAACCATACGAGGGGGGCTCTGTTGTTTTTCGTCGCGACCTGAAAGTGGCTTACCTTGAGCAAGATCCCCACTACCCTGCCCAACTGACTGTTTTAGAGGCTTGTTTCCGGTCCGACAATGAGGTGACAAACCTGATTGCGGAATACGAGCGCATTATGGAGTCGGGCAACCACGCCCATCTGAATGACGTTCTGCAACGTATGGATATGCTCAAGGCTTGGGATTATGAGCAGAGAGCAAAGCAGATTCTATCGCAACTGAAAATAAAAAACTTCGACCAGAAAATATCTGAACTTTCGGGCGGACAGCTAAAGCGTGTGGCTCTGGCCAATGTATTGATTACCGAACCCGACCTTATTATTTTGGACGAGCCTACCAATCACCTCGATTTAGATATGACCGAATGGCTGGAAGAATATTTGCAGCGTTCGCGCCTCAGCTTGTTGATGGTGACACACGACCGTTATTTTCTGGATCGTGTCTGTTCCGAAATCATAGAGATAGACCAGCAACAAATATTCCAGTATAAAGGCAACTACTCTTATTTTCTGGAAAAAAGACAAGAACGTATAAATGCGCAAAATGCCGAAACAGACAGGGCAAACAACCTTCTGCGTAAAGAGCTTGAATGGATGTGCCGCCAGCCGCAGGCCCGTGCCACAAAAGCAAAATCGCGTATCGACGCTTTTTACGACTTGGAGAAAAAGGCACAGCAAGTGCGCGATGCGGGTAATGTTCGTTTGGAAATGAAAGGAGTATATATCGGCAATAAGATATTTGAGGCCAAGCACGTTTATAAATCGTTTGGCGATGTTAAGATACTGGAAGATTTCAATTATACCTTTGCCCGTTACGAAAAGATGGGCATAGTTGGTAACAACGGAACAGGCAAATCGACTTTCGTAAAAATGCTTACAGGTGAAGCACAGCCCGACAAGGGCGAATTCGATATTGGCGAAACCGTAACCTTCGGTTATTACAGCCAGGATGGTTTACAGTTCGACGAGCAAATGAAGGTCATAGACGTTGTTCAGAACATTGCCGAGGTTATAGATCTGGGGAATGGAAACAGATTGACGGCTTCGCAGTTTTTGCAACATTTTCTGTTTCCACCCGAAAAACAGCATAATTACGTATATAAGCTTTCGGGGGGAGAGAAACGGCGTTTGTATCTGTGCACAGTTTTGATTAAAAATCCAAACTTCCTTGTTCTGGACGAACCTACCAACGACCTCGATATAATGACACTGAACATTCTGGAAGAATATCTTCAATCGTTCAAAGGCTGTGTTATCGTTGTCTCGCACGATCGCTACTTTATGGACAAGGTAGTAGACCACTTGTTGGCCTTTAGTGGACAAGCACGTATCAAGGACTTTCCCGGTAATTATAGCGAATACAGGGCATGGAAAGAAATTCAGGACTCTAAAGAGAAAGAAGCAAATCTATTGGCCAAGCCCAAAGAGGAGAAACCAAAGCCCCAACAGAAAAAAGAAGAAAAAAAGAGACTCTCGTTCAAAGAAAATCGCGAGTTTGAAGAATTGGACGAACTTATTCCTAAACTGGAGGCCGAGAAAAGCCAATTAGAAACAGAACTATCGAGTGGAACCCTTTCTACCGACGATTTATTAGCAAAATCGAACCGAATAAGCGAATTGATTGTTGAAATAGACGAAAAAACTATGCGCTGGATGGAATTGAGCGAATGGTTATAAAATAACAGATACTAAAAAAAGAGATGAAAGCCGGGCAAAAAGATAGGCTGTGGACAACAGGTTATATCAATGTTTGTATTGCAAACTTCTTGATGGCATGCTCTTTTAATCTTTTAATGCCATCAATACCATTATATATAACCGAACAATTGGGTGTTCCACAAACAAGAACGGGAGTGGTATTAGCATCGTATGCTATCGCTATCATGATTATCCGCCCTTTTTCGGGATACATAGTTGATATGTTTTCCCGGAAAAAAGTATTGTTGGTGAGTTTTGTCTGTTATGTACTTATCTTTTTGGGATATTTTAATGCCACAACCGAAGGTGCATATAAGATAATCGGGCTACTGTCCGGCGCATCGTGGGATTTTTATGCCGTAACCCTCGGAATGTTTATTGCGGTTCGTTTTCTGCATGGTTTGGCATGGGGTATGTCGACGGTTTCGTCAAGCACATTAGCTATCGACGTGGTTCCTTCCGAACGCCGTGCCGAAGGAATCGGTTATTATGGCACTTTCACGAATGTGGCTATGGCAATAGGGCCATTCATAGCGATACATATATATCAGCATTATGGTTTCTCTACCCTACTCTGGTATGCAATTGGCATGGGTGTATTGGGTATTATTGCCGTATCTCTGATTAAAGCACCGGTAAAACCTCCTGTTGAAAAAGAAAAACTATCGTTCGACCGTTTTTTTCTGCTACCGGCATGGCCAATCTTTCTGAATCAGCTTTTACCCTGTTTTGCTTGGGGTACAATAGGACCATTTGTGGCACAGTATGGTAAAATGGTGAATGTAGATAATCCCGGAATTTTCTTTCTGTTTTGGGCGGGAGGTATTATTGTTTCGCGGGTCTTTGCTGGTAAGTTGGTAGACAGGGGACATATCCATCTGGTAAATCTTTCGTCGATGGCAATAGTTTCAGCCTCTTTTTTGAGTTTTGCGCTGATTCACAATATTGTAGCTTTCTGTATATCAGGTTTGTTTATTGGTATAGGTTTTGGCATGATGTTTCCCGCTTTACAGACTTTATACATAAACATGGCCGAAAATAACCAACGGGGAACGGCCAACTCCACTTATCTGGTAGGCTTCGATTTAGGACTTGCCCTGGGTATGCTACTGGGCGGATATGTATCGGGATTGTTTTCTTTCGAGTCTTTATATCTGATTTCTTCGGCGGTTTGTTTGCTGAGTGTTGCTTTATATTGGGTTGTTTCACGCAAAGTATTTGACAATAAACGTTTAAGATGATATTCCACTCAATACTTGTTCTGTTTTTTTAATAGCCTGTTTTAAGACTTCTTCGCTTAGGTGGTTTGAATCGGACGAAAGTATTTGTATGCCACATCTGCGAATAACATTCGATATTGCGCCCCCGGACAGTTCACTTTCGGAGGCTATATCTATCAGTTTATCAAATCTTTCTCTTTTATTGCCCAACCATGTTGGCGGAAGCATCTTTCGCCATAGCTCTTTTCGCAGTTCTTTATCCGGCATTGGGAAATAGATAACAGACTGAAAGCGCCTTGAAAATGCTTCATCAATATTAGATTTAAGTATGGTTTTGTTTTATTCTTTTTCTATCGTGTAAATTCCATCTTTTTCAGCAACTTTCCATCCTTGATTTATTTGAATCTTATAATCATCTCCTTCAACAATATTTTCAACTATTCTTTTAGGAGGAAGGAGATAAAATGCAGACCAATTGTTTAGACGGACAATACCTTTTTTGACATTGATTTGTCCCCATTCTCCTGTAAGTGTCATATTCCGTAATAATACAGCATCTTCTACTGTAATTACTCGATCATGAGGGTTGTAGGTGAAATTAATTCTACTATTTGTAATCAATAGTTTTGTTGTTTCAGGTTTAAGTAATTCTTGAAATCGAGCAATGTCTCCAAAAGATTTTAATTCATCTCTTTCATTGAATAAAATTTTATCATAATTATACTTGTCAAGTAGCTTTTCCAGATAAACGTCTTCAATTATAAAAGTATATTGCGGACTTGTCTTTTTTATCAAATAAATCATGCCATAAGCTAAGTCCTTATCACACTTCCATTCTGGGTATAATTTGTCTAATAGAACAGCATAAGCAGAGCCTGTAAAATAACCGAAGGCATTCGCATACCCTCTTGAAACATCATAGTTCAGACGGCTTTTTATATATTCCCGTATATTAGCAGTAGATAGTTTAACCCCAGTGTATTCAGCCAATCCTTCATTTAATTCATATAAATCCTCGTTGTTATTTGGATATAGGCTTTGACGATAGGCTCGGATATATAGTGCATCATATAAACTTTGTGAATCGCCATCCAATGCGCGTTGAAGATTCTCCATCTCAATTTGAAGCAATGCTCTACCCTCTACTTCGTCCATATGGTAATTTGTCGATAATTGGTTCTCTATGTCCTTTTAATACAGAGCGTTTTGATTCTTTGCTCTTGAAGCAAGGAATCAAAGTTCTATCTATAAAGACTGAAGTTACAGATTCAATGGTATGGAATTCTCATAAGATAAGTTATACTTCGATATGGAATCCAACAATGGAAGTTACTTATCCATTTAATATTTTGCAGAAGGAACAAGTTAGAGTAACCTATAAATTGGGTTGGTCGCCAATACTTGGAAAGATGTTTGAATCTCTGTTATGTTCAATCGTCCTTTCTTTATTTCTCACGTTTTGCTTGATATATCAGATACGGACAATTTTTAAACAACAACGGATTGATGAATTAAGAAAAGATTTTATTAAAACCATGATCCATGAGCTCAAAAGACCAGTTGCTACCTTAAAAATGTGTATCTCTTTCATGAAAAACAATAAAATGATGCAGGATAAAACGATGAAAGAGGATATTATTCGTAGTTCACAAAATGAGTTAGATAATCTATCTTCTTACTTTTCTAAATTAAGAGATTTAACGTATGGAGATATGGAAGAAATCCCATTGAATTTATCAACCTTCAACATAAAAAGATTAATAGAAGAATGTATTGAAAAACAAAATCTCCCTGCTGATAGACAAATTACTATCACAGTCTGTTTCGATAATGATAATGTTGAAATTACAGCGGATAGAATGCATGTAATAAATATCATATGCAATTTATTGGAAAACGCTATTAAGTATTCGCAAGGAGAAACATCAGTTCGAATTGACTGTCATTCAGTAGGAGATAAATATGTGATAGAGGTTTCGGATAATGGTTTCGGAATATCCACAGCAGAATCCCCCTATGTTTTTAATAAGTTTTTTAGGAGTGCAAATATTGTAGATAAAAACATTCCCGGAATAGGATTAGGACTTAGTTATGTTAAGCTATTAGTTATTGCTCATAGAGGAAGAATTTCTTTAGAAAGTTCGTTAGGGAGTGGTAGTAAGTTTATTATTGAAATACCCAGAAAACAATAAAATGAGAGTACGAAAAATATTATTGGTAGATGATGATTTGAAAAACTCCATGTTTCTAAAGAGGTTTTTAGAAGAAGAATCTTATGAAATAACTTATGCCAATAATGGAAACGTTGCGTGGGAGTTATTTATACCATTTAAGCCAGATTTGGTATTATTAGATATTAATATGCCCGAAATGGACGGTTTTGCACTTGCTCAAAAAATCAGAGAATATGATAAAAATGTCATTATATTTTTCTTAACAGATCGAACAGAGAAAGCGGATCGTCTAAAAGGATTTAGCCTAAAAGGAAATGATTATATACCAAAACCGTTTTACCCGGAAGAATTGATAGCTAAGATAAAAGAACGGTTTGATAGATTATCAGACTGCGAAGAAGAAATATACCAAGTAGGAAATACAATCTTCAATTATTCTCTTTGTAATATTAATTTTAATGGTATTTGTCAAAATATATCTGCGAGGCAATCAGATATACTTAAAATATTGGTTCAACGCCTTAACTCTATTGTAGAAAGAGATTATATACTTGATAATGTTTGGGGCAACAATAGTTACTCTAATTCTTTGTCGCTGAATGTCCAAATTACGTATTTGAGGAAAATATTGGAAGCCGATAGATCTATATCTATTTATTCATTAAGTAAGAGGGGATATGTACTCAGAATATTATAAAAATTAAAGTAGACGAATAGAAAATTTATCTATTCGCCTACTATGAACTGATAATAAACCAAAATAAAGGTTATCGCGATTATAATCCAAAGGGATAGTATATATATCGTTAAGCATTACCATCATTTATTAAACGATGTAAAATTAACCAAAATATGTTTCACGAAAGAGAAATTGAATAGATAAAATTTATTTTGTATAATACTGTAAATTATCCATTTACAAAAAAACAATAAAAAAGTGAATTAAATATTTGATATAAGACGAAAAAACCTCTATCTTTGCATCGCATTTAAGGAAATGGCTACGTAGCTCAACTGAATAGAGCATCTGACTACGGATCAGAAGGTTGCAGGTTTGAATCCTGCCGTGGTCACTTTTAGAAAAAGTAGAAGCGTGTAAATTAACAGTTTATGCGCTTCTGTTTTTTTAGTACTTAGAAAACACTTAAAAAAAGAAGGCTTTGATAAACTATTAAATATAAAATAGGATTATATTTGCTCGTTTTTTAATGGAAAAAGATATAAAACAATGAGTTCAGTACGCAAGAATAAGATTATAACTATCCAAAGCAGGGTTGTTAATGGTTATGTAGGCAATAATACATCCGAACTGGCAATCCAACTGCACGGATTAGACCCCATAGCATTCCCAACGGTTCTGTATGCCAATCACTCCGGATTTCAACCTATCTATGGTTCGGCAATAACCAAAGATATGTTCGAACAACTGGTGAAAGGCATAGAGGTAGTAAACATAACAGATCAGGCAAAATATATGATTAGCGGATACATAGGTTCGGCCGATGTTATGGACTCGATAAAAGATTTTGTGGAAAGAACAAAAAATAAAGATAAATCGAAGGTATATATCTGCGACCCGGTTATGGGCGACAGAGGCCGGGGATTATTTGTACCCGAAGCCATTGCCAATAAAATATGCGAATGCTTGGTTCCTATAAGCGATATAATTACTCCTAACCAGTACGAACTGGGCTTTATCGTAAACAAAGAGATAGAAACAATAGACGACATAAAGCAAAGTATAAGCAAGCATAGTGTATTAAAGGACAAATCGGTGGTTGTGACAGGTTGTTTGCTTAAAGATACGCCTGAAGGAATGATCGATACTATTCTGGTAACCGATGGTGCTGTTGAGCGCAATCGTTCTCCACGAGTAGATATAGAGATGGTTGGCTCAGGCGATTTGTTTACATCAACCATGACATCGCAAATAGCGCGAGGCGAAACGCTTTCTGCTGCTGTAAGCTTTGCTTCACAAACGGTTTATAAAGCTATTGTATTTGCAACACAAAGAGGCAAATCAGAAATGAATGCAGAATGCCTGTTGCATGCTTTGGGTTTAAAGAAGATTGATTAACGACAAACCCGAAAGGTTTAAAAAGATTTACTCTTTTACCTTCCAGATACCCTTTTATTGTGATAGATGGTCTCAGTAAAAGTTCTTTGATGGTGAAAAGTATTCCCTTGTCTACATGGAAAATACTATGTTGTATTTCGTGTACAAGATAATGGAAATTTATACGATCGGTTTTGGTGGCTTGTCCGCAATTTTGGCAGTAATTGCCTTTTATTGTACTATTACAATTTTTGCATATAGATGAATCTTGTTTCCCCATACTGTGTTTATATTCTTGCCTGTTGTTGTAGTAATGGATACTGTATACTCGAACAAAAACAAGAGGCTACAATATTCAGATTGCAGCCTCTTGGTATAAAAAGTTAACTTTTCAGTCTAATTTATTACTTACCTTCCTCGCCTTCAAGCTTTTCTTTCAAAGCAGCAAGGCCTTCAATGTCGCCAAGAGTTGTTTTTTCGGCAGGGGTTGAAGTTACTTGAGCAGTATCTTCTTTCTTAGAAGATCTTTTCGCTTTTTTCTCGCCTGCTTCGCCACCTGCCTTTTCGTCTTCGAACGTACGGCTGTGTGAAACGATGATTCTCTTAGAGTCTTTGTTAAACTCGATAACTTTGAAGTCAAGTTTTTCGTCAACCTGAGCTTGAGTTCCGTCTTCTTTCACCAAGTGTTTAGGAGTTGCAAAACCTTCTACTCCGTAAGGAAGAGAAACAACAGCACCTTTATCGACCAACTCTACAACTGTTCCTTCGTGTACCGAACCTACTGTAAAGATAGTTTCGAATACATCCCAAGGATTTTCTTCCAATTGTTTATGGCCAAGGCTTAGGCGACGGTTTTCTTTGTCTATTTCAAGCACTTGAACTTCAATATCGGCATCGATAGTTGTCACTTCGCTTGGGTGTTTGATTTTCTTAGTCCAAGAAAGGTCTGAAATATGGATAAGACCATCCACGCCTTCTTCTATTTCTGCAAATACACCAAAGTTAGTGAAGTTGCGTACTTTTGCTGTATGACGGCTTCCAACAGGATAACGTTGTTCAATGTTTTCCCATGGATCTGGCTTCAATTGTTTGATACCCAACGACATTTTGCGTTCGTCACGGTCAAGGGTAAGCACAACGGCTTCTACCTCGTCGCCCACTTTCATGAAGTCTTGAGCGCTACGTAGGTGTTGAGTCCAGCTCATTTCCGAAACGTGGATAAGACCTTCTACACCAGGAGCAATCTCGATGAATGCACCATAGTCGGCCATAACAACAACACGGCCTTTCACCTTGTCGCCAACCTTAAGGTCTGCACTAAGGGCATCCCATGGGTGAGGAGTAAGTTGTTTAAGACCAAGGGCAATACGTTTTTTGTCGTCATCAAAGTCAAGGATAACAACATTGATTTTCTCGTCCAATTTAACCACTTCTTCAGGATGTTGAACACGTCCCCAAGAAAGGTCGGTAATGTGGATAAGACCATCTACGCCACCAAGGTCGATGAATACACCATAAGAAGTGATGTTCTTAACTGTACCTTCAAGCACTTGTCCTTTTTCCAGTTTCGAGATAATATCTTTCTTTTGTTGTTCAAGTTCTGCCTCGATAAGAGCTTTGTGCGATACAACAACGTTTTTGAATTCGTGGTTGATTTTAACAACTTTGAATTCCATTGTTTTATCAACAAACACATCGTAGTCGCGGATAGGTTTCACATCAATTTGCGATCCAGGTAAGAATGCTTCGATGCCAAACACATCTACAATCATACCGCCTTTGGTACGGCACTTGATGTAACCTTTGATGATTTCGTCTTTTTCAAGAGCTTCATTAACACGTTCCCAAGAGCGAGAAGCGCGCGCTTTTTTGTGAGAAAGGATAAGCTGTCCTTTTTTGTCTTCTTGGCTTTCGATGTAAACTTCTACTTCGTCGCCAACTTTAAGATCGGGGTTGTAACGGAATTCGTTCATCGAAACAACACCATCCGATTTGTAACCGATGTTAACAACAACTTCGCGTTTGTTCATCGCGGTTACTTTACCTATAACCACATCTTTGTCGTTTACTTTGTTCAACGATTGGTCATAGACACTGGTTAGTTCTTCTTGGCTTTTTTCTGTATAAGAATCGCCTCTTTCGTACGCATCCCAGTCGAAATCTGCGTCTGGTTGTACATTTTTTAAGTTATCAATCATTTAATTTCCGACCGTAAGTGGTCAACTTTTTAAATTTAATGGATTAGACATTATTTTTCTAAAGCGGTGCAAAGATAACGCTTTAACTTTAAGTACACAAATCTGAAGTTGATATTTTTCTTATTATAAATCAAGCATATAATAAGATTCTTCAGAAACATAAAACACCCCACCCTGCTTAACAGAGCGGTTATTGAATTACATAATTCTTTTTTCTCTCAGCTTCAATTGCCATTTCCAAGCAGAAAGAAGTGTATCGTCCAATGTTTCAACGGCTTTCCATCCTAACACATTGTTAGCCTTGGTTGGTTCGGCCCATATTTTTTCGATATCTCCTTCCCTGCGTCCTACAATCTTATAATTCAGCTTTAGCCCGTTTACACGTTCAAACCCATTGATAAGTTCCAAAACCGAAACACCGTTGCCTGTACCGATATTGAATGTTTCGACCTTATCGTCCGATTTATTTTCCAACATCCTGTCCATAGCAACCACATGGGCACGGGCAAGGTCTACCACGTTTATAAAATCACGGATGCACGACCCATCAGGAGTATTATAATCATCGCCAAACACACTTAAACATTCGCGTACACCGATAGCCGTTTGAGTGATGAAAGGTATTAAATTTTGTGGCACTCCGTTTGGAAGTTCGCCAATTTCGGCTGTTGGGTGCGCTCCTATTGGATTGAAGTAGCGAAGAATGATACTCTTGATTGGAGCACCCGAACGAATCACATCGTGAATGATTTCTTCGTTTATCTGTTTTGTGTTTCCGTAGGGAGACGTTGCCGGTTTGATAGGAGCCGACTCGTCAATCGGGTTCATATCGGGCTCTCCATACACTGTGCAAGAAGACGAAAACACGATGCCTTTAACATTGTATTCGGGCATCAATTCAAGCAAATTTATGAGTGAATTCAGATTGTTGCGGTAATACAAGATAGGTTTCTGCACCGATTCGCCAACCGCTTTACTGGCTGCAAAATGGATGATTCCGGTAATGTCGCTGTGTCTGGCAAGTAGGTTTTTCAATCCTTCAATGTCGTTACAGTCAAGCTGCTCAAAGTGCGGCCTGATACCTGTTATGCGTTCAATACCGTCGATAGAGTCGATGGTAGAATTCGACAAATTGTCGATGATAACCACTTCATAACCCGCATTTTGCAGTTCTACCGTTGTGTGCGATCCGATATATCCGGTTCCACCTGTTACAAGAATTTTCCTTTTCATAATCAGAATTGTATTGATTCTATATTTCAAAAGTACGAAAGTACAAATAATATAGACTTATATTAATTTTATTTGTGTCAAAAATAAAGAACCCTCTATAATATAAATGAAAAGATGACTTCATAAAAGTCAATTCTTTCACTTCGTTCAATAAACAAAACTTACAATTCGCATGTTTATTGTAAAAATAATATACAACTATAAATTTTATAGAAATGGAGAATTATGAACTAATAGACAATATTGCAGGTAATCAATATGAATTTCATGTGGGAGAATATCTGGCCAAAATAGAATATATAAAAACACAAAAAGGAGAAATATACCTGACACATACCGAAGTCCCGATTGTTTTAGAAGGTCAAGGTATAGGTAGCCAATTAGTAGAAAAAACTCTTACGGATATAGAGAAAAAAGGCCTACGTCTGGTGCCTCTTTGCCCTTTTGTGGCAGGATATATAAGAAAACATCCTGAATGGAGGCGCATTGTTATAAGAATGTAAAGCTCTCAATAAAACAATTTTAAAAAGCAAAGATATGGAAAAGAAAATTGAATACACCAACGGTGAACTTACCATCATTTGGCGTCCGGATTTATGTCAACATTCAGGTATTTGCGTAAAAATGCTCCCTAAAGTTTATAATCCCAAAGAAAAGCCTTGGGTAAAACCTGAAAACGCAACAACCCAACAGTTGATAGATCAAGTAACACAGTGCCCATCAGGTGCATTAAGTTATAGAATGAATAAGGAGAAATAAGTGGAGAAATTCAATAATATAGAATATCTTAAAAGGGGCAGTATCCGTCAGCAACGTGCTTACAGTGTGTTGAAACAGCTTGGGATAATGGATAAGCTACAGGCTTATGATCCTATACTTGTGGGAACAATACCCATAGG
The DNA here is from genome assembly GCF_029893235.1 of Dysgonomonas sp. PH5-45. Classification (GTDB taxonomy): domain Bacteria; phylum Bacteroidota; class Bacteroidia; order Bacteroidales; family Dysgonomonadaceae; genus UBA1309. The sequence continues at coordinate 96,841 of NZ_JARXWE010000002.1, forward strand.
TATAGATATTGAAGACAGCGACCTTGATGTGATATGTTATTATATTGATAAACAAGATTTCGCAAATAAAATCACGACCTGTTTCAAAAACGAAAAAGACTTTAAAATCAGATTTCAGGAAACAGACGATATATCGGTAGTTGCTAATTTTTTTACCGAAGGTTTTGAAATTGAAATTTTTGGACAAAACATTCCAACCAAACAACAATATGCCTACCGCCACATGATAATCGAATATCGGATATTATCCGAACGGGGCGAAATGTTCAGAAAACAAATCATAGAACTGAAACAACAGGGACTGAAAACAGAACCTGCTTTCGGTCGGTTACTTGGCCTTAAAGGCAACCCTTATGAAGAACTCTTATCTTATGAAGTATAAAAACAGAATTGTTTGAAAGCGCAGATGCCAACTCGGAACCTTATCCGACAAGGATATAAAAAAGAGAAGAAGATACCCCTATTGAGATATCTTCTTCATTTATTTTATCGTATTACGTATTATATTCTGAGTTTGTTTATTTGGTGATTCGCTCTAACCATTTCAACATAAACAACATTGTAAACATTGATATACAGCAAGCCACAACAAATACACACCAAGTAGCCCAAACAGGAATACTTTGATAAAGAATTACACCGATAAACAATATTTGGTTACCTAAGGCAGTAGCTCCAAGCCAACAACCTTGCATAATACCTTGGTATTGAGGAGGTGCAACTTTCGATACAAAAGCAATACCTAACGGACTGATAAACAATTCGGCAACCGTCAATATCAAATAAGTTCCGATAAGAAGGAATGGAGTAACACGTTGTGTTTCATCAAGACCACCCATTGCAAGTCTTTCCGCGTCCGAAGGAAGTCCAAACGAACCAAAAGCCATCACGGCAAAAGCAACAGCGGCAATACCCATACCAACAGCAATCTTCTTGGGCGTCGACATTTCAATTCCTCGGGCTTTCATCCAGCCAAAGAAACCTATAACCACAGGAGTAAGGAATACAACAAAGAATGGGTTGAATGTTTGGAAAATCTCAGCACCTTGAAGGGTTGTAAAACCTAAATCAAGCTTTACGAGCTTTGTATAGTCATTAGCAAAAAGCGTTAGTGTTTGTCCATTTTGATGGAACGAGAACCAGAAAAATATAACTACCGCATAAACTGCAAATAGCGCATAAAGACGTTGTTTAACTTCGTCTTTGCTCATCTCAACAACATTGGCAGCTTGTGCACCATCAAGTTTTTTCGCTGCTGGATCAGGAAGTCCTTTTTGATTTATGATGTATATAACAAGCGAAATAACCATTGCTACAATCGCTATACCAAAAGAATAGTGATATCCGGTAACAAACACATCAAGGTAGTTGTTGGCGAATGTAGCCAAGTCGGGCGAGGTATTACCAACCTCTTTTGCCAGTTCTGTAAAACGAGCCGAAGCTTCGGGAGTAATTGTTCCGCTAAGATATTGGTTACATAGTTTAGGAAGGTCGGCATTGAACTGATAACCATTGCTTTGTACCCACCAGTTTCTAAGACCAACAGCCATAAGAGGGGCAAACATTGCTCCGATATTAATGAACATGTAGAATATCTGGAATCCGGTTTCACGCTTATCTGCATATTTAGGATCGTCGTACAACTGTCCTACTACCGCTTGCAGGTTACCTTTAAACAAACCGTTACCGAAAGCAATGGCAAAAAGCCCTATACAAGTAACAGTCAGAATAAGTGACATGTTTTCAACCGGAGTTTTGGTAGGTATGGCCAATATAACATACCCGGCAGTCATTAGTACCAATCCAATCAAAATAGTTTTCTTATACTTCTTTGTTTTGTCGGCTATAACCCCTCCGGCAAGGGCAAGCAAATAGATAGCTGCATAGAAAACCGAGTAGATTATAGACCCGGTCGATCCGGAAAAGTCGAATTTAAAGTTCAGGAATAACAGGAGTATGGCCATCATGATGTAGAAGCCAAAACGTTCTCCCATATTCGATAGAGAGGCGGCTAATAGACCTTTAGGATGATTTTTAAACATAAAATGTAATTGTTTAAGGGTTATATGAATAATAATTATTAATTTCTTTTTTCAATACTTTTTGTTCTTTATAAACTTATTTTAAACACCCAGCGGCTGGCAAAGGTAATAAAAACTAACCAACTGTTTAAATCCGGATTATTTCAAATAAATGTTTTTAGAAACATAAAAACCGAAAAGATAGTGTTGCTATGCTTGGTGTTGATCTCGCAACAAATCGTTCACAGTTTTCACCGGATTGAATGTTTCGATAGGCACTTCTACAAAGATGGTATTCCAGTCGGACATTGCTCCATTCCACAAACCGGGAAGTTCAAGGGCTTTCAGTTCTTTTCCGCCTTTCGATTTTATGGATATAAATCCTGTGTTCTTATCTACATAGTTAAGCAGATTTAATTTATGTCCCCGATAATCTTTCACTCCGCAAACAAGGTCTACGGGGTTGAAATGGGTTCCTTTTTCAAACATTTCGCGAGAAACATCATCATTCATGTCTATTTGTGAACTTTCCAAAATCTGGAGTGATATGGTTCCATCAGGGTTTTGAGCAAAGAAAGGGCCTCCTCCCGGTTCGCCTACGTTTTTCACCATGCCACAAACACGGAACGGACGGTCTAATTTCTTTTTCAGATATAGGACTAATTCTACATCTTCCAGCAATTTTGCCTCTGGATTTTTTATGTTTAGGGTTTGTTGTACAAACTCAAGAATCTCTATCAATTCATCGTGGGTATATTTGCCCGAATCAATCAACTTAAGGCACTCAAATGCTTTTTGTTGAACTTCGACCAACACCCCTGCCAAGATTTTCTTATACTTGGCTTCGTTTTGTTTGAGCCTGTCGGGCACTACGTTATCTATATTCTTAATGAATATGATATCGGCACTTAAATCATTCAGATTTTCGATCAATGCACCATGGCCTCCCGGACGGAAAACTAGTTCGCCGTTTTCTTCTCTGAACGGTTCGTTGTTCATATCAACGGCTATTGTATCGGTTTTGGGCTTTTGTTCGCTAAAGTTAACCTCAAAATGCGTAGACAGTTCGTTTTCGAGAACCGGTTTTTTGTCGTCAATCAGTTGGTTGAAAAGCAAATTATGTTCGGGCGATACAGTGAAATGTATGTTCACCATTCCTTGGCTATTCTTGGCATAGATAGCACCTTCTTTAAGGTGTTCTTCTACGGGTGTACACGAATATCCGTTGGCATATCTGTGAAATTTGAGTAAACCTTTGGGCAGGTTTCCGTAATTCAGACCTTTTGTGCTTAGCAGATTCGCAACAACGTGTTTATAATTTCCGTTGGCAAGCAATTCTTTAATACTCTTATAGTCGTTCCGCAAACAAGCAGCATCCAAATCCTGATAGAAAGCAAATTTCTCGATATTGTCGAAAAATTTTTTTTCAAAATCGCTTGTAGGCACATCGTATGATGCATCCAAAAACTCGAACAGGTTTTTGAACATGCGGCTGGCCGCCCCCGAAGCGGGTACAAATTTGATGATGGTTTTGTTGGAGGCACAATAATTGTTCCATTCGTTCAGAAATGACGATTCCTCCTGAGGTGATACGGTTTTAATACCATTCCCTACCGCAGCGGCACTATGCAGTTTGAGAAAAGGAAATCCTGTTTTGAAGTTCTCAATTTGCCTCTCAATCTCTTCGAGACTTATTCCTTTTTTGTTAAGGAAATTTACATCTTGCTCTGTAAACATATCATTTTTTGAATTTTTAGCGAAAGATAATGATTTTTTTTAGTTTAAATACCTTCCTTGCACACAATAGATATGTTTATCGTCAACATATAACACCGGAAAGCTTTCCGAATCGTCTTTACGTGGATTTTTCCGTTTCAGGTCGGTGGCTTTCAGAGCCGATATATAAATGTCATTTTCTATGGGTATAGCCTTTCCGTGTTTTACGGACGATGCCTTCTCCATGCATTTTTCCGACCCCGATTCTTTACGCAAGTTTTCTATGTAATACCTGTCGTGACGGCGACTACCCGTCGAAAAAATAAAATATTGTTTCTTATCTTTTACTTCAACAGGAGCAGCCCAGCATACAAGGAAAGCCCCTTCCTTATTTATTGCCGTACGGGTGATGTGCTGCCTCACGGCTTTCAGCCAAACGGTTCCGACGGCAAATATAACAATGTAGGGTATTGCATACCACGAAACCAATTGATTAATATTCTGGAGGTATATCACTCCAAACAGGCCAAGGAACAGAAGGCAGGCAGGAGCAACCATTGCCAGATTTTTCAGAATATAAGAACGTGGCACAAACAGCCGTTTGAACTTATTGTCTTTTTCGAGGTTTTCTAACACAGTCGATTTCATTGTTGTATGGTATCTTTTTGATTTATAATCGGTTTTATTATGGCTACTTGCCGCACCAATTCTTTTTTGTGTTTACGGCTCGTTTTTTTTTGCCAGTTGTTATCGAAAGTATCAATATGTTCTATGACTACGTTTTTGCCGGCAAAGATACTGTCTATTGATGCACCACTCAAAAAAACAAACGGCAGATTGCTATATACACCTTGTTCTTTGCTCGGGTTGAGTGGACGGATTATTTTGTCCGACTCGAAAACGAGTTCCATCCTTATTTCGCCCTCTTGCTCGTTGTAGAAGAAAGGCAGGCCTTCTACCCGTTTGTCTGTCCGGAGCATGCGTATGCTGTGGCGATCGTCATTGATGAAGGTTTTGCCGATAGGAATCAGACAAAAAGCTTCTACCATGATCATGGTAAGGATAATCCCCGTAAAAACTTTTTTGCCGCTGTTATTGTCTTTCGTATAAGCTGAAATGAAAATAAAAGCCGACAGAGCCAAACTCAAAACAGTTATCGTAACATAGAGCGGAATTGAAATCATATCTTTTTGCATAAACATGATAAACAGCGCAACAGGTATAGCCAGCAGTATGATGCCAATAACGGAAGCATTGATGCGGAAAACCATCCTCTCGCCTTTGCTTTTCAATCCTTCTATACAATAATGGATATAGAATGCCGTATTTATAGCACCCGGAATGAGTATAGGCAAAAGGTAGCGCGTTTTCTTTTCGGGGAAGCAAGACAGCAATACGATTGCCGAGAATGTCCATACAATAGAGAAAATATACGCTTTCCGGTCGGCAAACTTATTTTTCCAATAGAAGAACATGAGCGATGTAATCCAGAACAAAGCCCAGATTCCGGCTTCGGCCGGGAATTGCCAATAATAGTACCAAGGGCGTACATTGCGGTTAATCCACGACGTGGATTCTTTTTGCGCAACCGATACAGCAAACTCTTTATGAAATGCCATGATATACAAAGGCCACCAAAAGGCAATGATAAGGCAAACAAGAACCATAAGCACCAATGCGCCTATCTTTCCACGGACGTTGGGGCGGTAAATTGCGATGTATGCAATCAGAAAGGGTAATAGTAGGGCGAAAAATGACACAGGGCCTTTTCCTAAAAAAGAAAGCCCCATAAATAATCCGGCCAGTAAAAAACGTCCGTATTGCGCGCCCTTTTCCTGAAACCCTGCCACCATAAAATAAATAGCACCCAACATAAAGCTATGGCAATAAATATCCCATGTGGCAGTACGCCCCATCAGAATAATATTGAAACACGAAGCCAATATAAGCGCTGAAATAAGTCCTATGCTTCTGTTTTTTGTAAGCCTAACAACCAACAAATACAAGAAGAAGGCCATCACCGTAGCCATTATGCCTGCCGCACAACGTTGCGCAACAATATTTTCGGGGATAGCGGTTTCTATAACGGCGGCTACCCATGTGGGTAACGGCGGTTTTTCGAGACGTAGTTCGCCATTCATGCGGGGGATAAGGAAGTCGCTCGAATGAACCATTTCTTGCGCTGTGGCAAGATTGCGCGATTCCATCAAATCGGCAGGAATAATATGGTTATTAACGAAAAAAGCAAAAAAACTGACAATCAATATTATCAAATAATGCTGTTGGCCAACAGTAAGTCTCGTTATCTTCATTGGTTGTAATTTTGTTGTCTTAGCTAAAAATTTTTATTGACAGATAGTTTACTTTTTGCTTCCATAATTATGTTTACACAACTTTGTGTTTACAGGGGGTATAAGGTTTTGCACAAACAGATTATAACAACCTTTTATAATCACAAAGTTAACAATACAAATATAGTGAAATAAGACAGCGACAGGCGTTGGAGGGATGTGTTTTAAAAAAAAATTAACCTTTTGTCCTAAAAAATTGATACCTTTGCCGCAGTTTCATGGGGAAAACTTGAGTCAACGATGAATAAAACCGAATTATACGAATTCTGCATTATCGTTCCGATATATAACGAAGAAGACAATATGCTTCGTCTGGAAAAAGAACTGGCAGACTACCTTAAAACGGCATCTGTAAAAGCATGCGCATTGTTTGTTAATGATGGATCGAAAGATGACAGCCAAAGGCTTATAGAAGATGTTTGCGCACGTAACAAAAGTTTTTACTATATCAGTTTTGCTCAGAACAGGGGGCTTAGCGCTGCCATAAAGGCAGGGATAGACGTTGCACAATCGCCTTACGTGGGCTATATTGATGCCGATTTGCAGACCACACCCCAAGATTTTGAACTTTTGCTCCCTCACCGCAAGGACTACGAACTTGTGCTGGGCATTCGTTCGGGAAGGAAAGATAGTTTTGTGAAGAACCTGTCGTCTAAGATTGCTAACGGATTTCGTCGTATGATGACAAAGGACGGAGTGGAAGACACCGGCTGCCCTCTCAAGGTTATCCGTACCGATTATGCCAAACGCATCCCTTTCTTTACGGGTATGCACCGTTTTTTGCCTGCGCTGATACAACTGCAAAACGGGAGGGTGAAACAGTTGCCTGTAAGGCATTTTGAACGCATGGCAGGGCAATCTAAATTTCACTTATGGAACAGGCTTACAGGCCCATTTATGGATTGTTTTGCTTACCGTTGGATGAAAAAACGCTATATAAACTATACCATAGCGGCCGATAATATTACACCGAATAAGGATACAAATGTTGGATAACCCTTGGTATTTTGTTTTGGGATTCGTAGCTCAGGGTTTGTTCTCTGTCAGGGTGCTTATACAATGGGCTTTGTCCGAAAAAGAAAAAAAGGTGGTATCGCCCACCATATATTGGCAGGTAAGCCTTTTGGCCTCTTTTATGTTTTCTATTTATGGTTGGCTGCGGGGCGACTTTGCTATTATTCTGGGGCAAATATTCTCTTACTATATCTACATTTGGAATATCAACAGCAAAAACCATTGGAAAGAAATACCCGTAGTGCTCCGCCGTGCGATACAACTAACACCCGTTGTAGCTCTTATTTACGTTATAGCACATGGCGATGCTAGCGTTGACCGCCTATTTCGCAGTATGCCCATAGGTTTGCTTATTTTTGGTTCGGCAGGGCAGGTGTTGTTTACATTCAGGTTTATTTACCAGTGGTGGTATTCACGCTCGCGTTCCGAATCGTTGTTACCAATGCAATTCTGGATTATCAGCCTTATTGGCTCACTGATAACAATATCTTACGGACTCTTTCGCCAAGATCCAGTACTTATCATCGGGCAGGCCGCCGGATTTATAGCTTATTCGCGCAACTTACGCTTAGCTATAAAATCGAACAAGAAGTAGAAAGAAGAAAACCACTCCTCCCTACTCTTCCTCTTTTTTCACCCATTCGTAACAGCCTATGTCGGGATCATTGTCCGCAAGGCGAGAAACCCCGTCAAGGTCGTTCTGTAACGAATAAAAAACCGTAAACGAACTTTCAGCCTTGTTTATAGCAGCCGATTCCGAATCGAGGTGGAAGTCGTAATAATAGTCTCTATCGGCATTCAGGTAAACAAATTTGGGGTCTGTTTTAGAATTTTTATACCAAACCGTGTTCACAAAATTTTCATCATCCTTCCCGCTTGCCTTTATCAGACAATTGCTGAAATAATGGGCAAAAGGGTTATCGCTGTTTTTAGTATTTGCCAAAGTAACTTCCGAGGAACTGGAGCCGGAAATAATACTATTTATAAAGTCGCACTTCTGTAAAGGAATAGCAATCTGATTGCCATCGTCGTCATAAATATAGTTACCCAAAACGAGTGCTTTTTCGTGTATCATTCCCCACCACGTCATATAGTTAGCCAATGTGCAATGAACAAATGTATAGTTGCCACCTATGAGGCGTGCCACGGCTTTCCCGGCGTTAGACAGCAAAGAGTTTTTTACAGTGATATTACAATCGACAGCCGAAACCAAATCGCCCGTGCTGTTGTGTATTTCGCAGTTCAGGAATGTGGCTTTCTCCTTTGCAGGGTCAGAACGTCTGAATTCTATGCCTTTTTCCATTCCCCTTATTTTTACCGATTCGAAATAGTTGTCGAAACTCAACGAATCGAACGTTATGCCTCCCCACTGTCCTGGTATATTATTATAAGGAGTGTTTGTCAGTATATAGTCGTACCTGTCGCCCCGCATCTGTACAGGATTCTGGCGTGTTCCTTTCGCATTGATACGTCCCTGTACATGCATCATTGCGCCACTATGGAAATGCAGCTTTGTTCCACCTTCAATATTAAGGGTTGCACCTTCTTTTATCAGCAGGGTATCCAGTACGAGGAACGGTTTTGTGGATGTGATGGTGGTATCCTGCTCAATAATCTTTTTATTCCACACAATGGCATCTTGCCCTATGGCCTCTAAGCGTACGTACTGGCTCTTTCCGTTGTAACTGAAGCGTATAGAATCTTCTATAAGCAGTGGTGTATTAGAATTGATAGGATCGACAGTTATTTCGATAAAAACAAAAGCACTGTCTTTGCCATATACTTCCACATTCTTTATCTTATCGCCGGGAACACCATCTACGTTTATTCGGAAACCTGTTTGTCCGGCTCCCATTAGTTCTACTTCGTCAATACAGATTGCATTTTTATTGCAATTATATATTTTCAATCTTGTTGTGGCAGACCCAAAAGTAGAGAAAATAGTGTCGAACCGAACCGTATCCTTCGAGAAAGTCAGGCTCAATCCCGGACTGGACGAAAATTCACTACTGTCGTCCTTACACGCAATAAAAAAAATGGGTAGTATCAGAAATAAGATAAAGAACCGGATATTTTTCATGATTTATTTTAAAATGTTATTCGCTTTTATTTTAACTGCATTTCCCATCGATGGAACATGCTTGGCCACTGATAATATCGCCCGGGGTTTCGGCAACGCCACTGGCTTTCCATTCGGCGTACGATTTGTTCAGCACCTCAAGATATTCGTCTTCCGATATGATGCCTTGTATTATCTCTTTATTGTTAAACACATAAAACGGAATAAATTGCAAATTCAGTACGTCTTCGCTGTAACGGATATCCGCCTCTAAGTCGTTTTTGAATAAGTCGCTATCGAGCATATTTTCTATCTCCTCTTTTGGGATGCCTATTTCCACACCCAATCGCACGAGCACTTTTCTGTCGCTTATACATTCTCCGTCTACGAAGTATGCTTTGAACAGGGCTTCTTCGGTTTCTGTTGCAAAGTTATATTTCTTGGCGAGTTTTACCAAGCGCAAACTATCGGAAGTGTTTGTTACAATCAGATTGTCAAAATTGTAGGCCAAACCTGTATCTTTGGCCAACTTTACTATTCCGCTCAAATGGTCGTTAGCATCGTCGAGCGAGCAGTCATTCTGCATACTGAAATACTGAGCGTACGTCAACCCCATGTTTTGTTTAGGAAGCTTAGGATTCAGTTCGTAGCTATGCCACACAAGCTCTACCTCGTCGGCATGCGGAAATTTTGTTAAAGCACGGTCTAATTTACGTTTCCCTATATAACAATACGGACAGGCGATGTCTGACCAAATTTCAATTTTCATCTTGTTCATAACCAGATTCTGTGATTTTTAAGTTCAATTATATATACTATTAATCACTATATACAACAAACGGATATTGAGGAAAGTTATTTCGTTTAACACGAAAAAAGATAAACTTTAGGCCGACAGGGTGAAAATAAACACTTTTTTACAACTTCAGATAGAAGTCTTTTGCCAACTCAGCAAACTCCTCAGAGTAAACATGCCGTGAGACTTCAATAACAAGCTGATTGCAAACGGAAGGCTGTGGCATCCGCGACAGTTCCATTAATACGCGTTTGGGTTCGGACGCCGGAGTGGGTAATACTTCCGTCAGGCGGGTAGGATATAAACCGTATTTTTCGGCAAGTTCCAACAAAAAATATTTTTCCTGATACGGATATATGAACGACAACCGTCCTTTGTCCGATAAAAGATATTCTGAATACCGTATCAAATCTTCTACCGGAAGTGTATCGGTGTGGCGAGCCAGTGTACGTTTCTCACTGGGCGATTTGAGCGACGACGCAAAATAAGGAGGATTGGAAACTATATGATCGTACGTATCCCTGCATTCCACAGCAAGCTCTTGCAAGGATATCTCTTTGCAGACGATGTTGGTGAAAGGTGATTCCCGCACGTTTTCGTTTGTCTGCAAAATAGCATCAGGGTCTATATCTATGGCTGTAATCCTTGCCGACTCGTCATAACGTTGCGCCAACATAATGGCAATCAGTCCCGAACCTGTGCCCACATCAAGAATAGTTTGACAGCCGGAAGCATCGGCCCATGCCCCGAGCAAAACCCCGTCGGTACCTACCTTCATGGCACATTTGTCGTGACGGATTGTGAACCGCTTAAACTCAAAATAAGGATTAGGCATAGTATTTTTACTGATATTTTAAACAAACAAAAAGACCGTCCTGCGTAAACAAAACGGTCTGTAAATCCTTATAGACTCTCAAATTATGCAGGATGTATTGCTTCTGTTGGGCAAACATCTGCACATGTACCGCAGTCTGTACATGCATCTGGATCAATTTTATAGATTTCTCCTTCAGAAATCGCACCTACTGGGCACTCATCAATACATGTACCGCAAGCGATGCAATCTTCACTAATTACATAAGCCATGACTAATAGTTTTATAAATTAATACTAACTTTTCTTTAACTTTGATAGCACAAATATAAACCGATTTTTACTCGCAAACAAATATTATCTATTAGATTATATATATCTATTGATAACATTTATCTATACTCCAGATACTAATATGCTGACATACTGTATTTATAACATATAACAAAAGAATGGTACGGAATTCTAATTTTGAATGTTTCTAAAGTAAAAAACACCTTCCAAGCCTACTTAGAGAAGCAAAAACTGCTTTGCGAGATTTTTTCTACTTAATCTACCAATTTCTCTAAATACTTACTGGCCATTTCTATACCTCCTCTAAAAATCAAACGGCTTTCCTTATCAAAAATCAAAACCATGGGGTATTTCTTTACCTTGAGTTCTTTCCTTAATATGGTGTCTTCTATGTTAATAGACAAAGAAGGCAAATAAAGATTTTCTTTTTTCAATATCTCCGCTCCTGTGGCATATGTTTCTTTTTCCTTCTCAATTCGGCTATGTAAGGCGAACACCTGTACTTGAGGATTGTCTTTACCCGTGGTGCATTTAAGCAATTACGGTTTTTAAGTTGTTAATATTCTTGTTATTTAATTTGTTTATGAGTTGTATGACCGTCAGAGCCATAATCTTAGATAAGATTCTGTTTTTAAACCCATCAAAGGATTTGGCATAATTTCTACGAATCATAAATTGGTCGCACAGTTGGGAAAACAAGGTTTCAATGCGTTTTCTTGATTTTCGAAAGATATAAGCTTGTGGCTTATAATCTTTTTGATTCCTACGCATTGGAACTTCAAGCCTTATTTGATTAGATGAGAACAAATCCCTTTGATAATCAATACTTAGATATCCTTTATCTCCTAAAATCGTACAATCTTTATACATTGATTTAATGTTTTTGAGATAATGAATATCGTGTATGGATGCCTGTGTCAAATCAAAATCAGTAAATACACCATCAACAGTGCAGACTGCATGAAGTTTGTAACCATAATAATTATTTCCTTGAGAAGCACAATAACCCTTATCTGGTGCAGTTTCATATTCTTCTTTGCAAATCTGACTGCGAGTGCAGCGACTCAATTTGCATACTTCTAATGGCATACTGTCAACAATAAAGTAATCTTGCCTACTGATACTGCGAGCCAATTCTTTGCGCAAGGCTTCCCGATGGTAAAATAAACCTCGTTTTCTCCGATTATAAACACTACGCTCAACTTTGGATAATAAGTCAATAGGCAGCTTCCTAAACAAATCTCTCTCAGAATCAATACCTAAAAACTCTGACGTCAAGTCAATAGCAATCAACTCAATATCTGATAATTTAGGCTTACGTTTTTGATTCAGAAAATTCATTTTACCTCCAATATGTTGTAAGGTTTCTAATATTTTTTCGTAATTTCGAGTGAAGTTGTTCATATATTTAATTGATTGCAAGTCTTTTAAATATAATCATTTAACTGAGAATGAACAACTTCTTTTTATTTATATATTAATGCACCACGGGTTGTCTTTATATTTTTCGTACAGCTTTTGTACATGGGGCATATCTTGGTAGCAATACCCGCAATGGGTGTACCAACAATCCAACACCAAGTATTTACCCTTAAAAGCCGACAGGAACACGCTCTGTCCATCTTCGCCCGTAAATTCGGGGGCAACAGATACTACCTTTGCTTCTAATGCGCCCGTAAATGAACCATAATTTAATTTGTTCTGCCACAATTTATTTCCTGTGGTAGAAAGCCAAAAGCCACAGACAAGAATAAATATAGATACTATAATCTTACTTTTCAATTCTAATTTATAACAAAAATAAGCAGCTATCACAATTAATAAGTGTATTATATATTCAAAAAGAGTTCCCAGTGTTGGTGTAAAATCAATAACATGAACTGGCAAAGGCAATATAGACATCCCGATTAGTGCACAAATCAAGACCGATTTCGGAGATGTTTTTTCTCTATATTTTGAGGTAATCCACATCATAAGGAAATAGTAAAGAATAACACCTAAAAGTGATGATTGCATACGTCCATTTAATCCTAAAATGCTAAGCCCCCACCCCCGCAAAGGGACAATAATAAGGAAAACTAATGCAAAACTAAATATGATAATTAAGTAAATTTTTATTTTTTGCTTCATGATAAGGCTTAGTTTTCCATAGAAAATGAGTATATTGTAGTTTATAATTGTAAGATTACATATTAATCACAATATTATATAATATTTATTTAAAACACAAATAAATCAGCATTAAAAATAACATTATGTAATTGAATTTATCAAAAATATATCAAAAAAATGTCAGATAAAAAGCATACAGGCATAACCAAGCAGTTTTTGGATTGGATATACACCAAAGCTTTGAATGGTTTTGGAGGGGCAGACTCCGCTTACATTCTGGCGGAAAGCTATCTGAAAGGAAAAGGAACTATCGACCAGAAAGTTAACTCGCTCATAAAATGGCAAACCGCAAAATCGGCAACCAGCGGTTTCCTTTCAGGTTTCGGAGGGTTTGTTACCATCCCCTTCACTATTCCGGCCAATGTGGCAAGCGTTATCTATATACAGATAAGGATGATTGCTGCCATCGCATACATGGGCGGACACGACATAAGGGACGACAAAGTAAAAACCCTTACTTACATTTGCATGGCAGGCAATAGCGCCAAAGAGCTGTTGAAAGAAGTAAGCATCCGTGCCGGCGAAAAAGCCCTGACACACGCAATACAAAAAGCCTCGGTGCAAACGGTTTCGGCCATCAATCAAAAAGCCGGACAGAAAGCCTTGTCAAAATTGGGCGTTAAAGGCATTGCCAATGCCGGAAAGATAATACCTGTGGTGGGCGGGCTGATAAGCGGGTCGTACGACGCTATTTCGACAAAAGCAGTGGGTATGGCGGCAAAAAAAATATTTATCGACAACAACTTTAAAAATATAGAAGACCCGGAGGCTGATATTTTACCCGAAAAATAATTATCTTTGCACTTCGCCGCAAGGTATATTTTTAAGGTAACTGATAAATTATGTTTTTATCCACTTTTTTCGAAAAACTGGGACAATACGTACTCCTTATGTCGAAGGTTTTTACAAAACCTCAGAAATGGAGTGTATTTTTCAGGCAATTTGTTCAGGAAATAAATAAACTTGGCGTTGGCTCCATTGGCATTGTTATTCTGATATCCTTCTTTATCGGGGCTGTTATAGTAGTCCAGATTAAACTAAATATAGACAACCCCATTATGCCACGATGGACGGTAGGTTACGTTTCGAGGGAAATTATTTTGCTCGAATTTTCATCGTCTATCATGTTCCTTATCTTGGCCGGAAAGGTTGGTTCTAATATTGCATCCGAGATAGGCACAATCCGCATCACCGAACAGATTGATGCTTTGGAGATTATGGGTGTAAACTCGGCCAACTACCTGATACTGCCCAAAACCCTTGCCTTAATGGTATTTACCCCCGTATTGGTAACGTTCAGCATATTTGCAGGCGTTGTGGGTGGATTTGTAGTTGCAGGGATAGGGCACATTATGCCTGTTGCAGACTTGGAATTTGGTTTTCAGTCGTTCTTCAAACCGTTTTATGTTTGGTATGCAATAATAAAATCTATTTTCTTTGCATATATTGTAGCAACAGTAGCCTCATACTATGGCTATTATGCACGGGGAGGTTCGCTCGATGTGGGTAAAGCAAGCACAAATTCGGTGGTGATGAGCAGTATTCTTATTCTGGCATCCGACTTAGTAATTACACAATTGATGATGGGATGATTGAAGTTAAAGACTTACGAAAATCGTTCGACGAAAGGGAGGTTCTGAAAGGGATAAGCGCAACTTTCGAAGAAGGAAAAACCAATCTGATAATAGGGCAAAGCGGTTCGGGTAAAACCGTTCTGCTGAAAAACCTTGTCGGTCTGATACGCCCCACAAATGGTGAGATACTTTACGATAATCGGGATTTAACCAAAATGGCGGGCGAAGAACTTAAATCGCTGCGTCAGGAGATGGGGATGATATTTCAGGGATCGGCCTTGTTCGATGCAAAAACCGTGTTCGAAAACGTGTATTTCCCCCTCGAAATGTTTTCAAAAATATCGAAAGAAGATAAAATAAAACGTGCCGAATTCTGCCTTGAACGTGTGAACCTGAAGGACGCAGGGCATCTTTACCCCTCGGAAATAAGCGGAGGGATGATGAAGCGCGCCGCCATTGCGCGTGCCATTGCATTGAATCCTAAGTACTTATTTTGCGACGAGCCTAACTCGGGACTCGACCCTCAAACATCGCTCGTTATTGATGATCTTATTCACGACATCACCAAAGAGTATAATATTACAACCGTAATCAATACCCACGACATGAACTCCGTTATGAATATCGGGGAAAAAATCCTTTTCATAAAAGAAGGTTCTTTGGAGTGGACAGGAACGAGCAAAGACATCATGTCGTCTACAAACGAAGCTCTGAACCGTTTTGTTTTCGCTTCCGACCTTTTCAAAAAAGTGAAACAGGCCGAAATGAAAGAAGCAACCGCACAACATCAAAAACCGACAACCAACCAGATATGAAAATAATATCGTACAACGTGAACGGTATCCGTGCCGCAATAAACAAAGGTTTATTGACATGGCTTCAAGAAGAGCAAACCGATGCCGATGTAGTCTGTTTTCAGGAGTTAAAGGCTCACGAAGATCAGATTGACGTCATTTCGTTGCAAGCTTTGGGTTATCAGTATTGTTATTTCCATCCGGCCGAAAAGAAAGGTTACAGCGGCGTGGGAATAATATCTAAGCGCGAGCCCGATTTCGTGAAAGTAGGCATGGATATGGATATATACGACCGCGAAGGGCGTGTTCTGCGTGCGGATTTCGGAGAGCTGACCGTTATTTGCGTTTATATACCTTCGGGCACGATGGGCGATGTACGGCAGGATTTCAAGATGCAATTTCTGGAAGACTTCACAAACTTCATTCTCGAACTCCGTAAGGAACGTAAAGAAGTGCTTATCTGCGGCGATTATAACATCTGCCACAAGCCAATAGACATAAATCACCCTGAACGGCATACCAAAGATTCGGGTTTCTTGCCCGAAGAAAGAGAATGGTTCGACCGTTTTATTGCAACAGGGATGGTCGATACCTTCCGCGAATACGACCAAAGCCCCGAAAAATACAGCTGGTGGAGCTACCGCGCAGGAGCAAGAGGCAAAAACTTAGGCTGGCGCATCGACTATCACCTGATATCGGAAGCCGTTAAACCCAAACTCCGCGGTGCCGCAATATTGCCCGAAGCTATGCACTCCGATCATTGCCCTGTTGTTGTTGAAATAGAAAACCGATAAGATATAAGCTTAAATAGATTTTATAGATACTCAATAGCCTTGCAGTGATGCAACTTTTGAGTATTTTTGTTGTTTATATAGTAACCCGAAATAAAAACATTTAATCATATAATGGCCAATCTATTAAATATAAACAATTTACATGCCGACATAGACGGCAAAGAAATATTAAGGGGATTGAATCTTACAGTCAACAAAGGCGAAGTTCATGCTATTATGGGCCCTAACGGAGCAGGGAAAAGCACTCTGGCTTCGGTATTGGTAGGTAATCCTAATTTTGAAGTAACCGAGGGTGAAGTTCTATTCGAAGGAAAAGACTTGCTCGAACTTGCTCCCGAAGAAAGAGCCGGCGAAGGACTCTTCCTCAGCTTTCAGTATCCTGTCGAAATACCGGGCGTCAGCATGGTTAATTTTATGCGTACGGCCGTGAACGAAACCCGTAAATACAGGGGCGAAGAACCGGTTTCGGCTTCCGACTTTCTGAAACTGATGAAAGAAAAACGTCAGTTGGTGGAACTCGATAGTGACCTTGCCGGACGATCGGTAAACGAAGGCTTTTCGGGCGGAGAGAAAAAACGCAACGAAATATTCCAAATGGCAATGCTTAACCCCAAATTGGCTATTCTGGACGAAACCGATTCGGGTTTGGATATAGATGCCTTGCGCATCGTTGCTTCGGGCGTAAACAAGCTTCGCAGCGCCGAAAACGCAACCATCGTGATTACGCACTACCAACGCTTGTTGGAATACATCAAGCCCGACTTTGTGCATGTGCTCTACAAAGGACGCATAGTAAAAAGCGCAGGCCCGGAATTGGCTCTCGAACTTGAGGAAAAAGGGTACGACTGGATTATCAAAGAGTTTCAAGATTAATCTCGTATCCCCCACTATGTCAATCTAAATTTCATTTAAACAGAATGATAGAACAACAATATATCGACTTATTTACCAAGTGCCGGACGATGATAGACTCGAACTCGGCCGAAGGTATCAATAAGTTACGGGACAGGGCTTTCGATGCTTTCAGAGAACTCGGTTTCCCGACAAAACAAATGGAGGATTTTCTGCATTCGGATATAGCCGGCAAATTTGCTCCCGATTATGGATTAAACCTGCAAAGGATTGAATATAAGATAAACCCGTACAAATCGTTCGGATGCAACGTACCGGAGATGTCGACCAATCTGTATTTTGTACTGAACGATTCTTTTCAAGGCAAACATCTACCTGAGGTCTACTATCCCGAAGGTGTTTTTGTGGGAGGTTTGAAAGACTTTGCGGAACAACATCCCGATGTGTTTTCCAAATACTATGGCAATGCCATGGAGTGGGATAAGAACGGGGTAAACGCATTCAATACAATGTTTGTACAAGATGGTTTTGTGGTTTATATCCCCGACAATACCGTTTTGGAGCAGCCTCTTCAATTGGTCAATATACTGAAAAGCTCGGTCAACTTTCTGGTAAACCGCCGCATAATGTTGATTGCCGGTAAAAACTCGCAAGTAAAACTTTTGGTTTGCGACCATGCGGTCGATTCGGCTAACTTCTTGGTAACACAGGTCACCGAGATTTTTGCCGGAGAAAATTCGCATGTCGATTTTTATGAGTTGGAAGAAAACTCCGACAATGTAACACGTTTGGCTGCAACATTTATACATCAGTCCGAGGGGTCGAATGTACTGAGCAACAATCTTACTCTGAATTGTGGTTTCACCCGCAACAACTACCACGTTAAACTCGATGGAGAACATGCCGAAACTACCGTGGCGGGAATGATTATAGCCGGAAAAAAACAGCATGTGGATAACTTCGCGTTCTTAGACCATGCCAAGCCTAACTGTCAGAGCACGCAATTGTTCAAATACGTTTTGCAAGACAGCGCTTTAGGCGCCTTCTGCGGTCGTATTCTCGTAGAAAAAGACGCCCAGAAAACACAGGCCTATCAAACTAATAATAATCTGTGTACAACTCCTGACTCGCGCATGTATTCAAAACCCCAACTGGAAATCTATGCCGACGATGTTAAATGTTCGCACGGACTAACAACTGGACAGCTCGACGAGGAGGCTCTTCTCTATATGAGAGCCCGGGGTATCGGCAAAGATACTGCCCGGCTGATGCTTATGCAGGCATTTACGGCCGATGTGCTTAAACTTATCCGCTTGGATGTGCTTAAAGACAGGTTGCAAGACCTTGTTGAAAAACGGTTCAAAGGCGAAACCGCCCGTTGTGGAAACTGTTCCATTTGCAAATAACCTAACACACAGAAGGATTCCTTTAAAACAAACTTATTATGCAACTTGATGTACAAAAAATACGGGCCGACTTCCCTATCCTATCGCAAACCGTGTACGGGAAATCTCTCGTTTATCTCGATAACGGAGCTACCACGCAAAAACCCGTATGCGTAATAGACAAGGTCAGTGAAGTTTACCGAACTATTAATGCCAATGTACATCGCGGTGTGCATCACCTCAGTCAAGAAGCAACGGAACAGGCCGAGGCCGTTCGCGAAAAAGTAAGGGCGTTTATCAATGCGAAACACAGCCACGAAATTGTATTTACCAGAGGTACTACCGAGTCGTTCAATCTTATAGCATCAAGTTTCTGCCAAGCATATTGCAAGCAAGGCGACGAAGTTATTGTGTCCACAATGGAGCATCATGCCAATATTGTACCTTGGCAACTGCAAAAAGATATCAGCGGAATAGAACTGAAGGTTACCCCTATCAATGACAAGGGCGAACTGCTTGTTGATGAATTTGAAAAACTTATTTCAGAAAAAACCAAACTGATTTCGATAACCCACGTATCGAACGTGATGGGCGTTATTAACCCCATAAAGAAAATCATAGAGATAGCTCACAAACATAATATTCCGGTGGTGATTGATGCCGCACAGTCTGTTCAACACATACCGATAGATGTTCAGGAACTGGATTGTGATTTCCTTGTTTTTTCGGCTCACAAAATATACGGGCCCACGGGCGTGGGCATTCTGTACGGGAAAGAAGAATTTCTGAACCAAATGCCTCCCTACCAAGGCGGTGGCGAAATGATTAGCCAAGTATCCTTTAAAGGAACAACTTTCAATGAATTGCCTTTCAAATTCGAAGCCGGAACGCCCAACTATGCCGATATCATTGCTTTCGGTACAGCGCTCGACTATGTTCTTTCCATAGGGCTCGATAATATCGGCCAGTACGAAGACTCCCTGTTGCAATATGCAACCGATCGGTTACTGGAAATAGATGGGCTGAGAATATACGGAACAGCCAAAGAGAAGTGCAGCGCAATATCTTTTCTCGTAGGTGATATACATCATTACGATATGGGAATGTTGCTCGACAAAATGGGAATAGCCGTGCGTACAGGCCACCACTGCGCCCAACCTCTGATGGAGCGGTTCGGTATAGAAGGTACGGTAAGAGCAAGTTTTTCGTTCTACAACACAAAAGAAGAAATAGACAGCTTGGTGGCAGGCATAAAACGTATTGTAACAATGTTTGCTTAAAGGAGAACAGAAAAAGACAGAGAGAGAAAAGGAATATCTTCCTACTCCTCTTACTCTTTGTTATCGTGGTTTATTCCCTGTAAATCGTTTTTCTTTAGCTTTATATCGTACAGGTAAATTCTTTTGTCGCCGCTAAGGTGCGACGCGTTTGCGTGTATATATCCCGAAATTTGGCAGACTTTTTTGTCCTTGAGTCTTGGTATCAGAATTTTATACTCCTTATTTTCCGTTATCTTTTGTTCTTGGATAACTACCGTGTCGGGATATTCGATACGAGCCTGAAAACGAACTGCCGTATTTTCACCTATTCCTTGTACCTTAAATTTCAAATCAAAGTCAGAGTACTGAACAGAATGGGCAGAATCGGCCGTGAACGACAAAGTAGGTGTGTACTTGGTTATGTAATATTTTTCGGGAAGTATGTCATCCGGTGTTCTTAATTTTGCGAACACAGGAGTTGATGGGGCTACTTCCGCTTTAATCCGATTAAGTTTTACTACCACCGAATCGTTAACTTTCAGATAAACGTCAACATGATCCGAATACCACATAAGGGAAGAATCTAAGTCTACCTGCGTTATCTTATGCTTTGCCAGCACCCCATCCATCAAAGCTTTCCTTGCCTCCGGGCTTCTATAATCGGGATCGCTCAAGTAAATCACACGGGCTATTTGAATATCAGATAGTACCGAAACCATTTCCTCTTGCGAGAGTATTTTTGCCTCCTTGCGGCAAGATGTTGCAAAAAGCATACAGCATACCACCAACAGAACAACATACAAGCTTCTTTTCTTACTATCCATACGTATCATATACAAGGGATTTAATTTTCACTCACTTTTTCTTCTTTATGAAAAGAAGCCGACATAGTTTTGCGATAAAACAACAGCAAGATAAAAAGGCCAACCGTAATTGCCGAATCGGCTAAGTTAAATATCGGGCGGAAAAATACAAACTCCTCCCCACCCCACACCGGAACCCACGAAGGAAATGTTCCTTCAATCAGCGGAAAATAAAACATATCTACAACCTTGCCGTGCAACCATTCCGAATAGCCTTCGCCAATAGGTACAAAGTCGGCTACATGCCCCGGATAACTGGCCGAGAATATTTCCCCATAAAACACACAATCTATTATGTTTCCGAAAGCCCCAGCCAATATAAGAGCTATACAAGCAATGTAGCCATAGTTATATTTTTCCTTAATCAGTTTACATAGGTAATAAGCTATAAAACCGATTGCTATAATCCGAAACACTGTAAGAAAAAGCTTACCTATAACCTCTATACCAAACGCCATTCCGTTGTTCTCCACAAAATATATCTTGAACCAGCTGGTTATCTCGATCGATTCGTAGAGCGACATATTCGTTTTCACCCATATCTTTATCACTTGGTCGGCAACAATTACCACCAAAACAACAAAAACGGCAATCAGCCATCGAGGTATTTTTTTCATTATCAGTAAACTTTTACTATCATTTATACATAAACAATCAGAAGAAGAAGCAGACAAAAATACTACTTCTCCCTCATGAATGTATATTCGTTATTTATAAAAATACTTATTTCACGCCGCTATTTTTGGCTTCGATGCTTAATGTGGCATGAGGCACAGCACGCAAACGTTCTTTGGGAATAAGCTTTCCGGTTTCGCGGCAAATTCCATAAGTTTTGTTTTCGATGCGTATCAGAGCAGCTTGCAAGTTCTGGATGAATTTCATCTGGCGTTGAGCCAAACGTCCGGCTTCTTCTTTCGACAAGGTCGATGCCCCTTCTTCCAGCACCTTAAATGTTGGAGACGTGTCTGTTACATCATTTCCATCCGAATTGGTTATCGATGCCTTAAGGCCTTCGTATTCCGATTTAGCTGTTTCCAGTTTTTCCAGAATCAACTGGCGGAATTCGTCCAACTCCTCATCTGTATATCTGGTTTTCTCGCTCATAATCTTTTTGTTTTAGTTATTACTATTATTGTTTTTTTACACCTATACTTTTTTTATAGATATTACCAAAACATAGTCGTCCATATCTATATCAACACCATTTTCTACATTTGCCGCAAGCTCAAACTTATCAGCCAAAACCTGAGTCGACATATAGTCTCTGTATTCTGTTACGGCATCCCTTATCTGTTCGTTGTCCGATACAGACACTTGTATGCGGTCCGTTATTTCAAAGCCTGCCGACTTCCGCAAGTTCTGAATTCGGTTAACTAATTCACGGGCAATACCTTCTTTTTTCAGTTCGTCTGTTATGGTTATATCAAGGGCAACCGTCAGTTTGCCTTCGTTGGCAACCAACCATCCGGGTATGTCTTCCGATATTATTTCCACATCGGCAAGTTCTACGGTAGCCTGTTGTTCTTCAATGCTGAAGCTAAAATTACCCTCTTTTTCAAACCGGGTAATATCGCTTTGTTCCATAGTTTGGATTGCTGCTGCCAGTTGTTTCATTATTTTACCGTAACGTGGCCCCAACTTTTTGAAATCGGGTTTCACCTTTTTCACAAGAATACCTGTTGCGTTATCTACATAGTTCAGGTCTTTCACGTTTACCTCGTTCAGTATCAAATCACGAACAGCCTCTATGGCCTCTCCCTGCTCTTTATTCAGAACCGGAACCATTATTTGTGTTAACGGTTGACGAACCTTAATGTTCACCTTGCGGCGAAGAGCCAATACCATAGACGATATACTCTGCGCAATGCTCATCCGTTCTTCCAAAGCCTTATCAATGTAGGCCTCGTTATATTCCGGGAAATCAGCCAAGTGTACAGACTCTACATTCTCCCTGCCACTAACCGAAACTAAATCCGTGAAAAGAAGATCGGCGTAGAATGGCGCAATCGGCGCAATCAGTTTAGCAACCGTTTCAAGGCACAAATACAATGTTTGGTAGGCCGATAGTTTATCGGTAGTCATTTCACCTCCCCAGAAACGTTTTCTGTTCAGGCGAACATACCAGTTACTCAAATGGTCGTTCACAAACTCGGATATAGCCCTGCCAGCTTTAGTAGGTTCATACGTATTCAGGTAGCCGTCTACATCTTTCACCAACGTATTGAGCAAAGATATAATCCAACGGTCAATTTCAGGTCTGTCTGACAAGGGGATATCTTTCTCTGCAAAAGCAAAATTATCGACATTGGCATAAAGGGCAAAGAACGAATAAGTGTTATATAACGTTCCGAAGAACTTACGGCGAACTTCTTCTACGCCTTCTAAATCGAATTTCAGGTTATCCCAAGGCGAAGAGTTGGTTATCATATACCAGCGCAAAGGGTCTGAGCCGTATTTTTCGATGGCTTCGAAAGGATCAATAACATTGCCCCATCGTTTCGACATCTTATTGCCGTTCTTATCCAACACCAAGCCGTTCGATATAACATTCTTGAAAGCGATGTTACCATTTATCATAGTCGAAATAGCGTGTAGCGTAAAGAACCATCCTCTGGTCTGGTCAACGCCCTCGGCAATGAAATCGGCAGGATACATCTCAAGGAAATCTTCGGCCTTTATGTTCGGGTAAAACACTTGGGCAAAAGGCATAGCTCCAGAGTCGAACCAAACGTCTATAAGGTCAAGTTCGCGCTTCATTGGTTTTCCACTGGGAGAAACCAATACGATATTATCTACATACGGACGGTGCAGATCTATTTTTTCGTAGTTCTGTTTGTCCATATTTTCTATTTCAAATCCTTTCCACGGAAAATCGGACATATAGCCTGCCGCTATCGATTTTTCCATTTCGGCATACAATTCTTTTACCGAACCTATACAAAGTTCTTCCTTGCCGTCTTCCGTACGCCATATCGGCAACGGTGTTCCCCAATAGCGGCTACGGCTCAGGTTCCAGTCTTGCAGGTTTTCTAACCATTTGCCAAACCGCCCTGCTCCTGTCGATTGTGGTTTCCAGTTGATTGTCTTATTCAGTTCAATCAGGCGGTCGCGGCACGATGTGGTGCGTATAAACCAACTGTCGAGCGGATAATACAAAACAGGTTTGTCTGTACGCCAACAGTGTGGATAGTTGTGAACGTGTTTTTCGATACGATACACCAAGTTGGCTTGCTTCAGCATTACACAAAGATCAACGTCGAGCGTAGTATCGTCTGCCGTCAAACTGCTGTCATATTCGTTCTTAACATAGCGTCCGGCATACTCCGTATATAGGTCTACATTCACAAATTTGCTTACATAGTCGGCATCCAAGTCTTTCAGCAAGAAATATTTTCCCGTCAGGTCTACCATCGGGCGTATATTTCCTTCTTTATCGGTAAGCGTAAGTCCAACTATATCATTCTGTTTGGCAACTTTGGCATCATCAGCTCCGAAAGTTGGGGCTATATGCACAACGCCCGTACCGTCTTCGGTGGTAACAAAATCGCCGGTTATGACCTTAAAGGCATTTCCGTTCGGTTTTATCCACGGGATTAGTTGTTCGTATTCCATTCCGGCAAGTTCGGCGCCTGTCCATTCTCCTACTACCGAATATGGTATCAGCTTGTCGCCTTCCTTATAGTCTTCGAGCTTCAATTCGGCAGCTTTCGGGTTAAACAAACTTGCCATCAACGACCTTGCGGCAATAACCGTTATTTTTTTGCTTGTATAAGGGTTATATGTTTGTACCGCTACGTAATTGATGTTAGGGCCAACAGCCAAAGCCGTATTAGACGGTAGTGTCCACGGCGTGGTTGTCCATGCAAGGAAATAGGCATCTCCCCACAACGACATTTCGTGCTTCGGATTGATTATCTTAAACTGGGCAATACAAGTCGTGTCTTTCACATCACGATAAGCACCCGGCTGATTCAATTCGTGCGTACTCAAACCAGTT
This sequence comes from Dysgonomonas sp. PH5-45, assembly GCF_029893235.1. GTDB lineage: Bacteria > Bacteroidota > Bacteroidia > Bacteroidales > Dysgonomonadaceae > UBA1309. The sequence goes on from NZ_JARXWE010000002.1 coordinate 121,595, forward strand.
CCTGCCGCCGGAGAGTATGGCTGAATTGAATAACCTTTATACAAATAGCCTTTATTGTAAAGGTCTTTAAGCAGATACCACAGCGATTCTATATAACGGTTATCGTAGGTGACGTAAGGATTGTTCATGTCTACCCAATATCCCATTTTGTTGGTAAGGTCTTCCCACTCCTTGGTATATTTCATCACTTCCCTACGGCAAGCGTTATTATAGTCTTCTACCGATATCTTTTTGCCGATATCTTCTTTTGTTATCCCTAATGTTTTTTCAACACTTAGTTCCACAGGCAAGCCATGTGTGTCCCAACCGGCTTTCCGGTTCACTAAGAACCCTTTCATGGTTTTGTAACGGCAGAAAATATCTTTAATAGAACGAGACATTGCGTGGTGGATACCCGGCATCCCGTTTGCCGACGGAGGTCCTTCGTAAAAAACAAAAGACGGAGCCCCGGCGCGTATATCCAAACTCTTCTGAAAAAGATCACTTCGAGTCCATTTATCTAACATTTGCTTGTTTATGTCGGATAAATTAAATTGGTTATATTCTTTAAATTTCCTGCTCATTTTTCTATTCTCCTTTATTCCTTATATAAAATTGTCGCAAATATAATGAAAAAAGATTAGATAACACTCGTTGTAGACATGCTACTTAAGGCAAACACATCAAAATATATACCAACAGCAAACCCGTACACGTTAGCCATTACGCAGAAAGATATAACGGCTATAACATTTCTGATAGACAAGCTTATTTTATACCTTTGCCACCTGATAACTTACAAGATATATTATACGTAAATATGGATGTAGCTCTTTTTTCAGTAATACTTTTCGGAGGTGCTATCTTCGCAGGATTTCTCGGCGCTTTAACCGGATTAGGAGGTGGCGTGGTGGTTATTCCACTGCTTACACTTGGTTTTGGGGTAGATATGCGCTATGCCATTGGGGCAGCCTTAGTGACTTCAATAGCCAGCTCATCGGGAGCGGCCGCAGCTTACATAAAAGAAGGAATTACCAACGTACGCATAGGCATGTTCCTCGAAATAGCAACAACAACAGGCGCCGTTATTGGTGCTTTTGTGGCAATGTATCTCGACAAGAAGTATATCGCCCTTATATTTGGTTGTGTTCTTATATTTTCAGCTATACGGTCTGTCAGAAAAAACAATGATAATTGCGACTATTCCTTACCAGGCGATAAGCTGGGGGAAAAACTGAAACTCAACGGCTCATATCCCACAAAAGAAGGTATTGTAAAATATAATGTACACAATGTGGCGGGCGGCTACTCGTTGATGACGCTTGCCGGAGTTCTGTCCGGCTTATTGGGTATTGGTTCGGGAGCCTTAAAGGTTTTAGCAATGGATACTGCAATGAAGATACCTTTTAAAGTATCGACCACCACCAGCAATTTTATGGTAGGGGTCACCGCGGCGGCCAGTGCCGTTATTTACCTGCAACGAGGATATATTGACCCGGGATTGGCTTTCCCCATTGTGGTAGGTGTGCTGTTGGGAGCTTTCATTGGGTCTAAAATATTACCTAAGGCAAATGTACGCAACCTGCGCTTGCTATTCAGTGTAGTGATTTTCTTTCTTGCCCTATCGATGATGTATAATGGGTTAACAGGCAAACTTTAAGATGAAGATGAGAATATTTACAAAACAATTTTGGATGGAACGCGATGTTGAGTTATACATCGGCCGTCTGCTTCGCTATGGTGTGATGCTATCGTGTGGTATAACCCTTTTGGGAGGTATAGTATATATGTTCCAATCGCACGATGACGACATAACCCGCCGCTACGCGGCTTCCGATATTCCAAATCAAGCTTTTGGAGTAGAGCATTATTTGCGCGAATTATCGACCATCGTTCCACGTTTATTAGCTTTCGACGGAGCAGCTATCATACAGTTGGGTGTCATTGTATTAATTGCTACACCAATAATACGTGTCGTATTCTCTGCCATTGCTTTCATTATTGAGAAAGACTATATGTATGTAGCCATCACGCTTGTTGTTTTATGTATCATCATGGCAAACATGTTGCTTGGATTGCACTAAAAAAACTACCATAGTTGTAAAAAACATAAGGCAATGATGCCAAAAAGAAAAACAGAAACGGCAGCAAGATTATTTCTCGCTGCCGTTATTCATTATTTATAGAAACCGGGATTACCCGTTTCTTTATTTAGCTATTTCTATTAATTGTTTTGCCAATCCGTTTTCAGGATCCATTGTTAATAGTTTTTCGCTATAACTCTTCATTTGAGCCTTATCTTCGGCCTTATTATTTGTAGCAAAACGTTTGTAGTAATATACAGCCAGATATTCGTAAGCTTCTTTCAAGTCAGAAGAACCGTTGCCTCCTTCTTTTGCTAAAATAACTTTAGCTGTTTCTTCGTAAGCATCTTTAGCCAAACCAAGTTCGGTTGTTGGATCTAAAGCAGATGTTGCCCTTGCTCTCCAGAAATAACCCAAATGACTTTCGGGAACCATTTCCGCCACTTTTGAGAAAGCTGCTACCGCTTTGTTCAGAAGTTCTTTACCCAGCTCTACATCAGCTTGATCAACTACAACCGATGCGTCTTGTTGCGCAGTCATCAGAACCCTTACCTTTGGAGCACCTGCCGAATAGTAATTCCTACCCACATTGTAGTAATCCAAAGCCTGAACCTCTTCGCCTAAAAGATTAATATATTTACTATAATAATCTCCAGCTTCGGCATATAATCCGGCTTCGGCACAAGCTTCCGATACTTCCAAATACAAATCTCTGTTTTCAGGCTCCAATTCTATGGCTTTTTTGTATTGAGCAACTGCAGATTCGGCTTGACCAGATTTTGCCAATAATTTTCCATATGTAATATAATCGAGAGAGATATACTTTGTTTTTGGATTTTTAGGTATAGCAAAGAATCGTTCCGAATATTTTATACCACCCGCATAATCTTCTTTTTGCAAAGCGCTATAAGCAGCAAGACGGTTCAATACAAAATCATCTGGAATAGAAGCCAAACCTTCGTTGATTATTTTACTTGCCTCGTCATATTGCTCCGTAAAATATAATGCACCTGCATAACTAGTCAAATCTTTTACGGTATAGTTACCACCGGCCATAAATTTCTTATATGCCTCGATAGCTTCATTATAACGTCCCGAATCGTAATAAATTCTACCAAGATATTTATATGCCAGAATGTAATCAGGATTTGTTTCCAATACTTTGTTTAGCTCCTCGATAGCTGTTTCATTGCCTGAGATTCCTGTATTTTCGTACACTAAAGCATTTTTTATGTAAGCGGGCACACATTTAGAATCGAAAGCCATTGCTTGGGCATATTGAGTTGCGGCTTCTCCTTCTTTACCTTCCGACAACCAAATATCTCCTTCCAGAATATACAGATAAGGGTATTTTTTATCCAGCTTCCGCAATTCGGCTATCTTCACCAAGGCTTGAGGCTTCATTCCCGCCTCAAAGTAAGCACGGGCTATGGCCAGATATACCATTTTATCTTTTTTGTTCAATTTTATGGCTGCATCGAAATGATTTTCAGCAGCTTTTGGGTCAGTTTTAAGTAATAATTTACCTAAACCTACTTCGTTCAAACCTAATTTTGGATTTTGAGCCAATCCATTTTCGAAATAAGTCTTTGCTTCAGCCATTTTCCCCTCTTGTAAGGCAATATCCCCCAAATAATAAGAAGTTAATGGAGACGATTGGTCGGCTTGTTTCTCGAAATAATTTTTAGCAGCGGCATACTCTTGTGTGTAGAAATAATCTTCGCCTAAACTCCCTTGGGCAAACGAAACCGTTGTGGCCAAGAAGAAAGACAAGCAAATTCCTAAAAAAAACTTTTTCTTCATCTTAAAATTATATTTATTAAATTATTTATCATCTAAACTCAAAACACTCATATCAAAACGATTCCTTTACTGATATAACCCTCATTGGGCTTACAGCGGGCAATAATCCGGCTTTAAGCACTATACGTTGCCCACGATCGCCGGCCATAAAATGTACTATCCCGGCAGGCAAGGTACCCCGTAGGTCTATCAATACAGCATACATATTCCGGGTTAAAGGGTATTCATTCAAAGCCAAAAATGCCGGAAAAGGTTTATAACTGTTGTCGGCTGTTGCTACATCCCATTTACTTACGGAAACTACACGCACTTTTTCGGTAAATTGATTATAGGTAGTATCGGTAGGACTACTTATCCAGTTTACACCAATAACACCCAACGCATTTGGTGTATTCGAAACTTTATCCAAAACTTCCTGATTCGATTTCTGAGCCATCAGTCCATCATACATTGGTTTGTCTGTGCATATCGAATCGTGTATATATCTTACCGTGCTCGACCGCGGATTGTCGAAGTACACAGCTATTTTATCATATTTAGAGTCGGGGTTGATTTGCTTCCACGAAATAATCTCGCCTGTCATTATTTTCTTCAAAGTAGACATACTCATTAATGAGTCGTTATTTTCTTTATTGATAATAAGAGCAATAGCATCGGTTGCTATTTTTTGCGTGCGAGGCACCAATTTTCTGCTTCTTATCACTTCTTTTTCTTTCTCCGTCAGGTCTCTTGCAGTGATTGCCAAACGGATACTATCTTTCAACAGCATATCAATAGCTGTTATCTCATCAGTATAATGAACTTCTACGGATGCTTCCTCATTCAAAGCCTCAAATATGTAGAGTTCTTCATTTACGATAGGTTCAAAACACTCGTCAGCAACCATCTTGGCAAATCCTTTAGTAAATGTATCTGTCCGTTTTGGTTTACCGCTACCATTATGACAAGCCGATGTTATGAACATCAAAGCCACTAAGTAAAATAAACATTTTTTTCTCATAACTAAAGATAAATATATTAAAACTCTGCTAATTGGGTCTGACAAATAGATGTTATTTTAATGATTTTAACAATACATACCCTCTATATAGACCATACAAAGAGAATGACACCGCTAAAAACACCCTGATAATAAGATACTCGTCTTTTGTAGAAAAGCTATCATGAAAACTATATGGAATCAGGTAGGTTGTAAAAGCAATAACATAAGCCAAGACAATATACACTACCGCCATAAAAGCATTCCATATGTTTCGGAAATTAAATTTCATTTCTCCTTTAATTTTAAAGAAGAGAAGCTAATACAGCTGATTAACCCCTCTTCTTTATTCTTATTCAATTACTTAGATGAATGCGTTCATCCAAATTATTTTTGAAGTTTAAACGTTACAGGAAGCGTATATTCTACAGGTACACTTTGTCCGTTTTGTCTACCGGGAATCCAGGCAGGCATAGCTTTCACTACACGTAGAGCTTCCCTGTCGCACGAAGGGTCGAGCGTTTTAACCACCTTTACATTCGATATAGAACCATCTTTACCCACAACGAAAGTAATAATAACCTTACCCTCAATGTTGTTTTGTGCTGCTATATCGGGATATTTGATGTTATTAGCCAAATACTTCATCAACTCAGCCGGACCTCCTTTAAATGTAGGCATTTGCTCTACAACCTTGAAAGGTTTCTGGACTTCGGTAGGCGTATTGGTGATTTGTTTGTTTTTAAGCAAATCTTCCGGATTAGCCGCACCTTTTTCTTTCGATCCTTCCTCGTTTGTAGTAAACGAAACCTGCAAGTCTTTTTTAGTAGTTAACTCTTCTTGCGTTTTTATTTCATTATCTTCCTTCACTTTACTGTCTTCCACAACAACGGGAGGCGTAAACTGAATAGAAGCCTTTACGGGAGGAGGTGGCGGTGCCAATTCCTGTTGTGGAATAACTTCCTCTTCTTTTTTCTCTTCTTCGGCCTGTACATTGGTCATTTCAAAAGTATCGTCAACACCACCCAAATTTTCTTTGCTTGGTTTTACCGCTTCTATGAAATAAGGTAGTGCAATAACCACTCCAACAAAGCAAAGCATCACAATAAGTGCCACAACATGCCTTTTGGAAGACGTTTTGCGCAGCCTATAAGCTCCGTATTCTTTGTTTTTTCCTTCAAAAACCAAATCACGCCAAGCCTCGGAATTCAAATTAATATCTTTTCCCATAATCTTTTCTTTAGAGTGATTTGTAATTAATTTTTAGGTGCTGGTGCCTGTGTAGACAAAGCTCCTTTTGTTTTCAAATTTTCAACCAAATAGTTATCGGCATCGGCCATGTCTACAACTGCATATCTCGAAACACTACAGATAGCCATTTCGTCCAAAGCATCAACCAGATTCTTGTAAGTAGCTGCATCAGTTGGTTTTATTATCACAATCTGTGCACTCTCATCTTTCTTAATTTCTTCTGATTTTTCTTTAAACACTTCCTCCGATATCTTTTTCTTGGCCCGGTCAATTCTGAGCTGGGTCATTTCCTTAACGATTTTCTCGTTACGCTCGGCCAACATTGTTCTCAAACCATTAGGAGAGTAATCTGTCTCTTTCAAGGAAGTATAATCATCAAATTTTGGTTTTCCGAAATAATAATAAACTTTATTTTCTTCACCCAAAATCAAAGTAATAGACTTCGATTCAGGGGCAAGCGATTGATCTTCTTCCTTTAGTCCTTCGATATTTTTTGTTGGCAAAACAATATCCATGGTTTGAGGCTTACTTAGAGTGGTACAGAACATAAAGAACGTAATCAAGAGCATATTCATGTCTACCATCGGTGTAAAGTCTACACGCAGGCTTATCTTCTTGGGTTTACCTTTCTTTTCTTCTCCGCCACCGGTATTTACTTCTGCCATATTTTATTTTCTGTTTTTTTTGATTAATAAAATTATAAGACTTAGTAACCTTCTGGCATACCTCTAAGTGTTGTCACCAAACTATATCTGTTTTCCTTCAAATCCTGAAGGGTCGAGAACACATTCTTAACTGTCAGATATGGAGTTCCTTGGTCTGCCTTAATAGCTAACTGCAAATTTTCATTTACATTCCTTGCAGCCTTAACCCAAACAGCAAGCTGGTTATTGGCACTTAATATAGTATCTGTTGGTACTCCTGGAGAGTTTTTCAAAATTTCATCCTGCTGTATCATAGTCAAGTCTAAAAATCCTGGTTTTCCATCAGAACCGACTAAACTTTTAATCGGCACACCAATAGATGTCAGGTTATAGAACGAGTCCATTTGTTTTTTGGTGAAATTTAGATTATAATCTTTTCCAATATTCTTCAATACTTCTTCCTTATGTTCCGGATCGTTGAGATTTAGGAATACGCGTCCTTTGGGATCAATTAGGATTGTCATTACGTTCGCTTCCGGAATTTTTGTTTCCGATACCGAAGCAGGAGTTATTACCTGCACCGGTTCTTTGGGAAGGAAAGTGGCTGTAAGCATGAAGAATGTCAGCAGAAGCACAGTAACGTCACTCATCGCCGTCATGTCGATGAATGTACTCTGTTTTTTTACTTTTACTTTAGACATATTCTTCTGTTTTATTTATATAGAGTGGAAAGTTCATAAAATTCCACAACTACAGTTCAATTTTTTATCTGATTAATGCTTTTTTGTATAAGTTTGACCAATAGCAAAGCCTACTTCGTCAACAGCATTCGTCATATCTTGAACTTTTCCAGAGAAATAGCTATAAGAAATAATAGCCAAAGCACCTGTACCGATACCCATAGCCGTATTCATCAAGGCTTCAGAGATACCCACAGCAAGAGCAGTTGAGTCTGGTGCACCTTCTTGACCCATCGCGCTAAACGACTTGATCATACCAAGTACCGTTCCGAAAAGTCCGAAAAGCGTACCCAATGTTGATATTGTTGCGATAACAGGTAGATTTTGTTCCAAATAAGGAAGTTCTAATGTTGTAGCTTCTTCAATCTCTTTTTGGATGATAGCCGCTTTTTCATCATTATTCATTCCTGCATAAGTTTCTACATCTTTGTATCTAACCAAAGCTGCTTTAAGAATGTTAGCTACCGAACCTTTTTGCTCATCGCAAAGTTTTTCAGCACCACTTACATCTCCAGCTTCAAGCTTAGCTTTTGCAGCAGCAACAAATTTACCTACATTACCTTTACCGCTTGCTCTGTTCATTGCGAAAAATCTTTCAACAGAAAGAGTAAGAACCGTAAGTAATAGGGTAATAACGATAGGAATCACCCATCCCCCTTGGTAAAGTGTACCTAACATATTCCCTGCAAGAGGATGTCCTTTATCATCAAAGTTAGTAGACAATCCAAAGACATCAAGAAAATTATCTGATCCGGCACCAGCTACTCCATAAAAAAACATGTGAGCAACAATACCACATAGTATAACTACAAGGAAAGCTGAAACCCCTTTTGATCTTGGTTTTTGACTTGTTTGTTGTTTTTTAGTCTCCATAATAATTTAAAATCTTAATTTTTGTTTTTTAATAATTTAATTTAATATATTTATTCTTGTCTCTAATTTATTCAGATAAAAGATCAAATTCATAAAAACAATAAAACTCTTCCCTGCCAATCTTTCTATTCTTAAAGACTTGACAGAAATCGTGTATAAAAGAACGAGGAATCTTTATATATATTTTATTGTATAGGGTTGTATTTCTCAATTTTTTCCTCAATGTAATATCTTGCTCAAGACAGTTTTTAAACTTTCCATCCTACAAATTTAAAAACTTATTATTAAGTATAAATTCCTTGAAAGCAAAAAAACAATAATTTTTGTGATTAAATACCGTTTTTGCGTTACGAATGTGCTGTACAACACGTTTCATTTCAAACATAACGCTTCGTTTAATGCCAATACCGCATCTTTATAATATTCGCGCTTTATCACAAACTGCATATTAACCTGCCTTAACGACTGCCCAAAACATTCTATATTTATATCTTTTTTGTACAATACCTTTGTTGCCCTGTATAAGAACCCTGGCATAGCTATATTTGTACCCATCACACAGACCATAGCAACCCGTTCGGTAACCACTTTATAAAAGTTTTCTTCTAATTCCGCTATCAACTCGCGCGATTTATAATTATCCCACACAACGACAGTGATAGAATTGGCATTTGTCGATTTTAAGATATAGCTTACTCCCACCTTTGCAAATACCTGCATGATGCGCAGGTCAAAGCCAACCTCGCCTACCATCATGGGGTCGTGTATCTCTATGGCGATAACCCTATTGGTACCCGAAACAATTTCGACCTTAGGTTCGGGCGAGATATACTCCCGTGTAATCAGTGTACCGGGATGCTCAGGCTCGAAAGTATTTTTTATACGGATATTTATTCCCGACAATTCTAATGGCTTGGCTGCTTTAGGATGGATTGCTTCCATACCTATATCGGCCAACTGGTCGGCTATTATGAAGTTGGTATACCCTACGGGCACAACCTTGTCTACACCCACAATATTAGGGTCGGCGCTCGACAAATGGTATTCTTTATGTATCACCGCTTCAACCGCTTTTACCTGTACAGCTATTTTACTGAAAGTAACTTCGGTATACCCCCTGTCGAAAGCCCGCATAATACCTTCCGTTCCTTTCGTATATCCGGTAGCTACACAAAGTACTTTGTCGAAGTCGATGCCGGTAAAAGCTTTTCTGATACGCTCATCTATGGTTAGCGGTACAGAATCGTTAAATCCGCATAAATCTATAAAACGAGCCGATATATTATTATTGTTCAAAATATTTACCATATTCCATGCCGAATGGGCTTCGCCAACCGATGCCAGAATTTCGCGCGCTGCCAAACAAATATCTTCGTGATTAACATAGCCCGATGCCATAACTTTACTCAAGCTATGCAACATGGTTTTGGCTTGTTCTATACGGTATTCTATAAACTCACGGGCTTCGCTCAGGTTTAAACCTATTTCCTCAAAACCTTTATTGATGAGAAGTAAACGCTGGCAAAGACTATCGAGGGCGATGCTATAATCGTCGTTCTCCAAAAATTTAATGTAAACACCCGGCTCGCCTGTCTTTTTATGTTCAAGCAACCAATTTGTTACATTATTATATGCCGAAACCACGAAAATGCGGTTATACAATTCTTCAGGTTTTCGGTTGCCGATAATAATATTTGATAGTACATCTCCGAATTTACTCATAGAGGTACCACCTATTTTTTCGACCGTAAGCATCTTTTTATCCAAACGCTAAAGTATTTATTGTTTTTATTTCATCATTCTTTTCGATAGCAAAAATAACAATAAAAAATCTTTGTATATCATTTATCAAATATAAAATGGAAGGAAAGAACGGAAATAAAATACAAAAAGCTATTCCGGTTTTTCAGAATAGCTTTTGGCATAAGGTTATTATTTACTACTTATTTCTAAATAGCCGTCCATCCTCCATCTACAAATATGGGTTGCCCTGTTATATAACTCGACCCATCGGCTGCAAGGAATATCAAGGCTGTATCCAATTCTTGGGGTTTGCCGGTACGTTCCAAACAGCAAGTGTTTTTCACAAATTCGGAAAACTCGTTTGTTTCGATAAACGCATCTGTCATTTCCGAGTCAAAAAATCCGGGACACAGGCTGTTCACCGTAATCTTGTGTTTTGCCCATTCGGCAGCAAGCCCCCTCGAAAGATTTATGACAGCCCCTTTCGAGGCGTGATAGCTCAAACAAGGCGTAAATTTATTCCCTACCTGCCCATACATCGAAGCAACGTTAATGATACGTCCGTATTGATTCTTTATCATATCCTTACCTGCCTCACGGGCAAAGTAGAATACACCGTTCAGGTTCACATCCACAACACTCCGGAAATCCTTGCCCGGCACGTTCTCGGTCTCTCCGCCGATTGCTATACCTGCATTATTTACCAGAATATCTATTTTCCCGAAATGCGCTACTATTTTCTTCACAGCCGCAACAACCTCTTCTTCGTTTGTTGCATCACACTTCACAGGAAGACATTTCACACCCAGAGCCTCTATCGTTTTGGCATGTTCTTCCAAACGATCGAGCCTTCTGGCCACAATCGCGATATCAGCACCCTGTTTTGCCAAAACCTCGGCAAACCTTTTTCCTAAGCCCGAAGAAGCTCCCGTTACGACAGCCACTCTTCCTTTCAAACTAAATAAAGACATAATCTACAAATGTTTTAAAGTTTCCGATCACTAAATTTAAGCATTATTTTTCATATATAGCAGATTTTTAGTCATTTATTTCGCTTGGGGCTAAAAACCACAAAAAGAGGCCACTTTCGCAAGCAGCCTCTCTTCGTCACAAAAGATTCGATTTGTAATCTCTAAAATTAATGTTTATGTGAGAGGTATTCCGAAATACCTTCCTGTGTGGCTTTCAAGCCCTCTTTTCCTTTTTCCCAGTTAGCAGGACAAACCTCCCCGTTAACTTCCGTAAACTGAAGGGCATCTATCAAGCGGAGAACCTCGTTAACATTACGTCCCAAGGGCATATCGTTAACCACCTGGTGGCGCACTATTCCGTCTTTGTCTATCAAAAACAATCCCCGGTATGCCTGTGGTAAGCCAACAAATACTTCTTCTCCGTCTTCGTTGTAATCAAAATCGCCTGCCAAAACATCATAACTTCTGGAAATCATTAAAGTCTGGTCGGCAATGATTGGATACATTACCCCTTTAATTCCACCTTCGTTTTGTGAAGTCTGCAACCACTTCCAGTGCGAAAACATAGAGTCGGTAGACGCCCCAACAACAGCAACACCTCGTTTTTCAAATTCGCTTAATTGCTCCTGAAAAGCAATCAGCTCCGTTGGACACACAAAAGTGAAGTCGGCTGGATAGAAAAAGAGAACCACATACTTCTTCCCTATATACTGAGACAATGAAAAACCTTCTATCATCTCATTGCCGTTTACCACTGCGTTTGCCGTGAAATTCGGCGCCTTTTTTCCTACTAATACTGACATAATCTTATATTTTAAAAGTTTTAACTCGTAGTGCATTTAGAAAACAAAAGATAATTATCTGAAAAACAACATAATCATTTTTGTCATCCTGAGTGTAACGAAGGATCTTGAATAAATAACACAGAGATTCTTCACTTTGTTCAGGAACAACATTCGAGGAGCGTCGACAACTTAATGACAAATACTATAAAATATTTATAATAAGTTATTTGATACAAACTCTCTAAATGAACTATGGGTAAGTTTTACTGTTTTCTTACTACAAAGATAAGGCTATAAACCAAAGCAGCACAATAAACACAATAGATATTTATTATACAATAATAGACAAAAACTATAATAACTAATAAAGGATGGATTTATTTAGAACAGCGTATCAGCACTTTCTTTTCATCGGCCATGGTGGTAGCAAACAGGTAATTACTACCTCCGTCTTTGAGATGAATTTTTTTTCGGATATCTTCCACTTTCATAGGGAAATTCCGTACCGATATATTTGCAAAAGTTATATCCGAAAGATTAGCCTTGATATCTTTTTTGTTTAAAGAAAAAGAAGCTTCTATCGTGAAAACCCTACCGGGAAATTCTTCGCATAAACTATCGGAAGTGTATAAATGGCTATTTGGGTGCAATTTTTTCAGACCGAAACGCTGGCCAATAATCTTATAAACCCCCGCTTTCAGCAGGGAAGCATTGGGCTCGTACAGATAACGCTTCAGTGAAGAGGTGTACTGGCATACAGCTTGTGCTTCATCTCTTTTAGAGAAAACGAGGCGAGAGGTATTTTCTCCATTTATATTTACACAAAAGATATTAGCCTCACCCTGCCAAGCTTTCTTCTTGAAAAACAGCAATTCTTTGCATTCGTTTCTGTACGAAACAATATGTACCTCAGCAATATTTTGAAGGGAATCGAGCGTTTTAGTCACATCGAGCATTGGCGACAACTTAATGAGTATATTATCGGCCTTCTGTTCCAGCAACGATTCTATCTCTAATACATTGGGCGAACAATCTTCGAGCAAAACAACCTTACGACCAGCCTCATTGCGGCGGGCAGGGTCGAGGTATATCATATCATAACAGCAAGCCGATCGCAAAAATTCCACACCATCGGCTTGTACAACTTCTGTATTGTTCAAACCTAATGTTGTAAAATTCTTTTTTGCAATACCTACCAATGAGGGTTGCTCTTCCACATAAACGGCATGCTTGAACTTTGACGACATAAAAGAAAAATCAACACCCAATCCGCCTGTCATATCGAGTAACGATTCGCCACCACACAAAGCGGCTTTATACGCTGCCGTAGCTTCCGACGAACACTGTTCCAACGACAAATGCTGCGGATAAATAACCTCTCGGTTGGTATACCACGATGGGATTTTCTCTTTTGCTATTTGCCGCCCTTTTATCTGGGTTAAGGCAAACGGCATATCTACATCGGGATAACGTTCCGATTGCAATGCAAGCTCCCTCACATCATCAGATTCGTGCATCGTGATGAATTCCTGCATTATCTTGTTCATAAAAAACTTTATTCTTTTATTTTTATAAAACGCCCTAAACTGCTTCCTATCATTGCTGAATCGGGGACAACGATTTTGACCGAATCCATTTTTATTAATGGTTCTTTTCTGCGGCTGAATATTTCCCGGACAACATCGAAGTCTTTTTTGAACATAATTCCCAACCCTTGTGTTTGTCCCGCGGTTTTGGTGTACCAATGTTTTTCGTTGTAATGGTTGTAGGCTTTCAGACGCCACACGCCGTTTTTATCCAACAGATATTCTATATCCACATCGCCAATAAAAGCACTTTCACGAACATCGTCGCGATAGCCAAAGTTTCCGTTTATAAGCAAACGGTCGTTGAACAAGTGGCTCGAAAGCACCAATTCAACTTCGGTTGTAGAAAAGTTTCCGTCGTTGGTACGCACATTAGCACCGAACTGCCATTTATCGTCTATCTGGCTCAACATTTTGGTCAATTGCGAAGACAATGTTGCCGAAGCTACGGAGGCAAGCTCTGTTGATTGATTTTCGGCCAAAGCATTATTGGGTGTATAGAAACGGGATAGCAACAGCAGGTAAACAATCTGGCGGTTTTTCATGTCTTCCGTACTCATTATGTCCTTTACCTGACGCTGTATCTCGGCATCGGCAGACGGTAAAGCAATATTCAGTTTCACATTCGGTTGTTTCAACGCTCCTGTCAGATTAAGAATACACTGAACCGGCACATTGCTCTGCCCCGAATTTTGTGCTATTGTTTGGTTAAGGTCGTTCAGATTGGCATTCAACCTGTAAATAGCTGTCACATCCAATATCGCATCGAACGGATTTCCGCTGAACTGTACCGTACTACCCGATTCTATGGCAAATATACGCTCAAATATCTTTTGGAATGTAAAGTTATAACTTCCGCTAAAGATGTTATAAATTCCATGTAACCGGGGGTCGGAGTTTGTTCCCCAGAAAAACTGCATTGCTCCGTTTCCTTTTCCGCGCAGTATATCGCCACCAACGGGGTCCATTACCAGTTCCACCACAGCATCGGGAGTTGCGTCTATATAGAAACTCATGTTGATTTCCATACCCGAATCGGTTTTAAACTTCCGAAGGCTTTCGTTTTCTTTGGTAACAATTGTATCCGGATGATGCGCTGCATCTTTATCTCTAAAGGTTATGAAAGAATATTCGTTCACGGTTTCGTCCATAAAGTTCATACGGACTTTTGTTTTTTCGTTGGTACGGATACGCACATCCAGATTCATCTGTTGTTCATCGCCGCTTATACTACCACCGCCCGACGCAAAAACGGTTCCCGAAAACAACGGATTCTGACTTTCGGGGACATTATAGAGCAAAAAGTTTTCGCCAACCAATTCTATCTGGTACAAGAAGTTCGAAAAATAATCGTGCGACACTTTTCCACTGGCCAAGGCCGAATGCCCGTACTGGTCGTGAAACTTAACATCATTGAAGTAAATGAGGTCGTTCTTCATGAAAATAGAGTCGGTAAATGTGTAGGTAGTGTTCAGGAAGTTTATACCCAATGTTCCCTGCTCTACAAAAGCTTTCCCTTCGACAGTCACCCTCGAAAAATTACCGTGTAGCCTCACCTGTCCGCTACCCTTGCCCGACACATTATTGAACAACGAGGAGGTATATTTATTTAAGAAACCTACATTTATCTTATCCGCATCGAAACTTAACGACAGTTCCTGGGTTAACGGGTTTATATATCCATCCACATCGGCCGTTTTATGACTATCATTCCAAATGGATCCTTTCATATTAACCCGCTTGGTGGCTTCGTCTAAGTCGCTGAAAAGTTCTAAATTGCCCAGATGCGCCTGATTAAATTGAAAATCCTTCACCTTCAGGTTCACCCTCGCATAAGGTTTGCCCTCTATACTCGATGCCGAAACTACTCCTGTTGCCAAACCGCCAAACTGCAAGGCATCAATATTGAGCGATGTAAATATGTATTCCAGATTTACATTCTGTAGTGTCAGCAGCAATACGTCCGAAGGGTCGGAAGCCGAATACCTCCCGTCTAATTTCACAGACTGGCTTCTGTCTTTGCTCGACAGAAAAAAGTTATCGACCTTCAGCAAACCATCATTCAGTGTTATGTGCGATTCATTAACAACCCACACCGAGTCGTTGAAAGACATGCCACCCGGATGTACGTTTATATCCGTTCTGAGGGGTGAAGTGTTGCCGTCTCTCGAAAAAGACGTTGTAAGCGACAGTTCGCCTTTCAGCCGTTGCTGGCTATTATTCTCGAACGCTAAGTTTGTTTTTATCTCATTATTCTTTGCCTGTAAGCTGACATCAATGGTATTAACTACATTTTTCTTGCCCAATATCCTTGCTTTCAGATCCGAAACAATTGCTCCGCCACTGTTTTCCACCGAAAAACGTCCCGATTCTATATTCATGCCCGCAGCTATAATACGGGGCATATCTACATTCAGTTTCAGTTTGTCGTCAAAGCCATTGTAGTGCCCGTTTATATCTATCGGTTCGATGACTGTTACAGGCAGCGATAGGATGGAACTCAGATTTTCCGTATTATCTATCGTAAAGTTAAAATTCAGGTTATTGTTCTGCTGGGCTTTATTGCCTGTTACCGGTTTATGGTTTGGGTATAGCGCCGGCAAAAACACATGAAGGGTGTTTTGTATGTTGCGGGCGATAGTAGAAAAAGAGCTTTTCCCCCGTACTTCGCCATTCATAATATCGGATGTTACCGTTATATGCTTATTATCGGCGTTGCCACTCACTTGCAGTAGGAATTGATTTAGTTTGAAGTCTTTTTCATTGCGCTGGAAACGCAAAGAGTCGACCGAAAGTTGACCTTGCCAGTCGTCAGGTTTCAAACCTTGGCTATTAGCCGTGATTGAAGCCGAAAGATAGGAGTTCTCATATTTATCGTACAAGTGAAGTTTATCTAAACGCACATTTTTCAGTTGTGCCTCAAAATCGAACTTGGGAATTTTGGTCGAAAAGTCGAACACACCATCGGCTAATAAAAATCCGTTCTCTCCATCAACCGAAACCATTCCTTCCATCCGTTTTCCATCGAACTTTCCGTTCAAGTTCACATTGCTGTAAGTGTAGTTCCGAAAATCGAATTGCTCTACCAAACCCTCCACCAAACCATTCAGTTGTCCATGCGCAGGTTTATTGATATCGACCGACAGGTGAAACGATAGTTTGTCCATATCGGCTTTTCCGAGGAGTTGCCCCAGCCGAAAGTCGGTTGTCGAAACATCACCCTTGAAGAAGGACGATAAACCATCGTTCGGTTTAAATCCGAAGTTAGCTTTCGCTATAATAGAGCCCAAATCTGTATTCAAAGTGCCGTTTGCATTCAGGTTTTTTGTGTATCCCGCTATTTCTCCGTTAAAAGATATCGTGCCCATATTAGTTATTTCTTGGGGCAGTTCTTTTTTGTTTTTCGAGAAATTATTTGCCAAACCCTCAATGCCGGCTTTGGTTATACTGAATTCCCTTACCGTTCCTTTAATATAAAGCTGCTCCGGCTTCAGTACATCATTCACGTATCCGCTGGCAAGCAGGTGCATTTTTTCGCCATAGTCTAACGCAAGGCTCGACATTTGCAGTTCGCCGATAGAGCCTTCTATTTGCGCACGTAACAGAAGCTTTTCCTTAAAGTTAGCTACTTCAGGAACAAAGGCCGCAACATCGCTCAAGGTTATATACGATGCTCCTATCTGGCAGTCGATTGTTGTTTTCGTCAGCAAATCCACACCTTGCGGGTTTCCCTGCAAGTCGGCTTCGCAACGGTCTAAGCGCAGATGCGAATTAGGTAAATCAATCGAGAAACCTTTTACGGTCAGCTTATCTTCTTTTTTAAGAAAACGCCCAACAAGGTTATTTACTTGTAAACCGCTTTTTTCTTTTAGCGAAAGTTTCTTTACCTGCAAATTCAAAGAGTCGCCCGATATATGTCTCAAAGCCAAGCGGGTATTAAGGTCGGTTACAGACAGATGATTTTCGTCAAAGCGCCCTTGTTTTTCGGGTTGGTCTTTCACGTTGTATGTTAAGCATCCATCGCTTATGGCAACAATACTTATCTTACGGAGTTCGAATAAAGGTTTTGAATCTTTTTCCTCCGACTTAAAAGCGTCAATAACAAATTGCAGATTAAGGGGAGCATCCTTCGTTTCTTTCGAGAGGTTAATCTCGAAATCGGACAAACGGACAGAATTGATAATAATCTCTTTATCAACCAACAACGAAACGATATCCACATTTGCATAGAAACGGTCGGCATCCAACAGCTTGTTGTTACCTTTATCGTAAAGATAAAGCCCTGTCAGTTCAATAGTATTAAACGGCTGAAAATGCAACTCGGCTATACCTAAATCCGTCCCCAGCTTTTTTTTCAGTTCCTCTACAATTTTATCTTTGGCATATTCCTGAACAAACGGAATATTCAATAACCCATAAACCAAAATAAGGAATCCGAAAAAGATTCCTAAAGCCGTAACCGATATATTTTTTATTTTCTTTATAAGGCTTCTTGTATTTTGTACGCAAAGCTAATAAAATCAAGCTATTTTACAGTATTGTAAGCCCTCGCGGACAAGCTTTTTAAAGAAATTTAAATTTCAAGTATAAATGTAGTATTATATAGCCTTCAATTGAACTTTTAGTTCTACGATGGTGTTATTATACAATAGTTTAAAATAATCATTTATAAAATAAATTTAGTTATGGAAGGATTAGGATTTATTTGGACAATCATTGTTGGAATACTGGCAGGTGCAATAGCCGGATTAATAATGAAAGGAAAGGGATTCGGATTTGTTTGGAATCTCATTGTAGGTCTTATCGGTAGTGTTGTTGGAGGTTGGATGTACAATCTGTTAGGATTAAGTTCCAATGGTGGAATATGGGGCAACTTAGTGATGTCGGTTGTTGGAGCAGTAGTACTATTATTTATTGTATCTTTATTTAGGAAGAAAGATAAATAAGCTGTATGTCAACTAATCTTGCTCAAAAACTTCGAGCAACAGCGTTTCACCATCAAAAACAGCATACGAAAAGAAGTTCAGCCAATCGCCCAAAATAACGATACGGCTGCTACGGGCAAGCATCAAATCGAGCATGATGTGCCGATGTCCGAACACAAAATAATTGATATTGGGAGCCAACTGCAAATGCTCTTTGGCAAAAAGCACAAGATGCTCTTTGTCTTCGCCCATATAGGGAGGATTACAGCCTGTTGTTCTGTTATGGTTAGACCACCAGTTGCCGAAAGCTACCGTCCAACGGGGATGGATGGCCGCAAAAGGCACACGGCATATTTTACTGTGGAATATCTTTCGCAACAGCTTAAAAGATTTAGACTCATCGCCCAACCCATCGCCATGAGCCATAAAAAACTTTTGTCCGTTTATATCTGCCACAAGAGGCTCCCGATGCACTATCACCCCACATTCGTTTGCCAGATAGTTGGTGAGCCAGATATCGTGGTTGCCTATAAAAAAATGAATATCAACACCCTTATCGGTCAGTTCGGCTATTTTACCCAAAACACGTACAAAACCACGAGGCACAACGTTACGGTATTCGAACCAGTAGTCGAAAATATCGCCCAACAGGTAGATTGTCTTCGCATCTTTACCCACCATATCGAACCAACGGCATAACTTCCGTTCTATATCATGATTTGGTATATACTCTGCCGGAGATGGTTTTACGTTAGGCAAAGTAGTCCGTTCTTTACCACCGACGTCACACCGTTGTGCGTGCAGTACAGAACCTAAATGAACATCCGACAGAAAATAAGTTTTCGTTCTTTCCACTCAATAATTCCTTACCTCAATAGTTTATAAGAAACCCAATTCAAGTTTAGCCTCTTCGCTCAGCATATCCTTGTTCCATTCGGGCTCGAAAGTCAAGTTTACGATAACGTTTTTCACCTCAGGTATAGACTCTACCCTAAGACGGACATCCTCCAATATAAAATCGGCAGCCGGACAGTTTGGCGCTGTCAGCGTCATGGTTATGGTAACATTACCTTCGTCAACCTCTACATTATATATAAGACCTAAATCGTATATATTGACGGGTATTTCGGGGTCGTATACCGTTTTCAACATCCTTACGATGTTTTCTTCTATGCTTAATAGGTTCTCGCTCATTCTTGTTTATAAAGCTAAATGAATTTCCGGGGGATAAAATTATAAAACCTTTTCGGTTTATCCCCTAAATTGCAGATAATTTTGTTTACACACAGTTACTCTATTACTCCATGAAACGAAATAGACTGGCGGTAATCTTGCGTAATACCCACTGTTGCGTAACCTGTTTTGCTTGCATCGATAGTGATTATCAATCCACTCAAATTAGTATCCTTCAGATCTTTGGGCACGATTACAAATTTACGACTTCCGTCTTTTGGGTTTTCTACCGACTCGCATTCAAAATCAGTACTTACAAAATTTATACCCATATCGTCCGATCCATAAGCATCCCTGTAAGCCTCGCCATAGTACGGCAAGTAAGCCGATACGGTATCGGCAGACAGTTTCAAGGAATAAGTATAGTCGACAGATGCAGCTCCCCCACCTATTGGCGAAACTGTTCTGGGGTGGAACGTAAAATCGGGTTTCGCCAACTTCTCTATCAATGCCTCTTCTGAGGCTTGCGCGTGAACAGACGTTTGCACCGTGCTACATGCTACCAACAAGATTGCAAGCCCAAAACTGATTATCAGAAATAACTTTTTCATAATCTTTAAGTTGTTTTATATACCAATAAAACGAATACTTTTCAGGTTTGGTTCACTCAATACCAAACAATCAGGTTATTCTAAAAAGAAATCACAATTAAAGGCGCTTTGCCTTCAACCGTAAACTGTTTGTAACAACGCTTATGCTGCTGAGTGCCATAGCCAAACCTGCAATCATAGGATTAAGCAAAAAACCGTTTATAGGGTAAAGCAATCCGGCAGCAATAGGTATAGCCAACATATTGTATATGAATGCGAAAAACAGGTTTTGCTTTATCGTGGCAACTGTCTCTTTCGACAACCGCACAGCTGTATGTATCTTCCGCAAATCGCCCGAAACGATTGTAGCCGCGGCCACATCCATCGCCACATCGCTACCCTGCCCCATGGCTATACTAACATCTGCCTGAGCCAGTGCCGCACTGTCGTTTATGCCATCGCCCACCATTGCCACAATCTTATTCTGACTTTGCAACTGTTTCACAAAATTCAATTTATCTTCGGGCAAAGCCTGTGCTACATAATGGTTTACTCCCGCTTGTTGCGCAATGGCTTGTGCCGTAGCCTCGTTATCGCCTGTGAGCATATACACCTCTATACCACTGTTTTGTAAATACTTTACGGCATCGGCCGATGCGGCCTTCAACTTATCGGACAGAGCTATTGCTGCTATAAGTTCCGACTTTGTTCCAAAAAACACAAGAGTATTAGCTGCGGATTCTTGCTTAGCTACCCAATCGTGCGCTTCATCGGTCATTAGCGTTTGAGGAAACATTGATTTACTGCCCACCAGATATTCTTTGCCTTCATAATCAGCTATAATGCCTGCTCCTACTCTGTTTTCGACCGACAAATCAGTATTTATCAACATCGTATCGCCAAAGTAAGAACAAATAGCATCTGCCAATGGATGTGTAGACGATTTTTCTATACTATACAAAATCTGTTTTCTTTCATCGGTTTCTTCCGCAAACCATTTCACGGCAGTTACCCTTGGTTTGCCCTCGGTTAAGGTTCCTGTTTTGTCCAGAAGCACAACATTTACGTTTTTGAGGCGTTCCAAACTTTCAGCATCCTTTATCAAAATACCTTGTTCGGCTCCCCGCCCTATCCCTACCATAATGGCAGTAGGCGTGGCAAGCCCCAAAGCACAAGGACAAGCAATAATAAGTACGGTAACAAAAGCCAAGAAAGCATGCATCAACTCCGATTCACCCCCAAAAACGATCCACAAAACAGCCGAAAGGATGGCTATAAGAATAACCACAGGCACAAAAACTCCGGCAATCTTATCTACCAACTTCTGTACGGGGGCTTTACTGCCCTGTGCCTCTTCCACCATTTTTATTATATGCGACAGTAGGGTTTCACTACCTACTTTTCCGGCTTTGAATCTGAAACTGCCTTTCTGATTTATTGTTCCCGCAAAAACCTTATCGTCTTTTTGTTTAGGCACAAAAACAGGTTCACCGGTAATCATGCTTTCGTCAACATACGACTCACCGTCAACAACAATCCCATCGACAGGTATTTTTTCGCCCGACTTAACAAGAATCGTATCACCAACCATAATCTTATCAATAGAAACCGGAACAGCCAAAAATCCTTTTACCACAGTTGCCGTTTTTGGTTGTAGGCCTATAAGTTTTTTTAAAGAAACAGTAGTTTTCTGCTTAGCACGTTCCTCCAAGTAACGCCCCAACAGGATGAAGGTTACAATCACTGCCGAAGCCTCGAAGTAAAGCTCAGCCGGAAGTCCCCTATCTGTCCAGAAGCGAGGGAAAAGAAGTGTAAACACACTGAACAGGTAAGCCACCCCCGTGCTCATAGCCACAAGGGTATCCATATTCATGGCTCTATGCTTTGCCTGTTTGTAAGCACCCACAAAAAACTGTTTACCACAATAAAACAGAACAGGAGTAGTCAATATCCACATCAGGTAACGTGCCCATGTGCTGTGCATAAGGGGAGTCATAGCAAGAATAATAAGACATGCGGATAGAATAGAAGCTATCAGGGTTTTCTTCTTCAAATCCTTAAGGTATCGCTTATCGGATTCCTCTATCCGGTCTTTTACGTTTTCATCTTCGGTTACTATCAGCTCATACCCACCCGACCGTACGGCATGCTGGAGTTGAGTCAAAGAAACTTCTGCCGGATTATACTCCACAAGAGCCGATTTTCCGGCAAAATTCACGTCTGCCCCTACCACACCTTTTTGGCTGCGAAGTATTTTCTGCACGTTTGCCGCACATCCCGCGCACGACATCCCCTGTACAGGAAAGGTTCGTTTTGTTATATCTTTTGTTGCCATATCATATCATGTTTTTAGTATATAACAAAGTTCGCCCCAAAAATACATTTGTGCGTTACATAATTCGGGATAAGATTTATATAATATTGGGATAAACTCAGGAAAGCTTGTCTATAAAACGGCGGTTTTCCTTATTTTGGTTTTTAAATTGCGTGGGAGTAAGTCCTGTTATCCGTTTAAACTGAGCCGACAGGTGCGCCACACTACTATAACCCAATCGGAAAGCAATTTCACCGAGCGTAAGCTCATTATAACTCAACAGTTCTTTTGCCTTTTCTATCTTTTGGAGGATGGTAAATTGCTCTATCGTGATTCCGGTTGTTGCGGAAAACAGCTTGCTCAGAGATGAATAATCCCTATGAAGCCTGCTTGCCAATAAATCTGAGATTGTTTGATGTTGGTCTTGTTTGTAGTGAATTTGCTCTATGATGATAAGCTTTATCTGTTCTATAAGTTTTTTGTTTTCATCATCGAGCAACTCAAAGCCCAAAGCCTCTAAATCGGCTTTCACCAATACAATTGCTGCATCATCAACAGCTTCGCTCGTAATAACCTCCCCAAGCTGAATATGCGCTAACTCAATATTGTAGTTTTCGAAAACGCTCTTCACAGCAAGAATACAACGAGGACAAACCATATTTTTGATATAGAACTTCATCATTCTTTTTTTAGCAAGATGGTTTTTATTTCTTCGTCGTCGAGCAATTTCACGTTGGTCAGCAAAAATTTTGTATCGAAGTGGCAACCCAGTTCGTTGCACTCTTTTATGGCTTCTTCAACAGCAACTCTGGGGTCGTGATTTAAGCCGCAAAACAAAAACATTTTCAGATAAGATGGCTTAAAATCTATCGACTCTATTTCAATCTCATTTTTTTCGAACGAAAATTGCAATTCACGCTTCAGTGTATCTTTCTGAAAACAGGAAAGTTCCGTGCGGTCATCTGTGGTAATTATCAGAAAATAGCGCAGTTTACCCTCCTTGCCACCTAAACCCGTGGATACGAAGAATTGTCTTTCGCCCGACAAATCGGAGTCCAGCAAAATGCGGCTTTCCATCAAAGCCAACGTAGACCAGTTTGCCAGTTCCGGTTCAAGCGGACTGCTATGGTAAGTTTCTATTGCCCTATATACTGCCACATCGGGCATGGCAGCCAACAATGCAAGATAAAAACGCTTGCTCTCCACACCCAACTCCGGGGTAAAAAGCCTTGCTATCAGGTATTCTTTCGTGAAATGCGAATCTACGGTTTCGGTACGTACATTTTTTACATAATCGAAATACCTCATTTGTTCCTCGATGGGGATAATCTCTCTGAGCATATGTAGGTTCGATTTCATCTCGCCCGACGAATCCCGCAATTTATCCAGCATTTCATTAAAGTTATCCATAACAATATATTTTCTCTATATTGAAAACAACAAATGCAGGTTTATTGTTCTGCCAAGGCCTCCAAAGCTTTCCACAAATTATCGTCCGGAACGGGAGCCGCAACTTCTATCAGTATTTTAGATACAGGATGAACGAAACTTATCTTCCGCGCATGCAGGCTTATGCCCCCATCCGGGTTTGAGCGCTCGGCTCCGTATTTCAAATCCCCTTTTATGGGGCAACCTATTTTTGCCAATTGGCAACGTATCTGATGATGGCGACCGGTTTCGAGATCTATTTCCAGAAGATTATATTTGTCCGAACGGGTCAGCAACCGATAATGCAGCACCGCTTTCTTAGAGTTTGGCTTCTCGGCATCGTATGCGTACGACTTATTCTGCTTTTCGTTGCGCGCCAAGTAATGAACCAATGTGCCTTCGGTTTTTTCCGGCAGATTTTTAACCACAGCCCAATATGTTTTTGTTACCTCTTTGTTTTTAAACATATCGTTCAGCCGTGGCAGAGCCTTGCTTGTTTTAGCAAAAACCACTATTCCGCTGGTAGGCCTGTCAAGGCGATGTACTACTCCGCAAAACACATTCCCCGGTTTGTTGTACTTGGCTTTGAGCCACTCTTTCACGGTTTCGGACAGAGGTTTATCGCCCGTTTTATCGCCTTGCACAATTTCACGGCAAGTTTTGTTGACGATAATTATATGATTGTCTTCGTACAGAACTGTCATCTGAAAAAGAAAAATTTAAAGGTTCACAGAGAGGTAATTATAATCGTCAACGATTTTCTTCAGAAAGGCATAGTTAGAGCCTTGATATTCGTAGCCCGTTACCGATTTTACTTTGCTGGTCAGTTGCTCAATCATATGCTGATTGGCCAGAAAATTAGGATTGTTCATTGCCGAACGGATTATACGGATATCCTTGTCGTCAAGTTTGTCCATCACATCGGGATAGGCCACCGTGTAATTTTCGTGAAACTCCAGGTCGGGCAACGAAAGTATCTGATCACGCTGCGTAGCTTTCAGGTTCACAACGGTTGTTCCGGCCAAATAATCGCCCAGCCGTTGCGAGTTTTTGGTACTGAGAATCATTATAAAAGCCAGCAGGTTGTATGTTATCGCAAAATCGACCAACCTGAAAAGCCATCTCACTAAGAAACTGCTTAACGAAGGTTTTGTACCGTCAACGTTCACAACCCGTATACTCATAATTTTTTTACCGGGAGTTTGCCCGTTCCATAAAATCTCGAACAACAGGTCGTAAAACACAAGCGGAACAATCATCAAAAACAGTATAACAAAACCGGCACTTGCGCCCAAATCGGCCCCTACCGAATATATCAGTACCGCAAAGACACCAAAATACCAAACCAAGAGTATAACCCAGTCGAGCAGATATGCCGCTATACGGAGCCCAACGCCGGCAGGCTCTTGCTCTAAAACAACATTCTGTGTAGTTTCTATTTGTATTGCCATTCCTGTTTACCTTCTTTTTTTTGACGTTTCAAAATTAGAAATATTTATGTTATTAGCCTAACTAAACCAGCCAAAATACTATATTTGCATCTTGTTACGTTAACACAAAGTATGAGAGAAGCTCTGTTCATCAAACAAAACAAAGACAAATGGCAGAAAATTGACGAAGCGGCAACGCTCCGCAATATTTCGGCCAAAGAATTGGCCGATAACTACATCGAACTGACAGACGACCTCTCGTATGCCCGCACCTTTTATCCGAAATCGAATACCGAGCGATACCTTAACCAACTGGCAAACAAATATTTTACACAAATATATTCTCATAAAAAGAAAGAAAAAGGCCGCTTCAAACGCTTTTGGGTAACGGATCTGCCGCTTATCATGTATCAGTATCGGAAAATGATGCTTCTCTCGTTTATCATATTTGCGGTGAGCATGTTTCTGGGTGCTTTTTCGATGAGTGTAGACAGTTCGTTTGCCGAGGCGGTTATGGGCAAGGATTACGTAAACATGACGCAGCACAATATCAACAAGAACGACCCGATGGCAGTTTATAAGGATGCCGACTCGGGGCTTATGTTCGGATATATTACTACCAACAACATAAAAGTGGCATTCATGGCTTTCATCTTCGGGATATTTTTCTCGGTAGGTTCGGCTTATATTATGTTCAGTAATGGTGTTATGCTGGGTACTTTCATGTATTTTTTCTATCAGAAAGGGCTTCTTGGCGTTGCCTTGCCAGCCGTATGGCTGCACGGAACGCTCGAAATATCGGCTATCATCATTGCCGGAGGAGCAGGCATGGTTTTAGGTAACAGTTTTCTGTTTCCGGGCACATACTCGCGAGCCGTATCCATGAAGAAGGGAGCTTTAGACAGCGTTAAGATTGTTGTGGGGCTGGTTCCTGTTTTTGTGGTTGCCGGATTCATAGAAAGCTATCTGACCCGTCTCACAGAGATGCCCCTTGCTTTCAACCTTACCATTATCGGGCTATCGGCTCTGTTCATAATACTATATTTTATATATTACCCATACAAATTAAACAAAAGGATAAATGCAACAACAAACTGATTTTGTTTTTTATAAACAAAGGGATTTTTCAGAAAAACTTTCGGCAACGATGGATTTTATTAAAATTCATTGGAGGCCTCTTATCATAAACCTGCTTTATTTACTGCCTGCCTTGCTCATTGCTTCCTATTTAGGAGTAAATCAGATTTCGCACGCTTTATCAGACCCTTATTCTTTCGATGGATATTCGAACATGATGATTGGAGGCGTATTTATAGCAAACATCATTTATTACATTACATATTTTGTTGCCATACTGTTTACCGTATCGTACATTGCCGAATGCACCTTTGCTTCGGATGGGCGCACCATCAATACCAAAGACGTTTGGCGGCGGGTAGGCTCTTCTTTTTTCAGAACGTTAGGGGCAGGTTTTTTGGCAGGAATTGCTACCGTTTTGGGGGCAATGCTCTGTATTATTCCCGGAGTGTTTGTAGGCGTATGCTTTTCTTTATATGCGTATTACTGCATTATAGACGAAGAATCGGCCGTGAGCAGTCTTACTTCGTCGTACGACGTTGTTAAAAGCCAATGGTTCCCAACTTTCGGTTATATGATTGTTTTGGGTATCATAGGCTATATGGTGAATATGATATTCAGCATTCCTGCCGGACTCACAACATTTGGTCTTTTTTTGGGGGGTGCTGATATGTATATTTCAGTTTTTTCTAACCCAATATTCATAACCATCACCAACTTTATTTCGTATTCGGGAATGATTGTTGTAGTTCCTTTCATCCAGATAGCTATGTCGTTCCAGTACTTCAACCTAAAAGAAATAGAAACCGGAACAGGCATAGAGCGCGAAATAGAGATGATTGGTAAACGAAACGAAAACGACTATAAATCTTACTAAACTTGCTAAAAAAGATATTCATATATGTTCTTTTTGCGGTATTAACCCTACCTGCGGTTGCCGACACCATTCAGTCTGCCCCTGTGGTTCAGGAGGCGGTACAACCGTCTTCCATGCAGTTGCGCCAAACAACACTGCGCATCCCCCAAAAACAGGTTATTGAAGAATACAAAAAGGATAGCGACTTCAATTACGAGCGTACCCCTTACAAAAAATCGTGGTGGGACACCTTCATGGCATGGTTCAACAGCCTCTTAGGCAAGGGAATGTCGGGGCTATTCAAAATGCACTTTTTCGAAGTGGGTGTAATCGTGTTGGTTATCATCTTACTGGTCGTTATCGTTCTGCGTATAACAAATACAAACATCAAAGCTATCTTTGGAAAACAAAAGCTCGAAAACGACGGGGTTGAAGTAAACTCCGAAGACGTGAACGAAATGAATTTCCCCGCACTCATTTCGACCGCCATTGCCGGAAAAAACTACCGATTGGCTGTCAGATACATGTACCTGCAATGCTTGAAGCAGATGTCCGACAAGCTGATTATAACATGGAATCCCAATAAAACAAACAGAAGCTATCAGCACGAAATAAAAAGCGACAGCCTTCGCCTGCAATTTCTGAAAACAACACAAGTATTCGACTATGTTTGGTATGGCGAGCAAGACCTATCGACATCCGACTTCAATACAGCCCAAGCACAGTTTAACGACTTCAACCGAATGATTGACAATGAAAAATAAAAGCTTCAAAATATTGCTCATTGTTATATCCGTGCTCATGGCAGGGCTTATTTATGTGGAATCGGTCAGGGAAAAACCCGTCGATTGGACTCCTACCTTCTACAATACCGACAAGATACCTTTCGGCACTTACATTACGTACAATCTTCTGGATTCGGTCTTTCCCAAGGGTTCGGTTCAATCTACCCGGAATACTGTTTACGAAGAACTTTATTACCCCGACTATTCCGGACGGAACAACGACAGCATATACCTCAATGCCGCGGAAGACGAAACGGGTATGGCATATATATTCATCGAAAAAGATTTCAGTATCAATAAGCTCGATCTGGAATGTCTGCTTAATTTTGTTTATGTAGGTAATGATGTATTCATTTCTGCCGAAGCTTTCAGCAAAAACATATTAGATTCCTTACAGATAAAGGCAAACACATCGGCCAGTTTCCTTAATAAAGACACTCTATATACACTGAAGGAGTATAATAAAAAACAATATGCCTTCCAATCAATAGAAGATAAAACAGGTTTACAAACTGACTCTGCCTCCTCGAACTACCATGTTTTAGGCATGAGTTCCCAGAACGATACTACCTTTGTTCGTATTGGTTACGGAGGTGGGAATTTTTACCTACACACTGTGCCTTATGCTTTCACCAATGTAGCTTTGCTCAATACCGATAAATACGATTATGCTTTCCGTTGCCTGTCGTACCTGCCTCAAGACAGTTATGTGATATGGGACGAATATCATAAACGGGGCGATGCCGGGCAGCAGGGGTTGCTGCAAGTAGCAAAGAGGTATCCTCCGCTCAAAATGGCCATCACCCTCACCGGGATAGGCATATTCCTGTTCCTTCTGTTCCGTTCAAAACGGGTACAACGCATCATCCCTGTTATAAAGCCTCCTGTTAATTCTTCGCTCGAATTTTTGAGTACCATAAGCAATGTATTTTACAAGAAACGCGACTACCTTAGCATAGCCGAAAACAGATATAACTTCTTCTTAGACAAAGTACGTAACCGTTACTATATGCGTACCGAACAGCTCGACGGAGAGTTTATGAAAACACTGAGCTTGAAATCGGGTGTGGAACAACCCTCTGTGGAGCGCATCTTTTACCGATACAACCGCCTGCGGCAGGAAACGCCGGTCAGCAACGCTACTTTCATAGCTTTTAACGAGGCCTTGGAGGAGTTTTATAAAAAAATTGAAATAACAAACAAAACCAGATAAAACTATGTCGGATTTAAATTTTCAGTCGAGAATAGATTTCAGCCAACTGAGCCAAAGCGTTCAGCAAATGAGGCACGAGATAAGCAAAGTAATAGTTGGCCAGCACCAACTCATAGAGCAAATGATTGTAGCCATTCTTGCCAACGGACATATTCTGATAGAAGGCGTTCCGGGTGTAGCTAAAACACTGTCGGCAAAGCTATTGGCAAGAACACTGAAAGCCGATTTTCATCGCATACAGTTCACGCCCGATATGATGCCCTCGGATATACTCGGAACAAGCGTTTACCTGCAAGGCGAAGGCAGATTCGAGTTCAAGAAAGGCCCTATATTCTCGAACATAGTACTGATTGACGAAATTAACCGTGCCCCTGCAAAAACACAATCGGCACTTTTTGAGGTAATGGAAGAGCGCCAGATAACAAACGATGGCACAACCTACCCTCTTGGTTATCCTTTCCTTGTGGTTGCAACTCAAAACCCTGTAGAACAAGAAGGTACATATCGCCTACCCGAAGCACAGTTAGACCGTTTTCTGTTTAAAATTGTGGTAGATTATCCCAACCTGAACGAGGAAGTTACGATACTTGAACGCCAAAACAGCGGTGAACTGCTGGCAGGAAACGATATTCAACCGATAATAGATGCCGAAACACTATCCCGCCTACGAGCTGATATAGAGAAAGTTCACGTTGAACACAATTTGTTGGAATATATTGCCCAGATAGTAGGTTCTACACGTCAAAGTTCGTGGATAACATTGGGAGCATCGCCCCGTGCGTCGCTTGCCATACTCAACTCGGCAAAAGCATTGGCTGCCATCCGTGGCCGCGACTTCATTACGCCCGATGATATCAAGGAGATGGCTTTGCCCGTTCTTCGTCACAGAGTTATCCTCACGCCCGAAAAAGAGATGGAAGGCACATCAACCGATACCATTATATGCCAGCTAATAGACAAGACACAAGTTCCCCGTTAATCAGGTTTTTCAGAGATTTGTATCTGCCCAACCGCTTCTTCATCGCACTGGCCGTTTGTGTGGTGGGCTTCGTTGTGAGCTATATCGTAGGACGGTATTTCTTCACGATGCAACTGCTGGCACTTGTGTTTTTCTTTATTTTTTTGATAGACCTTGTCTCCCTGTATAGGGTAAAACAAGGCGTGCTGGCTAAGAGAATCTGCCCCGAACGCTTGTCGAACGGCGATAAGAACCCTGTGGCAATAGAGGTTACCAACCGTTACCCCATACCCATAGGAATTGAAGTTGTAGACGAATTTCCTATTCAGTTTCAAGACCGGAAAACCAGTTTTAAAAAGAATATACTGGGACGCAAAAAATCGGTGATTTTCAGCTACACCCTGCGCCCAACGAAACGGGGTGTATATGGTTTCGGGCGGCTCAATGTATATGTATCGTCCGGTTTAGGGTTGGTAAGGCGGCGTTACAGGTTTAACCAATACGCAAATGTTGCTGTCTATCCCTCGTTTATCGAAATGCACAGATACGAACTTATTGCCGCATCCCATAGGCTTACAGAATACGGAATAAAAAAGATAAGGCGTATAGGCCATGCCTCGGAATTCGATCACATAAAGCATTACGTTATGGGCGACGACCCACGTACTATAAATTATAAAGCATCGGCACGTACAGGTCAACTCATGGTCAACACTTATCAGGAAGAACGTTCACAACAGGTCTACTGTATCTTAGACAAGGGCAGAACAATGAAGATGCCTTTCCGTGGAATGACGCTTCTTGACTATGCCATCAATTCGTCTCTGATGGTGTGTAGCACCGCTCTGAACAAAAGTGATAAGGCGGGGCTAATAACTTTTTCAAGCAAGATTGATGAAATGCTGCCTGCCGACCGCCGCCAAGGTCAAAAAAATAAGATTCTGGAAACGCTCTACGGGCAACAAACCAACTTTAGGGAATCGGACTACGAACGGCTTTACATTACCCTTAAAAATAAAATCACACAGCGAAGCCTTATCGTGCTTTATACGAACTTCGAAACAGTGAACGGTATGCGCCGCCAACTGAAATATCTGAGCCGTTTGGCAAAAGATCATCTGGTTTTGGTAGCTTTCTTCTTGAATTCGGAATTTAATGAAGTTTTAAACACCGAACCCGAAGATATTGAGGCCACTTTCCGAAAAGGTATGGCCGAAAAACTGTCGTACGACAAAGAATTGATAGTTAAAGAACTGAATCGTTACGGCATACACGCCCTGCTGACAACGCCCGAAGAGCTGACAATCAATTCAATTAATAAATACTTGGAATTTAAATCGCGCGGACTAATCTGATTCTTTGCTGTAAGCATCCATTGCCTTCTGTACCGAACCATGTTTTAAGAGCAGTTGCTCGGCTTGGCTATAACCGATATTTAATTCGTCGGAAAGCATACGAGTACCCCTGTCTACAAGCTTATTGTTCGATAGTTGCATATTTACCATACGGTTACCTTTAACCCTGCCCAATTTTATCATCGTTGCGGTAGAAATCATATTCAAAACCATTTTTTGCGCCGTTCCCGACTTCATACGTGAACTTCCCGTAACAAATTCAGGCCCTACAAGCGTTTCGATGGCTATATCAGCCTCCTGTGCTATTGGTGAGTGCGGATTACTGCTGATGGAGGCTGTGAGGATTCCCCTTTTGCGGGCTTCTTTCAAAGCACCAACAACATAAGGTGTAGTGCCCGATGCGGCTATACCCACAACAACATCTTGTTCCGTAACATCGTGAGTCAAAAGTTCTTCCCAACCAGCTATGGTATTATCTTCGGCTTTTTCCACAGGGTTACGCAGTGCCTTATCGCCTCCCGCAATCAGTCCTATCACATACGTGGCAGGCATACCAAAAGTCGGGGGAATTTCAGAAGCATCGAGAACACCCAATCGCCCACTTGTTCCGGCTCCTAAGTAAAACAACCGCCCTCCACACTGCATACGCAAAACGATTTGCTCCACAAGCTTTTCTATCTGCGGAATGGCCTTCCCGACGGCTAAAGCGACTTTCTGGTCTTCGGTATTTATATCTACAAGCAGTTCGTGTATGGTCTTATTTTCCAGATCATCATACAGCGATGGCTGTTCGGTAATCTTTACAAATGTCATGCCCGTGTATGGTATTGTAGTAAGCCTTCCATTGGCGACTGAAGGATTGTAGCGATAGTTAAACCATATTCGGCTGCTACTTCTTTCAGTATATCGGCATAATAATAAGCTATCGAACCGGTAAAACTAAGTTTGCATGTCTGATAGTTTTCGTATTTTACGATATTGTATTCGAAAAACTCACGGAATGTTTTTCTTACTATATCGCCAATCTCCTTCACGTTTATATGTTCAAGTACAAAAGGTGATACACTTGCCATAAAACGGCTTGCCTGCGGTTGCTTATACACCCTGTCGAGCAGAATCTCTACCGTCAGTTTATATTCGGCAATAAATTTATCGGCTATATCCTTAGGCATGTTTTTTTTAAAACAAGATTTCAGAAACTCCCGACCCAAGGCCGAACCACTCCCCAAATCGTCGAGAATGAAGCCAAGCGAAGTTATATTATCAACGATGTCCGTCCCATCATACAGGCAAGAGTTTGAACCCGTACCCAATATGCAGGCAATACCCCGTTCCTTGCCCAATAGGGAACGTGCCGCAGCAATCAAATCACTACCCACCTCAATCCACGGGGCGTTTATGCTTAAAGCTATAGCACGGCGCACATCTTCTTTCTTGTCATACTCGCAACCCGCACCATAGAAATATACAGCCTTGATTTTATGCTGCCTGATTTCGTTCATCAAGTTCATTTCGATCTCGTGGGCAATGGAGTCGGTTGTCTGATGGTAAGGATTTAATCCTTTCGTATATACTCTTTTTACAAGCTCTCCTTTATCGTTCACCAAACACCAATCTGTTTTGCTTGCTCCGCTATCTGCTATCAGTTTCATTGATATCGTTTTAGTTATGAAGTTATCTTGGTCTTTTCTACTTATTAATATATTCGATTGTCATTCTGAGCTTTAGTGAAGAATCAGTTTTGTGTAACAACAGATGCTTCCTATCGTCAGCATGACAAAATACTATAAGTAAAAGGTTCCTAATACATATTTATCCTTTTTCAAAGAAAATAAAAAAAGCGTAACATCCGAAATGTTACGCTTTAATATTTCGCAAAGCTTATTTTTTATTTAGTTTGTTCCAGTTTCAATGTTTTTGTTGGCTGATCGCAAACTTCGGTCGGCCCAAAGTATTGGATGGGACCCGGATACACATACTCGGTGTTTATAGCCCAGTTTTCGCGATTGGCAGCAAAGTACTTAAAGGGAGCACCATCAAGCATTACCAATGCTTTCTGTATAACGGGTTTAAGTTCGCCATGACGGCGTTCCATATTCATCATCATCGTAACCGGAACCCCGCCTGCAATCCACTCTTCGGCCGGAGCCGTTGTGTTGCGTACAGATGCCATATATCCCGTTTTGCCTGCACCGATAAGAGCCGAAGCCGTATATCCGAGTGCATAGCAATAATCGGCATCGTAGTTCGATGGTGCGGCACAACGGCCTTCGTAACCAAAGAAGTGTACCTGAGTAGAAAACTTACCGGTGTATTTTCCGTCCTGCTTCCATGCAGCCAATTTTGCGGCAACCATTTCGGCAAGCAATTTTTCTGTTTCGATAAGCGAAACCTGAACATTTCCGTGAGGGTCGCGGTCGAGCGTCAACTGACGGGCAACACCCTCAGGAAGGCTTGCATATACCTCTGAGTTTTCAGCGGATAAATGGTCTATAATATATTGACGCTGACGGTCTTTTTCGATAGCATTAAACTCATCCTGATGGTGTGCAAGGAAGTCGTTGAGTTCAGCAATAAGAGCCTTCATGGCAGGGATAAACTCAATCAGCCCTTCCGGGATAAGCACCGTACCAAAGTTATTTCCGTTCTTAGCACGAGCAGCCACTACATGGGCTATATCGGTAACGATTTCGTCCAGCGACTGGCCTTTTGCTTCAACTTCTTCCGAAATTAAACAATAATTTGGTTGTACTTGCAAAGCGCATTCCAAGGCAATGTGCGATGCCGAACGACCCATCAATTTGATGAAATGCCAATATTTACGAGCCGAATTACAGTCGCGCTGAATATTACCGATAACTTCCGAATAAACCTTACAGGCAGTATCGAAACCGAAAGATGTTTCTATCATTTCGTTTTTCAAGTCGCCATCTATCGTTTTGGGGCAACCTATCACTTGTACTCCGGCGTTGATCGATTTGTAATACTCTGCCAACACACAGGCGTTGGTATTTGAGTCGTCTCCCCCGATAATAACCAAGGCTTTGATGTCCAGACTTTTCAGAATTTCAAGTCCTTTGTCGAATTGTTCTTTTGTTTCCAACTTTGTACGTCCCGAACCGATGATATCAAAGCCACCCGTGTTACGGTATTCGTCAATAATGTCGGCCGTAAGTTCTATATATTTATGGTCGATAAGCCCTCCGGGACCCATCAAAAAACCATAAAGTTTACTATCCGGATTGGATTTCTTAATGCCATCAAAAATACCGGCAATAACATTATGCCCTCCCGGTGCTTGCCCCCCAGAAAGGATTACCCCTACATTAGCTGCCGGACTATTCACTTTTTCGCCCGATTCAACAAATTTGATGATAGGCATACCATAAGTGTTTGGGAAAAGCTGTTTCACGGCTTCCTGATCGGCTACCGATTGTGTTGCAGCACCTTCTTCTACTCTAACCGCCCCATACAACGCCTTAGGCATCTTAGGCTTGTAAGCAGATCTTGCTATTTGCAATGCACTTTTTGTCATCTCAAAAATCGTTTTATTGTTATTATAATTCAATTTCTTAAAAATCCGAAAGCATTGGTTTATATACACATACCAATGCTTCTGCTTTGTAATACCTTTTTTATTAAAAGGTTTATTTTATAAAGAACTTATCTGATCGTAAGGTAAGCGTGCCAAAGTGTCGGCAACTTTTGCTATGCCTTCCTGCAAGGGTTTAGACAGCATCGGCTTCAAAAACGGATTCAGATTCACCTTAACGGTGAGCTTCATCGCTGTTTCGGTTTCGGACTTAGCCTTCAATTGCACCCACATATTAATGTCGAAAGGCAGTTTTTCACCCTGCAATTTTATTGTTGAGTTTGGCTCACGTTCCACAATCACAAAACGAATGCTTCCTACCGGATCGACCGAAACCGTAAATGAATCCCTGTCGCACGAAAAGTTTTTCATTTTCTCCAGTTTATCTTCCGGCAAACGGTCTCTCACCAACTCCAGTTTACTTAAATCGGATAATACCGGAAATATAACCTCATCCGAGTATGGTATAATTTTTATTTCACTGGTAAATTCTGTCATTCCCCTTCAATTTATCAGTTTTATTTCCAATCGGCCGGAGCTTTTCTCCATTCTTGCAGTGTGGCCAAATCTTCCTTTGCTATATATTCTATTCTTACAGCTTCCTGCAATACTGCTTCGTAGTTTGTAAGGGTGGTTAGTTCTACCTTAGCATCGGCAAAACGTTCGGATGCAATAGGGAAACCATAGGTAAAATTGGCAACCATACCTATCACTTCCGAGCCATCGTTGCGTATAGCCTCAACAGCTTTCAGACTGCTGCTTCCTGTGGAAACAAGGTCTTCAACTACTACTACTTTGCTTCCTTGTTTTAAATCGCCCTCAATAAGGTTTTCCAAACCATGATCTTTTGGTGTAGCACGGACATAAACAAATGGCAATCCTAAAGCATCGGCAACCAAAGCACCGGGAGCAATAGCTCCTGTTGCAACTCCGGCAATAGCGTCAACTTCGGGGTATTTTTCCATGATAACGCGCGCCAACTCTATCTTGATAAAGCTTCTGATTGTAGTGTAAGACAGTAACCTACGATTATCACAATAAATCGGAGACTTCCATCCCGAAGCCCAAGTAAACGGGTTTGATGGTTGAAGCTTAATTGCTTTTATACGAAGTAATTTTTCGGCTGTGATAATTTCTAAAGAACTCATAAGGCTTTAAATATCTAAATATTGAATTTCTGAATTGCAAATATAATATAACAAAGGTAGAATAAAGCCGAAAAAACGAAAATTATTTTCTTTAATACTCGCCAATGCTTCACTTAAAAAATATTATTGAATACTAAGCATAAGTATCTGTACCAAAAATATTGCATATATTTGTTCTTAAATATTATAAAGCAGCTTTAAAGCAAAAATGAAGATAATTTGCACAAAATTTGGCTATTACAATTCACTGCACAATAATAACATAAAAAAAACGTTAATTGAGAGTAGTGCAAAGACGGAATATCCGGTTCTGTATCTGAAACCCGACTCTTCGATACAGAAAGGCGGGAAACCGTTTTACATCCCCGATTTCTCGGCCGACATCCGTTGTAAAATCGGGCTAATTGTAAAAATAGACCGTTTGGGAAAGAATATTGGCAAGAAGTTTGCGCATCGTTACTATAATGAGATTGCTGTTGGGGTAAACTTAACGGCGCACGATGTGGAGATAGACCTGAAAGAAAGAGGATTGCCCGGCGACTTGTCGCAAAATTTCGATTATTCGACTATTTTAGGCGATTTCGTTGGCATTAAAACTCTCGGTAAAGGCCTAAACGATTTGTCTTTATCGTTGTCTGTAAACGAAAGTGTTCAACAAAAATCGGCCATTGATAACTTGGAGGATATTATAGATAAAACCATTGCGTATGCCAGTTGTTTTTTTACACTGAAAATAGGTGATTTGTTTTTCTTCGATTTGCAAGAATCGGAAACAGCCCTGAAAATAGGCGACCATGTAACAGGAAAAACAGAAAACCAATTACTTGTTGATTTTCACGTACGGTAAACTGAACAAAAGGTATAAGCCCATTTTTAAAAATCTGTCATGACAAGAAAAAATATTAGATATTACATTCATCTGTTCATCATTACGCTTACCTTTCTTTTTTGCAACTTACAGCAAACACAGGCTGCAATGAATGATGGAAACCGTTATGCGGCAAATTCTGTTTTGGCAGAAAGCGATTGGTATAAAATACAGATAGCCGAAACAGGTGTTTATAAACTTACTTACGAAGACCTGAAAAAGATGGGGTTGCAGAATCCTCAGAATGTTCAGATATACGGCTACGGTGGATGGATTCTTGACGAAAACTTTGTAAAGCCTTATGTTGACGACCTTCCCCAAATATCTATATGGATGAGTAAAGAGCCCGCCAATTTTGGAGCAGGCGATTACATCCTCTTTTACGGGCGTGGAGATGTGAAATGGGAGTATAGCAACAGTTTACAGAAATTCATACAGACACAAAACCCTTACTCGCTCGAATCTTTTTATTTTGTAACAGAAAAAGCAACCGGGCAAAAACGCGTTGAAACAATCCCTTCCGACGAAGAAACCACAGCCACAATATCAACATCTACTTTCAACGATTATGCCCTGCACGAAAAAGAATTAATAAATCTGGGCGAAACAGGACGGCAGTTCTTTGGCGAAAGCTTTAATGTAACTACCAGCCAATCATTTCCTTTCACCCTTACAGGAAATATTGCCGACTCGATTACCATCATCGACTATAACTTCGCTTATGCCACAGGCTCCTCTGCCGCTGCAAAATTGGAGCTAAGTGCTAATGGTACAATTATCAATACCGCCGCTCTAAGCAGCAGTAACCTTGGCGATTATATAGTAGCTTTCGAAAAAAGCGGCTCGTTTTCAGAAAAAAATATCGGGGAAAACCCTTCGTTCAAATTGGCGGTCACAAAAGGGTCGTCGGCCGATAAAAACTTGTATCTCGACTACATTCGCATAAATTATACCCGCAAGCTAAAGCCTTATGGAGCATCAACCCTTTTCCGTAGTAAAAAAAACAGTCCGAGCTTAAAGTTCGAAGTCGCTAACGCAAACAGCAACACACTTATATTTGATGTTACCGACAATACAACAATAAAACAGATAAAGGGCAACCTCTCAGGGACAAATCTGTCGTTCGTTGCATCGAACACTGTGATGAGGGAATACGCGTTGGTCGATCTCAACCAAAGTTTTTCTAAACCCACGGTTATAGGAAAAATCAACAATCAGAACTTACATGCAGCCGAAACGCACGACATGGTTATCATAGTTCAGCCTTATCTGCAAAAATATGCCGAGCAATTGGCTCAAATACATGCCGACGATTCGGGGCTGACCTCTCTTATTGTTAACCCACAAGATATTTACAACGAATTTTCTTCGGGCAAACCCGATGTAATGGCATACCGCCGTTTTCTGAAAATGTTTTACGACCGTAAACAATCGGGAATGATAGACGAAAGCCCTAAATACCTGCTTCTGTTTGGAGATGGCTCGTACGACAATCGCTTTATTACCAACGAATGGAATAAAGCCGAAAAGAGAGGTATATTGCTTACATATCAGTCTGTTATTTCACTAACCAACAACGGATCTATCTGTACTGACGACAATATAGGGCAATTGAACGATGAAGAAACAACAAACAACAAACTACAGATTGGCATCGGGCGAATACCTGTACGCACTACCAGCGAAGCAGCAATTGCTGTAAATAAAATAGAAAAATATATCAAAAACGAAAATCCCGGAATTTGGCAAAATTCAATCACCTTGATTTCTGATGACCTATTGGGTGGAAAAAGTAGTACAATAAGTAGCGAAAGAAATCACATAAATGGCTCTGAGATTATTGCCAACAATATAAAAAAGAACTTTCCGGAAGTTATTACTCAAAAAGTGTACGAAGACGCTTACGAGCGGGTGATAACATCCAACGGTCCCCGCTACCCCGAGGCTCAGAAAGCGATGTTCGACTATATAGACAAAGGAACATTAGTACTTAATTATATTGGGCATGGTTCTCCGCGCGATTGGGCACACGAGTATATAATTGTACAGCAAGACATTGAAAATATGACTAATACATGCCTGCCTTTGTGGATTACCCAAACTTGCGACTTTGGCCGCTTCGATGCAAACGACCTTAACTATGCCTCGTCGGCCGAAACAGCATTGCTCAACCCAAAAGGAGGGGCTATTGCTTTATTTGCAACAACAAGAGTGATAGGTATTAGTGGGTCTAAATTACTAAACAATAATTTCTTTACCGAAATGTTTACCCCAAATAAGGATGGCAGCATGCCCCGCCTTGGAGATATCATCATGAAAGCAAAAAATCAAACAATAAATAGCGACAATAAAGTATTCATTCTATTGGGCGATCCTGCTTTGCGGCTCAACTATCCCAAACAAGAGTTCAAGGTAAAGGTTACTGAAATAAATGATAAACCTATTGGGAGCAGCAATTACCAGATGAAGGCTCTGTCGTACAACAAAATAAAAGGACAGATTGTAGATGCCGGCGGCAATCCGGTTACAGACTATAACGGAACGCTTCGCTCTATTGTTTACGACAGCGAGCAGGAGTTAAAAACACGGGGTAACCAACGGAATGGAACAGACCCTTCAATAGCAACAAACTATACAGATTTCACGAATACAATCTTTACCGGAAACGCCCAAATAGTGGATGGCGAGTTTGAGTTCGCCTTTGTTACCCCAAAAGACATTCTCTATACCGATGGACAGGGAAAAATGAACTTCTATGCATATTCCGACGAGATGGGCGATGCCAATGGTTACTTCAGCCAATATGTTGTTGGTGGTACAGATGGTTCGGCTGTTGAAGAAAATAACCCGCCGGTAATAGAAGCATTGTATCTGAATAAAGAATCGTTCAAGTCGGGCGACGTTGTCAACGCCACTCCTGTGTTCTATGCCCAGGTATCGGACGATACGGGCATCAACCAATCGAGTGCCATCGGCCATAATATATCAGTGATGATAGACGGAAAAGACAGTTACGACCTTACATCTTACTTTCAGTTGAACGATTCATTGCCAACCGTAGGGTCGGTCAGATACCAACTGCCCGAAATGAGCAACGGAAAACATAGCCTTATGTTTAAGGTATGGGATGTATGGAATAATTCGCAAACACAAAACGTAGAATTCGAAGTTTCGGATAACTATAAACCTAATATCTACGACTTCAAGATATGGGGCAACCCTGCACGGACAAGTACTAAATTTGTATTCACGTCCGACGTTCCGGGGTCAACGCTTAAAGTCAAGTACCAAGTATTTACAATGACAGGAGCTATGGTGTGGCAGCACGAAGAAAGCGGCACATCATCGACCATGAGCAATTACGTGTACGAATGGGATTTAAGAGGGGGCAACGGAGCGCGTATAGAAGCCGGAGTGTACATCTGCCGTGTTACGATAAGCATTGACGGAAAAGGCGAATCGGCAAAATCAGAAAAATTAATCGTATTAGGACAATAAAAAGTATCTTTGTCTGTTTATTTAGAAGATTGATAATTTAAAATACAAGAATGAAGAACGTAATAAAAAGATCGCTGCTGTGTGCATTGTTTGCTATGTGTGGAACGGTTGCTTTTGCCGATGATGATATAAAAGAAACAAAGCTTAACCCTATTATAACAGCTATGCCTTCGCTCTCTATAGCCCCCGATGCTGTGGGCGGAGCTATGGGTGATGTTGGTGCGGCAACAATGCCTAATATATTTTCGCAACACTGGAATCCCGCCAAATATGCCTTTATAAACAGTAAGGCAGGGGCTTCCATATCGTACACCCCTTGGCTTAGAAAGTTGGTAAACGATATCGCACTTATATACGGTGTTGGATATTACAAGATAGGGAGTGACGACAATCAGGCAATCAGCGCCTCGGTGCGTTATTTTACTATGGGTGACGTTCCCTTAACCAGCGAAACCGGTTTTGAAGACTATAAAGCAAGTCCTCACGAAATGGCTATTGACATTGCGTATTCAAGAAAACTGACCGAAACCTTTTCTGGTAGTATCGCTTTTCGCTACATAAGAGGTGACTATACAACCGGAACAGATGGCGACGATGGTACCCCCGGAAATGCCTTTGCCGCGGATATTGCCGGATACAACGAATCGTACCTCATGCTTGGCGACCGTGAATGTATGTTAGGTCTTGGATTTAATATCTCGAACATAGGTAGTAAAATATCGTACGACGACGGAAATACTTACAATTTCCTTCCAACTAATATGCGTTTAGGTGGTTCGTTAACCGTTCCAATCGACGATTACAACTCTTTCAGCATCAGCGCCGACATAAACAAGCTTTTGGTACCAAGTAAGCCCGAAATAAAAGAAGGCGAAACTGCAACCGAAAGAGACCAACGCTACAGCGATATGAGTTCTATCAGCGGTATATTCAAATCTTTTGGTGACGCACCCGGTGGATTCAAAGAAGAGCTGAAAGAGGTAATGTGGTCGATAGGTGCTGAATATCTGTATAACAATCAGTTTGCTATCCGTGGTGGTTATTATTACGAAAACAAGGAAAAAGGTAATAGAAATTATTTCTCTGTAGGTGCCGGTTTCAAGATGAGCGTATTTCAACTGGACGCCGCTTACCTAATATCTACAGCACAGTCTAACCCGTTAGATCAAACGTTGCGTTTCTCAATATCGTTCGATATGGATGGTTTACGTAATCTGATGAAGTAAAGACAAAAACTATGCAGATAAGAGTTGGTTTTGGATACGATGTACACCGCTTAGCCGAAAACAGGGAACTGTGGCTGGGCGGCGAAAAAATAGAGCACGAAAAAGGCTTGCTGGGACATTCGGATGCGGATGTCCTTCTGCATGCTATCTGCGATGCTATGCTCGGTGCTGCAAACATGCGCGATATAGGTTTTCACTTCCCCGACACAGCCGGAGAGTACAAAAATATTGACAGTAAAATACTTTTGGCACGTACTTCGGAAGTCATCGGGCAGAAAGGATACCGGGTAGGTAACATTGACGCTACCATTTGTGCCGAAAAGCCCAAAATAAACCCTCATATCCCCAAAATGCAAGAAACCATTGCACGGATACTGAACATAGAAACAGACTGCGTATCTATAAAAGCTACTACTTCCGAAAAAATGGGCTTCGTTGGCCGTGAGGAGGGATTCTCGGCCTATGCAGTAGTACTTATCGAAAAAGATTAAGAACGATGCTTCAATCTGCTCGAATTGAATCTACAGCCGATGGCTCTCCTACTTTATATATACCCGAGTTAGACGAACATTATCACTCCGTTAACGGGGCAATACAAGAGTCCAAGCATGTATTTATAGATGCAGGGTTGCGTCCGATTGCTCAAAAAAGTAAAAATATATCTGTCTTGGAAATAGGCTTTGGTACAGGGCTGAATGCTCTGCTTACTCTGCTGGAAGGAAAAAAACTGAACCTTAATATACATTATACAACCTTAGAACTATATCCCCTGCCCTTAAATCTGGCCGAACAATTAAATTACCCCGAAGTTTTACAAACTAAAGATGAAAACCTTTTCATTAACTTACATCAGGCAGAATGGGGAAAGGTGGTAGAAATAACACCCAACTTCACTCTCCACAAAATCGAAACCGACTTTAGCAAGCCCAACTTCGAGACAGGAAACGAAGCGTTTAACCTCATATACTTAGATGCTTTTGCTCCCAATAAACAAAATGGCGTATGGACACAAACCGTCTTTAACCGTCTTTTCGGCAAAACCATCCAAGGTGGAATACTTACCACCTACTGCGCTAAGGGAATAGTAAGGCGAATGATGCAGCAGGCAGGATATACGGTTGAACGCCTTCCCGGACCTCCCGGTAAAAGAGAAATGCTCAGAGCATTCCGGCCAGGAGGATGAAAATTAATATTCTTCATAATTCCCGAATATGCTAAAAAAGCAATATATTTGCTTAACAAACTTTTAACAAAAGCTCTATGGTTAGCAATAAGAAGAAAGTATATGCAATAATCAATCCCGTATCAGGAACATCGTCAAAACACAGTCTGCCTCATCATTTGGCCGAAGAACTTGATGCACACCGTTTTGAGTTACATATATTTATCACCGGATATGCCGGTCATGGTTCAGAGATTGCACAATTGGCCATAGATAACAACGTAGATTATGTTATCGCTGCCGGAGGCGACGGTACTGTAAACGAAGTGGCCCGCACCCTTATCGGCTCCGACACTGCTTTGGCTATCATTCCGTTGGGCTCGGGTAATGGGTTGGCTCGCGACCTGCACATTCCTCTTAACCCCAAGGCAGCCATCCAGATTATAAAGGAAGAGAATGTCAACGCCATCGACTATGGCATTGCCAACGATCATATATTTTTCTGTACGTGTGGTATGGGCTTCGATGCCATGGT
The DNA here is from genome assembly GCF_029893235.1 of Dysgonomonas sp. PH5-45. Lineage (GTDB taxonomy): Bacteria > Bacteroidota > Bacteroidia > Bacteroidales > Dysgonomonadaceae > UBA1309. The sequence goes on from NZ_JARXWE010000002.1 coordinate 165,166, forward strand.
AAGTCAAAAAGCAGCCAACGAGAAAAAAAGAGGTTCTATAATGTACCTGAAAACCATGCTCGAATCCTTTTTTCAGCTAAAGCCACAAGAATACGAAATTATCTGCGCCGAAGGCACACTGAAAGATAAAGCCTTTGTTGTTACCTGTGCCAATGCCAGTCAATATGGGTACAATGCTTACATTGCGCCAAATGCCGATATTCAAGACGGTTTGATGAACATTGCCATACTAAAACCACTCAACATATTGGATGTGCCGCAAACAACCTTGCAGCTTTTCTCCAAAAATATGGACAACAACAATAAATTAATAGAAATACTTACCAACGAGGTAACTATAAAAAGAGAAAAAGAAGGGGTTATTCATGTTGATGGCGATCCTGTTGAAACAAGTAAAGATATCCATGTCAGGATCATACCTAAGGGCTTGAAAGTTCTGACACCCACAAACGTAACTAACAGCAAATTTACACCTACCGAAATACTATCTAATATACTCCGTTGGGTTTAGCCATCAGAAAGCCACATCGAGGCTTATCCTTATACCATGTTTATCTATATTGGGATGGTCTAAATAATTAAGGCGGCGCACATAATCTATGCGGAATATTTTGAGTATATTTTCCAAGCCAATATTGATTTCCATATAGGGCTTTTTATCTATTGTATAAACTTCTTCGGGAAAAGCCAATAGTTTTCTGTTATGATCCGGATTGTTCTTTTTAGACAATGAGCCCCAAACACCTCTGAAACCAAATATCTCGCGCCAACCGAAATGCTTAATAAGAGGTATGCGGTTCAGCAACCATCCTCCCATCCTATAATTTATATCCCATGTTACTTGTGCATCGCTGACAAACTCCATCGGGTTCAGCAAATAGAACGATCCCTTTTGTACGGTGTAAGATGTATTGGCATTGGGCGACACCAAGGCTGTAAAAGGTGCTTCGCCAAACAGTTTTTCGGCAGTTACGTTTGTATAAACCTTGCCAAAGGGGGCTATCCAAAACTCTTTTGTCATCGAAAAATTAAGACGGTGGTATGCGAAATCGCCTCCCATAACATCTTTCAGACTTGCCAAATACGACAGGTTATAAATAAACCCTGAGGTAGAAAGTGTTCGCCTGATACGCCTCTGTTGAAAGAATTTTTCTTTGTAGGCATAACGCAAGTCGAGTCCTACTTCCGTAGTTTTCAGCCTATCCCAGATATGCGAATTTCCATATTCATCTATTTGTTTGAACACCAAATTCTTGACTGGCTTTTCATCGTGTGTACGGGCAAAAAGGTTGTATGAAAAACCGCTGTGATATTCACGCTTATAGGCTATTTGTGTCGAAAAATCGTAAGTCATACGGTCGTATTTACCCGATTTGCCCGACATAAATATATTATCTCTTTCGGCTTGCAAAAAGCGTTGTCCCAGAGCATTAAGATCGTATTTTACGGTAGCGCTCAGGTTATTGACCGGAAATTCATCTTTATGATATTTCGGCTTATTAAACGCCCAGTTTACTTCGCCCATATATTTAAATTTCTGATCCTTTATACCGTAAGCCCCATAACCGTACAAGAAAAGGTGCGGATGAAAATGGCTTGTAGTAGTCCCCGTTAGCCTGAAACGTGCCCCTTCAATATCGTTATAACTGAAAAAAGTCAGCACAGTACCTATATCAAATTTATTTTTCTCTTCATCCTTCGATGTAGGTATGTAAGACGATGACAATATGTTAGCAGCTCCTACGGCAATTTTGAAGAACCGCTTTTTCATCAACTCTTCCATCATTTCGCCAACCTCATAATCTTTATTGAAGGTTGTTGGCCGGCTCGCATCCCAATATTCTTTCGACATCTTATCGTAGCCCGAAAGATACAATACAGGGTTCGGATTTATAAAGACAGCATCCATCGGCTGATTGAATTCAAAATCGTTGAAGTCTTTTACTTTTTCTACATAAAATTTGGCAACATCCACCAACGACAAATCCATAGCCATAATATATTGCTTGGGAATCCACACACCGGGTTTTGTTTCCTCAAACTCCTGCTCTATAAGCATAGCTTCAACAAAGTTCAGGTTCGCATTTGTAGGCACACGCATCGAAAGCCGCTTTATGGCATACGCAGAGTCGGTCGACACATACAGATTGCCCATAAAACCTACATCGCGTGTATTGAAAGGCACAAAGCCCAGATTTACATACTGCCGTTGGTCTATACTCACAGTATCAATGATATACCACTTATAAAAATTGACCGAAGCAACCGAACTGAGTGGCCCTACAAAGTCGCGAAAAAGGATATTTATACTATTATCGGTTATATCTACGTCTTTAATTACCTCCTTCAGAACGGCGTCGATCGACTCAAGGTTCATTCCTTGATCCAGACCTTCCGTTTTATGTGCTTTAACAATACGTTTGGTATCTTTTGGCGATTTACGGTAATAGAAACTCGACAAGGTTTCGCGCAAAGACAGAGGCAGGATAGGTTTATTATCAATCCTTGAAGTATCGCCATATTTTGCGAGGAACTGCATGTTTTTCTTTTCGGCCTTTGTTTCATCAAACTCGTTCAAGGCTATAAAAACACGGTCGAACTCCTCTACCTGATAGTTATTTTGTGCCGTGGCCAGATGTTCGTGCTTATGCTCAATTACTTTCTTTATGAGTTCTACGGCAGGATTATTCTTTTTGGAGTATTTTTCTTTTTTTGGGCGGATTATTACTTCATCAAGTTTTATGCCTTCGGGCTTCAGCCTGATATCCAAATTTGTGTTTTTTCCAATGGGTACGGTTATCGTGTCGCTTACATATCCCATATAGGATACTATAACCCTGTTTTTTTGGTTGCGATTACTGAATTTAAATTTTCCCTTCTCGTCGGTATTACCGCCAATCGTAGAATCGTCAAAACGTACTGTGGCAAACTCTACCGGATCGCCCGAAACAGCATCCCTAACCACTCCGTTTACAGTTGTTGTTTGTGCAGAAACACTTATCTGAACAGCAAAAATAAAAACAAGAAAGATGGCAAACCTAATGATAATATTCGTAATAATGTTTGTGTGCATATAAACTTCAAAAATGCCCAAGATTGGATGTTCTCGGGCATTTTATTTATTTGATATAATAATTACCTCGGTCAAAGATATTTCTATTTAAGCTGAAATCAATAACTATAAGGTTATATTTATCTATTTTTTTCAAAAAAAACGGTTCTTTATACCAGAGTTTACTCCATTAGCTTACGGTAGCGTACCCTTTTGGGCTCAACATTACCCAGACGGGCTTTTTTGTTTTCTTCGTATTCGCTATACGAACCTTCAAAGAAAAACACTTCCGAGTTGCCCTCGAATGCCAAAATGTGAGTACAAATACGATCGAGAAACCAACGGTCGTGCGAAATTACAACAGCACAGCCCGCGAAATTTTCCAGACCCTCTTCCAAAGCCCGCAATGTGTTCACGTCAATATCGTTGGTAGGTTCGTCCAGAAGCAGCACATTGGCCTCGGCTTTCAACGTTAAAGCCAAATGCAAACGGTTACGTTCTCCACCCGACAGTACCCCGCAAAGTTTTTCCTGATCGGCTCCCGCAAAGTTGAAGCGCGACAGATAAGCCCGTGAGTTTATTTCCTTGCCTCCTACCCTCACAAACTCCGAACCACCCGATACAACCTGATAAACAGATTTATTCGCGTCAATATCTTCGTGTTCTTGGTCAACATAAGCCGTTTTCACCGTCTCACCAACTTCAAACGTTCCTTTATCGGCTTTTTCCAAGCCTTGAATCAAACGGAAAAGCGTAGTTTTACCCGCACCGTTAGGGCCTATAACACCAACAATACCATTCGGAGGAAGCATAAAGTTTAGGTCGTCAAACAGCAATTTGTCGCCATAAGCCTTAGCAACACCGTGTGCCTCTATTACTTTGTTTCCCAAACGGGGACCGTTAGGAATAAATATTTCAAGTTTTTCTTCACGTTCTTTTTGGTCGGCATTCAATAATTTCTCGTAATCATTAAGACGTGCCTTTCCTTTTGCTTGGCGGGCTTTAGGAGCCATGCGTACCCACTCTAACTCACGTTCGAGGGTTTTGCGACGCTTACTCACTTGCTTTTCCTCTTGTTCCATGCGTTTGGTTTTCTGCTCCAACCACGATGTATAGTTTCCTTTCCAAGGAATACCTTCGCCACGGTCAAGTTCAAGAATCCACCCTGCCACATGGTCAAGGAAGTAACGGTCGTGCGTGATGCAGATAACCGTTCCGGCATATTGTTGCAAGTGCTGCTCCAACCAGTCGATAGATTCGGCGTCCAAGTGGTTGGTAGGCTCGTCCAAAAGCAACACATCGGGTTGCTGAAGCAACAAACGGCAAAGAGCCACACGGCGTTTTTCACCTCCCGAAAGGTGTTCTGTCAGTTGGTCTTCGGGCGGGCAACGAAGAGCGTCCATGGCACGCTCCAGCTTATTGTCCAGATTCCAAGCATCGGTAGCGTCTATTTTATCTTGCAACTCGGCCTGACGGGCAAACAAGGCATCCATCTTATCGGGATCTTCGTAATACTCCGGAAGTCCGAATTTTGCATTAATTTCTTCATATTCGTTCAAAACATCAAGAACGGGTTGCACACCTTCCTGCACAACTTCGCGAACGGTTTTCGTAGGGTCAAGCTTAGGGTCTTGCTCCAAATAACCTACCGAAAAACCTTTGTCCGAAACTATTTCTCCCTGATATTCTTTGTCGATGCCTGCTATTATTTTCAGCAAAGACGACTTACCCGATCCGTTCAGGCCGATAATACCAATCTTTGCTCCATAATAGAACGACAGGTAAATGTTTTTAAGTACTTGTTTTTGGGGTGGATAGATTTTGTTAACCCCAATCATCGAAAATATAATTTTCTTATCGTCAGCCATAGATGTATTTAAATATATATTTTAATGTTTTGATAATTTCGGTTTTCTTTTCTGCGAGTGCAAAGATAAGGCAATTTAAGAGGTTAGACAAACACCCTGACAAATCAGTGCATTATTTTAAAGAGTAACTCTTTCAGCAGCTCGCCATCGCCTACCGAGGCATTGTTCACGCCTTTGCATTTAGCATCGTAGGCTCGCAACAGCGATATCACCTCCATCGATTTGAACGCGTTATAACTTCTTAAAGCAGCCACATAATCCTTTGCCTGATAAGGGTTGCGAAAACCCAGTTCGGAGGCAATGCCATTTTCCGATTTATCTTTTGCCCAATAACAAACCATCAGGTTACTGAAAAAATTGAACAATACGACCAAGGTAACAATCAATGGATTGTTTTTGGGGTTTTTCTCAAAATAATCGGCTATCCGGTTAGCTTTGAAAGTATTTCGTTCTATAACGGCTTTCAGCAACTCGAAATTATTGAAGTCTTTGCTGATGCCAACATTTCGCTCTATGAGGTCGGCTGTTATGCGTTTCTCACCTTCGGGCAACGACAACAGAAGTTTTTCCAGCTCGTTTACCAATCGACTGAGGTCGTTCCCTACAAAGTCGGTTAGCATTTGCGATGATTTCTGATCAATACCCAACCCCTTCATCGTGAAGTACGACTGAATAAAAGCCGGTAGTTTATATTCGGGTATCTTTTTCGACTCAAAAACAACCCCGTTTTTTTCTATCTCCGCATACAATTTTTTACGCTTATCCAGATTCCCATTCTTATAGTTAAGGATAAGTATAGTTGAGGCAAGAGGATTTTTTACATAAACCTCAAGTTCTTCAATTTTCTTCAGATTTTGAGCCTCTTTCACCACTACCAACTGATAATCAGACATCATGGGAAAACTGCGGCACAGCGTCACCACTTGCGCCACATCGGTTTCCATGCCATAAAGTATGGTTTGGTTAAAGTCACGCTCTTCTTCGGGTAGTACTGTATCGACTAATAAATCTGTCAGTTCGTCTATATAATAAGGCTCATCGCCCATAAACAGATAAACAGGACGAAATTTGCGTTCTTGTATGTCTTTTCTCAGGTGATCGAAATTCATAGCGCAGGGAAAGGGGGATTAGAAACGCAAGTGTTTTACGGTCGACCCATTATTTATCAGTGTAGTAAGGGCCTTGATGCCTATTCTGACATGTTCCTCCACAAAATTATCGGTAACCACCTGATCGCTTTTTTCGGTTTTAATGCCCGACGATATCATCGGTTGGTCTGAAACCAACAACAAAGCCCCCGTTGGTATCTGATTGGCAAAACCACAGGTAAACAGCGTGGCGGTTTCCATATCGACAGCCATCGCCCTAATGCTGCGTAGGTACTCTTTAAATTCTTCGTCATGCTCCCACACCCGGCGGTTGGTTGTATAAACCGTTCCTGTCCAATAATCGTGGTTAAAGTCGCGAATGTTTGACGATAACGACCGCAACAAACTAAATGCGGGCAGCGAAGGTACTTCCGGAGGAAAATAGTCGTTAGACGTTCCTTCGCCTCTTATGGCTGCAATAGGTAAGATATAATCGCCCAGCCTGTTATGTCTCTTTAAGCCTCCGCACTTACCTAAAAACAATACAGCTTTTGGCGATATGGCACTCAGCAAGTCCATAACAGTAGCCGCATTGGCGCTACCCATTCCGAAGTTGATGATGGTTATTCCCCCACCCGATGCGTTGGGCATATTCCCGTCAAGCCCCAATATCGGCACTTTAAAATGCTCGGCAAATATCTCAACATAGCGGCTGAAATTTGTCAATAATATATATGGTGTAAAATCTTCGAGCGCCCTTTTGGTGTACCGGGGCAGCCAATTTTTAACGATTTCTTGCTTTGTCTTCATTTTAATCCTAATTTTACGTTCACGGATTCCCGCTTTCAAGAACAAATCAGCAGAAAACAAAGATACAAAAAAATGCTTGCGCTTAACTTACCCCCTTTCAATATAAAGCTAAAGAAAGCTAATGGAAAAATCATGGTTTGGGATGGTTTACGTGGCAAGTACGTTGTTCTCACACCCGAAGAATGGGTACGCCAACATTTTGTAAACTATCTGGTACACGAAAAAGGTTATCCGCCAGCTTTGATGGCCAACGAAGTACAAATAGAGCTGAATAACCTAAAAAAAAGATGCGATACCATTATATATAATCGCAACCTTACTCCATTAGCAGTAGTTGAATATAAAGCGCCCGATGTGAAGGTAAGTCAGGAAACCTTCGACCAGATAATCCGTTATAATATGGCGCTAAAGGTCGGTTACCTGATAGTATCCAACGGTTTGGAACATTACTGTTGTTGCATTGATTATCAAAAACAAACTTTCTCTTTTATGGAAGATATACCTCACTACGGCTGCTTGCATCAACTATAATTTTGTTTTGAAGAGCAAGTTATTTGAATTCGGGTCTTAAATAATTTACCTTTGCGTAAAAAAATTTCCAATTAGAATGATTCAGATAGACGATACAATAATATCGCTCGATATTGTTGAAGAAAATTTCCTGTGTAACCTTTCGGCATGTAAAGGCGAATGTTGTGTAGATGGCGACTCAGGCGCACCCTTAGAACCCGAAGAAGTAAAACTTCTGGAAGAAGCATTGCCCCATGTCTGGGACAGCCTCTCGCCTCAGGCACAAGCCCTGATTAAAGAGCAAGGTGTTGCCTACAAAGATCGTGATGGCGACATGGTTACATCCATCGTGAATGGTAAGGACTGTGTTTTCACTTATTACGATAGCGACGGAACGTGTAAATGTGCAATAGAAAAAGCTTACCGCGAGGGCCGTATCGGTTTCTACAAACCAGTTTCGTGCCACCTCTACCCCATCCGCCTTGGCAAATATAGGGAATTCACAGCCTTGAACTACCACCGTTGGAGGGTATGCAAAGCCGCCGTTGAATTGGGCAACCAGAAAGGGCTAAAAATATACCAGTTTCTGAAAGAACCACTCATCAGACGTTTTGGGCAAAAATGGTACGACGAATTATGTCTCGTAGCCGAAGAATATCTTAATAGCAAAATGAAAGACTAATATATTGTCAAACATATCCTTTGACCCATAAAAAAATAAATTTTTGTTCATTTAACGAACAAAATCATTACTTTTGCGTTTCAAAAAAAGCAAAAGAACAAGTTGCGGAGAAGAAAGAAACACTGAGCAAATGCAGAAAAATTTAGTCATAGTTGAGTCGCCGGCAAAGGCCAAAACAATAGAAAAATTTCTTGGTAAAGATTTTAAAGTAATGTCGAGCTACGGGCACATACGTGACCTCAAGAAAAAAGACTTAGGTATCGATATCAAGCATAATTTTATGCCCATATACGAAATATCGCCCGACAAAAAAAAGCTGGTCTCCGAACTAAAAAGCGCTGCTAAAGATGCTGAAATAATATGGCTTGCTTCCGATGAAGACCGCGAAGGAGAAGCCATATCATGGCACTTGTTCGAAACTTTGGGTCTCGACAAAAAAGACACCCGGCGTATCGCTTTTCACGAAATAACGAAAGATGCGATTCTGCATGCCATCGAAAATCCACGCAATATAGACCAAAATCTGGTTGATGCACAACAGGCACGCCGTATTCTTGACCGCATTGTAGGGTTCGAGCTATCGCCCGTTCTCTGGAAAAAAGTAAAGCCTGCCCTTTCGGCAGGACGTGTACAGTCGGTTGCCGTACGGCTCATTGTGGAACGCGAACGGGAAATACACAACTTCAAAGCCGAAAGCGCGTACCGGATTATTGCCTTTTTTACTAAAACAGACGAAAAAGGTAAAATCCAGGAAATAAAAGCGGAACTAAACAACCGTCCCAAAACAAAAGCTGAGGCGATGGCTCTTCTCGAAAAGCTGAAATCGTCTCATTTTTCGATAGAAAGCATACAAACCCGTCCTACAAAAAAGTCGCCTGCCGCACCTTTTACCACATCAACACTGCAACAAGAAGCCTCGCGTAAGTTGGGTTATTCGGTAAGTCAAACCATGATGTTGGCACAAAAACTGTACGAGTCGGGAAAGATAACATATATGCGTACCGATTCGGTAAACCTATCTGGGCTGGCAATAAACACATCGAAAGCCGAAATATCATCGACCTATGGCGATCGTTATGTAAAAACACGCCAGTACGCAACTAAATCGAAAGGCGCACAAGAGGCTCACGAAGCCATACGCCCCACATACATAAGCGAGCACGAAACTACAGGTACAGCTCAAGAAAAAAAACTATATGAGCTTATCTGGAAAAGAACCATAGCATCGCAAATGGCTGATGCCGAATTCGAAAAAACTACGGCAACCATAAACTTTGGCGATAACCAACTGAAATTTATAGCCGAAGGCGAAGTAATGAAGTTCGATGGTTTTCTGCACGTATACCTCGAAAGTACGGACGATGAAGAAATAATAGAAACAGAAGAAGGTATATTGCCTCCCATGAAGGAGAACGAAGAATTGGGCTTCAAGGATATAACTGCAACCCAACGTTTCAGTCAGCGTCCACCCCGTTATACAGAAGCATCGCTCGTACGCAAACTGGAAGAACTGGGTATTGGCCGCCCCTCTACTTATGCCCCCACCATCTCTACTATACAAAACAGGGAGTATGTTATTAAAAATTCGCTGGAAGGAACCGAGCGAGCGTATAATGTATTGCAACTAAAACGCAAGCAAATAACAGATAGCGAAAAAACCGAAGTGTATGGTGCAGATAAAAATAAGTTGATGCCAACCGATATAGGTATGGTTGTTAACGATTTCTTGATTGAGTTTTTTCCCGATATAATGAACTATAACTTTACGGCAAACGTAGAAAAACATTTCGACGATATTGCCGAGGGGAATTCAGAATGGACATCGGTTATTGATGGTTTTTATAAACACTTCCACCCGATTGTAGAAAACGCAATGGATACCCAAACCGAACGCAAAGTGGGCGAACGGGTATTGGGTACAGATCCTAAAACAGGGAAACAGGTTTCGGTTAAAATAGGACGTTTCGGGCCAATGGCGCAAATAGGTACGCAAGACGAAGAAGAAAAACCACAGTTTGCAAGCCTGCAAAAAAATCAGTCGTTAGCAACAATCACACTCAACGAAGCATTAAAGCTGTTTGACCTACCTCGTACCTTAGGTACATTCGAGGATAAGGAAATGACCGTTGCCGTTGGACGCTTTGGACCTTATGTAAAGCACGATAATAAATTTGTATCTCTGCCCAAAACAAGCGACCCTTATCAGATAACAGGCGAAGAAGCCATTGAGTTAATTATCGACAAACGGCGCAAAGATAAGGAACGAATCATCAAAACGTTTGAACAAGATGCCGATATGCAACTGCTTAACGGACGATTTGGCCCCTATTTGGTATATAAGAAAAAGAACTACAAACTGCCAAAAGGTGTAGATCCTAACGAAATGACATTCGAAAGTTGCATGAAAATAGTTGAGATAACCGATAAAAAGGACGACAAAAAACCTGCAAAAAAAACTAAAGCATCTACAAAAGAAAAGGTAGATAAAGAGGTTAAAACAACAACCAAAAAGAAAACAACCTCAAGCAAGGCTAAAGCAAAATAAAAATCAGTTCCTCTGGACTTGAGAGTAATGATATAAGCCCCAAAGGCGACAGGATTTTTCTATCGCCTTTGGCTTTCATAGACCATTATAGAGAACTCGTAGTACATTTAGAAAATAAAAACTAATTATCTAAAAATAACATATATCCAGTTTGTTATCCTGAGTGCAATGAAGGATCTTGAATAAAAACAGAGAGATTCTTCACTTTGTTCAGAAACAACGTTCGAGGAGCGTAGGTAACTCAATGACAGACATTTATAATGAGTGCTTTGATATAAACTCTCTAAATGCACTACAGGTTATAGAGAACAACCATGTACACACAGGCAAATGACATCCAAGCTGATACATTCTCAACATTGCAATAAATAACTCTGCTTGTTTCGTTTTTATCAGAAAAAAAATATGTATGTTTGTACCCAGTATTGGTTTTGCTTTTCCTTATCAGGATGGCGAATGAAAAGGGAATTAGGTGAAAATCCTAAACAGTCCCGCTGCGGTGTGTTTTTTATGAAATTTGTGCAACTCTGTTTGCCACTGTTCTTATGGAAGAATGGGAAGGCGCACAAATAATGAAACGAGTCCGAAGACCTGCCAGTATTATTTTAGATATCTTTTATTTTAGCGAGGAACGAATAAAAGAATGGTATTTAAAATCAATGTGAATATTTTTATAATTGGGAGATGAAAATTCTTTTGTGAAAAAGGATTCTTTGTCTGAGTTTATTAGTATATAGGTTTCTTATTTCTGCAATCTATTACGGTCATGGCACTTCTTTTAAAAGAAAGTTTGTGTCTATTACGTGAAACAGATTGCATGAACAAAACGGTGTGAAATTGGCGTTTCATGCCGTTTTGTTTAAAAGACTTTCTTACCCTCACTTATAAATCAAGAAAATACAAGGTTTCTTACCCATATCCGGCATTTGTTTTGCCCAATCCTTAACAGGAAGGGTTTTTATAAACTCATCCTCGCAGGTAATATTCATGGCAATACAAAGCTTGGTAGACGGTGTGCAGTTCCGCACAATATCTTCTACCAATTTAGTGTTCCGATAAGGTGTCTCTATAAATATTTGTGTCTGATGCTCGCTATATATTCTTTGCTCCAACTGCTTTATTTTCTTTATACGATCGGCTGTTTCAATCGGCAAATAACCATGAAAAGCAAAGCTTTGCCCATTAAATCCCGAAGCCATCAACGACATCAGTATGGACGAAGGCCCTACAAGGGGAATAACCCTTATGTTTTTCCGTTGGGCTATTGCTACTATATCAGCACCCGGATCGGCAATAGCAGGGCAACCCGCTTCCGATATCACTCCCACATGAAAGCCTTTACCAATAGGTTGCAGATAGGTTTCAATCTGACGAGCATCGGTATGTTTGTTCAATTCATAAAAGGTAAGTTCGTCAATATTGATTGCCTGATCGGTCTTTTTAAGAAAACGGCGAGCCGAACGCACATTCTCTACAACGAAATGTTTTATGGTAAGGATTATTTCCTTGTTGTAAGATGGGAGAACATTCCCGACAGGAGTCTCGCCCAATGTAACAGGAATAAGGTATAACGATGCTTGCATTACTATTGAAATTTCGACAAAAATACATATTTTTACGCTAAAAACAGAGAAATTATGCTCCTGCCCCAATCTTTCGAAGACCAGATAAAACCCTTACTAAAGGACGAGTGGGATATTTTTGCTGATGCCCTTTCCACAGAAGCCCCTGTCAGTATCCGCTTGAATCCTGCTAAAGGCAAACTATTTTCGCCCAAACTCACAAATGTAGGTTGGTGTTCAATAGGTTTTTATCTCGAAAAACGACCCTCCTTCACGTTCGATCCACTTTTCCACGCAGGAACCTATTACGTACAAGAAGCTTCGTCTATGTTCGTCGAGCAGGCAGTAAAGCAGCATCTTGAAGGGGATGTGCGTTTTCTGGACCTCTGCGCAGCACCGGGCGGTAAATCGTCGCACATAATATCTTTACTTTCGCCTAACAGCCTATTGGTATCGAACGAAGTTATAAGAAGCCGTTCGGAAGTTTTGGCCGAGAATATGACGAAAACTGGCTACCCGAACATTATCGTTACCTCAAACGACCCTTCCGAGATAGGCCGCAAAATGACTGATTATTTTGATGCTATTCTGGTCGATGCTCCTTGTTCGGGCGAAGGAATGTTCCGCAAAGACAAGAACGCCATTGAAGAATGGTCGCCCGCCAATGTGCAGCTTTGCAAGGAACGGCAACAACGCATTCTCGCAGATGTGTGGGCTGCACTTAAACCCGGAGGATTACTAATTTACAGTACATGTACTTTCAATAAGGAAGAAAACGAAGAAAACATACTATGGATATGCGATAAACTCGGAGCAAAAACACTTTCGGTAAAAACCAACCCCGAATGGAATATATCACCTGCATACCAAGAATATGATATTCCCTGCTACCACTTTTTTCCTCACAAAACAAAAGGCGAAGGTTTGTTTCTTGCCGTATTAAGGAAAGACGGAACAATCACACAATCAATAAGTTCACTGAATTTAAAGAGCAAAAAGGGAAAAAACAGCGAAAAAAAATCTGTTCTCGCTCCTGAACATAAAGCTTATTTACGCGATAGCGACAGCTATCATTTTTTCGCTAAAGGAAATAACTGGTTTGCCTTTCCCAAGAGTTTATATCCAGATTTTGAATATGTAACGTCCCACATGTACCTTATATCGGCAGGTATATGTATGGGTGAGTATAAAGGTAAAGATTTTATACCCCACCAATCATTGGCGTTGTCAATTGCTCTTAATGATACTGTTTTTCAAAGTTACGAGGTAGATAAACCAACAGCAATAGCTTACCTCCGGAAGGAAGCCTTGTCGCTTCCTGATATTGCCAAAGGTTACATTCTGCTCACATTTCAGGGTATACCGTTAGGCTTTGTGAAAAACATAGGCAACAGGGCTAATAACCTGTATCCTCAAGATTGGCGTATACGTTCGGGGCATATTCCCGAAAACACGGAAAATCCTTTACTTTAAAAACGTGCAGACGGATATAAAAAAACAAAGATGTCCCAAAAAGTAGATATCTTCTTTGCTTTTTATCCATTTATAAAGCACTTATTATCAAGGATGATTAATAATATTCTAAAAAAACTTCTTAAAGATATTGCAAAATTGAAAATCTTGCCCTATCTTTGCATCGCATTTCAGAGGAAATGACACTCCAAAAAACGGTGTGGTAGTTCAGCTGGTTAGAATACCTGCCTGTCACGCAGGGGGTCGCGGGTTCGAGTCCCGTCCATACCGCGGAAAGCCTAAGTCAATAGGCGCCAAAAAAGAGACAAGTCCTTCATATTCAGTGAATATGAGGGACTTTTTTTATTTATGTTGTCTTAGGAAAAAGCCAAAATAAAGCCAAAAAAAGACATTTAGTGTGTCCCATTTCATACCCCAAACCAAAAAGGGACACAGGGGGTACGAGAAATCAAAGAAAAAGGGGTACGAATTGTCCAAAATTGGCAGTGTGTTGTCGGGAATTGGCAGTCTGCATAAAACTCATTAACAGATAGTTTACTTTAATTTTGTAACATTAAAAAATGAGTTTATGAAAAGTACATTTAAAGTTCTTTTCTTTTTGAAAAGAGACAAGCAAAAATCCGATGGCAGTGTTCCTATCATGTGCCGGATTACAATCGACGGACAAATAAGCCGTTTCAGTACCAAATTAAATGTGCATCCTAAATCATGGGATGTAAAGTCGTCAATGGCTCTGGGCAGAACAAAAGAAGCTGTCGAGATAAATACCTTTCTGGAAACAATTAAAACAGGCTTATACAACGTTTACCATGATTTACTCACCAAAGAGAACAATGTTAATCCTGATCGGGTTAAAAATATCTTTCTTGGTCTTGAAATTAAAAACCAAACCGTACTCGAATTATTCCAACGGCATGTTGATGATATCGCTAAATTGGTTGGTATAAGCAGGGCAAAAGGTACACTTCAAAAATATGACGTAGCCCGTAGGCACATGGCTAATTTTATTAAAGAGTATTATAATGTTGCTGATATTTCTTTGAAAGAGGTAAATCACTCCTTTTTGAGAAATTTTGAAGTGTACCTAATGACAAGCTGCAAATGTAAGGAAAATACTACTGCTAAATTCTTACAGCGATTCCGCACTATTATTCTTTTCGCCAAAAATAACGGTTGGATTCACATTGATCCTTTTGCCAACTATAAAATAAAGTTTAAGAAAGTCGATAGAGGCTATTTAATGCAAGAACAAATAGACGAAATCATGAAGAAACAATTCTCTTCTGAACGTTTGGAGCGAGTAAGAGATATCTTTATTTTTAGCTGTTATACCGGACTTTCCTATATAGACGTAAAAGGATTGGATGAAAGTAATATCCGCATTTCATTTGATAATAATTTGTGGATAATGGGGAAACGTGAAAAGACAGGTACAAGCTACAATATTCCATTACTCGACATTCCAAAGCAAATTATTGAGAAGTATAAAGGGACGATGCCCAATAAGAAAGTTCTCCCTGTTCCAAGCAATCAAAAAGTGAATGAATATCTCAAAGAAATCGGAGCTGTTTGCGGTATTGACAAAGATTTAACATTTCATCTTGCAAGACACACTTTCGCCACTCTTACGCTTACAAAAGGAGTTTCCATTGAAAGTGTATCAAAAATGTTAGGTCATACAAACATAAAAACTACCCAAATTTATGCAAGAATTACCGATGTTAAGGTAAGCAACGATATGGCTTCTTTTGCTGAAAAACTTGAAGAAAGGCGAATCAAATCTAAATCTAATTTAGATAAACTTTTTGAATGCCTTTCATTGCATGAAAAAATGGCTTTATTTAATCTTCCCGGCACTCTGTCTGATGATCCCGAAAGATTAAAGCGTATATCTGTCATGTGGCATAGCCTTTCAGAAGAAGAAAAATTATCTCTCTGGTCTAATACTTTTGAAAATGAAGGCAATCTCACTTTTAAATCGGAAAAAGCCAATACTCAATTAGCTGTTTAACCCACTAATTTTTAATAGTAATGAAAAAAAATGAATATTCAACAGTAATAGCTCTGTTCGACGAGTATAATAAGAATGTATATAAGGTTAAAGCCTTATCTACCTACCTGAAATATGAAGCGGTGAGAAACTATATCGCTGATTACATTAAACAACGATATGGGAAAGTTGATTACTTGCTGTCCGAAATCGACGTCAATTTCATAATAGGTTTTGAAAATTACCTGATGAAGTTTCGCAAATATAACGTAAACACAGCCGCCAAGAAAATAGAATTATTCCGTCGTATTGTAAATATAGCCTGTGAAAAACAGGCTATATCCAACAACCCTTTTAGCCATTACCGGATTAAAAGGCAAGAGGTAGTTCGTGCCTTCCTTTCGGAAAAGGAGTTACAGTCTATTTTGAGCAAAAAGTTTTCGACTAAAAGACTTGAACAAGTAAGGGATGTATTTATCTTTTCCTGTTTTACAGGTCTGAATTATTCAGACTTATCAATGCTAACAACCGAAAATTTTGAAACAGATAAAGACGGTAATCCTATTATCAAAATTATGCGGAGCATGACATATACACCTGTTATAATCCCTTTGCTTTCAGTTCCGCAGAAAATTTTGAATAAGTACAGTCAAAATTTACCGATAGCAAGTAATCAAAAGATGAATGATTATTTGAAAGAAATCGGTGATATTTGCGGTATTGGTAAAAATCTCACTTTCAGGGTTGCAAGAAACACATTTGCGACTACTATTACCTATATGAATGGGGTACCCATTGAAACAATATCCCGAATGTTAGGACATACCAATATAAATACAACCCAAACATTGGTACGAATGGATAACGGAAAGATTGGGCGGGATATGTTGAAATTATCAGAACACCTTACAGGTATGGATACTGCATTAAACCTCTAAAAATATTTATCATGGAATTACAAATTATTCAAAGCAAGATTTATGAAATCCGAGGTATGCGAGTTATGTTGGATTACGATTTGGCTGAATTATATCAGGTTGAAACCAAAAATCTGAAACGTTCTGTTCGTCGGAACATAGACCGTTTTCCTCCGGATTTTATGATTGAACTCTCAAAGGAAGAGTACGATTTTTTAAGGTGCAATTTTGGCACCTTAGAAAATCAAGGACAAGGGCAACACGTAAAATACTTACCTTTTGCATTTACTGAACAGGGTATAGCCCAACTGTCAAGCGTTCTTAACAGCACGTTGGCCATTCAGGTTAATATATCTATTATCAGAGCTTTTGTCGCTTTACGACAATATGCACTGGGTTATGCGGAATTAAATCGTAAATTGGAGGAATTTATGGTGGAAACAAATATGCAGTTTAGTGATATTTACCAAGCTCTTACCGAACTTGCATCACAAAAGGAACTGGAAAATAAACCCCGTAAGCGTATTGGTTATAATGTTCAACAGGATGAAGAATAATATATTATGGAACGAGGATATATAAATATTAAAGAAAATAGTGAAAATCAACTGATTGTTGAAGCAAAACTTGTAAATTGCACCCTGTGGGTAACGAAACATCAAATTGCCGACTTATTTAATGTATTTGTCAATACGATTGGTAACAATCTACGGAGTATATTCAAATCCGGCTTGCTCCGTGAAGAAGATGTTACCCGAATACATAAATTTGAGAGCAACGGGCACCCATGCGAAACGGTACTGTATAATCTGGAAGCACTGATATTTGTCAGCTACCGTGTAGCATCTTTTGAAGCAAAAGCATTTCGGGAATGGGTAATGAAAGCATTAACCGAATATACCCGGACTGATAATAAAAAATCAACAGAAGTTCTGATAGTATATAACCTACACTCAAAACTTCCGGCTATTTCGATGAATTAATAAACGTTTAATACATTTAGATATGAAACACGTATTTTATTTACTTATCGCTGTTTTTATGGTTTCCTGCGGTTCAAACTCATCAACGAGTAATTACGAAAAAACCATTACTGATAACCTGTTAAAAGGGAGCGACACAAAAGAAAATCTCAACTTCAAAATTATTGAGATTAGCGAAACCGGCAACGTTACGGTTGCCGACAGTATCGCCTATCTTACTGATGAATTTCAGAAAAATAATCAACCTAACATCAGTAAGATTGAGCTGGCTAAAAAAATGAGTGAAGATCTACTGGCAAGAGAAAAAAATCAAGCTAAAATTGATAAATACAATGCTGATATTGCACGGATGAGCAATACTATTGATTCTCTAAAAAATCTTACTCCGGATAATCTTAACGGATATGACAGTAAGAATCCGAATGATGTTCTTGCCGTAATTGTTAGATGCAAATACTCAATCGCTCCGGGTGGAACAGCCGTTGAAGAAACATTTGATTTCTACTTATCTCCTGACGGCAGCAAATGCTACGGAAAAACCAGAGCAAAATAAAAATACATATCACAATCCAAATGGAGCCTGTATCGTAAAAATCGGTACAGGCTTTTTTTGTATATAGCTTTCCTTTCTGTGAGGAAAGTTCTGCGTTTTATTATGATAAACGCAAAGCAGACAACCAAATTTCCTTTTTTCTGTACTTCCCTCGGTATAATTTCTTCCTCATTTAGTTATGACCATAAAAAAGGAGGGGTTCGGAGTGAACGAGTATCAGGCGCGAATTTATTTCATGTTTATTGGCTGCACAAGATCAGACGTGTTTTTAAAAAAATCTTCCTCGATTCAAAATCTCTTTTGTAATAGATTTTAAGAAATTATCCGGGCAATAATTATAGCCTCTTTTCTTAAAGAAATGTATCTGCACCCCAATCAGGTACAGGAAAGCGAGTGTATTTTTTTGAAAAATCTTGATGCTGCCAAAAAGCACTGCGTGAGTAAGGCACCTGAAACTCGATCACACCTCACCCTCTCCATACTGGCATAAAAAAAAAGTCAGAAATTATGAGAAGTACAGAAAAAAATAGGAAACAACGACCGACAGCCTACCATCCAATTAGCATAAAATTGGTTTTAAAAATCGTTTTGGCGGTTTTGGGCTTCTGTGTGTGGGGAACAGGGTTTATTTGGGCTTTAGTGGGCTTGTATCTCTTTCTTCCTGTTATACGGGGTATCCTCTCCTTTTTCGTGGGTATGGGTGCTATAATCCTCTTTATTCTCGCAATGCTGACCTTTTTATAATCCCTTAAAATTTAGAGTTATGAGCAAAGTATTTTTATTAGGAGCAAACAAGGAAATTGACAAGGCTATACAGGTTGTTCAAGTCAATCAGGTTATCCAAATGGAGGGTTATAGCTATGACAGATATGTAGTCTATGACATCGTTAAAAATAACTGGGGTATCACTTACAAGCTGATTAACCTACGGAAAAAAGTTTTTCAGACAGCAGACATAATCAGACCATTAAGCGAAAAATTCGGTATCGGTTATTATTACGACAGCGAAAATCCTGAATTTATGGATGGTTTTGAAGTGGCGTTACTTCTTCAGGAAGCGAAAGACATAGTTAAAGCGGAAACAGACGAAGCCGAAAAAGAGAAGATAAGAGTAGAAGAAGTTAAGGTAATAGGGCGTAAACGTTTTGCCGAGATATTTCCCGAAGATGCGCAAGCGGTAATCGTGGCACGTCTGAAACAAAACGAAAGCGATAGTCAAACCGACTATTACGGAAGTAGCACACAACGCACCGTCATTTTAGGCTTTTCCAAACATAAAAGGGATATTTTTTCCGAAATGCGTAAATACGCATCAAACTTCGAGGAAACCGCCTATTTAGCCGAGTTTAACGAGGATTACGAAAATAGGGAAAAATACTCTATGGGTGCAGGGTATTATTTAGGAGAATATAGGCATAGCGGTTGGATAATTAAAAAAGTGCCAGTATATAACCGTGAACGCACTATTGAAGATTTTGCATACACAGCAGGAAGCGAAGATAATATACATATCAGTAAGTCCAACACAACGCCACCAACCAACCAGACAGGGGAAAGTAAATGCGGTTGTACAATGGTTGAGTATTCAGCCAAAGCAGTAGCGGTATTCGGGGAAACCAAAGCAATTAAAGACGAACTAAGAGCAATGGGAGGACGCTTCAACAGTCGATTAACCTTTAATGGGAAAAAAATTAAAGGATGGATTTTCCCGAAATCACAAGAGCAAAGGTTAGCCTATTATTTCGGATTGGATTAAACAATGTAGAACACAGGGCAGAGCCTATCTGCCCTACTAAAAACAATCACCATGAGAGTAGATATAGATATGAAATTCATCCACAGGTATAATAAAAACCTATCCTGTATAATTCTCGCAGAAACTGCAAAAGGGTGGAAAGTCAGCCAAACGGAAACCTTTGCCAACCCAAGAAAGAAGCCAAAAGTAACCGTCCAATTCTATCATGCAATTTGGTTTGATGACCAAAAAGGAGAATGGGACGCAGTAAATAATTAACAATCAAAAAACAATATATCATGTATTACGGATTAAAGAACCCCAATAGAAAACAAGAGTTCATTAATAGAATGAACCAACAAATTAAAGTAAATGAGAACCTTATAAAAGGTTTGGAAACGTGTGAGCCGTTTATCAGAGCCTTTAATGGCAAGGTAGCCAATTCAAAGCTAATTAAAGCCATATACACCGCAGAGAACCCGAACAACCTTTCTTACAGCATCACCGAAAAAAGAGGATGTAAAGGCATTGCAATCGGTATATCTGACAATAATCACAGAATGTATGCAAGTGTGGAGGGCAAAACATGGAATTATCTGACATCATACAACTGCGTTTTTCTCCTGCCAACAACCAAGCCTGATGAAAATTCACAAGACAGGATAAATGCGGATGAAGCAATCAAGCAAATTGAAATAGAAAAAGAATACCTCACAATTCTAATACAAGAATGTAAAGCCGATTTACAGATGTATGATGAAGAAATAACCGCATGGGAAGAACTTGAAAGGCAGATTGAAGCCTATGAACAAAAGTTCTCACCCAATCTGCGAGGAACTATAACAATGAGTGCAAGATAAAAGAAGTCAAACACGGGGCAGTAACCCTGCCCCACAAAATAACAGTCATGAAATACAGAGAATTGTCAGCATACGAAAAATTGCAAAAGATACAGGACATCAATTTTTGCAGGGCAGAACGCCACAATGTAGCTATATATCTGAACGCATTAAGACGTAACGACAGGGCGATAATAGAGGAATACGAGAGTTTTGGAAATACCCCTCGCCAGTTATTAATGAATAAACGAGAGTACGAAAGACATTTAGTATTTGGCTTCATTAAAAAGGAATTTAACGAATACGGTTGGTTGGAAAGACCTGATTTTTTGGAACGTGAAGAAATACAATTCCCACATCGGGACGGTTGGGCGGTATCTAACCATATCACACTGGGTAAAGGCTTAAACGGAAAATGGACTTATGGAATGAGTTACTCTCACAGTACAGGCGGATCAGGCTATGGGCTTAATGTATGGGGTAAAATATTCGACAATAGAAAAGACTGCCTGAAAGCAGCATTAAATGAAATGCTTACAGGACTTGAAAAAGACAGCAGTAAGACCGACCGATATGCAATCAATGTATTAAAACAAGCGAAAGCCTTATTTGACG
Organism: Dysgonomonas sp. PH5-45; assembly: GCF_029893235.1. Lineage (GTDB taxonomy): Bacteria > Bacteroidota > Bacteroidia > Bacteroidales > Dysgonomonadaceae > UBA1309. The sequence goes on from NZ_JARXWE010000002.1 coordinate 186,388, forward strand.
AGATTACAGGGCGTAAACCTGTACAATTAGAATTATCATTCTTTTAATAAATCCAATCAATATGAAACCGAATAAAATAGCAATTATGTATAAGGGAGTTGTACATTTCCTGAACAGGGTAACAGGCGAAAGCAAGCATTATCAAATAGCTTTTGAAACTGACCGTTGGAGCATCCGTTTTTATCTGTTACAGAACGGTCAAATCCGAATAATCATAAATAAGTCTATCAAAAAGAGCGAAACGGAATATCATACGCATTTCTGCTATGACTGTTATTGCACACTTGATAAGAATGGTTTATTTCTCGATGACGTTCACGATCCTGCCACTTGCCGAAAGATAACCAACCCTACTAAATGGTTTACCATTGAACCCATGTTAAGGGATATTCACAACCAGTTAAAAGAAGAACTGGAAGCCTTGCACCCTTTCGACCTGATACACGATATAAGAGATTTAGAACACTTCATATACAGGAAAATGGAAGAATACGGAAAGGTAGAATTTACCGTAAACAACTCCCTACGTTTCGGTATCGGTGAAAATGCCTATACCACAAGCGAAGAAGCATTGAAAGCCAAAGAAAAAGAACCTGTTGTTTTGCTAAATCTATTCAATGGCAATCATATAATATCTAAAGACACTATCATCTTTTTCCTGTACTGGCTTTTGGACAGGGATAAAGAATTAAGTGTATCAGACGGACAAAAATTGAAAACGGTTGTCAGATCATTTGAGGAAAGTCCCAAAAAGCCGAATGAATGGTCTTTGCAAACTCTTAATACGTGGTGGCAATGGCTTAGTTTTGATGAATTTGAAGATATTACAGGTATAGAGCAGGACAGAGACGGCAATAATGAAATAGATGCAAAATTCCTTGATGATGCCAACCAATTTTGGCAAAATAAAACCTTTCAAGAAAAAATCAAAATTTATCAATCCAATTCACACTTACATGAGATTGTAAAAGAAAGGATTGAAGCATATGAATAACCAAAGGGCGGAGTAATCCGCCCATAATCTCAAAAAGCATGAAATTGAAAGTAAATAAAACAAATAAGACCTGCACAATTAGCGGACTAACTTCAACCGAAGTTGATGTAATATTGGGAATCGTAGATACTGCTAACAGGCGATGTTTCCGAGAACAAGAAGATAGCGGAGAATGGTATAGCAACGATGATTTTGTACTATCACTTACCGATGAACAACGACAAGCGTTGTCAAAAATCGGAGAAGAAATACAGCAAATTTATAACAGTTAATTATCAATATCATGGCACAGGAAAAAATAGACGATTGGATGCAAGATGCCAAAGACCTTGCAAAAGCGGAACGGGAACTCAAAATAGAACATTGGGTATATATAACCTTTGAAGTAAGGGACGAGGACAGAAACCGTGAAATACTACATATAATCGACATCCCTCGTGCCATGTTAGACCGTTGGCGGTGGGTTATTGAGTGGCGCAGGGCAAAATTGGTATGTAAATACCCCCGTAAGAAAATTTGGGTATATCACTGTGCATACGACAAGCGGACGGGATTGCAAACAGGTTTTGACTTCCTTTTAGGCAAAGTAGCTTCGGCAAAAGCGCAGATAACTAAGGTAGAAAGGGCAATCGCCAAATATATCGACTATATGACACACAATGACCTGTTTTTCAATCTTGAAACGGATGAAAAGTTACTCAAAGCCAAAGCCAAATTGGAACAGAAAAAGAAAAATTATAATGAAGCGTATGCCATTTTACAGGCAGAAGTCATCAAGCATAAACAGAACAGCACCATGTATAAATTATTTATTGGATTCAAAAAGTTGGGCGAGTTCAGCTCTATAATGGAAGCCAAGAAATACGCAGATAATAGCGGACTATCAGGTACTTTTAACCTGATTGGAGACAAGTATCAAGATAATTGGTATGTTTCCTCAATGCAAGTACAAACCTCTAAATAACAAAGAATATGACAACAATAAAAGACATAGATGGAAACATAATTGAAGTAACAGATTTGAACGCCGCCATTGACGAATGTAAGCGTTGTAAAGACAGTCCGTATAAAATGGAAAGCGGACACACCGTAGGCGAAAATTATGCCTATATGTTGGAACAACTGCTCCCGCTTCAACAACAAAGCCGTCGTTCACGTTGGTTGGAAGGTACAGAAATGCGCTACAATCAGGGCAAGCGTTTTACAAAAATGGATATTGCCTATGAAATCGGTCGGCACGAACCGTATCACCCTGCCTCTCTCTATTGGGATAGCCTGCGTCGAGAGGAACTTGTAGCGTTCTTCAATGAAATGTTCGGTACAGATATTCGTTGAATTTTCCTCTTTATACACGAAAAAATCCCGACGGAACACCGTCGGGATAGCTATTATATCACTAAATATTTTTTAGATTATCCTAATACAGTGAGTATTAAAATCTTTTAGTTAAATTCACGCCGTAATAAAAGTTATACAATATGTCAGAATCAATTAAAACCAACAATATACCAGAACAATGGGTTGCTTATTTCAGCCACATCGAAGATCATCCCGCTAACGTCCTGATGAACCTCGCGCTGGTAGACTTAGCCCCAATAGATAACCTCAAAGAGTTGCTGCTATTTACTATTCAGATGCTCTCCGCAGATGAAAACGGATTATTCACGGCAGAAGAAGAATCCGAGGTACTACACAGCATCCAAGAAGAAATCATCGAGGCTACCGAAAAGAAAAATGTCATCGTCGCAGGAATCGTTAAGTCAAACGGTCTGATGAATATGTACCTTTATGTAAAACACGGAAAAGAATGCGAGGAACTCTTAAAGTCCGTCATGAATGTACATCCCGAATACTCGTACAACATTGAAGTGCAGAAAGACAAGGATTGGAATACCTACTTCGACTTGTTGTACCCATCCAAATACGAACTGCAAACCATAGAAAACCAGTCGGTCTTATTCCAACTGGATCAGGACGGCGACGACTTCAGCAAAGAAAGGGAAGTGGATCACTTTATCTATTTCCCGACCGAAGAAGGGCGAGAGCAGTTTATTCGGGAAGTCGAAACGCTCGGATATAAAGTGGCGCTAAAAGAAACCGTAGATCATGGCGATTCCTATCATTTCGCATTGCAAATCTCCCGGCTAAACAATGTCATGCCCTCAGAGATTAACGAATATACATGGGAGTTAGTAACATTGGGTAATGACTACGGTGCCAAATACGACGGTTGGGGATGCTGCCCACAAAACAGCAGATAAAATATAGCTGATATAAAATAAACAGACGCGCGGTTTCCGCCCGTTACTATTCTTATGAGATCTGCAAATTATTTGAGAGAAAATATACAAATAATTTGCAGATCAAATGACATTATTTAATTTTTAGCAAGTTTCAATATCCTAATTGCCCCTCTTATAACAATAAGGAATACAATACTACCGATAATAAGGTCGGGTATCTGATTATTCAACTGCCATACTAAGAATCCGGCAAGAATTACCCCTGCATTTATTATTACATCGTTGGATGAAAAGATGATACTTGCCTGAATATGGGCATCTTTGCTCTTCGTCCTTTGAAGTAAAAGCAAACATATAACATTAGCAATCAAAGCAAGTACGGATATACCTATCATTGTTTGAAAAACAGGCATTTCCTCTGTACCTGTAAACCGTCTGATTACCTCTATAAAACCAACGGCAGCCAAAAGTATCTGGAAATATCCGCAAATCATAGCAACACGCTTCTTACGGCTTACGGCTGCACCGACTGCAAACAAACTTAATCCATAAACAAAAGCATCAGCAAGCATATCAAGGCTATCAGCAACCAATCCCATAGATTTGGATATAATACCCGTTGACATTTCAATCAGGAAAAAGCCGAAGTTAATAGCCAGTACAATCCAAAGGACTTTACGCTGTTTGCTATTTTCCTCTGCCTGGACTTCTCCTGTTACTTCTTTACTTTCAATAAAGCGTGAACCGAGATTCAAGGTAGCAAGCTGCTTTTCGATTTCCTGATAGTCGCCTGTATGGTAAACAGTAAATATCCTGCCTTTCAGGTCAAATTCCTGCTTTGCAACACCCTCTATATTTTGGAGTTTCATCCGAATGAGGTTTTCCTCACTCGGACAATCCATTTGTTCAATTTTAAAAATTGATTTATTCATTTTACAATTTAATTATAATCCCGGTATTCAGGATGAAACCGTCCAACGGTGCATAAATGTCCCGAAATTCAGGATTAGTCATCGAACCCGTATGAATGGTATCAAACCTTGTCTGCCGTCTGTCGGTAAAGTTCTCAAAGTTAGCATATATTGAGAACTTTTCCCAAATTCGTTGCATCATTAATCCGAAGACAAGGTAATCCTTACCTGTTTTACCGTCATTCAAATTTTGTTTTCCGGTATAATAAGCTTCCAATCCGATTTTCCATTTATCTTCCACCTCATACATTAAAACAGAATTGATTTTATGTTTCGGGGTTAAGGTTTTTTGGTAGCTTCTGCCGTCTTCCTTTACATCAGCATCCGTATAGGTATATCCGAGAAATAAACCGAAATCCTTATACTTAATTTTCATATTGGTTTCAGCCCCTTTACTATCCACGTGACCGTTAATGTTATTAAACTGCCAACGATTATTTTCAGCAGCTTGCAGTTCAAGCGGATTTTTCAGGTAAGTATAAAAGAATAACTGGTTTATACTTAAAAATACTTGGTCGCCGAACAAACCCGTTTTATAAGTAAAATCCACATTTGCCCCATAACTCCTTTCCAGTTTGTTCCTGTTGTCATCTATCGGCAAGACATTCTGAAACTGGATGCGTTCGCTATCTTCCGAAAAAATGGTAGGTGCTTTATATCCGAACCCACCACCTACACGGGATGAAAATTTCTCCGTTATCTTGAAATGAGAAGATATACGGGGTAGAACTGCAAAACCGTAATCGTTAATATAATCGGTACGCAATCCGCTTTCAAGATTCATCCAGTCCGTTATTTTCGTATTGTTCTGTACAAATACGCCTACGGTAGTCATATTGTAATCACGTAAAGGAAAATCGGTCAGTTTTTCTTCGGTAAACTTATCCGTCCACACATTCGCACCCGCTACCCATTCCGTTTTTTCTTTTGTATGTATATAAGATACTTCTGAAAAAGACGATAACTGGTCGCCGTCAAATTTGAAATCGGGAATCTCAATCTTACGGCTGAAATAAGTAATGCTGTTCTTTACATTTAATCTGTTTTGTTTGTCGAAACGATGTTCAAATGTAAGTTGGCTTGAATGCCTTTGTGTCTTGTTTCTTTCAAAATAGGAATGTTCTTCGTTTCCCTTATCTTTTACATACTCCATATCACCACCCAGACGGTTTTCAATCATGGAGTTTATACCGAAATTAAAATCTGTGTTTTCAGACAGGTACAAGAATAGCTTAGGATTAAATACAAACCTGTCGAACTTTGGTATTGCCGTAAAGCCAACATCTGACGGATCATAAGCCCAGTTACGGTTATACGATGCAAAAACGGTAGTACCTACCTTGTTGAATTTCTGACCGAAAAAGCTGTTTACATCAAGCCCTTTACCTGTTGTCCCATTCAGGTGGATTGAGAAATCCCTTTCCTTTTCAGGCGTTTTCGATATAAGGTTTACCAGTCCCGCAATAGCACCGCCACCGTATAAAGTAGAAGAAGAACCTTTTATTATTTCAACCTGCTTTAAATCGAGCGGTGGTGTCTGTAATAAACCTAATCCGCTTGCTGCACCTGAAAATACGGGAAAACCGTCTTTTAGTATCTGTGTATATCTACCGTCCAAACCTTGAATGCGAATAGATGAATTACCCGATATGGCTGATGTTTGTTGTGTCATAATACCCGTGCTTTCATTCAGAAGCATACGTATATCTCCGGGTTTCATCACTCCTTTTTCGCCTAACTCTTCGGCATTTATAAATTCAATACGGGTAGGAATATCTTTAAAAGTACGTGTCCCCCTTGTTGAAGAAACAACTACTTCCTGCAATGTTTCTTCATCAGGCTCAACCCTGATAACGATAGGTTCATCCGAAGCCAACGGGAATGTAAATTCTTTTATGGTCTTTTCATATCCTACATAAGTAATTTCAAACCTCTGTTTACCGTCTGGAATATTGGAGAGTACCGCTAATCCTTCAGCATCAGAAGATGTTCCGTTCGTAGTATTTTGAAGTATAATATTAGCACCGATTAAAGGCTCTTTGTTATCACAGTCTATTAGTTTAACGTTAAGTGTATTTTGAGCGAAAATATTGGAAATGCTGAATACTAAGAATAGCATCAGTATAATTTTTGTTTTCATTTTATTTCTTGTTTTTAAATCTTCAACTATAAATGATATGAGGATTACGATATTACAAAGAATGTATTATCGTAAAAATTGCAGGGCATATTCACAACGACCTGTATAATAAAAATTAGTTTATGCTTTTGGCGGTTGCCAGATTGAAGATTTATAATCAGAGAGAGCGTTTTTTACTATATAATCTGATTTATAATCAGGTATAGAGCCTAAAATTATTATTATTGGATTATAAAAACGGGCTTCCGGAAATCCGGAACAGGTATTACAATGTAGAAAAGGGGAACAACAACTATCATCGGAACAGTCGTCACAACTATTGCCTATGTCATTGCTCGTTTCAACGGTATCTGTATATATAGCTAAACATTTATCCTCAAAACAACATGGCATTACTGATAACAGTAATACATATATGGATAATATGAGGGACAAATATTTCATGCTGCAAAGATAGCGATTATGTTTTGCAACTTAGTTGCAAGTTTCGTACTATTTTCACAGATTATCTACTGTTTAATTTACGATTCTATTTCGGCTATTGCTTTTTCAATTTCAGCAAAGGCTTCGCTCATTACTTCCTCTACCAGTCCGCCGATTTGTGCTGCCATAGCAACCGAATTCATGCGCGAAATACGGGTTATACCATCAGAAGTCTGATATATAGATATGCGACATGGAAGTAATGATGAATAAAGACGTTCCATATCATGCTCCAATATTCTGCCGGAATATTTGGGGTTGCACAATTCTATGACTTTTATCGGTAGCACTTCTTTCCCATTTTTGCGAAGCGTTTCCTGCATATCATGAATATGCTGTATTTTCCAGTTTCCGAGAGACTGGATTTTTTCGGATAGTTTATCGAAGGTTTCGTCATAACTGTAACGGCTTACGTTTTCTAAAAACATTGCGCTCTCAGGTTGTTCTGTTGATTTCATGATTCTTTTTTTATATTACTCTATGTTATTATTTAAACAATTTTCTTGCCAAAAAGGTTGCATAATACGTTTATTATCCGCTTTATTTTTACTATTTACATTGCATGAAGATACAAGCACCTTACATAATTTTATAAAGATTTTGATAGTCAATTTTTAACAGCTAAATATGCTAAAAGTCTGATTTTCTTTAAAAATGGATGTACATCATCATTAATTTAAAATAAAAAAGATTGATGAAAATCGAAGATTTTTAAAAGATCTGCAAATTATTCGTTTATTTTCTTCAGAATAATTTGCAGATCGTTCTAAATTACACTTTTTCCTTCCATTCAATAACGGCAAAGTTCCCGTCTGAAATCTCCTTCACTTTATTAATCCATTGCACTTCACTTAATGCTTTAGCTTTAAGGAATGGACTATTGGTTGAAGTCAGCAAAAGACTGGAATTAACCACCCACCATTTATTCTTAATTCTGGCACGTTGTAAGTCCTGTTGCAGTCTTTGTGCTTCAAACACAGGTGTTGTTTCCGGCAGGGTTACGATAACCACTTCCGTTTCCTTTTCGCTTCGCAAGCGAGGTAATAGGTTTTGAACCGCAGGGGTGATATTTCCCTGTGTCCGTTCTACTTCCTTATGATAACTTTGGGTTGAATCCAGCAGCAGCAACGTGTGTCCGGTTGGTGCAGTATCTATCACAACCACTTCATTATCCGCTTTGGCAACTATTTCGGCAAAGGAATTGAAAACGGCAATTTCCTGTGTGCATGGGGAACGCAGGTCTTCTTCGATATAACTTAAATCAGCATCACCCATTGTTTCCCTTGCTTTGTCAAGCACATTTTTCTGATAGGCAGCAAGCACCGCTTTTTCATCTATATGGCTTACTGTGATGCCGTCTATTTTCGTTTCGATATAAGCCAAATGGTTTGCAGGGTCAGTTGTAGTCAGATGCACTTTCACTCCTTTTTTAGCCAAACCACGAGCAATATTCCCGGCAATGGTAGTTTTGCCTACACCGCCTTTACCCATCGTGAAAATCACCCGTTTACCTGTTTTGTAGAGGTCTTCAATAACGCTGTCAATCGTATTGAAACTACGTTTCTCAATATCCGGACTTTCGTTCTTTATGGCTACATCCGCATTCAACATATTACGGATATTATCAATGCCTGTCATGTTATAAGAACGAAGCGGAACAATATAGGTGTTCAGTTTTAGCAAGGCTGCCGAACGGTTATTCAGCGCATTTTGCTGGTGTTCATAAATCTGTTTGGAAATACTATCGTCTGCATCGTAGTTTTCTAATACGCCATTTATGATTAAATGCTGTGTTTCGATACCTATATCCGACAACTCATTGGATGAACGTTCGACCTCTTTCAACGGGCTGTCTTCCGGTCGGCTGACAAGGAAGAGCGTTGTTTTAGACTTATCGGTTAGATTTTTTACCGCATGTTTATATACATCTTTGCGGTCTTCCAAACCTGATAATTGTCCTAAGCACGAAGCTCCGGTCGTATTTTCGTCAATAAAAGTATCCCACGCAGAAGGAAGTTGCAACATACGGAGTGTATGACCTGTTGGGGCTGTATCAAAAATGATATAATCATAGTTTTTGCTCTTATCTTCGTCAGTGATAAAATCAGAAAATTCATTGAACGCTGCGACCTCTACTGTGCATGAACCGGATAGTTGTTCTTCCATATTAGCAATTACACTTTCAGGTAATTTACCCCGATATGGAGCGATAACCGATTCCCTGTATTCGGCAGCCGCTTGTTCGGGGTCAAGGTTTACAACAGTCAAGCGGGGTACATCTTTAATGGGAGTACCTTTATTGTCTAACGGCATATCAAATACATCCTGTAAATTGGATGCCGGGTCGGTACTCAACAACAATACTTTTTTTCCACTATCTGCAAGACTTACAGCTGTAGCACAGGCGATAGATGTTTTGCCTACACCGCCTTTACCCGTGAAAAATATATACTGGGTAAGTTTTTCGTTTGAAGGATTATACTTTTTCATGTGGGTTATTTTTTTATTGTTAGTTCATCTTCTGAAATATCGAGCCATTCTGCAATCTGCTTATTTGATGGATACGCCTTTTTTATAGCAATTTCACCATCAACTGTGATTAGAGGAAATACGTCTGCTCCTTCTGCCATAAGGCAATCATTGACAACCTTCGTGGTTACATATACCTGAGGATGGTCTCGCAAGTTAAAACGTTCAACTATAATTCCTTTTTGTTTCAATGTTTCAACCACAACTGCTATACGCATCAACTCAGGGTCGATATTCACTCCGCACAATCCGGTAGGACAGCATAATGCAGGGTCATAAATTTTAATTGTTTTCATTTTTAATATTTTATTTGTTATTAATTCTATTTATTCAATGTTCGTAATGTAGCGAACTATTTGGTTAAAAAAATAGACGCTATCTGATTCAAAACAGCATCTATTCAATGCGTACAATTCTATCAATTACAGTAATCCATTGTTGCTGCATCACCAAAGTAACTGATTGCAGCAGTAGGGCAAAGAGGTTCGCAACCATGACAACCAGTTACACATCCATCAGGATATACAACTACTGGTTTCTCATTTTCTATCGCATAAACTCCTTTCTTGCATTTTTCAAAGCAAGCGGAACATCCTGTACATTTTTCCGAATCAATAATCGGATACCATGTGCTGCTCATAATGTGATGTTTTATAGATTCAGGGATTTCTTTATTTCTTCTTCACTCGGAACATACCCTTTCAACTTTACTTCTCCATCAACAACAACCGCAGGTAAAGACATAATGTTATACTTCATAATTTCAAGTATATTTTCTTCCTTCTTCAAATCGGCAGCAATGTTATTATCTGCCAACACTTTCCGGACAGATTCATAGGTTGTTTTACATTTGGCACAACCTGTACCTAATACAATAATCTCCATATTATTTATCTTATATTGTTATTTCTAATTAAATGCTTGTAATTATGTAGTAAATACCCACTATTATAAAAACGGCAGCGACAATCCATTTAAACCATTTCTGGAAGACACTCATCTTATTGTAGAATTTGCCTACGTTGCTAACACTGTATGCCAACAGCCATGCAATGATAATTACAGGCAACCCGGTAGCTATGGCAAATACAGGGGGAAGTAATAACCCTGACGGGCTGGCAATAGTCATCGGGATTAATCCACCAAAGTACAATACACCGCTATAAGGGCAAAAAGCCAATGCAAACAGCAAACCGAGCAGGAAAGCGTCGAGGTAGGTTTTCTTTCCTTTCTTGTTTTCTATTTTTGAGGTTAGCTTATTCATTCCCGGAACCTTTATTTTTCAAGACCGCTAGTTAAAACTATGTACTTTAGTACAAGGCTTTAGCTTCTATAAATGTTTTAAGTTTTATCTTTGTATCGTTTATGG
>NZ_JARXWE010000003.1 GCF_029893235.1 Dysgonomonas sp. PH5-45
ATGACTTGGTAATCTTAAAGTTACGAATAAACACCCACTTAAACAACTGATACCCAATTTGTTTTTTAATAATTTGTCGTTTTTAAACAGGCTCTAAAAATGGATTGGAAGTTTATATTAAAAATCATGGACCTGAAGAAATCATTATTAATGCGAATCAGTAGTTGAAACAATTCGCTGATTTGTTTAGTTAAATTATTTATTATCAATGAAATAAGCGCGTTGAATATTTGCTCAATCTCTTGAAAATCATTAACTTAAAAGAATAATTCCCATTATTTTTTTAATTATGATTCCCAAGAAGAAAGAGCTTAAACTGATAAAGATTTATATGTATATCTGTGATTTATACGATTCAGAACTGAAGTATTACTGTCAAAGATATAGTAATAATTCCAATCCCGTATTTACCGATCAGGAAATAATGACAATTTACCTATTTGCAGGACATTGTCAAAAGTATTTATTGGTCAAGGATATACATACTTTCGCATCAGAATATCTTTCCTCTTGGTTTCCTTATTTGCCATCCTATCAAACATTTAATCTTAGATTAAACCGTCTTAGTGAGGCATTCAAGATATTGAACCAAAGACTGATTAGTTCATTCATACCAAAAAATTACTTTGGTGTTAATTCATTATTAAATAATTCGGCTTGGCCTGCACAAAGAACAGGTACCATTGGAGGCAGAGCAGGAGATTATTCTTTACGATGGGAAAATGATAAATTTGCATTTGACGGAGATAAGTTCAGAAGTAACGCTATTGAATTTGGGTATAAGAATTGGATGATAGGGACAAATGTATATACTACAGACCCAAACATAAATGGAAAAGAAAATTATGATACGAATAGTAATGGGTCTAAAATCTTTAATAATAAATATAATACATATAAGGAAGGGAAACAATTGTCAAGCCCATTATACATAGGATATAAACATAAAAACGGAGCTGTTACTCGGATTGGATATAATCATCGAGCTATTGGCGACATGGTTCAAAATGGATTTCATCATTTACCTTTTATCGCCTCCCCTAACTTTAAAAGAGGAACCCATCATAATAGTTTTTATTATCAAGTAGGAAGATATAAACCAAATTCTATGTATTGAAATATGAAGTTTAAATTATTTATTTGCCTTTTTATAGGTATACTGTTCTGTTCTTGTGTTTTTGGATATTTAATAAAACCAATTGGTTTTAAATATAAATATGATGGCAAATATACAGGTATTGATACATTGATTAATATTGAGGGATATTATTATGATGGAGGATCTCATTATATAATGTTTTATTCAGATGGATTAGCCTCTAGTTATTCTCATAGAATGGATACGATAACTCATAGAAGTCCGGTTTGGGGTAATTATGTTTTATCAAAAGATACAATCAAATTTCAAAAAGTAGTGGATAATGGATTGATGACAGATATAGGTGTCGATATGGTTTATTTCATCATTTTATCCCCAAAAGAGATAAAAGAAATTTATCCTGCTTATAAAGGAGAAAGAGAATATTCATTTCATCCATTAGAAAACCGGATTGATTCCACTAACTGGTTGTTGAAGAAAAAATGGTTTTGGAAAGATAAAAATGCATATAAAAAACGAAAAAAAGAATGACTCGTTTGTATCAAACGAGTAGGTGTGTTTGAGTATTTCAGATAGCGATTAGTGAATGTCCGACTGTATGACCCAACCCTTGGACGTTTCCTTTCGCCCGATCCATATGTACAAGCACCCGATTTCAGCCAAAATTTCAATAGATATACTTATGCACTGAATAATCCGTTGAAATATACAGATCCTGATGGAGAGTGGCTCATAATTGATGATATAATAGCAGCTGTTGTAGGAGGAGCTATTAATGTTACTGTAAATGCTATCCAAGGCAATATACACAGTTGGGGGCAAGGATTTTCCTTATTTGGAGTAGGGGCTGTAGGCGGTGTAGCAAGTTTATACGGTTCTCCGCTTTTAGGTGGGGCTATTATGGGTGCTGGAAACTCTATAGTGAATCAAGGGTTTGGTTCAAACGGAACATGGAACTCAGATAATATTAACGGTCAGCAGGTTTTTTTCGATGGAATAATGGGGGGGGCGCTAGGTGGAGCTTCAAGCTATTGTGGAAGTTTTATTTCTCCTCATATAGGGAAGATGGTTTCAGGCATAAATAGTCCTGTTTTACAACAAGCTGTAGCAGGAGGTATTTCTAGTTCTGCTATGGGCTTTACCATGACTACTGCATTAACTCTTGCCAATAATGGAGGAGATATAGGAGGTGCTTTAGATGCTGGATTCAATAGTGCCCTAACTGGATTCGGCATAGGTGCTACAACTGGAGCCGCAACTGGTTTTAGAATGGCTCACCAGAAAAATGTAAACCCTTTTACAGGAGCAAGTAAGCAGGCAGCACAAATAGAAACAGCTAAAGGAGGATTGAACTTATTTAAGTGGGGAGCAGAACAAACAAGCGAACAAACAGGATGGAAAACTGGAGACTATATGTTACATCTCCCCGACCAAGGAACACCTAAGCTAAATTGGAAAGCCAACTATGGATCATTACGTATGGAAATGAAATTAGGAAACCCAATATACGATTCATACCGTACTCCTAAAGGTAGTCTTATTCCTACAAGAGGCTTCTTGAATGCTGAAAGGTTTACATTACAAAGTCGTGGTTGGATTTATAATTCAAATAGAGGAGCATGGCTACCACCATTCAAATAACTTATACTATGAAATTTACATCACTTGTAAAAGCACAGCTTTTTCCAATATTTCAAGAATATGGATTTAACATAATAAGAGAATCTGAAAATACTATACAATTTAAATCTTTAATTTTAAAGATAAATGTAGTATTTAATAAATATGATAAATCACACCTTATTGAGATAGGTAAAGAAGGTGCATTATACCCATTAAATAACAATGTTGTTAAAGAACTTTTTGATTCTAATTTGTCTATTGAAGAAGTAACATCAGAAACTTTCGTACAAAATCTTTCTGTATTATTTAAAACAAGGAAAGGTGCAGAAATGTTAAATGGAAATGTGGAATTTTTGAAAAAAAACATTATACAACAAAGTGAAGACTACACATCTGAATTGATGCAAAAACAAGAATTAGAAGCTGCTTGGGAAGCCTGGGAAGTTGGTGATTATGAAGTTTTTATTAATAAAATAGATAGAATAGGGGTAAACAAAGTACCACAGTCCTATCAGTTGAAATATAAGATAGCTAAACATAAATTATGAAACATAATAGCAATTAAATTGGGGCTATAACCATTTATCCTCGTTCAATAAAACCACGAAAATAGAATATAAAATATTTGAAAATACAAAAGTTATGAAATATCTATCCCTTTTTAATTGTATAATATGAGGACAAACATATTTTTATTATTGTTTTTTCTGTTTTTTATTGGCTATGGATGTGTTTCTAAGAAATATATTTACATCCAAAATAAAACAGACCATGATATCCAAGTTTATAAAATAGATATTTTAGATGTAGGAAACGATTCTGATATGAAAATGGTAATGCAAAAAAATAATTTGTATAGTAATCTTCAAAATGGCAAGTTAACAATGCGCTATCAGAGGGTTTTAAAACCTGATTCATTAGCATTTTTAGATGTTGTTTATGGAGAAAAATCGAAGACGGAACTAATTGATTCCAATAGTAATTATTTTAATGGGCTATTAGTCATCTTATCAAAAACTGACACAATAATGTTTAACCAAACTGAAATAATACAAAAAGTCAATGAAGCCTGGTTTGAAAGGAATACGGACTCTTCTATAAAGCTAAAAGTTCATGAGAAGACCCGATTGACATGGAAGTTTAGGGATTAATTCCTCCATTTTATACAAATCATTACCGGCATTTTCTTAAAAGAAGATGTCGGTATTTTTTATATGTATGCCTGTTTTGAGTTACCTCTGAGCAGGTTTTTCTTCTTTGTCGCGGAATACGTAATTGAACGATGTGCCTTCTCCTTTTTCATTTATTAAAGCCAAAGTCATTCCGTTTTTGTAATCGACGTATTCGTAGTCGGTTTTGGCTCCGGTTTTATTGTCGATACACTGGTATATCATCATTTGGGTTGTTTTACCCAATATTCCGGCATAGAAAGCAGGCTTGTAGTCTCCTAAATAGATAGGAGGTAGCAGCAAGGAGTTTTTGTTTTCGATGCTTAGCGATGGCAGAAACTTATAATCGTAATATTTGTTCTTAAAACCAATAGCCTGATGGTCGGCATTGTATTTTATATCGCAAAAAACCTCCGGGCCTTTGGCAAAACTAATAGGACGTTCCTCAACGATGCGTACCAGATAGCTTTTTTCGTAAAAGAAACGCACTATATACCGGCCACTTAGGGATGTAACGTAACACTCTGTGGCATAACCCTCCTCCATCTTGTAGCGAAAAATACGCTTATCGAAACGGTCGAACATTATTACTTCATCTTCTTCGTATTTAACCGAATCTATCGCAAAGTAAGATGTGATGCCATTGTGAACCGTCACATCCACGTAACACGAAAGCCTGTCTTGATTGTCATATTGGATAAAACTTTCAACGGTTTTCATATCTGGATATTTTTCCACAACATGTTCAATCCACCTATCCTGAAATACTTTGTCGGCTTTTTTGTTACACGAAAAAAAGAGGAAAACCAGCAGTAATAACACAAAATACTTTTTCATAATCAAACATTTAACCGTTCAACAATTTCTTAGCTTCATACTTTTGATACGTTTTGTAGCCTAACCATCCCATCAACAACCCAAACGCAATTCCGCAAACAACATCCAACGGGTAATGCTTGCCTACGTACATACGGCTATATGCAATGAGGGTAGCCCAGAAGAAAATGAACATCGAATAATACCTGTTTCTGAAGAACAGTGCGGTAAACAGAGCCAAACAAAATGAATTGGACGAGTGTGCCGAAAAAAAACTATAACTGCTACCACAATCCTCCAATACATTGACCACACCGTTGAGAGCCTCGCATGGGCGAGGGCGCATGACAATTATTTTCAGAAGATTACTCAATCCGCTGTTCAGCCCTATTGTCATTAACAAAAAGAAAACGGCTATTGTTCCTCGTTTTCGGTATTTATATGCCATAAAACAGAGAATCAATATCAAAATGGCTCCCCAGAAGAAATATGTACTGAAAAAAATCATGGCAGGATCGAGCAAACTGTGTTGCTTTTCATTTATCCATACCAGCAAATCGGAATCCCATTGAGGGAAATCGTATAATAATATAAACCAATCGGTAGTCATGAAAAATATCTTTGGGTGATAATCTTCTGGAAAAGACAGTAAGCGAAATTCCTCAAGGCTTGAGGTAACAATTCAAAGATTCGCCTATCCACGCGTTTTTACGCTGTATTTTCTCAAAATAATTTGCCGTGAAATTAAGCAAAATATATCAAATCCAACGCACATTTTTCTCCTTTGTTTTTCTGCTAAACACTTCTCCTTTCAGAAATATGGCTTTTATTGTTCATATAAAATAGGGTTATATTATAGTTTCATTTTCCTTGTTAACGGTTGGTCATTTATTCCCGCAAGCAACAACTAAAACACCAATAAAAAGGAGATAAATCCTAAAAAGCATTCGGTTCTCCCTACAATCATTAAAGTAGGAAGAACCGAATATCTTGACTGGTTTATACTGTGTACCTGTTATTTTGTAACCGTCACGCTACCAGAACCATGAAGCACTGATGTTTGCGAACAATAGTTCCGGGCAAATACAGTAATCTGGCTACCGTCGAAAGTTCCGGACTTAAGAACCTTAAACCTTAATGCATTACCTTCTTTAACAACACACAAACCATTACTGTAAGAACCTGCCATCGGTTCTAAATATTCTTCGGGATATGTCCATATATAATATGTGGGTATACCTATAACGGCCGGATATCCACTCAAAGAAACATAAAGAGAGCCTTGTACTGTATTATTAAATCTCATTTCAGAAATATGCTCGGACAAGACTACACATACCCCAGCCCTAACAAAATACATGATATCCTCAGAATAACCACTTTCTCCACAATTATTTACAGCCCTCACTTTAACTGTATAGTCTCCGGGGGGTATTGAACTGGGTACACTGAAGCTTAGATAAGGTACATTAGTTATTATCGGAGTCGATGATAGTATTGAAGGCAGCACCCATTCGTAATAATCGGCTCCCGCAACCGGTTCTACTGAAACAATCATAAGGCTACCAAGACTTGAATATTTAGGATAAAAAGTTATTTTGCCCGGAGTATCAGGTATAGGACAAGGATCGGGGATTGTTACATTTATAAATCCGGTTCCTTTTCCCGATACATATCCACAATCGTTAACCGCATAAACTATAATATCTTCACCCGAATAATTACCTGTTTTTTCGGCAGTTATTGTTATAGAAGGGCCTGAAGAATGTCCTGTCAGCCCATTGGGCAATACCCAATAATAAAAATCGGCGGTGGCATTGGTTACAGGTGTTATCGAGGCCGTAAAAGTATCTCCTTTATTGATTGTTCTACTACTAAAAGAAATAGGCCCTATATCCCCGGGCTTGGGGCAATCCACGCAAGGATTGACCGGATTTACAACCATTGCTATCGAAGAAGCACGGGCTTCTCCGATGCCGCAATCATTTACAGCTTTCACCTTTAT
Organism: Dysgonomonas sp. PH5-45; assembly: GCF_029893235.1. Taxonomy (GTDB): domain Bacteria; phylum Bacteroidota; class Bacteroidia; order Bacteroidales; family Dysgonomonadaceae; genus UBA1309. The sequence continues at coordinate 6,713 of NZ_JARXWE010000003.1, forward strand.
GGTGCCAGCACTGTAAGTTCCATCCTTAACTGCTGTAATTTCAATAGTTGAAGTTGTAGAAAAACCCATTAATCCCTCGGGTAGCTCCCAGATATAAGACGTAGCTCCGTCCACGGCTGCTATCGATGCAGTAAATTTATCGCCCTGATCTATCGGACCGACCGGCGTAAATGTTATTTGCCCCGGCATAGCTGGCACAGCACATCCCTCGCCGTCCAGCAAATGCCATGCACCATCAGACCATACGTATACTCCAATACCTTCCAGTCCACTTTCTAAAGTCTTAATATCATTTTCATTATATACAATCATACCTTCAGTTGCGCTTCCGAACAAAGGATTCCACACAATAGCAGATGTTAAAGCTACCTTAGGCAGAAGCAAGCCTTTGTTGTCGGAATATAATTCGAGTGCTGCGCCATCTTGAGCTTTAACATCCTTACCTATAGCCACCTGCGAATAAGACGGATTGGTGAATAGCATTAAACAGGCTAAAACAAAAGCTATTCTCAATAATATATTATTTATTTTTTTTGATTTCATTATTTTATTTTATAAAAGTTAGGAGAATTCGAGTTATGAGTCACGATGAACAGACTCCACCTAATTAATTAACCTCAATTGTACCGGTACCCGATACTTGTGAGCCAGAACCACAATCATTGCTAACCGACACCTTTATTTGAGAGGCATCATAACTTCCTGAGGCACTTGCTGTAATAGTAATATAGTTTTCGTTCGAAGTACCTGTTAACCCTACCGGCAAAACCCAGCTATAAGAACTTGCACCTTTAACTTCGGGCACTGAGGCTACAATAAAAAGGTTATTACTGCCTTTATCTATTGTACGAGTATTAAAAGAGATGCTGACAGGGGTACCAGGAGCCGATGTGCAGGGAGAAGACGCCCGCTGTAAGATATTCCACCGGTTATTGTACCATACATACGTACCCTTTCCTTTCAAATTATTGAGGGTTGAGGTGTTAGTATTAAAAACAAGCATTCCATCATCCGGAGTTCCCTCAAGAGGCTGCCAGTAATCGTACCGTGCCAACGAAACCCGTGGCAGCAAAAGTCCTTTACTACTATTCGATTCTATTTCCAGAATAGATCCCGCATGGGCAGCCGTACCCCTACCAATTGTTACCTGGGCATTAGCCGATATAAATAGTGCAAAAAATATAAGTATTATATATGCTTTCTTTTTCATTTTACTTGATTATTTTGGTTATATATAAAACAACTCTTCATTCTACTATCTATGCTTTTTTTTACTGCGTTACAATAGTTCCGGTTCCGGTTCTTGGGAAACTTGATTCGCAACTACTGTTGGCAATAACCATAATTTCGGAGGCATCAATAGTTCTTCCTGAAGCAATTACCTTGAGTGTGATTGAAGGTCCGACAGTTAAGTTCATATCAGCTTCGAATACATCGTCGGGATAAAACCATTCATAATATATGTCATTACCCGAAGGATAGCTCGACATGGAAATGGTTAAGTTATCACCATTATTAAGTACTCGTGAACTAAAATTTAATACGCCCGGCTGATCCGGCACAGGACATGACGATCCGGTTTGAACATCTACCGATATAGTTGCTCTATCGCCTTCCGCACAATCATTTACCGGTGTTACGTTAATCGCATAAGTACCTTCCGGTAGGTTCGAAGGGATATTGAAAGGATAAAATATGGAAGATGAACTAACAATAGGTGTAATCCCCAGACTCGTTAAGTCATACTTGTATGAGGTTGCGTATCTTGCAGTAGGTACGACAAGTATAGCCTCTCCTCCTACTATTACTTGCTTTGGATATATCCGTATATTCCTTGAATTAATAGTTCCGGGCTCAGGACACCTTACTAAAATACTTTGCTGATCGTTGGTTATCATACTATATCCACAATCGTTAACCGCATAAACCTTTATTGTTCCCTTGGCGTATGTTCCGGCCACATCGCCGGTTATTGTTATTACTGAACTTGTAGAATATCCGCTCAATCCGTTGGGCAATACCCAATAATAAAAATCAGCACCGCTAACAGGCGTTACCTCCGCTCTCATCTGGTCAGTGCGGTTAATACTCACCGGATCGTCATTGTTTACAACATAATATGTAAATATAATTTTATCGAGAGTTCCGGGTTTTTCGCACTCTACGCAAGGATTAACATAATTCACAATAAGCGCCGTTGCAAAAGACTGTTCTTCACTTATACCACAACTATTAACAGCCCTGACCTTGATACTTCCGGCAGGATAATTACCATCAAAAACGGCTGTAATAGAGATTTGGTTGGTTGTAGAAAATCCCATTAGACCATCGGCTAATTCCCATATATAAGAAGTAGCACCACTTACGGCCGCCACCGAAGCTGTAAACTTATCTCCTTGATCAAAAGGGCCATTATCCGAAATAGATATACTACCGGGCCGGGCCGGAACAGGACAATCCTGATTATCGAGCTTATACCATCGGTTATTTACCCATGTGTAAACCCCAACTCCATCGAGCCCATTTTCAGGGGTACTATTAGTGTTATACACCGTCATACCATCAACGGAACTACTACTTGTCATCGGAGGATTCCAAGCTGTTGCAGATACAAGAAACAACCTCGGTAACAACAAGCCTTTGTTACTGTTCGAGACTATTTCTAAGGCGGCACCCTCATGAGGCGGAACGTCTTTACCTATCGTTACCTGAGAATGTGTAGATAATGCTGTAAATGTTACACATATCAGAATAAACATTTTTTTTAGAACTAACTGATGATGTGCTGTTTGTAGTTTTGTTGTTTTCACCTTTTTTATCATTCCTTTCTAATTATTGTTATTAACATATTTTTCAAGCATTCCTTATCTTCTTCTTGATTAAGAACCTGTTATAATATCTATAATCAGTTTAACACACACTTAATCAATACAAATCGTATTGTGTGCCATTTTTAAATTATTTGATTGTATTGATGTTAGTGCATCTTTGGCACAAAAAATGGAAGGGGAGTCCTTTTCCAATTTGTACATATTGCTTACTATTTTCGCAAACGGCACGGCAATTAAATCGAATCGAATGAAAGGCAAATATAAAATAGGAACTCCCCGACCCCTTTTTTGTAAAGCTCTCGGATAATATATTGAACGAAAAAAATTAAATGTTAATTTTTTATTGTTGGTAGATGTAGGGCACAAAAAAACAGGATATATTTTTTTATAAAAAAATACCCTGACCTTTTTTCTGATAAAATTATTTCGTATAATGCGCGCACATGTACACGCACCTAATGATATGAAAATAGAAACATATATTTCTATATTCTGTACAAAAAATGAAAAAAATAGAGATATTAATCGACCCTTATGTGAGGCTCTCTCTCTCTCTCTCTCTCTCTCTCTCTAATAAAATAACGGTACTATCCAAATTTTGGACAATAAAAGCACAGTTGCGAATTCTTGTTTTTGGGCTTCCCATTATTTCAATTCATTATTCAGACGACAAATATAATTATAAAAAACGAACAAAAAAGCCCCGAAATGAATATTGTGGCAAATATGTTAAAATACGAATACGTAGATTTCACAGATTGAGAGCACCTTTTTTCTGTTCTGTTTTTCTTAAAAAAATTCTTTACAATTAGCCCCATAATCCTTTATTCATAAGCATTACTGCATACTGAAGAAATATGCGAAAATAAAAAAATCCAGAACCTTTTATGACATCTTGTAATGTTATATTTTCGCACACCATAAGCTCATTTATTTACATTTTTTAAAATAAAAAGAGGTTTATTTAACAATATGGATATACCTCCTGTTTTTTAACTATTTTTCGATTAGTTATATTAATATCAAGTTGCCTTTTATAAAATAAATCAATAAAGAATTTAATCCCTTAACCTTTGCACAGAACATACTACATTATCTATGGAAAGAGAATTAAAATAACCCGTGACGCACCTAAATAACTCACCACAAATTTCTCATTATAAGCAATTTGCAATTCTTACCATTGAATCACCTACACTCATCGAACGTTGTTTCTGAACAAAGTGAAGAGTCTCTGTTTTTTTATTAAAGATCCTTCGTTTCACTCAGGATGACAAAATGGATATATCTTATTTCTCAGATAATGAATTTTCATATTCTAAATGCGCCACGGATTTGAAATGACTTTCTCGGATATTGCTAAATATATGCTAATAAGATTTATACTGTAACCGAAAATTGCTTTTTGATTAAACTTATTATACTCATTCGGGTGTATACTCTTTTTATTATTCGCACAAACCATAAATAGCAATTTGAATTACAAAGTATTCTTCTTTCATTATAATTTCGGCATATATCGCTCTGTCTTATTTTTGTTTTCAGAAATAATATGTTTTCTGTATAGATTTTGTTTTAATAGCTCTGTACTTTTCATTAACTTTGTTCCACATTTCAGAAACTTACTAACAAGTTACAAAAAGAAAATATGGTTGCTTTCTTCCAGAATCCTGCTAAGGATGTTATTATTGCAGTTCAAACCGATTTAGTATTAAACCCTGCCGATGTTCAGAAATTAACTTGGCTCTTTGGCGAAGCGCAAATGCTCGATACCTCCCAGATAGATGGCTATTATGTGGGGCCTCGTAAGGAAATGATTACTCCGTGGAGTACAAATGCCGTTGAAATAACCCAAAATATGGGCATTGCAGGCATTCTCCGCATCGAAGAGTACTTTGTATCGAGCCAAGATGCGAAATTCGACCCCATGCTCCAGCAAATATACAGTGGGCTTACGCAGGATTTATTTACAATAGATAAGCAGCCCGAACCAATCATCGAGATTGACGATATTGAAGCCTACAACCGCAAAGAAGGTTTGGCACTGAGCGATGACGAGGTTGGATATCTGAACGATTTGAGCAAAAAACTTGGTAGGAAGCTTACCGATAGTGAAGTGTTTGGTTTCTCGCAAGTAAATTCGGAACACTGCCGCCATAAAATATTTAACGGAACGTTTATTATTGATGGCGAGGAAAAGGAAAGTTCACTATTTAAACTGATAAAGAAAACATCGGCCGAAAATCCAAACAGACTTGTTTCGGCTTACAAAGACAATGTTGCTTTCAGCGACGGACCCGAAATTGAGCAATTTGCTCCCGCAACAGGCGATAAGCCCGATTACTTCCAAACAAAACAAATAAAATCGGTTATCTCTTTGAAAGCCGAAACACATAATTTCCCAACCACAGTAGAACCTTTCAACGGTGCTGCAACAGGAACGGGAGGCGAAATACGCGACCGTCTGGCCGGAGGCCGTGGCTCGCTGCCTATTGCCGGCACAGCAGTTTATATGACAGCCTATCCCCGCACAAAGGCAGGCCGCAAATGGGAACAAGGTATGGCCGAGCGCCAATGGCTATACCAAACACCCGAAGAGATTCTTATAAAGGCATCGAACGGAGCTTCCGATTTTGGGAATAAATTTGGGCAACCCCTTATCTGCGGTTCGTTGCTCACGCTGGAACACGAAGAAAACGCGAAGAAATTTGCTTACGATAAAGTAATAATGCTTGCCGGAGGTGTAGGCTTTGCTAATAAGCGGGACGCACTGAAAGCAGAGCCCACTCCGGGCGAAAAGGTTGTTATCCTCGGTGGAGACAACTACCGTATAGGAATGGGCGGAGGCGCAGTCTCGTCGGTCAACACAGGTCAGTATTCGAGTGGAATTGAGCTGAATGCCGTACAGCGTGCCAACCCCGAAATGCAAAAACGGACATCGAACGTTATCCGTACACTGTCCGAATCGGACAATAACCCGATAGTTTCCATCCACGACCATGGTGCAGGCGGTCACCTGAACTGCTTGTCTGAGTTGGTGGAACACACAGGTGGTATTATCGAGGTAGACAAACTTCCTGTTGGCGATCCTACCCTTTCGTCGAAAGAAATTGTAGGAAACGAAAGCCAGGAAAGAATGGGTATGCTCATACCTGCCGAAACAACAGAGATGATTAAGCGTGTTGCCGACCGTGAACGCTCGCCTATGTATGTTGTTGGCGAAACTACCAACGATATGAAGTTCGTTTTTGAGCAAAAAGACGGTAAACGCCCTATTGACCTTAATCTGGAAGATTTCTTCGGGAAAGCGCCTAAAACAATCATGCGTGACACCACCCTTGAAGAAACTTACAGCAACCCCGAATACAATATTTCCGGCCTGAAGGAATATATAGAAAACGTGCTTCAACTCGAAGCCGTTGCTTGCAAAGACTGGCTCACAAATAAGGTAGACCGTTCGGTTACCGGGAAAATAGCCCGTCAGCAATGCCAAGGAGAAATACAGCTACCATTGAGCGACCTCGGAGCCGTAGCACTCGATTATCGGGGACGTACAGGTATCGCAACTTCAATCGGCCATGCTCCACAAGTGGCGATGGTCGACCCTGCGGCAGGATCGGTAGTATCTATTGCCGAAGCCTTAACCAACCTCGTTTTCGCACCTATCGAAGGAGGGTTGAACAGTGTATCGCTCAGCGCAAACTGGATGTGGCCCTGTAAAAATCCGGGCGAAGACGCACGTCTATATAACGCCGTGGAGGCTTGTTCCAACTTTGCGTGTAGTTTGGGTATAAACATCCCGACAGGGAAAGACTCCTTGTCGATGACACAGAAATATGGCGAAGAAAAAGTATATTCACCGGGAACGGTTATCATTTCGGCAGCAGCAGAGGTAAAAAACATCCGTAAGATTATTTCGCCTGTTTTAGCTTATATAAAAGGTACATACCTTTACTATATAGATTTTTCGTTCGACACGTTTAAACTTGGAGGTTCGGCCTTTGCCCAAACTTTGAATAAGGTAGGCGAAGAAGTTCCCACCGTGAAAGATAGCGAATATTTCAAAAACGCATTCAATGCCGTTCAGGAATTGATAGACCGTGGTCTTATCCTTGCCGGACACGATATTTCGGCAGGTGGTATGATAACCGCTATGCTCGAAATGTGTTTTGCCAACCCTAAAGGAGGTCTGGAAGCAAGACTCGATAAACTGCATCATTCCGATTTGATAAAAATTCTGTTTTCCGAAAATCCGGGTATTCTCATTCAGGTGAAACACCATCATCTGGTAGAAAAAATTCTGGAAGATTATGGACTCGGATTCGCTATCGTTGCACGGCCAACCGAAAACCGAAAACTTACAATTCAGAAAGACGACTTTTATCAGGAATTCGATATAGATCAGTTGAGAGACGTTTGGTACGAATCGTCGTATTTACTTGATAGGCTTCAGAGTGGAGAAGAATGCGCTAAAGCCCGTTTCGAGAACTATAAGAATCAACCTTTGCAATTTAATATAAGGCACGACTTTTCGGGTCGCTTCTCTAATTTGGGCATAACGCCCAACAGGGAGGGAATGTCGGGTATTAAAGCTGCTGTTATCCGCGAAAAGGGAACAAATGGTGAGCGTGAAATGGCGTACTCGCTTTATCTTGCAGGCTTCGATGTGAAAGACGTACATATGACCGACTTGGCTTCGGGCAGGGAAACGCTTGAAGACATAAATCTGATTGTGTTCTGTGGCGGATTTTCGAACTCCGATGTGTTTGGTTCGGCCAAAGGATGGGCAGGCAGCTTTATGTTTAACGAAAAAGCGAAACAGGCTCTCGATAATTTCTATGCCCGCAAAGACACCCTTAGCCTTGGTGTATGTAACGGTTGCCAGTTGATGATGGAATTAGGACTGGTTTATCCCGAACACACACAAAAACCAAGGATGGAGCATAACATCTCACATAAGCTCGAATCAGCGTTCGTCAGTGTAGAGATACCCGAAAACAAATCGGTTATGTTCGGTTCACTATCTGGCAGTAAGCTTGGCATCTGGGTGACACATGGCGAAGGACGTTTTGTGTTACCACAGGCAGAACAAGACTATGAGTTTGTTGCAAAATACGTTTACGATACATATCCCGGAAATCCTAACGGATCGGACTACAATACGGCAGGCGTTTGTTCTAAGGATGGTCGCCATTTGGCTATTATGCCTCACTTGGAGCGTTCGCTCTTCCCTTGGCAATGCGCATACTATCCCTTCGAGCGCCGCAAAGACGATGTTACACCTTGGATAGAAGCATTTATCAATGCCCGGAAGTGGATTGAAAACATTAAGGAATAAAGCCTTATGGCAGGTTTTTGTAGATATCACTAAGAGAGAATATATCCAGATAAAAAGAGGTTTAACCGCCTCTTTTTTTGTTCAGTATCCCTGTGAAATATACAAAAAATACGACAGCAATTTTTATGCTGAACTTATGTTTTGAATAATAGGGTTTGTATTAATAAAATAGCGAAAAAGAATGTCCTTCTTTTCCGCTATTTCTTTATGATATGAATTATTTTCTCTATACAACAGAAACCTACAAAGCAGACGCTCCTCCGATAATGTCGAGCAACTGGTTTGTAATAGCACCCTGACGACTCTTGTTGTACTCAACAGTAAGGTCTTGTACAAGGTCTTGAGCATTGTCGGTTGCTATTTGCATAGCCATACTCCGTGCCGCATGTTCGGATGCATTAGAGTCTAACAGGGCTGAATATAAGTTTGAAGCCAAAACCTTAGGTATAAGGTGCGAAAGAAGTTCTTCGCGAGTTGGTTCAAGTATATAGTCGGTTTGCACATTATTAGATCCTCCTTGGGCATCTTGTTCCCTTACACTATCCAAATCGAAAGGCAAATAAACAGAGTTCGTAACTTGTTGCGACCCTGCCGATTTAAAGTGTGTGTAAACGAGAATAATCCTGTCTACCTCTTTGTTCAGGAATTTTGAAACCAAATCGTTCGACAGCTCCAGCACAGGCTGAAACGAAGGCTTATCGGCCATAGCCGTAAATTGCCCTTCTATCTTTATATTCGATTTGTTCGCAAAGTCCATTATCTTTTTCCCAACGGGATAAACAAGGATATTTTCTTTACCCAAATTTTCGTACTGCGAATATGTTTGGCTGAACTCTTTAAGGATATTGGCATTAAAGCTTCCGCAAAGGCTTGAGTTTGACGAGAATGCCACGATAGCAACTCTTTTCACTTCACGCTCTTGCGCATAAGCCGAATCAAAATTGCTGTCGGAAGCCAACAAACAAGTAAGGATTTGATTCAATTTTTGTGTATAAGGCAAAAAAGAAACGATTGTAGCCTGAGCCTTATGCAACTTAGCTGATGCAATCATCTTCATGGCTGAAGTAATCTTTTTCGTACTATTGACCGATGCAATCCTGCCTTTTATTTCCTTTAATGATGCCATAGAGTTTCTTTATTTTTAAGCTTTATACAAACTTGCAACTTCTTTCGCCACTTTTTCTATTGTAGCGGCAACTTCGTTTGTTAACTGACCTTTTTTCAGCACGTCAAGTACCGATTCCTTGTATTGCGTTTCCAATACTTTCAGGAACTCAGATTCAAAGTTATGAACCTTGTCGAGAGGTATGGTGTTAAGCAGCCCGTTAGTTCCGCAATAAAGAATAGCCACTTGTTTTTCCACTGGCATTGGCGAATATTGCGCTTGGATAAGCAACTCCGCATTTTTCTGTCCTTTATTGATTGTAAGGGCAGTAACAGGGTCCATATCGCCACCAAATTGTGCAAACGCCTCCAATTCGCGGAATTGAGCTTGGTCTATCTTCAAAGTACCCGCAACTTTTTTCATTGCTTTGGTTTGTGCACTACCACCCACACGCGAAACGGAAATACCCACGTCGATGGCCGGACGGTTACCCGAGTTGAACAAGTCAAGGTCAAGGAATATCTGTCCGTCGGTAATAGAAATCACATTGGTTGGAATATAGGCCGAAACGTCGCCCGCTTGGGTTTCGATGATAGGCAAAGCAGTCAGAGAACCTCCGGCTTTCACTTTTCCTTTCAAAGATTCGGGCAAGTCGTTCATTTGCTCGGCAACCTCTTGCTGTTCGATGATTTTGGCCGCACGCTCCAATAAGCGTGAGTGCAAGTAGAAGATATCACCGGGATATGCTTCACGACCGGGAGGCCTTCTCAAAATCAGAGAAATTTCGCGGTAAGCCACAGCTTGTTTCGACAAGTCGTCGTAAACAACAAGTGCGTGACGACCTGTATCGCGGAAGTATTCGCCAATAGCAGCACCGGCAAATGCTCCGAAATATTGTAAGGCGGCTGGCTCGGCTGCTGTAGCAGAAATAACCACAGTATAGTCTAAAGCGCCTTTTTCTTTTAATGTTTCAACAATGTTTGCTACCGAAGAAGCTTTCTGACCGATAGCAACATAAATACAATAAACAGGATCGCCCGCTTCGTAGTTGGCTTTTTGGCTGATTATGGTATCTATGGCGATTGCGGTTTTTCCTGTCTGACGGTCGCCGATAATCAACTCACGCTGACCACGGCCGATAGGAATCATCGCATCAATAGCTTTCAATCCGGTTTGCAAAGGTTGAGTTACAGGCTGACGGTATATTACACCCGGAGCTTTACGCTCAAGGGGCATTTCAATCAACTCGCCCTCAATATCTCCTTTTCCGTCAATCGGTTCGCCCAGAGGAGTGATTACACGCCCCAACAAGCCTTCGCCTACTTTAATAGAGGCAATCAGGCCTGTGCGTTTCACGATATCGCCCTCTTTTACAAATACCGAAGGACCCAATAATACGGCTCCCACGTTATCTTCTTCAAGGTTCATCGCTACGGCTTTCAGTCCGTTGTCGAATTCAAGCAACTCGTTCGATTCTACATTTTTCAAACCGTATACACGAGCCACGCTATCGCCCACCGAAAGAACCACTCCCGTTTCGTCAAACTGAACACGGTTGCTGATTCCATCCAGTTGCATCTTCAACACTTCTGAAACCTCGCTTGCTTTTATATTTCCAGACATATTAATTTTTTCTTATTAAAAAACTATCATCAAGTTAACGATAACGGTTTTACACAGGGTTACACAACTTTTTTGTTACTTCTGAGCAATTGCTCTCTGATTGACTTTAATTGTGTAGATACGCTTGCATCCAATCGATAAGTATCGATATATAATACAAAACCACCTCCAATTTCAGGATCTATCCGGGTCTCGAATTCGAGAGCACCTTTCACCTTGCTATTTACCAGTTGTTTTATCTTATCTTGGGCAGCTGTATCGATAGAACCTGCCGTTACTAACTTGCCTACACTAATATTTTTATAGTCTCTGTATAAATCCAAATATACTAAACTGATCGTTTGCAGATTTTTTTCCCTTTTCTGATGCAATACTAATTCTATGAAACGGACGAAGGCATCAGATACCTGGCCTCCGGCCGCTGTTTTTGTCAGTTCAAGTTTATCGCTGGTAAACAATACAGGATTATCTAATGCCGTACGAAGCGAATAATCGTTGGTCAAGGCTTGGCTTAACTTTTGCATGTCTGTAAAAACCTTGTCTTCAACGCCCTGTTCTTTCGCATATTCGAAAAGAGCCCGTGCATAACGCTTAGATACTGTTCCTGAATTCATAACTTATTAATATATTAAGATTTTGATACCATAGCCTCGTCTACCAAACGGTCTATCATTGCCATTTGTTCCTTGTCGGTACGCAAGTTGTCGCGGAGAACTTTTTCGGCAACACCAACCGATAGTTCGGCAACCTGACGACGTATGTCCTTGATTGCCTCTTCTTTTTCAAGTTGTATTTGCCTTCTTATTTCGTCCAGCTCCTTCTGGCCTTCGGTACGGGCCTGCTCGCGTGCTTCGTTTACAAGACGGGTTCTGGTATTTTCTGCATCATTTAAGATTTTCACCTGCTCGCTTCTTGCCGAAGCTATCATAGCTTCGCTCTCTTCTTTTATATTAGCCAATTGTTTGTTGGCTTCTTTGGCTGCGTCCAAAGATTTTTCGATATACTCATTGCGGTTATCGACCATCTTTGTTATCACAGGGAATCCGAATTTCGCAAGAATGAAAAACACGATCCCGAATGACAAAAGCATCCAAAATAAAAGACCGACTTCAGGTTGTAAAAGCATTTTTTATTAGTTTTCTTTGGTTTATATGATAAATCCGCAAACTACTACCGCAAACAAGGCAACCCCCTCGATAAGAGCCGCTGCAATAATCATAGACATACGGATGTCGCTACTTGCTTCTGGTTGACGAGCGATACCTTCCATTGCCGACGCACCGATTTTTCCGATACCAATAGCTGCTGCTATTGTTGCTAAACTTGCTCCAAGAGCTGCTCCTAAACTTGCTAAACCTGCTGCTTCTAATAAAACTGATAGTAACATAATTCTTTGATTTTTAAGTATTGATTTTATTAATTTAATTTCTGATTTAGATTTTTTCCTTTAATGTTTTGCATGATGGGGTTCCACCTGCGCCAAACCGATAAACACCGCCGAAAGCATAGTAAATACATAAGCTTGGATGTATGCCACAAGTATTTCTACCATGTTGATAAACACGGTTAACAATACCGACATAACACTCATCGACGAATTTATGGCCGTACCCAACGATACGGTTACGAATACCAAACATACAAGACCCAACACAATAGAGTGACCGGCAAGTATATTGGCAAAAAGACGTATCATCAAGGCAAAAGGTTTTGTAAATATACCTACAATCTCGATGACAGGCATAAGCGGAATGGGGAACTTAAGCCATGTAGGTACATCGGGCCAAAGTATTTCCCTCCAGTACTCGCGCGAACCGAATACGTTTACCGTAAAGAACGTGAAAACCGCCAAAACCATAGTTACGGCTATGTTTCCCGTTACGTTCGCTCCAAAAGGGAAAATAGGAATCAAGCCCATAATATTATTGGTGAAAATAAAGAAAAATGCTGTCAGAAGATAAGGCGCAAATTTCTTGTAATTTTTACCAACACATGGTTTAACAATGTCGTCGTTGACGCTCATTATGAACATTTCCATAAATCCGACAAACCCTTTTGCTACTTGCGGATTATCGGGCGTATTGTGTTTCTTATACCAACGAGCCACGCTTAGGATAATAGTAATGAGTACGATACTACTCAATATCAGAGCCATCGCATTCTTTGTAAGCGAAAAATCCCAAGGACGAACTTCTTCGCCGGCAGCATTTTTCTCTACAATCTTGCCTCTGTAACTACCTTCCTGTGCAATATAAAAGCCGTTATATTCAACCGTTCCGTGATGAAAATTTGACGACATGAACACCTGCCAGCCACTATTCTCGCCTTTCACAATAACGGGCAGGGGAACAGATACTTCGCCCCAAAGATGCCAGTCGTACGAATCGCCAAGGTGGTCAAGAATCAGTTCTTTCACATTCAGTTCACCGCCTTCTTCTGTACTTCCTCCCGACGCCATAAGCGTTGTGTTGGCAACAAATATTGCGCACAACAGCAAGAGTATATATTTAAATTGGCTATTCATTTTTTTCTTTATTTTTTTTTATATGCTTTTCTATTTTTACAAATAAAATCGATTCAACAAGCAAAAACAAAAGATAGAAGGCCATGAAAACCGCCACAAAAGGCTTTATCATCTCTTTGCCCTCAATCACAACAAAAATACCGACAAATATGAGCGATACCGCTATTTTTATAACTTTGGTCAGCATATAAATCTGTTGCAATTGCTTCTTTTCTTTTTTGCGGCTGAAGGCCTCGACCATCGTCACCAACAGAAACTCCGTTATCAGAAAGAACGACAGTATGCCTACAAACCACTGTTGGCTGAATGTGGGAACAAAATAAAATGTAACGGCTCCTACCAAAGCCCCGATCATCATACCGGAAGCGATAATCGTAGTTATCAGTGTTGCTTTAAACAGGTCTTTTGCCATAAACAACTTTAATTATTGCTCAACACAAACAGTAATCACATTCTGCTTCACCTCCACAAAACCTCCGGATATTGTTACAGTCTCGGTAGTGTCTACACTTTTACCATAAACTATTTCTCCTGCTTGTAGCGATGAGATAAGCGGCGCATGGTTATGATGTACACTGAAATTTCCTTCCGTACCGGGTAGCTTCACAAAGGTAGCTTTTCCTTGATACAGCGATTTTTCGGCCGATATTATTTTTAAATCCAGGTCTTTCATCTTAATATTTATTTTTCAGGATGTTGTGAATCAAGGGCTCTTATGCTCCGGCTGCTTGCACCTGAAGTTTACGGCCTTTTTCTATTGCGTCTTCGATGGTTCCAACGTTCAGGAATGCTTGTTCGGGAAGGTCGTCAACCTCTCCGTCAAGAATCATCTTGAAGCCTTTTATTGTGTCTGCTATATCAACAATCACCCCAGGAACGCCTGTAAACTGCGTTGCCACGTTAAATGGTTGCGACAGGAAGCGTTGCACACGACGCGCGCGGTTAACCGTTTTCTTGTCTTCGTCCGAAAGCTCTTCCATACCCAAGATAGATATGATATCCTGAAGTTCTTTGTTACGTTGTAATATTTGTTTTACACGTTGAGCCACATCGTAGTGATCTTGTCCCACTACGTTAGGATCCAAACTGCGTGCTGTTGACTCCAATGGGTCTACCGCAGGATAGATACCAAGCTCTGTAATCTTACGGCTCAATACGGTTGTAGCATCCAAGTGCGAGAAGGTTGTGGCGGGAGCAGGGTCGGTCAAGTCATCGGCAGGTACATAAACCGCCTGTACAGATGTGATTGACCCGTTTTTAGTAGATGTGATACGCTCTTGCATAGCACCCATCTCCGATGCCAAAGTTGGCTGGTAACCTACCGCCGAAGGCATACGTCCCAAAAGCGCCGACACCTCAGAACCTGCCTGAGTGAAACGGAAAATGTTGTCGATAAAGAACAATATATCTTTAGGACCTCCGTCTTTGTGGTCTGCATCGCGGAAAGATTCGGCAACAGTTAGCCCCGTAAGCGCTACCGACGAACGTGCGCCCGGAGGTTCGTTCATCTGCCCAAACACCAACGATATCTGTGAGTTTTGAAGTTCATTGTAATCTACTTTCGACAGATCCCAATGACCTTCTTCCATACTTTTCTTAAATTCTTCGCCATAGCGAACAACGTTCGATTCTATCATCTCACGCAACAGGTCATTACCTTCGCGCGTACGCTCTCCAACACCCGCAAAAACCGAATATCCATTGTGTTTTTTTGCAATGTTGTTGATCAACTCCATAATCAACACGGTTTTTCCTACACCGGCACCACCAAACAAACCTACTTTACCTCCTTTGGCATAAGGGGCAAGCAAGTCGATTACTTTAATACCAGTGAACAGTACTTCGCGCGATGTAACCAAGTCTTCGAACTTAGGAGGTTCCCTGTGTATAGGCAACGAAGCGGCACTGCTTACAGGCTTCATGCCATCTATCGATTCACCTACAACATTCATCAAACGACCTTTTACCTGGTCTCCGATAGGTACTTCTATGGGCGAGCCGGTTGCTACAACCTCCAAGCCACGGCGAAGACCATCGGTACTATCCATAGCAACGGTACGAACCGAGTTTTCTCCAATATGTTGTTGAACTTCGACAACCAATATGCGGCCGTCAGGTCTTTTAATGTGTAGAGCTTCATGTATTTGCGGTAATTTCGCTGCGCTATCCTTTTTCTCAAAATAAACATCCACTACCGGACCGATTACCTGAGATATATGACCCATTGTTTGCGACATAATAGAATTAGAGTTTTTATATTTTGAATTATTTTACTTTCATATTTAAAGTAATACCTTATTATTGAGACACATACAATAATAAAATATTTATTAGGGTTTCTTAATAATTTAAAAACAATTGCATTATTGTCCGATCTGAAATAGACCTACGTACTAAAAAACGCACAAAGATAAATAAAAAATCAAAAAATACGAGCTTTAGCAAGCTTATTACATAGCAATATGTTTACTATTTCATTTTTTAATTTTATTTTTACATTGAGAAACAAGGATACATGCATGTTTTTTATTTTTTTAGCATCAATTTGTTTTAAAACATATATTTAAATCACCATAATACATTGAATAAAATGGGAAGAGTTCTTATTATTGGGGCGGGTGGCGTTGGCACAGTTGTTGCCCACAAGGTAGCCCAAAACAAAGACGTGTTTACTGACATTATGTTAGCCAGCCGTACTAAATCGAAATGCGATGCTATTGCCGAAAAAATAGGAGGAGGCCTTATCAAAACCGCCCAAGTGGATGCTGATAATGTGGAAGACCTGAAAGCCTTATTTAATTCGTTCAAACCCGAACTGGTTATTAATGTAGCTTTACCTTATCAGGATTTAACTATAATGGATGCCTGTCTGGCTTGTGGCGTTAACTATCTGGATACGGCAAACTACGAACCTAAAGACGAAGCCAAATACGAGTATAAATGGCAATGGGCATATCAAGACCGTTTCAGAGAAGCTGGCCTGACTGCTATTTTGGGATGCGGATTCGACCCCGGAGTAACCAGCGTATTTACGGCTTATGCGGCAAAGCACCATTTTGACGAAATGCACACCCTCGATATTGTAGACTGCAATGCGGGCGATCACGGGAAAGCTTTCGCTACAAATTTCAATCCCGAAATCAATATACGCGAAGTAACCCAAAAAGGTAAATACTGGAAAGACGGCAAATGGGTGGAAACAGAACCACACGAAATACACATGCCACTCAATTATCCCAACATAGGGCCTAAGGAATCATATCTGATTTATCACGAAGAATTGGAGTCGCTTGTCAAAAATTTCCCTACACTGAAGCAAGCACGCTTCTGGATGACCTTCGGACAGGAATATCTTACTCATTTGCGTGTAATACAGAATATAGGTATGGCACGTATCGACCCTATTATATATAATGGTGTAGAAATTGTGCCTATTCAGTTCTTGAAAGCGGTTCTTCCCGATCCGGGCGAACTGGGAGAAAACTACACCGGCGAAACATCTATCGGTTGCCGCATTCGTGGTGTGAAAGATGGAAAGGAACGGACGTATTATATATATAACAACTGTTCGCATCGGGCGGCCTACGAAGAAACAGGAGCGCAAGGGGTTAGTTATACAACCGGTGTTCCGGCAACAATAGGGGCCATGATGTTCATGAAAGGCTTGTGGCGTAAACCGGGAGTATTTAATGTAGAAGAATTCAATCCCGATCCTTTTATGGAACAACTGAACAAACAAGGCTTGCCTTGGCACGAATTGTTCGACATTGATATCGAACTTTAATAGCCTAACCGACAGGATATAAAAAAACGCCTCTTGCTTTTTTAGTTTAGAGGCGTTTTTCGTTACAAGAACCTACCTTTTTCGAGGTATTTTGAAATACTTTATATTCAATCTCCCCTCCTGCAAATCAAATTGATTTTTGTTTATGATGTATTTGCAAAAATTATCTTAAAAAAACTTTTCAACATCAAAAAAACTCCAAAAAGCCTATCTATAGAGGGTTTCAAGAAATATAAGGAGTTTGTGACAGTTGATTACAAAACTGAAATTCCGGATTTTTACTATTTTTTACGTTTAGTATGAGGGTTTTGACAATATAAATACCTATATTTGTATGCGCTTTTCAAGCGTCATATCAACACTATACAATAACGAAGAGAATTATCTTAGAGAGGAGTTAGCCGTGAGGCTCACTCCTTTTGCTTTTACAAAGCACTCTTTAGATATATTATCATCCGTGGGTATCTTTATTATAAATCGAAAATAAATATTTCAGATTATAACGAAATTGATATTACTGTATGCGTTGGTACACTATAAATGTATGATTATACATATTTTTCTCGTCTTTCGGGTTTTCTGTTCTGGATATTTCCTTCCATTTTGTTAAATCCAAGTTAGAAAAAAAGACATCTGCCTCATCAAAAACGTGATCTATTATTGTTAAATATAGTTTATCGGCAAGGTCTATCGTTTCGTTATATACCGAAGCCCCTCCCATGATAAAAACTTCGTTTTCGTTTTCGCAAAGGCCAAAAGCTTCATCTATATTATGACAGGTTTCGCATCCGGGAAAAACCATATTTTTATTGCGGGTGATGACTATATTACGCCTGTTAGGCAATGCTCCTTTGGGTAACGATTCAAAAGTCTTCCGCCCCATAATGACGGTGTGCCCGTTGGTAACGGTTTTAAAATATTTTAAATCGTTTGGCAGATAGCACAGCAAGTTATTATTCTGCCCTATGGCTTTGTTCCGGTCAACGGCAACTATAATAGATTTTATAGACATATTACTTTTTTGAATCCGAGCAAAGATATTTAAAATAACAGTAATCAATATCGTTTTTAAAGATGCTGTAAAACCAGTATTTATAATTCTCTTTTTTAAACATAGTCTATTTTATCTTATCTTTGCACCTTGAATTTAAAAAGACTTGCGTAAGCAGGAGATTGTATTGTTTATGAGCGATTTAGAAAAAGAGATAAAAAGAAGGCGTACTTTTGCCATTATTAGCCATCCGGATGCCGGTAAAACAACACTTACCGAAAAACTATTGTTGTTCGGAGGGGCTATCCATGTGGCAGGAGCTGTAAAGTCGAATAAAATAAAGAAAACCGCTACATCCGACTGGATGGAAATAGAAAAACAACGTGGGATTTCGGTTGCAACTTCGGTTATGGGATTTGAGTATGGCGGATATAAGATCAATATTCTGGATACCCCCGGTCACCAAGATTTTGCGGAAGACACTTACCGCACCTTAACGGCAGTAGATAGTGTTATAATTGCTGTCGATGTGGCAAAGGGTGTTGAAGCCCAAACACGTAAACTGATGGAAGTGTGCCGTATGCGCAACACCCCGGTGATGATTTTCATAAACAAGATGGACCGCGACGGGAAAGACCCTTTCGATTTGCTTGACGAACTGGAAGAAGAACTGAAAATAAAAGTCCGTCCTTTGAGTTGGCCTATCGACAGCGGACAAAGCTTTAAAGGTGTATACAATATATATGAGCAAAAACTGAATCTTTATACACCAAGCAAGCAAACCGTTACCGAAAACATAGAGTTTAAGGATATCAGCAGCCCCGAACTTGAGTCGCACATCGGCGATAGCCTTGCCGCCAAACTACGTGAAGATATTGAATTGATTGAAGGGGTTTACCCTGAGTTGGATATAAATACTTACCTTGATGGTGAGGTTGCCCCTGTGTTTTTTGGTTCGGCCTTGAATAACTTTGGGGTAAAAGAATTATTGGATTGCTTCGTTAAGATAGCCCCCTCGCCACGACCTGTGGAAGCGGTTGAAAGAGAAATAAACCCGATGGAAGATGCTTTTTCGGGTTTCATCTTTAAAATTCACGCCAATATGGACCCGAACCACCGCTCGTGTATAGCTTTCGTTAAGATATGCTCGGGACGATTTGAACGTAACGCCAATTACAAACACATCCGTTTTAACAGACAGATGCGCTTTTCGGCCCCTACGGCATTTATGGCTCAGAAAAAAGAAACGGTAGACGAAGCCTTTGCCGGAGATATTATCGGTTTGCCTGATACGGGTAACTTTAAGATAGGCGATACGCTTACTTCGGGCGAAGAGATTCACTTCAAAGGTCTGCCCAGTTTTTCGCCCGAAATGTTTAAATATATCGAGAATGCCGACCCTATGAAAACAAAACAACTCCAAAAAGGTATCGACCAACTTATGGATGAAGGGGTGGCACAGTTGTTTGTTAACCAATTTAATGGACGTAAAATTATTGGGACTGTCGGGCAATTACAGTTCGAGGTTATTCAGTACCGCTTGTTGCACGAGTATGGGGCACAGTGTAAATGGGATCCTATCAACCTCTACAAAGCTTGCTGGATTGAAAGCGATAATGCCGAAGAATTGGAAAACTTCAAAAAGCGGAAAGCACAATACATGGCCAAAGATAAAGAAGGCAGGGATGTATTTTTAGCCGATTCTAATTACGTGCTGATGATGGCGCAACAGGATTTTAAAGATATACGTTTTCATTTCACATCAGAATTTTAATACACATGATTTCTGTAATCATATCTTTTTACAAACGTTTGGATAATCTAGAAATGATTCTTCGTAGACTTAGTATGCAAAGCGAGAAAGATTTTGAAGTAATAGTTTCGGAGGATGACAATGCGCAAACAACTATAGACTATTTGAAAGATGCTCGTAAAAGATTCGACTTTACGATAAAGCATATAAGTCAAGAAGACAAAGGTTTTAGAAAAAACAAGGCGTTAAATCAGTCAATAAAAATTTCGGAAGGAGAATACTTGGTCTTTTTGGATGGAGATTGTATCCCTCATATCGAATGGTTGAAAGGGTACAAAAAATGGTTAAAACCCAAAACTGTTTGTCTTGGTAGACGATGTTATTTGGATGAAGCTATAACCAATAGGATATATGAAACTAAAGGGAAAAGGATACCCTTCTATTATGTTTTGCTTCATACCAAACGTTTAACTAATGCCTTTTATCTGCCATTCTTAGACCCTGGAAAACCTAAACGAAAAATTATAGGATGCAACTGGGGAGTACACAAGCAAAGCCTGATAGATATTAATGGTTTTGATGAAGATTATGAGGTTGCAAGTGTAGGCGAAGATATGGATGTTGATTATCGTTTCAGACATACAGATGTTATCTTTAAGAATATTAAACACTCGGTAGTCACTTTGCACCTTTGGCATAAAGCCAACTATAAACCGGAAGATGTAAAAAAAGCCAAAGCAATCTGGGCAAAAAAGAAAGAAGAAGGCCTGGTTTTCTGCAAAAACGGCTTGATTAAAAACAAGGACAATTAATATTACACAGAAGAAACGAAGGTAATCTCCGTTAAGATTCCTTCTTATCCATGGTCTTTATTATCTGTCTTCCTATATTCTGCCCTTTTACTTCGATATACTTGTAGGTAATGCTTGATACAAGATAAGTTATCAAAGATACAAGTAGATACATCAATACAAAATTGAGAAGCGATGTGTATATATCATTTACACCGAACAAGTAATTAAACCCAATATTGTTGAGAGCGTGAATGATTGCGAAGTGTACTAAGTACATACTGAAACTTACTTTCCCTACTTTTGCCAGAACTTTGTTTGATAATATTTTGAAAGGTTTTCTTGCTTGTATTACAACAAGGATAAGCAGTATCAAAGAAAACAGAAGATGTTTGGGTATGGGCATAAAGAAGAAAAAGAAGACAAATGCCGCCAACATCAATGCTAACGTAGATCTTCTGATTGGTTCTTCGTTGTTGTTCAATATCCTATAACAAAGAAATCCAAGTGTAAACACCGGAAACTGAACAAAAAAATTGAATACCGCAAAACCATCATCACTGTTCTGCTGCACAGTATCGGGTATGAGGTAATAGCATGCAATACTGCTTATTATAGCACCCACCACAAACGCGATTGCCGCAAAGCTAATACTTTTGTTTACATTACTTATTTTACTGCATAAGAACGGGACAAACAGATAGAAAATAAACTCAACAGAGACAGACCAACCACCAGGCACATACAGGTTTGCGTAAAAAGGAAACAAGGAATTAACAAACAGAATACTGCTTAGTAATGCTTTTAGTGGTATAAGTGAAAAATCGAGATTTGAGAAATCAAAACCAATAAATTGATCGAAAGTAAAATATATTATAGCCAGATAATACATGGGAGCAATCCTGAAAAAACGGCGGATAAAGAATTTTTTCACAGGTTGTGTTTCTCCTTTACGATTGTTGTGCGACATAAAAAGGGTCAGTGCGCTAACAATAAAAAACAATTGCACCCCATACCGTCCGGCAGATATGATACGACAAAGCCATTCCGGATAATGATACTGAATCTCATCCTGAGGTAACAACATGTTTCCGATGTGTACCAATATCACCATCAAAACGGCAATACCGCGCAGGCTATCTATGTATTCGTATTTTTTAGGTTCCAAGTAAGCAGGTGTTTTTTGTTTATAAAAGTTTGGTAATATATATCCTCCGATTATGCTTTATATACGCAATTTCAGGTATAAAGTTTTGCATTGGATATGATTGGGCTAAAAGCCAGATATTCTTTGTTATCGGCATAGATAAACAACAAAGAACCATCTTTTATTACATCTATAACCGCGTCATTGATATCGGGTGGTAGGGCGGGGCAACCCCAACTACGGCCAAGTCGGCCGTTCGATTCCATGTAAGATGGCTCGCAATAATCGGCGGCATGTATCACGACTGACCTTGCCTTGGCATTGTCGTTAATGCCTTTTTCCAATCCGTTTATTATCAGCGAATAACCATTCTTGCCGTTGTATGTGTTTTCTGTAAGGTAAAAGCCGAGGGAACTTTTATGCGAATTTTTACGGTTCGAAAACGATGTGGCGTAGTTCTCGCCACTGCCACGCCCATGTGCTACATGGCTTGCGAATAATATCGTCTTGTTTTCGAGGTCGAGAACAAAAAGGCGTTCTTGAGTTGAGGGTTTGGTGAAGTCAATCAGCGTGATTATCGTTTTGTTTTTAGGATTTATGGCCTTATATCCGGCCATTGCCTGTTCAAACATTTCTTGTCCGATAAACTCCTTGAGGTTCATTTCTTCGTATAGAAGTTCGGTTTCGGACATTGTCGGTGCTGTGATTTTTCTTGCCGGCTTTTGGCTTGAAGTATTGTTGTTCGAATTACTTGCAGGAACAAATATGAAAATTGAAATGAGGGTTAAACCGAAAAATAATTTATACATAAGTTTTTATGGGCACAATAATGTTTTCTTTCCCCTGTGTGCCTCAGAGGTTTTTATTAATCTAATACAAATACTAATGCCTCATATTTTGGGGCCCAATCGTATACAAACTTTGCGTGCGACGACGCATTACGCACACACATGTGCGAACGCGGGGTTGTACCCAATGTTGAACTGAACTCGATAATATCGGTCCGTGGCAGATTGACAGGAACGCCATGTATATAAGCTCCGTTTGTGAAACGGCTTGCATAAGGGGCAAAGCCGGCATGCTCGGTCAATGATCCGTCTTGCAGGAATATCATTGTAGATCTTTTGTCTTGTACTACAAACAAACCTGTTGGCGTTTCCTGCCCGTATGGTGGCCTGTGTTTTCCGGTAGTTGCAGGATTCATGCTGCGGACTACCCAACAAGTGTCTGTTTTTTCGAGCGTTGCAATGTTCTGATTTGTAACGTCAACAAATACCGCCTTGTTAAAAACAACTGTGTCGCCAATCGTTTTGATATATCGTTTGGGAACCAACCATTCTTTTTTAGTTTCAGCTATTTCCACCTTTACAAAGTCGGATACATCCTCCAAATATCTCACCAAACTTCCATCCCGTCCGTAAAGTTCAGCTTCGAGGGTATCGTTTTCCAAAAACAAGGGAACAGATTGATAGCGCTCCACCCCTAAAGTATCTGATATGCGCTTATATTCGTCTCTGTTCCATACTTTAACCAAAGGAGCTTGTCCATTCAGATTTTTGTAATTTTGCAACACTGCCCACATGGCAGGTTTGCGTTGCATGTTTTCGACCAATGCTAACCGCTCCTTTATTTTGTCCCACTGAAAAACACGAACCGTATCTTTATACGGGTAAGTATCTTCGAGTGTATATTTATCGTATTTTAATTCTTTTACTATCAGTATATCGTCAGCCGAGAGAGTGTCTATCACCGGTTCTACGTCTTCTACCAGCAACGAGTCTGTTTTGTTTGCATCGTTGGTTGGCCGGTTAGAATTTGTATTGCAAGACGAAAAATAAAATATATTTGCTAAACAAGTAAATAGTATTACAACTTTTCTCATTATTTATGTTTGCTGGAAGTAATATGTGTTAAGTATTAGATTTCAGCCAACAAAGATAATGAAATTATTAAAAACCCCTCAGCTCTTTAAATAACTTCTGTACGGGTAGCCCCATAATATTGTAGTACGAACCCGAAATATATTCAACCGCAATATAGCCTATCCACTCCTGTACGCCATATGCTCCGGCCTTATCCATCGGTCTGTATTTTTCTACATAATATTCTATATCGTTTTCGCTCAATTCGGCAAAACGAACATCCGACACAGCCGAGAATGTTTTTTGTTTATCCTTCGTGTACAGGCAAACTCCTGTTACAACCTGATGGGTTTTGCCTGACAGTTTAGCCAGCATTTGCTTTGCATGCGTTTCATTTTCGGGCTTTCCGTATATTTGCCCGTCCAGTATCACTACCGTATCGGCTGTTATAACCATCGTATCGCCATCTACCAAGGAAGCATAAGCCTCAGCCTTTTTATTGGCCAGGTATTCGGGAACTTTTGCCGGTTCAATATCCGGAGGATAAGACTCGTCAATATCTTGCAGAACTTTCACCTCGAAAGGTATATCCAACCCTTTCAACAGTTCCTGCCTGCGTGGCGAGTTCGATGCAAGGATTATCTTGTAACCGTCAACCATTACAAAGCCTGTTTAAGACGAACCAGACGGGTCATAAGCCCTTCCATTTGGTCTAAAGGTAACATATTTGCCCCATCCGATTTTGCTACCGATGGGTCTTGATGGGTTTCTATGAACAAACCGTCAGCACCTGTGGCTATACCGGCCTTGCACATGGTTTCTATCAGTTTGGGCTGCCCGCCGGTAACCCCCGATGTTTGGTTTGGCATTTGCAAACAATGGGTAGCATCGAGTACAACAGGGAAACCAAAGGCTTGCATTTCGGGTATCGCGCGGAAGTCTACCACGAGGTCACCATAACCAAACGAAACTCCACGTTCGGTCAACATCACATTTTCATTGCCCGAATCAACTATTTTCTGAACCGCAAACTTCATGGCATGAGGTGCAAGAAACTGTCCTTTCTTTACGTTTACAATCTTCCCTGTTTTAGCGGCCGCAACCAACAGTTCGGTTTGCCGGCACAAAAAAGCCGGAATCTGCAACACATCTACATACTGCGCGGCCATATCGGCCTCGTGCACTTCGTGAATATCGGTCACGGTGGGTATGCCGAAGGTTTCGCCCACCTTGCGTAATATCTTCAGGGCTTTTTCGTCGCCTATGCCCGTGAAGGAATCAACACGCGAGCGGTTTGCTTTGCGGTACGAACCCTTAAAGACATAAGGAATGTTGAGTTTGGAGGTAATGTTCATTATTTTTTCGGCAATATCGAGAGCCATTGCTTCGCCTTCAATAACACATGGGCCTGCCATGAGAAAGAAATTACCGTTCTTCAGTTCAGATATATTCATTTTCGTTATCGGTTTCTATTTAGGTCTGTTAATCGTTTTGTTTCTTTATCGTAAATGGGCAAAACATGTTCGGTATCCGTTTGTAGGCAATAGCGTGCCACCTCAAGCAGATTGTGTTGCTTCAATCTTACATAATGTTCGCTGCGTTCTATGTATTTGCCAACATCGGCTTTGGCTTCGTGCCACATAGATAGAGTCACTTGCACGGAGTCGGACAGAACGGAATAGTTGCCCTCCGTTTTCAGTATATCGGCCAAAGCTCCTCCAAAAAGGGTATCTTCTATATTGAAACGGTCTCTCCATCCGGAGCAAAGCACAAGTACATTTTTCTGTTCCGCAAGGCAGTAGTTTGCCACAGCCGACAGGTTCGAAAATGAGCCGATTACCAGCGAATAACAGTTCTTGGCTATTTCTATGGCGCGTGTTCCGTTTGTTGTGGAAATAACGATATCCTGATCCTTCACCTTATCGGGCGAATAATCGGACGGAGTATTGCCAAAATCGGCAAAATCGACACGCATCACATTACGCTCACCTCCCACCAGATAGCCTTTATCTTTATACGCCTTGGCTTCTTCTATGGTTTCGACGGGGATGACGCTCTTTGCTCCACTACCCAAAGCACCGCATATTGTTGAAGTAGCCCTGAATACGTCTACAACCACTACAATGGCATCGGGTTCTTCATACACGGGATATAACCGGGGCGAAAAGCATATTTCTATCTTACTCATTTTCTTAAATCTTTCGGGGATGCAAATTTACTAAAAATACACGAAAGCTGTGGATTCTCAAGGGGGTATTGTCGTCTCCCGTTCACGGTTATTATTTGCAAAGATTGATGAGCCGGTCTATAAAGCTTGCTTCGGCTCCCAGTTCTTTTGCTTTTTCAAAGTCTTTCTTTGCCGCAAGTTTATCGTATTGTTCCAAGCGGATTTGTCCACGCATGATATACAATTCGGGACTTTCAAAACCTAAACTCTGAGCTTTGTTCAGGTCGTCGGTTGCATAGCGGAATTTGCGGGTGTTCAGATAACATTCGGCCCTGTCGAAATACAATTTGGCCAATCCTTTGTTTTCGCCAATAAGATTGGTATATATTTTTTCGGCATCGTTCCATTGGTTCAGGTGTTTAAAGGCCAATGCGTGCCCTTGCTGTGCCATAATGTTGTTGGGTTCTATTTCTTCAATCTTATCGAAGTCTTTTCTGGCGGCGGGAATATCATTCTGGTTTATATGGAGCAGTCCGCGCCTGTAACGGGCAAGGATATCATTTTCGTTGTAAAAAAGGATAGAGTCATAGTCTTTCATTGCATCGTCGTCGCGTCTCATTTCGCAATACAGAACAGCCCTGTTGTGCAGAATACTGGGTACATTGTGGTTTTTAGACAGAGCAGTGTTGTAAGCCAGCAATGCCTCCTCCTGCTTACCCAACTTGCGCTGTATTGTTCCCAGATTAGACAGCAAAAGTGTATTACCTGCATTTGCGGGTTCTGCACGTAATGCTTGCAAGAGAGCAATTTCGGCCGAAAGGTAATCTCCTTTTTCGGCATAGTCGGCCGATTTAAGAACTAATTCTTCATACGTTTGCGAAAGAGTGAAACTTGAAAAGAAAAGTAACGGAATGAAGATAAATAAGCTTTTTTTCATTTTCGGTCTGCAATCTGTATTTATATTTCAAAAGCAAAAATACTTTTATTTTGTGTAAATACCTCTCCGATGGGCGTATAAAGAAACAGAAACTATGTTTACAGATGTTATTCCAAGAAATAGAGACGGAGGCAGAGGCGCGTCTATTCATCATCCCATTCCTTGAATGGAAGGTAAAGCTGCATGGCTCCGCTCCAATCGCTTTCGTCTACATCCGTATTTTTGATGGTAAGCCCAATAAGCCTCACTTTAGGGCTTATATCTATTGTTTCGAGCAACTCTGCCCCTACCGAGTAGAGGGTTTCGAAATCAGAAACAACCAACGGCATGGTTCTGCTACGGGTTATTATCCGGAAATCGGCAAATTTCACCTTCAAGGTAACGGTTCTTCCCTGAAAGGAACGCCGGCTTATGCGCCCTATAACATCTTGGGCAACACCCTCCAACTCCTTTAGGAGTTCGGGCAAAGAATCGAAATCGCTGGCAAAGGTATTTTCGGCTCCTATCGATTTGCGTACACGATTGGGCTGAACCTCTCTGTCGTCTTGTCCACGAGCATTCATAAAATAAACATGTCCGGCTTTACCGAAGGCGGCCGCAAGCTCGGCTTCGGTTTTGAGTTTCAGGTCGCCCCCTGTTTTTATTCCCATTTGGTGCATCTTTTGGGCAGTAACCCGTCCTACACCAAAAAACTTTTCTATGGGCAGGGCTTCAACAAACTGCTCAGCAACCTTGGGGCGTATAATGAATAATCCGTTGGGTTTATTCTGATCGGATGCTATTTTTGCGAGGAACTTATTGAAGGACACACCTGCCGAAGCCGTTAGCCCTGTTTCCTGAAAAATACGGTCTCTTATCTCTTGTGCTATCTGTGTAGCCGATTCTATATTTTTATGGTTTGTGGTGACATCCAAAAAAGCTTCGTCGAGCGCTAGAGGTTCAACAATGTCGGTATACTCAAAAAAAACATCCATAATATGCCTCGATACTTCCTTGTAAGCATCGAACCGGCTTTGAACAAAAATAAGGTGCGGACATTTGCGTAATGCAGTTTTGGAGGGCATCGCCGAGCGCACACCATAACGGCGGGCTTCGTAACTGGCCGCTGCAACAACACCTCTATCGCCCGGATGACCAACCGCCAGAGGCTTCCCTCTGTACGCCGGGTTGTCGCGCTGCTCTATGGAAGCATAAAACGCATCCATGTCTATATGTATAATTTTCCGTACCATGAATCTTATACACAAAGATAGATTTATCCGGCTGTATACACAGAGTAAAAATGAGAAAAAAGAAGAGACTGGCTCAATCGGAAAAAATGACAAACCGAATTGAGCCAGCCTCTCGTTATTTTACTATCGTACCGTCACTTTTATTCCGGCCGTATGCGATACAAATTCGGGAGCATACATACACTGTATTGTTGTGATGCCGTTCGAATATTCGCCCGTGCGATTGGCATAAACAGGATATTCGAATACATATGTACCTTTAGGCAGATGATCGAAATAGAAATTTGTAGAGGCATCCTTTGTTGCTTGATAATAAATAGAGGCATTCTGCCAACGCACACCCGAAAGTGTTTCTATCGGTTCAAAACACGACGCCCGCATATCTTTCAACTGAACAAAGTCTAAATCGCGGTCGGCACGCACGGTTAGGCGTACAACAACTTTATCGCCCACTTTTATCGGATTGCTTTCAGTTATCTGTACCAAAGTTTTTCCGCCGGCTGTAACCTGTTCCACAAACAGTTTTTTATCTACATTTAAATCGCCCTTTTGTGCCGAGATCTTGTCAAGGTCTTCGTAATACTGCCAATACATGGCCCCCCATTCGGGTCCGCCATCGGGTTTTTCTATGCGTATTTTTGCCATGTTTGCGTTAATATCTTGTCCTGTCCAAGCCTCTTTAAAGTAGCCTGTTCCCAGCTCTTTGTTTTCAGGTGCAATCTCCTTACCACCTACAAAAACCTTTGTGCCGGCATCAGAAGAGAACCAGTCAGAGCCATTACTCAACAAGGCGTAAATAGCATCAATCGTGGCATGAGTCGATTCCCAGGCTTGCGTTTGCTTTTGTTTCAATAACCATTGTTTCAACAAATCCATTTCTTGGGCTGGAGCTTTCATTTCTTTGAACGCTTCCATCATAAAGGTATGAGTCGTTACAGCCGATTGCGACATAAATGCCGAACTTTGGTTATTTGTCCAGAACATACCCATTTCGTCGTTTACGGTTGCATATTCACGTACCGATTTCATTATCTTGTCGGCCAATTCTTTATTTCCGTTACGCAAGGCAAGCACTATCATCAGTGAACGTTCGTAAAGGTTTAGTTTTGTCCAATTCTTTTCAACAACCGATGTATAGAAACGTTCCGCTTCGCGTGCATCCTTGTCGATTGGTATATCCCTGTATGCCGAACGTACGAACATATATTCCAACTGCGAAGTACTGATGTTGGTTGCTTTTTCCCAATCTTTCGTTTTTTTCAGTTCAGTGTAATCCTTCACTATTTCTTTATCCAAGAAGTTCAAGGCATTCATCTGCGCTTGTTTTATCTGGTCGCCATACTGAACCGCATTCAATCTTACCAACTGTGTGTATCCATAAAGGATGTATTGTGTTACACTGCGGCTCGAATACATACCCTTATACCACGACCAACCTCCGTCGTTTCTTTGCAAATCAAGCAGTTTGGTGGTAGCGGCCTCGGTTTGCATGCGCGAGTTATTCATGTCGAACAACAACGACAAACGGTTCATTTGCTCCGTCTCAGTTTTAGCATCAAGTACCCAAGGTGTTTCTTCCAAAAGAACGGCTTTCAGTTCTTCGTTCTTTTGCAATTTCGATATCAGCGTTTCTTTGCTTCCGGCTTGCTTTTTCCATGCGTCAATCATAGCGTTTACTTTCGGATATTGTTTCATAATGTGCATGCCCAATGTATTTACATAGTAGCTGGCAAGCCAGTTCACGGCATTTTCGTTAGCCGGATTACTCAATACCGGCAGAGTTTGAACGGCATACCAAGCCGGATTATCGGCATATTCTAACGTCAAGCGATAATTGCTCAACGATGCCGATTTGTTGCCCGCAAAGCGGTCGAAAGTAAATTCTTTCACTCCTGCTTTGTTGGCGTTTATTGTCATGCTCTCGGTAACCAACATGCGGTTGGGCAATACAGAAAGAACATGCTGTTCGCCATCGCTAAACGACGGACTCTCGGCAACGATGCGACAACCCAAAAGGTCAATATCGGCAGGAACGGTAAATGTCCATGTTGCTGACGAAGAAGCATCTTTACCCAGACTGAATGTCTGCTTCTGTCCATCTATTGCAAAATCCAGAATTTTGTCTGTCAATGGGTCAAAAAACTCGATGCGAACCTCTCCGCTCACGGCATTGTCCGACAGATTGGAGATTTTGGTAGAAATACTGGTTCTGTCGCCCTGACGAACAAAACGTGGCATATTGGGCGTCACCATCAGCTCCTTGCGCGACACAACCATTGCCTCCAGCGAACCCTTGTTGAGTGACTTATCGTAAGCCAAGGCTCGGAATTTCCATGTAGTGTTGCTTTCGGGAACCGTAAAGCTGATAATTGTTTCACCCTGCTCATTAGTACGCAATTGTGGATAGAAAAATGCCGTTTCATTAAAATTACTACGGATTTGGGGAGATGCACCACTTTGTTTTTTAGGGGCACTTCCATATCCTTTCACAACAATCTCCCCTGTTGCTTCTGTTTGCAATCCGTCAATTTTACTTTCTAAAGCATCTGCCATATCATTCATAGGCGACATCGGCGCAGCAGCAGCCATACGATAACGGGTATTATACCCCATGCCTAAGCTTAGATCAAACCAATTCAAGCGGTCAAAAATAAACGCCGGATATTCTAATGTTTGATAACCAAAATAAGAGTAAAGATAAGTCATTCTTTGATTTTCCCTCTGAAACAGAGAAGGAGAATCCCATGAAAAGGGGAATGGGTAGAAATGCCAATCTTTCGTTTTATGTATTTTATCGAGTGACGAATCGTACATTGATGCTAATAGCTCTGCGAAAGCAGGTTGTCCTTTTTTATCCTTCACAGATATTCGCCATTCCTCATGTGCTCCAGGACGAAGTTTATCGCGGAATACTTCTAACTTCAGATCCAAACCTTTACTATTATCTTCTACTTTATATAAATCACACTTATTTACATATTCCCGGCCTTCAACCACATAAGTAAACACAGCCGAAACTACATCCTCGTATTTATCCTTATAAGGAATTGTAAGTTTACGATTCTCATTATTTAAAATAAACTGCTGCCGCTCCAGAACTTCACTCCCTTTCATCAAATCGAACAAGACAGTTGTTTTGCCGGAGACACCAATAATTATTTCTACATCTTTCGCTTTCCTGAATACATTATTTTTTTCTATAATCCAATTATTGGTTTCTATTGGAGGCTTTTTGTCGTTATAAGAATACAATACAAAATCGTTTATTGCTTCCACATCTCGCCCTTTTTCATCATTGGTTTTCAGCACTATACGATATTTAGCCGATGGTAAATTCCGAAATACTCCCATCAAATCCATTACTCCATTTGTAGAAAAATTGCCTGTCTTAACCTCAGAGGCTATACTGTCGTTCTTCTGTAAACTATAAATGTTATATATTCCATTCACAGAAACCGGCTCTCCATTCAGATTAACGGCCGTTACTTTGAGTGAGTCTTTACTATTTTTATTCAAACGTTCGTCAATTTCTACCGACAGCGCCATAGAAACATCGCCCACTGCAAATGAGTAATTGCCCGATTGAGTTTCGCCATTCACATCCGTTATAGCTGCATCAACCGTAAAATTGTAAACGTTAGCTCTTTTCAAAGGAATTATATCCGAAGGGTTTTCTTTATTTTGAGGAATGGTGAAAGTTATCTTGAACGACCCATCATTGGCAGTGGTTACGTCTCCACTTTCCACAAAAGTGCTTCCTGTTTGATACCAACGCAAAAAAGACGATTTATTTATAGTATAAGAAACATTCGCTCCTTGCAGTTTTACGCCCGAATAACTTTCGGCATGCCCTGTTAGGGTTACTTCATCGCCAAAAGTATAAGTTTCCTTTAGTTTATCGAAAGTAACCTGAAATGTGGGGCGTTTATATTCTTCAACTTGTATATATTCGGAAGCATCACCAATCTTTATCCGATAGCTACCTGTTAGCCCTCCCTGTGGCAAAACAAATTCGCCCGCAAAAGAGCCGAATTCATTGGTCAATAATTCTTTTTCTGCAATAACCTGCCCATTAGGGTTAGAAAACGTTACTTTATAACTCTCCTTTGTAATCAATTTGGCTGTTCTTGGCTTTCCCTGTTGAACAGCAATCACCTTAAAATAAACAGTTTGTCCGGGGCGATAGATATTCCTATCTGTCAGAATCGTAATATCTTCATCATTCTTATTATCTGTCCTATAAGAATAGAAACGAGGCATTTGAGTTTTCCCTGTTAAACTATCATTTTTCAAACTAACGGAATAAAAATAACGATAACTCTCTTTTGTAGGTAGTGTGTACTGAGCAAATCCCTCATTATTGGTTTTAACAGTACCTTCTTCTTTATAATCATCCCTTTTCAATAATGAATAAACCGTTACGGTTGCATCCCTCACCGGTGTTCCATCCTTGCTGTCAACTACATAAAATTCGTAGCCGGTATCGCTTAAACAACGAGCAAAATGAGCAAGCTTTGTTATTCCAAATTCAAAAATGCTATCTGTATTAGTAGTATTTTTATCGTATTTAACAGTGGCTGTGTAACTACCAACTTCACTAACTGTCAGCACAAAAGATGTATCCTGAGCCTCAAATACATTGGGCGAAGTGAGATTCATAGTGATTGTTTCCGCAACCTTGCCTGTATTCTTCTCTTTTATTTCGATAGTAGCCTTATTCAGATTTCTATATCTAAAACTTATTCTTTTATTTTTGTTGTCAGGACGAAAGGTCGCGCTACCCATAATTTGGGCATAAGGGTGTGCCATCAAAGTTAATTGGTTTTTCAACAAATTAATCCGCTTGTAATTGGGGTACTTTTCTATTCCATATTCTGCCCAGTTGTACATTTCTTTTCTTTTTGTAGAATATTCCTCGCTTCTTTCTGATAAATAACGCTCCGGATCAATAATCGAAACGATGGCATTGATTACCTCCACATTATAATCGTAGGCTTGGTTTTCTTTTTCAAGAGCCAACAGTCGTTCTTTCGCATATTCGGTTTTGTATTTATACGATTTTCCAGCTAAATAATTTATCAAACTAATCTCCGTAAAAACAGCCGATTCGTTCAATCCTCTTTTCTGTAAAGATTTCAGATACTTGGAATAATAAAAAAGCGGACTCAAGCTTCCTTCGGAAGAAAATTTAATTTCAGCAAATTGCCTTGCCGGAACAGCAAGCCCTTCGAGGGTTATATTTTCTGCTTTGAGCGCATCGTTGAAGCCTACTATCAAAATCTGGCTCGATTGCTCAATAGCGCGCTTCATCAGAAAATCGTAAAGCGTAGGCGACAGGGTGCGGGAGTCTGCCCCTAAGATGATGATATCTTCATATTCTTTGGCCGAGGCATTCAGAAGCAAAGATTCCTGCTCAACCGACCGTGCCAAATGTTCGCGTACCTTATTAAAGAAGATATTGGCCGACCACTCTTTGATATCGTCCGGCACAAAGTCCTCCAGATTGGTTCTATTTCGTATCTGCCATTGGTTAGCAGTATAATAATTAAGATAAAGTTCCCCAATCATGGAGTGCAGCAGGGCCTTATCGGTAGGCTTTGCAGAAGTCTGCAACAAACCGGACAAGTCGTTTATTATCTCTGCATCAACGTTTCTGTCGGCAGCCGTTGTTAATTTATTTTGCCAGATAAGAGCCTTAATGGTTTGTGGGGTATTTTTCTCGGCAATAGCCTCTTTCAGTATTCCGCCCACAATAGTGCCCGCCGATTTTGGCAAATCGCTTTCTTTCCAGATTTTTTCTACCTGTTGCCATCTGTCGGCATATTTATCCGTTGATTTTTTGTTTGGAGCGGTTTGCGCCAATAAACCGACACACACCATAAAGGCGAACCCAAAACTAAGTAACTTCTTCATAAGAATATATATTATTGCATTTACTATTACTGTATAGATGTTGTTCTTGAAGAAAAACCATAAACGCAAATCGTTTTTTTACATTTATTATGTTCGTTTTTGCAATTTACGGTTCAACTCTTAATTAACGTTTAAAGCAGACGATTAGTTTTCAGATATTCGCTCAAAGCATCAGCACTTCGTTCTCCATCCATTGCTGCCGAAACGATACCTCCGGCATAGCCTGCACCTTCGCCACAGGGGAATAATCCCTTCAGCTCAATATGCTGCATGGTTTCTCTGTCTCTGATTATGCGGACGGGCGATGAAGTGCGGCTTTCCACACCAAGCAAAAGGGCTTCGTTGGTCAGGAAACCTTTCTGCCGCTTACCCATTTCTTTAAACGCCTTTTGCAGGCGATTGCTCACAAATGGGGGCAACCACTCGTGCATAGGCGACGAAACCACTCCGGGCGCATAAGACGACCGCGGCAAACTGCCACTTTGCTTACCCTTTACAAAATCGTACATCCGCTGGGCGGGGGCAACCTGCGTAGCTCCTCCGGCCTGCCAAGCAAGTTTTTCCAAATCTTCCTGAAACCGCAGAAGGCACAACTCCTCATACTGTGTATATTCGGGGAAATCTTCGGGATGAACCTCAACCACTATGCCCGAATTAGACCAATGCGAACCACGCCCCGAAGCCGACATGCCGTTCACCACAACCTGCTCCGCCCCACTGGCTGAAGGAACTACCGTTCCACCGGGACACATACAGAACGAATACACCCCTCTACCTTCTGCCTGAACGGTAAAGCTATATTCGGCAGCAGGCAGATATTCGCCTCTGCCTGCTTCGTTATGATACTGAATACAGTCTATCAGCTCTGCCGGATGTTCTACCCGAACACCTACCGCCAAACCTTTAGCTTCTATCTTCACTCCTTGCCGTTTCAGCATACGGTAAACATCGCGTGCCGAATGTCCCGTAGCAAGAATAACAGGCCCCTCAATCGTATCCCCCCTGTGGGTTTTGATGCCTCTTACTTTACCTGATTCTATAATCAACTCTTCCATCCGGGTCTGAAAATGGACTTCACCGCCCGAAGCCTCTATCTGCAAGCGCATACGCTCAATTATACCGGGCAGCTTGTCTGTCCCGATATGGGGGTGTGCATCTATCAGTATATCGGTGCTTGCTCCGTATTGGCAAAACGTGTTCAGTATTTTATCTACGTTCCCCCGCTTTTTGCTCCGTGTGTAAAGCTTCCCATCCGAAAAGGCTCCGGCTCCTCCTTCGCCAAAACAGTAGTTCGAATCCGGGTCAACAACATGATTTTTACTGATCCGGGCTGTATCCAATTTTCGGTCGCGCACATTTTTACCCCGTTCCACCACAATAGGGCAGATGCCCAATTCTATCAAGCGTAGGGCCGCAAACAATCCGGCAGGCCCTAAACCCACCACAATAGCTTTGAAACCACCCGAAACATTGGGGTAACCAGTAGCTTCAAACATTTGCACAGGCTCAGGTTCATTTATATATCCCCTTACTGTGAGGTTAACAAAAATATTTCGTTGGCGGGCATCGACCGAACGTTTAATTATGCGTACAGCATTTATATCCTTGAGTGCGATTCCGGTTTCGGACGCAAAAACTCTCTTTATTGTATCTACTTCTGAAGCATCTTTTGGATTTAACCTCAGATTTATATCTTTTTGCATATCAAATCTGTTTCCCACAAAGATAGCAGAAAAGAGGTTAAGCCTCATCATAGTTTATGCTTAGATAGTCTGCCGATTAAAGAAAAATGTACTACTTTTGAAGAAACAGAATACCCAAAGTATATATATTGGCACTACTGATTATATTATAAACTCAACAAAAAAGGGATGGACGTAAAAATAGACAAAACATGGAAAACAGCATTGAGCAGTGAATTTGAAAAGCCATACTTTGTACAATTGACTGACTTTGTACGCAACGAATACCGTACAAAAAAAATATTTCCACCCGCCAAACTTATATTTAATGCCTTCGACCATACTCCATTCGATAAAGTAAAGGTTGTAATTCTGGGGCAAGACCCATACCACAACGATGGACAGGCTCATGGTTTATGCTTTTCGGTTAACGATGGCATACAATACCCTCCATCACTACTGAATATTTTTAAAGAAATACAGGGCGATTTGGGCACTCCCGTACCACCTTCGGGCAACCTTACCCGATGGGCAGACCAAGGGGTGTTGCTGCTCAATGCCACGCTTACGGTTCAGGCTCATATGGCGGGATCGCATCAGAACAAAGGCTGGGAAACATTTACCGATGCGGCAATACAAAAACTGGCGGAACAACGCCAAGGGCTTGTTTTTATGCTTTGGGGGTCGTATGCCCAGAAAAAAGCGGCACTCATTGATCAGCAAAAACACCTGATACTGCAATCGCCCCACCCTTCACCGCTTTCGGCTCACAGGGGTTTTTTCGGCAACAAACATTTCAGCAAAGCAAACCAATATCTCGTATCGAAAGGTATCGAGCCAATTATCTGGTAAGGTCAAGGAAGATTAACCGATATAAAAATAAAAGCTTTCCCCCGGTATAAGGAGAAAGCTTTTACTATGTATTATAAAGTTGAAGTTTCTATTTATCTTGCAGCCATATTGTAGCTTTGTGCTATTTTCTGCATTGCCAACACTCCGGCTTGCGACAACTCTACACGTTGAGTTTTTCCATCGGGAAGATAAACAAGTGCATTGTCTTTATCTTCGATAGTAATCAATTTGTTGGTTTCGCCGGCAGCAACAACGCTCCATGTATTTGTAGCTTTGTCGTAAATAAGTTCCATGTCTTTTCCTTCTTCATTTTCGATATGGTAACCATTCTGAAGCGTTTCGACTGTATAGATGCCATTTTCGCCCTGAACTGTTTTTACAACTCCCGCCTGAACAGGGTTATCGCCCGACCAAAACTCAATAGAGTTCAGCACAAGAAGGTCTGCCAACATTGTGATTTCGTACACCGGAACAATCCATAGAGCAAAGAAAACCACTTCATTAACAAACTTGCTATCGATTGTCTGGTTCCAAGCCAACACTTTGTTCGACAATCCAAAAGAACCAATACATGAAGAAAACATGAAGCTACCTGCCAAGATAGATACAGTAGCAACCGTCAGAAACCTTTTTTTCATAAATAATAATTTGTTTTTTAAGTTAGCGTTAGACTGATGCAAATATAAAAATGTTTTTCGTATCAACATTCTATCTTTTCGGGAAATATGTTTATTTTTGTTCTGAACATAATGTCAATAATCATGAAACTCTTACTATTAAGCAATTCTACTAATCCGGGCGAAAGCTATTTAGGCTATCCCAAACAGGAAATCAAAAAGTTTTTGGGCGAAAAGCCTCTGAACATAGTTTTTATTCCATATGCGGCAATACGGTTCAGTTATGACGAATACGAACGACGTGTAAACGAAAGCCTCGGTGAAGTAGGTATCGCCGTAAAAGGAATACACCGTTTCGAAAATCCGATTGATGCCATAAACAATGCAGACGCAATATGCGTGGGAGGTGGAAATACCTGGAAACTGGTACGTATGCTACACGATAACGGATTGATGCCCGTAATTAAAGAACGGGTAATGGCGGGAGTGCCATACATAGGCTGGAGTGCCGGTTCTAACATAGCCTGCCCTACCTTGCGTACAACCAACGATATGCCTATCATAGACCCTAAGGGATTCGATACTATCGGTTTAGTTCCTTTCCAAATAAATCCGCATTATCTGGATGTAAATCCTGCCAACCACGGAGGCGAAACCCGCGAAGACCGTATCATGGAATTTATAACCGAAGACCCTAATGCTTATGTTGTGGGGCTTCGCGAATCTACCATGCTACATGTTGACGGAAATACCCTGAAACTTATTGGCAGCCGTCCGGTGCGTATATTTAAGTTTGGCGAAGAAACCCGTGAACTAACTTCAGCAGATGATTTCAACTTCCTGATGAAGTAACGAAAAAAACATATATAAACAGTTTTTCAAAAGGCTGTCCTAAAAGCAAAAGAGTGTAAAAGCACTCTTTTTTTTGTCATTCTGAACGTAGTGAAGAACCTTAACTCTGAAACAGAAGATGTTTCACTAATGTTCAACATGACAAACAGAAACGAAAGATTGCTTTTAGGACAGTCGTTTTTTTATTTGTTTTTTGTCTAAAAAATTAGACAAAAATTTGCACGTCTAAATCTTTAGACATATATTTGTATTAATCATTCTGATGAAAATAATATTAACGAATATGCAACTAACAAAAGCCGAAGAGCAAATAATGCAAATACTCTGGAAATTGGGCGAAGGCTCGGTACAGGATATCAGAGAAAGCTTTACAGACACAAAGCCTGCCCGAACAACAATTGCCACAATACTTAATATACTGGAAACAAAACAGTTTGTTACCCACACATCCGAAAAACGTGTGAACAGATATAAAGCCACAGTGAGCAAAGAAACTTATTCTAAAAAGCAGCTGTTCGGATTTATGAAAAACTATTTTGGCGGATCGTTTTCCACAATGGCATCGTTCTTTGCTAAAGAATCGAACATGACAATCGAAGACCTCGACCAGCTTTTTGAGGAAACCCGTCAAGCTTTGGAAGAAGAAAAAAATAAACCGGAATAAAATTTGACTGGCTATGAAAGAGTTTATTCTATATTTGATAAAATCGGGTATATGCCTCAGCATATTCCTTCTGATATATCAGGTTTTCTTGCGCCCGAATACTTTTATTAAATTCAACCGATTTTATCTGCTTTTGGGCTTGATTGCCTCGCTTATCCTGCCTGCGTTCAAATACACGCATAACATCGTAGTGCAGCCTGCGCCGGTAATAACAGTACCGCCTGTTATAGAAACAATGCCACAACCCCTCCCGGCAACAACAATCATTGCTCAGCAACCGGAAATATCATCCACAATAAGTACACCACAGGTAGACCTTTGGTCTGTAATATTCGCCATCTACATTTTGGGGGTAACGGTTTTGCTGGTAAAGAAAATTATATCCGCCCTCCGAATCAGAAAACTTATTCTGAATGGTGCAGTGACCAAACATAAAAGCTACAAGTTGGTTGACAGTCCCGATGTTGTATCTCCTTTTTCCATATTCAGATATATACTCATGGATACTAACAAATTATCTGATACCGAAAAAAATATAATCTTGAAACACGAAATATCGCACATAAAACAATTCCACAGGATAGATCTGCTTTGTAGCGAATGTGCACTAATGCTGCAATGGTTCAACCCTTTGGCGTGGTTCTATGTACGACATATGAAAGAAAACCACGAGTTTTTGGCCGATGATGCTGTTCTGCAAAACGGCGACGTATCGCTCGCAGCATACAGGGCTACACTCATCAATCAAAAATTTGGGTGCAAAGTATTTTCTTTCTCCAATACATTCAATTCTAACCAATTAAATCGTTTAACTATGATGAAAAAGACTAAAAGTTCCTCTATAAGAAAAGCTGCTGTTCTGATACTTATTCCCGCATTCGGGTTGTTCTTCAAAGCTTTTGCCGAGACCAACTATGTAACGGCAAACGTTCCCGATTTGCAGGAAGAACAAGCCGCTGTAAATGAGACTGCAATCGAAGCCTCTATCGCAAACACAGGAGAAAAAGTTTCGGAAGAAGTTACAAAGAAAGAGGAAATAAATACTTTGCCTCAAGACGAAGAATTAGATTTCCTATACCTGATTGACGGAAAAATAGCATCTGTTCAAGATCTTAAGAACTTGAAGAAAAACCAAGTAAAAGCTGCGGCAGGAAGGTTTGGGCAAATTATTTTAAAAAAATATTTTCCGGAGGTAAAAAACAAAAAGGGAATTCATCTTCTTTTAACAAAAACAGGAGATGAAGACCAAGACTTACTCCTTAATGGAAAAAAAATATCGCCCAGAAAACTCTTTGCTGAGATTACTAACAGACAAGATAGCTATATATCAACCTTATCATTATTAAGTATGGAGAGGCAACAAAACTATGTATCTTTTTCAGACAAGAAGGCTTTATATATGGTTGACGGCAAAGAGGTATCGAAAGAAGAATACGATAATGTTCCCAAAGAGTCTGTAAAAGATTACAATCAGTATTTCGGAAAGAGAGCAGCTGCTATAATAGGTAATAGAGATTATCATTTCGTTCGTGAAAAATTAACGCAAAAAGAAGTTTCTGTATACCAAGAATATGTAGAATCAATGAAAGATAATACAGAAAGCATCACTCCCTTATTTATTGTTGATGGAATAGCGATGGACGCCAACAGCGTTGATGTTGACTACGAAAGCATTAAATCTATCACCATCCTCAAAGACAAATCGGAAACGGCAAGCTATGTAAAAAAGTATGGCGAGCAAGCAAGTAAAGGGGTGGTCATTATCAAAACGAAATAACAAACACAATTAAATAAATTCTCACCTACCAGGTACGGTAAAAGGGGGCTGACAGCAAAAAAAGTCAGTTCCCTTCCGTTTTTTCGGGTTCTATGCGGACGATTCCCGCTTCTTTCAGATACCCGGCAGGAGTTGTATTGGCATATTTACTAAAAGTACGATAAAACGAAGCCTTACTGAAACCACAGCGGATAGCCAATTCGCTCAACGTACAGTGGTTATACTCAGGAGTGGCTGCCAATCGCTTGAATTCTTCCATCCGGCATTTATTGGTAAACTCAAAAAAGTTCTGGTGATAATAGTATTTTAGCACATACGGCAGGTCGGCCGAAGAACAGCCTGTCAGATTGGCCAAGTCCGACACCTTAAGCGAAGGATTGAGATAAGGTTTTTGGGTTTCTATACATTGTCTCAGGTTTTCGTACATTGGCAGTAGTTTTTCTTTCTGAACGATATCCAGATCAGTATTGCTCAACGTGTTTTCTTTCAGGGAGGCTCTTTCACCTTCTTTTTTTATACGCCGATAACCGAAAAAAAACAGTAATCCAACCGCTATTAAAAGCAATACCGTTCCAATCCCAATAACCTCTATCCGGAAACCTAAATTCTGAACAAATAATACTCCCTCAAACATATCTTAAACTTTCCTCGTCACAAAATTAAGGCTTTATTCTTCATTTATACGTTAGAGTCTGTTTAAAATTTTCACACAGTTGTACCCAAAACAAACAGGATTGGAAGTCAATTTTATCGATATTCGATAAAAAAACAATAAAAATTTATACCTTTAGTGTGATTTTTAAGACTATCATCCGACTTATTAGAAAAAACAATTTTATAAACTGTATTATTTTATGAAAAAAATTTTTGTTACACTTGGCTTATTTTTCTTTGCTGCAACAGCTTTGGCTCAGCACATAGAGTTTGAAGAATATGACCTTGACAACGGATTGCATGTAATTTTGCAACAAGACAAATCGGCTCCTGTAGTCACAGCAGCAGTTATGTATCATGTAGGTGCAAAAGATGAAAGACCCGACAGAACGGGGTTTGCCCACTTTTTTGAGCATCTTCTTTTTGAAGGAACCGAAAACATTGGCCGTGGCGAATGGTTCAAAATGGTATCATCGAACGGAG
The DNA here is from genome assembly GCF_029893235.1 of Dysgonomonas sp. PH5-45. Lineage (GTDB taxonomy): Bacteria > Bacteroidota > Bacteroidia > Bacteroidales > Dysgonomonadaceae > UBA1309. The sequence goes on from NZ_JARXWE010000003.1 coordinate 48,292, forward strand.
GGCAGAACAATGCCAACACGTCGGACGACAGAACTTACTACTACGAAACATTCCCTTCAAACAATTTGCAGTTAGCCTTGTGGATGGAGGCCGAACGTATGTACCATCCCGTGATTAACCAAATCGGGGTTGATACTCAGAACGAAGTGGTGAAAGAAGAAAAACGCCTGCGGGTAGACAACACTCCTTACGGACGCCTCTTGGAAGCCATAAAGAAAAACATTTACTCTAAACACCCTTACCGCTGGACTACCATCGGCGAAATGGAGCATCTTGATGCTGCTACCCTCGACGAATTTAAAGATTTCTTCAAGAAATTTTATGTGCCTAACAACGCTGTGCTTGTTGTTTCCGGCGATTTTGACAAGGCGCAAGCTAAAAAATGGATTCACGATTATTACAACAGCGTTCCTCGTGGTGCCGATGTAGTGAAAACAAAATACGTAGAAGAACCTATCACTCAAGAGCGTAAGGTAACTTTCGAAGATCCTAACATTCAACTGCCTATGTACCTATCGGCATACAGAACAACTTCGCAAAAAGATAGGGATGCTTATGTTTTGGATATGATTTCAATAATACTTTCGGACGGAAAAACATCGCGCTTGTATCAAAACATGGTAGACAAAAACAAAACAGCGATCGAAGCTACTTCTTTCTCTTTTTCTCAGGAAGATTACGGTATTTACGTGCTTTTAGCCCTACCTACTCCGGGCCATACAGCCGAAGATATCAGAAAAGGATTTGACGAACAAATTGCCCGCCTACAAACCGAACTTATCTCGGAAGACGAATACACTAAACTGCAAAATAAGATGGAAAACCATTTTATAAGCCAAAATGCTTCGACCGAGAAAGTTGCTGAAAATCTGGCCACATACTATATGCTTTTCGGTAATGTAAACCTTATTAACGACGCTTTGGGTATCTACAAATCTATCACCCGCGAAGAAATACGCGATGTTGCAAAAAAATACCTGAACACAAACCAACGTGTGGCAATAGATTACATTCCGGCTACAAGTAAATAATTTTTTGACATCAAGAAAAAATACAAACAAAATAACGTATGAAAAAGATATTATATATATTTCTAATATTGGCGTTGTCTGTATCGGCTCAAGCGCAGATAGACAGAAGCATACAACCCAAGGCAGGACCTGCCCCAAAAGTTAATCTGGGAAAACCTCAAACCTTCAACCTACCAAACGGACTTACCGTGATGGTTGTTGAAAACCATAAACTACCCAGAGTTACATTCTCTTTATCGCTCAACAATCCGATGTCGGTCGAAGGCGATATAAAAGGAGTTGAAAGCCTTACCAGCAGCATGATGGGAAACGGCACCAGCAAAATGAGCAAAGATGAGTTCAATAACAAAATTGATTTCTATGGCGCATCTGTATCGTTTGGTATCGGAGGCGTAAGTGGTAGCACATTGTCACGCTACTTCCCCGAAGTATTGTCGCTTGCCGCACAAGGCGCTCTTGATCCCAAATTTACGCAAGACGAATTGGACAGCGAACGCACCAAACTGATAGAAAGCCTTAAAGTAGAAGAAAAAAGCGCGCAGTCTATTGCCAGCAAAGTACGCAGAACCCTTCTTTATGGCGCAAAACACCCCAAAGGCGAATACTTGAGCGAAGCCTCTATCAACAAAGTAACATTGGCCAACGTTCAGAACTGCTACAAAAAACGTTTTGTTCCACAAGATGCTTATTTGGTTATTGTGGGGGATGTTAAATTTGCGGATGTAAAGAAACTGATTACAAGCAATTTTAGCTCTTGGGCAAAAGCTGCTGCTCCAAAAGACGCATTTACCGAACCTGTAAATCTTACTAAAACTGAAATTAATTTCATTGACGTTCCCAATGCCGTTCAGTCTGAAATTTCGCTGAACAATACCATTTCTTTGAAAATGACCGACCCTGACTTTTTTGCTACAACTTTAGCTAACCAAATATTAGGAGGCGGTGGCGACAGCCGTTTGTTCTTGAACCTTCGCGAAGTTCACGGATGGACATACGGTGCATATTCGGGCATCAGTTCAGACAACAGGTATGTTACCGACTTCAGCGCCTCGGTTTCTGTTCGTAATGCGGTTACAGACAGTGCTATTGTGCAAATGCTTGCCGAGATAGACACTATCAGAACATTTCTTCCTACACAAGCCGAGCTCGATTTGGCCAAAGCTAAATATATAGGAAACTTTGTGATGAATGCCGAAAAACCTCAAACCATTGCAGCGTTTGCCCTTAGAGAAAAAACTCAGAATTTACCGTCCGATTACTACGAAAACTATATAAAGAACATCAACGCTGTTACTCTTGAGCAGGTACAGGCTGCTGCCAGAAAACACTTCCTTAAGGATGCCTCTCGTATCGTTGTTGTAGGTAAAGCTTCTGAAGTGTTACCAAATCTCGAAAAAATGAATATTCCTATCAAGTATTTTGACCGTTTTGGTAACCCAACATCGAAACCCGAAGCAAAAACCGTTGATGCAGACGTTACTGTTGATGCCATCTACAAAAAATATATTGCCGCAGTAGGCGGAGAAGCTGCCGTGAAAGCTGTTAAAAGTGTTTTCCAAACATCTAAAACCACAGCCCAAGGTATGGAAATAACTTTTGTGCAAAAACAAACAAACGACGGAAAACTCTTGCAAGAAGTTAACGCGATGGGCATGACAGTATCCAAAACTATGTTCAATGGTACTACCGGCTATATGATGGTACAAGGCCATAAACAAGATCTGCCTCAGGAAATGATTGACGAGATAAAGGTATCGGGATTATTCCCTGAATTGCTTCCCATATCGGCCGACACTAAGGTTGCAGGTATCGAAAACATAAACGGATCGGACGCCTACAAGATTGAGAAAGGCAAAAAATCTTCTTACTACGATATTGCGTCTGGCCTGAAAGTTGCCGAAGAAGCCACTGCCAATGTACAAGGACAGTCTATGACTCAACGCACATACATCAGCAATTATAAAGACGTGAATGGCGTGAAACTTCCATTCACCACTACTACCAGCGCAATGGGTATGGAAATGGAAATAAACGTTGTCAACGCATTGATTAACGAAGGTGTTACCGATGCCGATTTCAAATAAAAACGAAAATACCTTATAACTTCAAAAAGTTGCTATCGGATATCCGGTAGCAACTTTTTTTTATCTTATCATAAAATTTTTATCTTTATGCATCAATAACTTAAAAAAACACGCTTACCACTATGATCAGGAAAATCGCACTCTTATTATTCATCTCTATTTTTTGTTTGCCCACAATATCCGCACAGAGCCAAGTAACGGTTTCAGACCTTTATATGGCTCCCTATGTAGATGTTCGTGCCCCTTTATTTTTGGATAGCACCAATCTCAAAGGTGATAAATACGGAGCGGGCGATTATCTGTCTACATTCGTTTCCCTTCCCAAAAACGATGCTTACAGACAACAGGTGAAACCCGACCCTTTCAATTTTTTTCATTTTAGCAGGCCCGAAAAGGATGCCCGCTTTTATTTTGTTTCGTTCCAACTATCTGCCAACAAGTACGCAAAAACCAAAATAAAAATCACCGCGCCCAGCATGTATGAGGTATATATAAACGATAAGCTCGAAACATCGAAAAAAACAATCGAAGATAGCCTTCCGGCTGCAAAGATGGCCGATGTATCGCTAACCATGTTTCCGGCCGAAACCAAGACATTTGTTATCAAATATCTGAGCCTATCGTCTAACATATGTCCCGAACAGATAAAGATAAAAATAGAGAGCAACGGAAACGATTCGCTTGTTAACTACACCGTATCGAAGATTAACGAAAAAAGACATATAAACATAAAAGACATAATAGAAGGAACCAGAGTAGCTTACAGCACCGTGTCGCCAAACGGCAAATACTCTATCCTGACCTACTCCACCACTAAAGACGATGGCAAGACCTACTCCACAAAAGAACTGCTGAACACGGCTACAAACAAACGCAGCGCTTTAGTGGCGGGCAAAAACTATACATGGATGCCACAGACCGACGAGTTATATTATTTAGACAATTCCGAAAACCTGCCAAAACTGTATGTAGTCAACCCCGAAACCTTCGAAGAAAGATTGTTTGCCGAAAACCTGCCTTCGGCCGATGGGTACTTTACGCCCGATGGCAAGAGCCTCCTCTATATTGATACCGAAAAAGGGAAAACTCACGACGGAAATCTAATTTTTTTAGAATCGCCCGAAGACCGTCAGCCCGGTTACCGGGATCGCCGATTTATCTATAAGTACGATTTCGCCACAGGGCTGAAACAGCGCCTTACCTTTGGGAAACACTCTACCAACCTCAACGATGTTAGCTCCGATTCGCGCTACCTACTGTACTCTACCGATCGTGAGGCTACAGAACGTCCGTTTTTCCTTACATCTATGTTCCGGTTAGACATGCAGACCATGACTGCCGATACACTTTGGCTGGACGATGGTTTTGCAGAGAGAGCAAGTTTTTCGCCCGACGGGAAATCGGTTCTCATCGTAGGGTCAGCCCAAGCCTTTGGCGGTATAGGCAATTTGTTGCCGGATGGCCAGATTCCTAACATGTTCGACCGTCAGGCATTCATTATGGATTTATCATCCAAAAAAGTGGAAGCCATAACACGCGATTTCAAACCCAGCATCAGTTCTGCAACATGGAATCCGGCGGATGGAATGATTTACTTTAAAGTCACCGATATGAGCTACGAACGTATCTACCGTTACAATCCATCGAAGAAACAGTTTACCCAACTTCCCCTCAACGAAGATGTGGTGAAGTACATATCATTCGCAAACAAAAAGCCTTATCTGGCTTACATCGGGGCAAGCATATCCAATTCGAACAGGGCTTATATAGTGGATCTAAAAAGTGACAAATCGACACTCATAGCCGACCCTTATAAATCAAGGTTAGACCATATAGAGTTGGGAGAGGCCAAAGACTGGACATTTACTTCAGCCGAAAACACAACTATCGACGGATGCTACTATCTGCCATCCGACTTCGACCCATCAAAAAAATATCCGCTGATTGTTTACTATTATGGCGGAACATCCACCACCCCACGGGCAATGGAAGGCCCCTACCCTCCGCATGTGTATGCGGCTTTGGGGTACATAGTGTATGTGATACAACCCAGTGGAACATTCGGATACGGAACTGAATTTGCGGCACGCCACGTAAATGCGTGGGGCAAATACACGGCAACCGATATTATTGACGGAACCAAGAAGTTTATTGCCGAACATCCCTTCGTAAACGGAGAGAAGGTAGGTTGCATAGGAGCTTCGTACGGAGGTTTCATGACAATGTACCTGCAAACACAGACCGATATGTTTGCTGCAGCGGTTTCGCATGCCGGTATCAGTTCTATTTCGAGTTATTGGGGTGAAGGATATTGGGGCTACACTTACAGTACGGCAGCCAGTGCAAACAGTTATCCGTGGAACAACAGGCAGATGTATATTGAGCAGAGTCCGCTTTTCAGTGCCGACAAGATAAATACACCCCTCTTGCTATTGCACGGAACAGCCGACACAAACGTACCCATCGGCGAAAGTATTCAGATGTACACCGCTCTGAAAATATTGGGCAAACCCGTAGAGTTCATTCAGGTGAAAGGCGAAAACCATAGCATCCGCGATTACAAAAAACGCATAGAATGGAATCATGCCATTTACGCTTGGTTTGCCAAATGGCTGCAAAACGATTCTTCTTGGTGGGATAGCTTATCGGAATAATCGCTCTCAGCATATATAACAAATAAGAATGCCCCCGGTTGTCTGCAAACAACCGGGGGCATTTATCTAATAGAGTCTCTCTCTGATAACAATTCTCTTACTCTACACTATCGAGGTCTACAACCGTTTTGCGGTTCGATGCAACCCTGTCGAAGTCTTCTTTGTTACCTACAACAAGTTTTTCGAACTCACGAAGACCTGTTCCCGCTGGAATCAAGTGACCGCAAATAACGTTTTCTTTCAAACCTTCCAAACGGTCTACCTTAGCGTTGATAGCTGCTTCGTTCAGCACCTTAGTTGTTTCCTGGAACGATGCTGCCGACATAAAGCTTGTTGTTTGCAATGCCGCACGGGTAATACCCTGTAATATCTGGCTTGCTGTAGCAGGAATCGCATCACGAACTTCCACTACACGGAGGTCGCGGCGTTTGAGCATAGAATTTTCGTCTCTCAACTTACGTGCCGTAACAATCTGTCCGGGTTCGAATGTAGACGAGTCGCCCGCGTCCACAACCACTTTTTTGCCCCAGATACGGTCGTTTTCTTCCATTACTTCGTGCTTGTCGATAACCTGTTGCTCAAGGAAACGGGTATCACCCGGATCCATAATTTCAACTTTACGCATCATCTGGCGTACAATCACTTCGAAGTGCTTATCGTTGATTTTCACACCTTGTAGGCGATAAACGTCTTGTACCTCGTTCACGATATATTCCTGAACGGCTGTCGGTCCTTTAATGGCCAAGATGTCGGAAGGAGTAGTTGCCCCATCCGAAAGTGGCATACCGGCACGGATAAAGTCGTTTTCCTGAACAAGTATCTGTTTAGAAAGCGGCACAAGGTATTTCTTGGTTTCGCCGGTTTTAGAGGTCACAATTATTTCCCTGTTACCACGTTTTATTTTTCCGAACGAAACTTCACCGTCAATTTCAGACACAACCGCAGGGTTGGATGGGTTACGAGCCTCAAACAACTCAGTTACACGAGGAAGACCTCCGGTGATATCGCCAGCCTTACCTACGGCACGCGGTATCTTAACCAACACTTCGCCAGCCTTGATGCTATCGCCATTTTCTTTCACTACGTGAGCGCCCAATGGCAAACTATAAGTCTTGATGACGTTACCTTTCGCATCCAAGATATTAGCTTCGGGAGCTTTTGTCTTATCGCGCGATTCGATAATGATTTTTTCCTTCAATCCGGTTTGCTCGTCCGATTCTACTTTGTATGTTACATTTTCTATAACATTATTAAAGTCGATCTTACCGCCAACTTCCGATATAATAACGGCATTAAATGGGTCCCATTCGCAAATCACATCGCCTTTCTTAACCACATCGCCTTCCTTGAAGTACAGTTTAGAACCGTAAGGAATGTTATGTGTAAGCAACACAATTTTTGTATTCGGGTCAACCACACGCAACTCAACCAAACGGCTTATAACGATTTGAACCTTCTTGCCCATCTCGTCTGTTGCTTCTACAACACGGAGGTCGTCTATTTCCAAAACACCTTCGTATTTAGTAACAATACTATTTTCGGTTGCAATATTAGAGGCAATACCCCCAACGTGGAAGGTACGAAGCGTAAGCTGCGTTCCCGGCTCACCAATAGACTGCGCGGCAATCACACCAACGGCTTCGCCTTTCTGTACCATCTTGCTTGTTGCAAGGTTACGGCCATAACATTTGGCACAAACACCTTTTTTAGACTCGCAAGTCAATACCGAACGGATTTCAACACGTTCTATTGGCGATCTTTGGATTATTTCTGCTATTTCTTCAGTAATTTCTTCGCCCGACTGAATAATAACCTCTCCTGTTTGCGGATGTTGGATATCATGGACAGAAACACGTCCCAAGATACGTTCAGAAAGCGAAGCAACAACTTCTTCGTTGTTTTTAAGCTCTGTGCAAACAAGTCCGCGAAGTGTTCCACAGTCTTCTTCGTTGATAACAACATCCTGCGATACGTCAACCAAACGACGAGTCAGATATCCGGCATCGGCCGTTTTCAGAGCCGTATCGGCAAGCCCCTTACGGGCACCGTGCGTAGAGATAAAGTACTCCAACACCGACAACCCCTCTTTAAAGTTAGAAAGGATAGGGTTCTCGATAATCTGAGCGCCTTCCGCCCCACTCTTCTGAGGCTTGGCCATCAAACCACGCATACCCGACAACTGGCGAATCTGCTCTTTCGAACCACGGGCTCCCGAATCGAGCATCATATATACCGAGTTGAAACCCTGATTGTCTTCCGACAGTTGTTTCATCAGGATGTTCGACAGACGAGAGTTTACATGAGTCCATGTATCAATAATCTGGTTATAACGCTCGTTGTAGGTAATGAATCCCATGTTATAGTTATTCATGATTTGCTCTACATCGTCATAACCTTTCTGTACCAATTCTTCTTTTTCTTTTGGTATAATCACATCTTCGAGGTTGAACGACAGTCCTCCACGGAAGGCCATCGAATAACCCAAGTTCTTGATATCGTCAAGGAATTGTGCCGTTTTGGCAACTCCTGCTTTTTTAATAACCACCCCGATAATGTCGCGAAGCGATTTTTTAGAAAGCACCTCATTTACAAATCCTACTTCACGAGGAGTGTGCATATTAACGAGGATACGTCCCACCGAAGTTTCGCGCATTGTAGGTACTGTTTCACCTTCTTCGTTCAGGTCGTCAACATACACCTTTACCAAGGCATGAATATCGACTCTCTTTTCGTTGTAAGCGATGATAGCTTCTTCCGGTCCGTAAAAAGTAAGACCTTCGCCCTTAGCACCCGGACGTATTTTTGTTATATAGTATAATCCCAGAACCATGTCTTGCGAAGGCACCGTGATAGGCGCGCCGTTGGCAGGGTTAAGAATGTTGTGCGAACCCAACATCAACAACTGAGCCTCAAGTATAGCTTCATTACCGAGAGGCAAGTGAACAGCCATCTGGTCGCCGTCGAAGTCGGCATTGAAGGCCGTACAAGCAAGCGGGTGCAACTGTATTGCCTTACCCTCAATCATTTTTGGCTGGAATGCCTGAATACCTAAACGGTGTAGCGTTGGGGCACGGTTCAGCAACACGGGGTGTCCCTTCATTACGTGCTCAAGGATATCCCAAACAACAGGCTCCTTACGGTCTACAATCTTTTTAGCCGATTTTACAGTTTTCACAATTCCGCGCTCAATAAGCTTGCGTATTATGAACGGCTTATATAGTTCGGCAGCCATATTTTTAGGGATACCGCACTCGTGCATTTTCAGTTCAGGACCAACAACGATAACCGAACGAGCCGAATAGTCGACACGTTTACCCAACAGGTTCTGACGGAAACGTCCTTGTTTACCCTTCAAACTGTCTGAAAGAGACTTCAACGGACGGTTAGATTCTGTTTTGATGGCACTCGATTTACGAGAGTTATCGAACAGCGAATCGACCGCTTCCTGAAGCATACGTTTTTCGTTACGAAGAATCACATCCGGAGCCTTAATGTCGATCAGACGTTTCAAACGATTGTTACGGATGATAACGCGACGGTAAAGGTCGTTCAAATCGGATGTGGCAAAACGTCCGCCATCGAGCGGAACCAAAGGACGCAATTCGGGTGGAATGACAGGAACTATCTTCACAATCATCCATTCCGGACGGTTTTTACCTTTCGACGTACGGAAAGCTTCCACAACCTGAAGTTGCTTCAAAGCCTCGTTCTTACGTTGTTGCGATGTATCTGTGTTTGCTTTGTGGCGCAAATTATTTGCCAACGAATCGAGGTTGATCCTTGTCAGAAGATCATAAATGGCTTCGGCTCCCATTTTGGCGATAAACTTGTTGGGATCGGTATCGTCCAACATCTGGTTATCTTTAGGAAGGGTATCCAATATGTTCAAATATTCTTCTTCTGTCAAGAGATCTTTTTCGGCAATACCTTCTTCGGCTTTAATACCGGCCTGTATCACAACATAACGTTCGTAATAAACAATCATGTCTAGTTTTTTGGTAGGTATGCCCAAAAGGTAGCCCATTTTATTGGGTAATGAACGGAAATACCAGATGTGTGCAACAGGCACCACAAGATGAATATGTCCGGTACGCTCGCGGCGCACTTTTTTCTCTGTAACTTCAACACCACAACGGTCGCAAACAATACCCTTATAACGTATGCGCTTGTATTTTCCGCAATGACATTCGTAGTCCTTGACCGGACCAAAAATACGTTCGCAGAAAAGACCGTCACGCTCGGGTTTGTAAGTACGATAGTTGATAGTTTCAGGTTTCAAAACCTCGCCGCTCGAGTTTTCCAGAATTTCTTCGGGTGATGCTAAACTAACGGTGATTTTTGAAAAGCCACTCTTTACTTTACTATCTTTTCTAAAAGCCATATAACTAAATTGTATAAAGAGTTATAATATATTCGGTAAAGTGTATCCCCCATTTTGAGGTAAAGGGATACACTCTGAATTTTGTTAATTATTAATCGAGAGTTATGCTAAGTCCCAGACCGCGCATTTCGTGCAACAATACGTTCAACGATTCAGGAATTCCCGCCGGAGGCATTGCTTCGCCTTTAACGATAGCTTCGTATGCCTTTGAACGGCCCGAAACGTCGTCCGACTTGATGGTGAGTATCTCCTGAAGTATATGAGCCGCACCGAATGCCTCGAGTGCCCAAACCTCCATCTCTCCGAAACGTTGTCCCCCGAACTGAGCCTTACCACCAAGTGGTTGCTGAGTGATAAGCGAGTACGGACCTATTGAACGGGCGTGCATCTTGTCTTCGACCATGTGCCCCAATTTCAGCATATAGATGATACCTACTGTTGCCGGTTGGTCAAAGCGGTCGCCTGTTCCTCCATCGCACAAATATGCTTTACCGTAACGAGGTATACCGGCTTTGTCTGTCCATTCGTTCAGGTCGTCCAGACTGGCTCCGTCAAAGATTGGAGTGGCAAATTTAACGCCAAGCTCCCGTCCTGCCCATCCAAGAACAGTTTCGAATATCTGTCCAAGGTTCATACGCGAAGGCACACCAAGTGGGTTCAACACGATATCGACAGGTGTTCCATCGGGCAAGAACGGCATATCTTCCTGACGGACAATACGCGATACAATACCTTTGTTACCGTGGCGTCCTGCCATCTTATCACCAACCTGAATTTTACGTTTCTTAGCCACATACACCTTGGCTATCTGAACGATACCCGAAGGCAATTCGTCGCCGATAGTAAGGTCGAAGCGTTTACGTTTCAACTCAGCATCGTATTCTTTATACTTACGCAAGTAGTTTACAATGACGCATCGTACAAGTTCGTTCTTATGCTCATCGTTTGTCCAATTACTTACTTGGATAGATTCGTAATCAATGCCATCGAGAGCAGCTTTCGTAAATTTAGCTCCTTTGGCAATAACATCCGAGTTCAGATAATCTTTAACTCCTTGCGAGGTTTTCCCTTCGGTCAAAACCAACAGCTTATCTACCAAGATAGATTTCAGACCGTTCATCTTAACTTCGTATTCCTCGTCAAGTTTCGGTAACAAAGCTTTTGTTGAAAGTTTTGTTTTACCTTTCTTGTTTGCTTTCGAGAACAAGTTTGTTCCTATCACAACACCCTTCAAAGAAGGTGAAGCTTTCAAGGAAGCATCTTTCACATCGCCGGCTTTATCGCCAAAGATGGCACGCAAAAGCTTTTCTTCGGGCGAAGGGTCGGATTCTCCCTTTGGAGTAATTTTACCGATCAATATGTCGCCGGGGCCAACATGCGCACCGATACGAACAATACCACGTTCGTCCAAATCTTTTGTAGCATCCTCGCTTACGTTAGGAATATCGGATGTCAGTTCTTCAACCCCGCGTTTTGTATCACGTACTTCGAGCGAGAATTCTTCCACATGTATAGAAGTAAGAACGTCTTCACGAACAACCTTTTCGTTCAACACAATGGCATCCTCATAGTTGTATCCTTGCCAAGGCATGAACGCAACTTTCAGGTTTTTACCGATGGCAAGTTCGCCATTCTCGGTAGAATATCCCTCGGTCAGAATCTGTCCGCTCACAACACGGTCGCCCTTACGGCAAATAGGACGAAGGTCGATAGTTGTGTTCTGGTTTGTTTTTCTGAATTTAGGGATTTCGTATGTCTTAATCGCATCCTCGAAGCTAACAAAGTCTTCTTCGTTTGTGCGATCGTATTTTATTTTAATTGTAGAAGCATCTACATAAACAACTTCGCCTGCACCTCCGGCCACGATTTGCGTACGTGAGTCCTGGATAAGTTGTCCTTCTATACCGGTACCGATAATCGGTGCTTCGGTACGCATCAATGGTACAGCCTGGCGCATCATGTTCGATCCCATCAGGGCACGGTTAGCATCATCGTGTTCCAAGAAAGGAATCAGTGAAGCGGCTATGGATGCAATCTGCGTTGGAGAAACGTCCATCAATTCGATTTCGGCCGGTGCTACAACCGGATAATCGGCATCCTGACGAGCTTTTACCCTTTTTAGAATAAATGTACCATCGCCATTCAATGGAGCGTTACCTTGTGCAATAAGTCTGTCTTCTTCTTCTTCGGCCGCTAAGTAAACAACACCTTTATCCGATAGGTCAACCTTGCTGTTTTCGACCTTACGGTAAGGAGTTTCTATAAACCCAAGCTCATTAATCTTTGCATACACACAAAGCGAAGAAATAAGACCGATGTTTGGTCCTTCAGGTGTTTCGATAGGACAAAGGCGTCCGTAGTGAGTGTAATGTACGTCGCGCACCTCGAAACCTGCTCTTTCGCGCGAAAGACCACCAGGTCCAAGAGCCGACATACGGCGTTTATGCGTAATCTCGGCCAATGGATTGGTTTGATCCATAAACTGAGACAAAGCATTTGTTCCGAAGAACGTATTTACAACCGACGATATGGTTTTTGCATTAATCAAATCGATTGGAGTAAACACCTCATTGTCGCGCACATTCATTCGCTCACGAATGATACGAGCCATACGGTTAAGGCCTACACCAAACTGGTTGTAAAGCTGCTCGCCTACTGTACGTACACGACGGTTACTCAAGTGGTCGATATCATCCACAATAGCTTTCGAGTTAATCAACTCGATAAGATATTTAATGATTTCGATAATATCTTCTTTCGTCAAAACACGAGTATCGTTACTGGTGTTAAGATTCAATTTTTTGTTTATTCTGTAACGGCCAACTTCTCCTAAATCGTAACGTTTTTCAGAAAAGAACAAGCTGTTGATAACTTCGCGGGCGCTGGTATCATCTGCTGGCTCTGCACTACGAAGCTGACGGTAAATATGTCTTACCGCGTCAATTTCAGAATTACTTGGGTCTTTTTGCAATGTATTGTAGATAATTGCAAAATCAGACAAGTTTTGAGTGTCTTTGTGCAACAGGATTGATGCTACACCCGATTCTATAATTGCGTCGATGTGTTCTTTCTCAAGAACGGTTTCACGTTCAATAATTACTTCGTTACGTTCTATCGAGGTAACCTCGCCTGTGTCTTCATCAACAAAATCTTCCATCCACGATTTCAAAACACGGGCAGCAAGCTTGCGGCCTTCTGCTTTTTTCAGATTTTGTTTGGTTGCCTTTAACTCTTCTGCAAGGTCAAAGATTTCAAGAATATCTTTGTCACTTTCAAAGCCTATGGCTCTGAGCAGAGTTGTTACAGGTAATTTCTTTTTACGGTCGATGTATGCGTACATCACGTTGTTGATGTCGGTAGCAAACTCGATCCATGACCCTTTGAAAGGAATGATACGTGCCGAATACAATTTTGTACCATTGGCGTGCATACTCTGTCCGAAAAATACCCCCGGCGAACGGTGAAGCTGAGAAACAACCACACGTTCTGCCCCATTGATAACAAACGTACCCTTCTCGGTCATATAAGGAATAAGGCCAAGATATACGTCTTGGATAACCGTATCGAAATCTTCGTGATCGGGGTCGGTACAATAAAGCTTCAACTTAGCTTTGAGCGGTACACTATACGTAAGCCCTCTTTCAATACATTCTTCTATTGTATAACGAGGAGGGTCAATAAAATAATCTAAAAATTCAAGAACAAAGTTGTTGCGGGTATCCGCAATGGGGAAGTTTTCGGTGAAAACCTTGTAGAGGCCTTCGTTTGTTCTTTTTTCAGGAGGGGTGTCAAGTTGTAAAAAATCTCGGAAAGATTTTAGCTGCACTTCCAAGAAATCCGGATAGTGGAGTGGATTTTTTATTGAAGCAAAATTTATTCTTTGTGTATTTGTTGTTGAAGACATAAAACCTTAAATTTATTGAACTTATTACTTTTGACGCAAAAAGGTTAAGAACCCTCGTTTCTGGAAGGTTCCTAACCAAATATCCTGATTTACAGGTTTGTATTATTTAAGTTCAACTTCAGCTCCAGCTTCTTCCAGTTGTTTTTTCAACGCGTCAGCTTCGTCTTTTGCTACGCCTTTCTTCAAATCAGAAGGAGCGGCATCAACGATGTCTTTAGCTTCTTTCAAACCTAAACCTGTCAATTCTTTTACTGCTTTAACAACAGCCAATTTGTTAGCACCAGCCGATTTCAAAATTACATCGAAAGATGATTTTTCTTCAGCAGCTTCAGCACCGCCGGCAGCGGGAGCAGCAACGGCAACAGCAGCAGCAGCTGGTTCGATACCGTATTCTGTTTTAAGAACTTCAGCAAGTTCGCTAACTTCTTTTACTGTTAAATTTACTAATGTTTCTGCAATAGCTTTTACGTCTGCCATCTTGTTTATTTATTAAAATGTTAATTACTTTTTTTGTTTTTGTTTTATCTTTTTGATAGAGTTTCAAGCACTCCATGAATAGTATTGCCTCCTGATTGAAGTGAAGACATAACGTTCTTGATTGGTGATTGCAACAATCCGATAACATCGCCAATAAGCTCGTTTTTGCTCTTGATATTAACCAAAGCAGGAAGATTGTTTGCTCCAACATAAAAGCTCTCCTGAACGTAGGCAGCTTTAAGCGAAGGCACACCTTCTTTTTTGTATTTATCAATCAGTTTAGCCGGTGCGTTTGCTACATTAGAGAACATGATAGCCGTATTGCCTTTCAAGGCAGGAGCCAACTCTGTATAATCGCCTTCCAGCGTTTCTAATGCTTTTTGCAACAATGTATTTTTTACTACCAACAACTTGATATCGCTCTTAAAGCATTCTGCTCTCAATTGACTTGTTTTCTCGGCATTAAGCGTTGCTATATCAGTCAAATAAAAGTTATCGTAAGCTTTAATAGTTGTTGCGATAGTTTCTACGATCTGGCTTTTTTCTTCCTTTCTCATAATTTTTTCTTAGCAATTAAAATTAGATTTCGTCTACTGATTTAGGGTCGATTTTAATACCCGGACTCATAGTGCTCGAAAGAAATATACTCTTCACGTAGGTACCTTTAGCAGATGTTGGTTTCATTTTTATCAATGTAGAAACAAACTCTTTCGCGTTGTCTCTGATCTGATCGGCTGTGAAAGACACTTTACCTACCGATGTGTGAACGATACCCGTTTTGTCTACCTTAAAGTCTATTTTTCCCGATTTTACTTCGGTAACAGCTTTGGCAACATCCATGGTTACTGTTCCGCTTTTAGGGTTAGGCATCAAGCCTCTTGGTCCAAGAACACGTCCTAAAGCACCAATTTTACCCATTATGGCAGGTTGTGTAATAATAACATCTATATCTGTCCATCCTCCCTTTATCTTTTCGATATATTCGTCAAGACCAACGTAATCAGCTCCGGCTTCTTTAGCAGCAGCTTCTGCGTCGGGAGAACATAATACAAGAACTCTGACTTGCTTTCCTGTTCCGTGTGGCAGAGATACAACACCTCTCACCATTTGGTTAGCTTTACGTGGATCTACACCCAGACGTACGTCGATATCAACTGATGCGTCAAATTTGGTAGACGTAATCTCTTTAACCAAAGCAGATGCTTCTTTAAGAGTGTACGCTTTACCTGCTTCAATCTTACTGAAAGCTAACTTCTGATTTTTTGTAAGTTTACCCATTTTTCAATTGAAGTTTAATTATTTAACATCGGGGAATGCCCCTTTTACAGTGATACCCATACTTCTGGCCGTTCCGGCTACCATTTTCATAGCAGACTCAACAGTGAAACAGTTCAAGTCTGTCATCTTGTCTTCTGCGATAGCTTTAACCTGATCCCAAGTTATTTCTGCTACTTTTTTACGGTTAGGTTCGGCCGAGCCGCTTTTTTGCTTAGCGGCTTCAAGCAATTGGACTGCCACAGGAGGATTTTTTACTATAAAATCGAACGATTTATCAGCATAGTAAGTAATCACTACGGGCAAAACTTTTCCTGCTTTGTCTTGAGTTCTGGCATTAAATTGCTTGCAAAAATCCATTATGTTGATACCCTTAGAACCCAACGCAGGGCCTACGGGTGGAGATGGATTTGCTGCACCGCCTTTAATCTGTAATTTTAATTGTCCAGCAATTTCTTTAGCCATTTTTGATTTTGATTTTTTAGTTCCTTGTTAAAATAACATTCGGATACGAGTGCGTAACTAAAATTTATTCTTTTTCAACTTGCAGATAGCCCAATTCGAGTGGTGTTTTACGACCAAAGATTTTGACCATCACTTTCAGTTTCTTCTTCTCAGAATTGACTTCTTCAATAACACCGGAGAATCCGGAGAAAGGACCTTGAGTCACTTTCACGTTTTCGCCTACAAGATATTGAACATCCATCTCTTCCTGCTGTTCGTCCAACTCGTCCATCGTGCCAAGAATCCGTTTCACCTCAGATTCTCTTAATGGTTGTGGGTTTGTCGCATCAGGCAAGAATCCCGCCACATAGTTTATGTTACGGAGTTCATGCACAACTTCGCCCACCAAAGCGGCTTCTATCAACACATAACCGGGAAGGTAAGCTCTTTCTTTCAGAACTTTTTTTCCGTTACGGACGATATAAGTCTTTTCGGTTGGAATAAGAACTTGCGAGATATACTTTCCCAAGTCGGATTTTTTCATTTCAGATTCAAGGTATTCCTTGACCTTATTCTCTTTACCACTGACAGCACGCAAAACGTACCATTTCTTTTCGATTTCAGCCATTTGTTTAAAGAGTTATTATAATCCGTAGAAAAGTTTAACCAACGTTTCGAACAGAGAATCTACACCCCAGATTATTAGCGCCATTATGATGGAAGCAATCATGACAACTACCGCACTGCTGGTTAGTTCTGAACGCGTTGGCCAAGAAACTTTATGAACAAGCTCGTTATAAGAATTCTTTATATAATTTGTAACTTTACTCATTGATTTGAAAGTTTTTTAGCACGGGTTGAGAGACTCGAACTCCCGACACCTGGTTTTGGAGACCAGTGCTCTACCAAACTGAGCTAAACCCGTATATAAAGCCGGCTATATCTCAAACCGGCTTTGTTGATATTTTTCGTTGTCGTCAGAAAATTACGACAAGATTTCTGTAATCTGACCAGCACCTACTGTACGTCCACCTTCGCGGATAGCGAAACGAAGACCTACGTTACAAGCAACTGGGTAGATCAATTCTACTGTGATAGTTACGTTATCACCAGGCATTACCATGTCTGTTCCTTCTGGAAGAGAGATTTCGCCTGTTACGTCCAACGTACGTAGGTAGAATTGAGGACGATATTTGTTGTGGAATGGAGTGTGACGTCCACCTTCTTCTTTTTTCAAGATATAAACCTCAGCTTTGAATGTAGTGTGAGGAGTGATTTTACCTGGGTGGCAAATAACCATACCACGTTTGATTTCATCTTTATCGATACCACGAAGAAGAAGACCTACGTTGTCACCTGCTTGACCTTCGTCAAGAATCTTGCGGAACATTTCAACACCAGTTACAACTGATTTTTTGTTTTCCAAACCAAGACCGATGATTTGAACTTCTTCACCTGTTTTGATGATACCTGTTTCGATACGACCTGTTGCAACAGTACCACGACCTGTGATAGAGAACACGTCTTCAACTGGCATCAAGAATGGTTTATCAACATCGCGTGGAGGAAGTGGAATCCAAGTATCCACGTTGTTCATAAGTTCCATTACTTGTTCTTCCCATTTATCAACGCCATTCAAAGCACCAAGTGCCGAACCACGGATAACAGGAGTATTGTCACCGTCGAATTCATAGAATGAAAGGAGCTCTCTCATTTCCATTTCAACCAACTCTAACATTTCTTCGTCGTCAACGATATCGCATTTATTCATAAACACAACCAAACGAGGAACGTTTACCTGACGTGCCAAAAGGATGTGCTCGCGAGTTTGAGGCATAGGACCATCTGTAGCAGCAACCACGATGATAGCACCGTCCATCTGAGCAGCACCTGTTACCATGTTCTTTACGTAGTCGGCGTGACCCGGACAGTCTACGTGCGCATAGTGACGGTTAGCTGTTTCGTATTCTACGTGCGATGTATTGATTGTGATACCGCGTTCTTTTTCTTCAGGAGCGTTATCGATTTGATCGAATGATTTTACTTCTGAAAGACCTCTTTTAGCCAATACTGTAGTAATAGCCGCAGTAAGAGTTGTTTTACCGTGGTCTACGTGGCCAATTGTACCGATGTTAACGTGTGGTTTCGACCGGTTAAAATGTTCTTTTGCCATAATAAAAAGTACTTATTAGTTAATGATTGCTATCGTTAATTTTGTCAGCTCACCGAGCTACTTACCTTATCGGCTTGTTTAAAAATAAAAAATTAGAGCCCATGACGGGATTTGAACCCGTGACCTCTTCCTTACCAAGGAAGTGCTCTACCACTGAGCTACATTGGCTTGGTGTAAGAGCGGAAGACGGGGGTCAAACCCGCGACCCTCAGCTTGGAAGGCTGATGCTCTATCAACTGAGCTACTTCCGCAACTTTCATTTTGGTGGGCAGTGAAGGATTCGAACCTCCGAAGACGTAAGTCAGCTGAGTTACAGTCAGCCCCAGTTGGCCACTTTGGTAACTGCCCTTGCTTCCTTTAAGGTAGAGCCTCTTGTCGGATTCGAACCAACGACCCCGAGATTACAAATCACGTGCTCTGGCCAACTGAGCTAAAGAGGCATCAATATAAAAAACATCGCCGTTTCCATATCAGAAGCGGCGACAAAAATAGGTATTTTTTTTTATTTACAAAAACTTTGTAAGGTATTTTTTATTTTGCTTGAACTTTTTCTTTTCGCTTGATTAGCTGCTTTTCAAGAGCTTCAACCGACATGTCGATTGCTTCCTCAAAAGTATCAGCTATTTTGCTGGCAAAAATATCTCCATTTTTTATATACAACTTAATCGAAGCATCCTTATTATTTGCCGATTCGGGTTTGGTAACCTTCAAAATCACATCCGCATCAATTATATCGTCTGAGTATTTTCCCAATTTCGATACTTTTTTATTTACAAATTCCTTTAGTTGTTCCGTTGCATCGAAATGAACAGATTGAATCCTGATATCCATATGATCCTCCTTACTTTTTTTAGGCTCTTGGATGAGCCTTGTTATAAATATTTTTTAATTCCTCGAACGAGGTGTGTGTGTAAACCTGAGTCGATGCCAAACTCGAATGCCCCAACAATTCTTTTACGGCATTCAGTTCAGCTCCATTATTAAGCATCCCCGTTGCAAAAGAGTGCCTAAGCACATGAGGGTTTTTTTTCACTAACGATGGTATCCATTTCAGTTCGGCAGTTACCGCCCTATAAACAATCATCGGATAGAGTTGCCCTCCATCTTTCTTAACAAAGAACCAGCCCGATTGTTTTTCTATTTGAGTGTTTCTTTTCTCAAGATAATCCTCCAAACGTTGTTTGGTGTCCCGCCCAAAAGGTATAAGTCGCTGTTTATTACGTTTTCCTGTCACCCGAATCACGTTGGCCGAAAAATCGACATCCGTATCTTTCAGCCCTATCAGTTCCGCCCGCCGTATGCCTGTCATATAAAACAATTCGATTATTATTTTATTGCGCAGTTGTTCAAAGTCAGACTCATCTTCAGCGACTTCATCGAGCAAGGCATTCATATCCTTATCGCCCACAAACGAAGGCAAAGGCTGTTTTGCCTTAGGCCCCACAACCCGCCGCATAGGATTAGTCTCTATTTCGCCAATGCGAAGCAAATAACGGTAAAAGGACTTCAAGGAACTAAGCTTACGGTTAACGCTGCGTGCCGATATGCGTTGCTCCATCAAACAGACAATCCACCGGCGAACAACATCGCCGTCAACATCCTTCATTCCGATGTCTTGACAATGCTCTTCAAGGAAGGTTTTGAACTGGACGAGGTCTGTAAAATAAGAAATCTCCGTATGAGAAGAATAGTTCTTTTCATGCCGGAGATATCTGATATATTTTTCGATTAACATCATACCCAGTCAAACATTGCATTGTTTAGACGAAGTTACGAATTAATCATTAAAAAGCAAATTTAAATTTACTCCTCTATTCCCCTCAATTTTTGAACGTAAACAGCGTGTATTCTTTGTTTTCTGTTCTCAACAGAAGGTTTAACAAACGCCTGACGTCTTCTTAGTTCTTTAACAACGCCTGTTTTTTCGTATTTTCTTTTGAATTTTTTAAGCGCTTTCTCTATGTTTTCGCCTTCTTTTACAGGTACAATAATCATAATTTATTTATCGTTATTTTAAGTTATTTACAAAATCTTTGTATTGTTTGATATTTGGAAGATTTAAGTTGTTAATTGCATACAAAAATCCCGCAGGCTCTTCCTCAACCTACATTTGGATTCTCGTCTGGAATATATTAAACTATATTTTGTTTCTAATAAAGCAATTAACCTCCCTTCTTTTTCGGTCTGCAAAAATAGCACTAATTTATTTCAAAGCAATACTTTCAGCAAAAAAACTTCTATATTCAACAAAAATATTCTTTTAACCCATAGTGCATTTAAAGAATTTATATCAAACAACTTATTATAAATATCTTATAGTATTTGTCCTTCTGAACAAAGTGAAGAATCTCTGTATTTTATTCAAGATCCTTCGTTACACTCAGGATGACAAAATGGATAAATATTGTTTTTCAGACAATTAACTTTTATTCTCTAAAGACACAACAGGTTCTTTTATCATTATGTTACCGTAAAAGCAGAACCGCAGCTTATTTCCATTGGGTGATTTCATCAACCGAACAACGAACCGAATCTTTTCCCTGTTCGGCAGCCTTACCTATCGATATCAGCAATACAGGTATGTAACGCTTGGTATCTACGCCTAATGCCTCAGACAACTCTTGTTTCTGATATCCCCCAATCGGATTGGTGTCGTATCCGTAAGCCTTGGCCGAGAGCATCAGTTGCATAGCTATAAATCCGCAATCGAGCATTATTCCATTTGTTGCCCTGTCGTCAGGGATACCGGTTTTATATTCCTTCATCATGGCTGCCATTTTTTCTTTCTGCTCAGGTGTCATTAATTTGTAATCGACATTTGCGGCCAATATCGGATCTATCGACAATTGGTTTTCCTTATCTCCAAAAATCGCTATTATAGCCGACGATGTTTCGCATTGCAACTGGTTAAACATCATATGTGGCTTTATCAGAGCCTTACCCTCTTCGCTGTCTATAACCACAAACCGCCAGGGTTGCAGATTGAAAGACGAAGGCGCCGTCATTGCATCTTGTAAGATATTCTTCATTTCTTGGCGGCTTATTTTCACCGAAGGGTCGTATTTACGAATAGATACCCTTTCTTTCAGCAGTTCATTAGCTTGATTTACAATGTTTTTTATTTCCATCTTTTTCTTTTCTGTTTTTAGATTCACAATTTACCGTACCAAACATAGCAAAAGCAAGCTCAATTTATATTACGGCAAAGCATGAATTTAAAAACTTTTATCATTTCCATTTTATACGATACATCATTAACTCTGTGATAAAATAATCTGTAACTTCGCGGTTTATATAACAACAAGAATAAAACTGTAAGAAAAAATGAAACCTATAAAAAATATTCTTTTCGATTTTGGCGGGGTTATTGTTGGCCTCAATAAAAACAATGCCATAAAACGCTTCAAAGAAATAGGGGTGGCAAATATAGAAGATTACCTCAACGAATTCAGGCAAACAGGCATATTCCTTGCCTTGGAAGAAGGCAAACTCTCGCTCAATGAGTTTTACGCCGAACTGCAAAAACTTGCAGGCAGGGAAATATCTGAAGAGGATATGGACTCGGCATGGATGGCTTTCCTGACAGGTGTTGACGAATATAAGTTCCAGATGCTAAAGGATCTGCGCAAAAAGTATAATGTGTACCTGCTTAGCAATACCAATCCCGTTATTATGGGTTGGGCCGAATCGTCACAGTTTTCGCCCACAGGCGAGCCTATTACGGCTTTCTTCGACAAATGCTATTATTCATTCAAGATAGGTGCGGCTAAGCCCGACAAAGAGATTTTTGAGTACGTGATCAGAGATTCAGGTATCAACCCCGAAGAGTCGTTGTTCCTCGATGACGGACCGGCTAACCTTGAGGCCGCAAAAACGTTTGGGCTACAAACCTATCTGGCTAACCAAAACGAAGACCTGCGTAAGATTTTCGATTTAAACTAAACACACACTAAAATAAATAGTTGCCGTGCTACTGATTGACAAGAACCACTCCCCGGAACACAAACCTTTGATTGCCACAATCGGTTTTTTTGACGGAGTACATCTGGGACACCGTTACCTAATAGAGCAAGTCGAAACCATAGCGAAAGCCAAAGGATTACCTTCGGCCGTTATAACCTTTCCGGTACACCCAAGACTGGTATTGCAGAGCGATTACTGCCCCGCACTTTTGTGTGGATACGAAGAAAAGCTGGACCGATTAGCCTCAACAGGGATAGATTATTGCGTATCGTTCGATTTTACTGAGGAAACATCGAAGCTCTCCGCACACGATTTTATACATAAAATATTAAAGGAAGAATTAAACGTTGATACGCTCGTAATAGGCTACGATCATCGTTTTGGACATAACCGCCGGGATGGATTTGAACAATATGTTGCTTACGGAAAAGAAGCGGGTATCGACGTTATACAAGCCCAAGAACTCGGCTGGCCGAAACACGTAAGTTCGTCACGCATACGTAGCCTACTTAGCAAAGGGGATATCGGCAAAGCCTCAGAAATGCTGTCGTACAACTATACCATATCGGGTAAAATTGTTGAAGGCTTCAAAGTGGGGCGCACCATTGGTTTTCCGACGGCAAATATACAGGTTTGGGAAAACTTTAAGGTTATTCCCGCCTTTGGGGTATATGCCGTATATGTACATATTGAAGGGCAAAAATACGGAGGTATGCTCTATATAGGCAAACGCCCTACCCTACAAAACGGCGACAACATAAGCCTGGAGGTGAATATCTTCGATTTCGACCAAGATATATATAATAAAACGCTCACGGTAGAATTTATAGAATTTGTGCGTCCGGACGAAAAATTTGCCAATATAGACGAGCTTAAAGCACAAATAACCAACGACAAACACACCGCGCAAAGCATCCTGAAAAAGAAGCAACCCTAAGCATTCCTGACATTTACGTTTTACCCGGAAAAATCAAATATTTATATACAATCAGGAGGTAGACCTTGCGGGTCTACCTCCTGACACATTTTATACTTATCCTATCAAGTTTCTTTTACTCTTGTACATTCTTGGCTTCGTCAAAAGCATCGAATTTTGTATTAGCCAAACGCTGGTAGCTTTTCCAACGCCATAGGGCATTTTCTTGTGCTGCAAGGTAAAGCTCCTGCGACTCATTCGGATTCGACTTCTGAAGCGATGTATAGCGCACTTCGCTACCCAAGAAAGACTGGAACTTGCTCCAATCAGGGTCTTTGCTATCCATCGTGAAAGGATTTTGACCCTCTTCTTCCAACATTGGGTTGTAACGCCACAAATGCCAGTATCCGCATTCAACGGCAGCTCTCTCTTCGTCTTGCGAGTGCCCCATGCCTTTACGTAAGCCGTGGCTGATACAAGGAGAATAAGCAATAATCAGAGATGGTCCTTTATACTCTTCCGCTTCACGGAATGCTTTAAGACACTGTCCTTGATTAGCACCCATTGCCACTTGGGCAACATAAACATAACCGTAGGTTGTGGCAATCATACCAAGGTCTTTTTTGCGTACCTTTTTACCTCCCGAAGCAAATTTTGCAACAGCGGCAACAGGTGTAGACTTAGACGATTGGCCTCCGGTATTTGAATATACCTCGGTATCGAGAACAAGAATATTCACATCTTCGCCCGAAGCCATCACATGGTCAAGACCGCCAAAGCCTATATCGTATGCCCAACCGTCACCACCGAATATCCAGATTGAACGTTTAACGAGGTACGATTTCAACTCGTAAATTTCTTTGCAATAATCGCACTTATCTTTTTCAATTTCCAACAGTGGAAGAAGTTTTGCCGCTATTCCTTTCGTAGCTTCGGCATCATCCTTGTTGGTAATCCATTCCGAATACAAGGCTTTGATTTCAGCAGAGCATTTATCGCAACCTTGAGCCTCTGTCATCAATTTCTCAATCTTGTTCCTAAGGCTAATATTAGCGATAGCAAAACCAAGACCGAATTCAGCATTATCTTCGAACAGTGAATTTGCCCATGCAGGCCCTTGTCCTTTTTGATTTTTTGTATATGGTGTTGCCGGAGCAGAACCTCCATAGATAGAAGAACATCCTGTTGCGTTGGCAATCAGCATCCGGTCGCCATAGAGTTGTGTTACCAATTTGATATAAGGAGTTTCGCCACAACCCGAACATGCTCCGGAAAACTCAAACAAAGGAGTGGAGAACTGCGAGTTCTTCACGTTTTGTTTGATATCTACCAAGTGAGCCTTGCTCGATACGTTCTTAACCATGAAGTCCCAATTATTCTGTTCGGGATATTGAGTGCCTATTTCGGCCATATGAAGGGCTTTTTCGCCTTTTTTACCAGGACATACATCGGCACAGTTACCACAACCCAAGCAGTCTAATACATCGACTTGGATGCGGAAGCCCATACCTTCGAATTGTTTACCCTGAGCTTTTAGCAAAGTCATTTCGGCAGGAGCTTTTTCCTGTTCGGCGGCATCCAACACAAACGGACGTATGGTTGCGTGCGGACAAACGTAAGCACATTGATTACATTGTATACAGTTTTCGGCGTTCCAAACAGGAACAAAAGCAGCTACGCCACGTTTTTCGTAAGCTGTGGTTCCGTTATCCCATGTACCGTCTTCGCGACCAACAAATGCCGAAACAGGAACACTGTATCCTTTTTGTGCATTCACAGGGCGAACTACGTTTTGGATAAATTCGGGAGCATCGTCTTTAGCAGACTCTCCCACTACGATGTTTGCCCATTCGGCAGGAACATCAACTTTTTCCACTTCAACGCCACGGTCAACAGCCGCATTGTTCTTGTTAACAACATCTTCGCCTTTGCGTCCGTAAGACTTGACGATGAATTTCTTCATCTGCTCAACGGCAAGGTCGTAAGGTATGATGTTCGATATTTTGAAGAATGCCGATTGCAGGATCGTATTTGTACGTCCGCCAAGACCAATTTCCGTTGCTATTTTAGTAGCATTGATTATATAGAAATTGATATTGTTAACGGCAAGATACTTCTTAACGTTGTCGGGCAAGAAGTTGCCAACTTCTTCTTTGCTCCATACGGAGTTCAGAAGAAATGTTCCGTTCTTTTTCAGCCCCTTAGTCACATCATAAAGGTGAAGGTATGCCGGAACGTGGCATGCCACGAAGTCGGGCGTATTAACCAAATATGTTGACCGGATAGGATGGTCGCCAAAACGCAGGTGAGACGAGGTGAAACCTCCCGATTTCTTAGAGTCGTAAGCGAAGTAAGCCTGACAATATTTGTCGGTATTATCGCCAATAATCTTTATCGTGTTTTTGTTTGCGCCCACTGTTCCGTCCGAACCCAAACCGTAGAATTTAGCCTCATAGTTTTTATCATCGACCGAAATCTCTTCTTTGAGCGGAAGCGACTTGAAAGTAACATCGTCAACGATACCAATAGTGAAGTCGTTTTTGGGCATCGCCATTGCAAGGTTTTCGTAAACCGACATGATTTGCGAAGGAGTAGTATCTTTCGACGACAAACCATAAATACCGCCCACAATAGTTGGAACTTCAGTTTTGCCGAAGAAACAGTCTTTCACATCAAGATATAATGGTTGTCCAAGAGCTCCCGGTTCTTTTGTACGGTCAAGAACAGCTATTCGCTTAGCTGTTTTAGGCACAGCAGAAAGGAATGCTTCGGCCTTGAACGGACGATACAAGTGTACAGCCACCAAGCCTACCTTCTCGCCTTTGGCATTCAGATAGTCTATCGTTTCGCGGATCGTTTCGCAAACCGAACCCATGGCAATGATAACACGGTCGGCATCTTCCGCACCATAGTAATCGAACAAGCCATATTTACGGCCGGTAACTTTTGCAAGCTCGGTCAGATATTTTTCAACTATATCGGGTACAGCATCATAAAATTTATTGGCTGCCTCGCGCGATTGGAAATAAATATCATCATTCTGAGCCGTACCACGGGTAACCGGACTTTCAGGATTTAAAGCCCTGTCGCGGAATGCTTTCAGTGCCTCTTGGTTTACAAGGGGAGCTACATCTTCGTTTTCGAGCATTTCTACTTTCTGGATTTCGTGCGATGTACGGAATCCGTCAAATATATGCATGAAAGGGATGCGAGCCTCAAGCGTTGCCAAGTGAGGAACAGCAGCCAAGTCCATAACCTCTTGCACCGAATTGGTGAAGAACATGGCAAAGCCTGTTTGGCGAGCTGCCATAACATCCTGATGGTCGCCAAAAATGGATAAGGCTTGCGCCGCAAGCGCACGAGCCGAAACATTGATAACACAAGGCAATAGTTCACCCGCAATCTTATACATATTGGGGATCATCAACAAAAGTCCTTGCGATGCAGTGTAGGTTGTTGTCAAGGCTCCAGCCTGCAAAGAACCATGAAGCGCACCGGCGGCTCCGGCCTCCGATTGCATCTCCTGTACACGAATAACTTCGCCGAAAATATTTTTACGTCCGGCTGTTGCCCATTCATCAACATATTCTGCCATTGTTGACGAAGGGGTGATGGGATAAATCGAAGCAACTTCGCTGAACATATAAGATATGTGTGCAGCGGCCTGATTACCATCACAGGTTAAAAATTTCTTTTCTTTTGCCATACTCTTTAGTTGAATATTTTTAGTTGTTAGTTTAATTCTGATTTTTTCCTTTTTTTCTGAATACGCTACCTCCGTTTGGGTGTTTATTGATTGTAGCGAAACCGGTTGGTGTATCTGAAGTTTAATACTTATTACCTTGTTGTTTCTTGTTTTAATATAAAAATCCGAATAACCACAAAGGGATTGTATTTTCGTTCCCTATTTCCATCATTTCGGATGCTATATATATGTCCGGTTTTTTATTGTTACTTTTTGTTTTCGTTTCCTCTACCTTAAATGTATACTTATCATCTTTGCGGCTTACAATAAAAAAGCCTGTTTTAGTGCCTTTCTTCAGTTTGCAGTTATTGTGATGCAACTGATTGTAAAAGAATGTTTCGCGCAAGGCCTGATCGTCGGCAGGGCCCGGTTTGAGTGCATAAATCAGATTGGTATTATGCATATATACCAAGTCCGGTTTTTTAGGAAACCCTTCGCCTTCCCTGTAAAGCAGGTTAATTAAACGTGCATTTTTCAGATAATCGAGGTAGTTTGTTACGGTTGCCCGCGATATTTCGCAATCGACACTCAATTGGCTGATGTTCGGTTTTCCGGGGCACGAGAGCGACAGCAGGTAATACAGCTTCCTCAACTTTGGCAAATAGCTTTGTTCTATCTGCCTGATTGATAAAACGTCTACCTCCAACATCATGTTTATTGTCTTAAGCAGATTTTCAGAAAAATTACGTTTTTCCAAAAAGAAAGGGTAATATCCGTGATGGATATAATCTCTGAAATAGGCCAAAGGTTTTACTTTGGTACGAATCTCGCTGGCAATTGCCTTATGGTTTGCCAATATATCTTGTAGGCTGTAAGCCTGCAAATTACTTCCTGTAATGATATTCAGAAATTCGCGAAAAGAGAACCCGCGAAGGTTATAAAACTTCACGATGGGAGCAATATCCGGGTTTTCGCTCAGCCTCATAACCGTCGAAACCGTAAATATTATTTTCAGTTCCGGAAAGTCTTCATAACATGCCCTGAGTTCGGCAGGCCAGTTCGGATATTTAAACACTTGGTCTATAAGCAAGGTTTTCCCTCCTTTAAAGCAGAATTCCTGTGCAAAATCGTAAATAGAACGGCAGGTAAACGAAAAATTGTTCATATTAATATATAAGCAATCGCGTTTATCCAAACTGGTATATTTTGCCGCATACTGAAGCAAGAATGTTGTTTTGCCTACCCCCCGCGTTCCTTTAATAGCAATAAGGCGGTTGCTCCAGTCAACCTCGTCCATCAGCAGGCGGTCAACAGGATTACCCAAATGTTCTACCAGATATTTATGTGTTCTAAAAAACGATTCCACAAATTCCTCACTTTAATGCAGCGAAGATACTTCTTTTTTATCTATTTGCAATGTCCGGATTGCAATTTTAATCATTTTTCATCAATTTATTTGACATCCGAAAGCACCTGTTTTGTATTATATTACTACACAATGCCTTATCCGATTCGCACAAATAAAACTATAACATAAATAGTATTTGTCCTTCTGAACAAAATGAAGAATCTTTGTATGCTTTTATCCGAGATCCTTCGTTTCTCTCAGTATGACAAAACAACATATATGTTATTCCTCAAACAATTAGCTTTTATTTCCTAAATGCGCTACGGGTTATGGTAATATTTTCTGTAAATGCGCGAAAAATCGGGTGTGTGTCTGAAGCGTTCTATCCACACATTGAGCGAATCCAACAACTGTGGCGAAGCAGACCGTACAGCCCATGCCTCCAAGTGAGTGAACCCAATATCGGTTTCTACATCCAATTCGGGTAGCTTGGCTTGCAGTTCGCGAGCCGTCTCTTCGTCGCAAACCGAAAATTCTATGTCGCCTGCCGCAACCATCATTGCCAGTTGCTGGGCTTCGTAAGTAGTATTTTCACTGATGAATATGGAGTCGCCAATCTCGTGCGACAGGTTTCTGAGGCGCAGTATATAAGGAGAGTTTACCGGTACGGTTATAGTTTTGCCTGCCAGTTGAAGATGGTTCCGCAGTAGTTTTTTGCCTTCATTAAATTCGGCTTTGCGTTGCACCAGAACTATTTTATTGCGGATGATGGGCTTTGTAAACAAAAAATCGCTTCGCAAACCTGCATTTACAGGTATGTTGCGTGTAATGAGGTCGTAGGTTTGGTTTTCCAACCCCGAAAAACTATTCTCCAAACTGTTTTCAAGCACCACACTAAACTTCACTGGTGTATATTTTTGCAAAGCGCTCAGTAGTTCGTAAGTAAAGCCTTGCAAGGTATCGCCTTGTACATAGTAGGCTTTCGGCTCAAGATTAGTTACCACTCGCAGAGTATCGCTCTGGACTATTTGCTCATAATCGCGAGGGAGGAGTTTTTTGTCTGTTTTCGGAAAGAAGAAAGAAGCAACTATGACTACAATAATAAATACGTAGCCAATAACAACCCAATATTTATATTTTCTCTTCATAACATAACTCGCTTTTTCTCAATCTTTAAATGTGATAATATTTTGAAACTCATACAAGAAGTTACATGCAGCGAAAATCGGATAAATTTCTCAAGTCAAATATTCAAAAGTTAATGGTATTTCTATTAATTTCTCAAAATTTGTTTTCCAAATATCAAGTTCAAATAAATTACCGTCTGTATCTATTATTAAAGAAGCTATTACTACAACTCCATCTTTATCTACGAACTTACATTCACTGGCTATTTTGCCAAAAAATCTTTTTTCTTCCGAAACTCTATCATCGGTACATAAACAAAGACTACCCATATCTCCATCTGACATCGGTTTTACAAGTAATTTCCCATTCCAATTATCTTTGATTTTAACAAATGCATTTGCAACCAGAAACTCTATCAAGCTAAGTTCTTGCACCGTTGGTCTTCTATTCTTCATGCATTTTTCTATATTTATTTCTTATACCAAACTTATATTTTATATTCAAATCCACATAATTTCATGCGGAAAAGAGATGGTATAATAAAAATCTTTAATCAAAGAAGTTCCACGAAAGCCCAAATTTAAGAATCATCGGGTTTACGGGATAGTGCAAGGTAGTGAAATAGTTGGAATTACCTACATCTTTGCCCACATTATAGAGCATTACAAAGAATTTTGTGTTTTTCAGATGCAGATTCAAGTAAGCATTGGCAAAAGGGAAGTTGCCCACTTTCTTTTCACGTTGGTTGTAGAATTGCAACAGCGCAGGCTCGTATCCGGGAGCGTAATATTCGGTAAAGTATTGCACATCGAGCCCCAGTTGAAGGGTCAACACCTTTGCTATCTTACTCTGCAAATATATGTTAGAATACACACTCAGGGATGGTAAAGGCAAGGATTTCTCCTTACTGCTCATCTGGTAAACAATCTTATTGTCCCAATGGAATATCCCTGCATTCAGCTTTTGGTCTAACTGAACGGAAACGACCTGTATATTCCCGCTTTCTTGAGCAATATATTTGTCGGCTCCGTAATAGATATAATTCTTTATGTTTTCTACCCCTCCCTTAATACGGGTTTTGGTTTGTGGCAAATATATCTCGCCACCTATATACACACGGCGTATATCGCTAAAGTCGTGATTCCATGAAAAATACTTGGAATAGTATATATTTTCAAAAAAGGTAGGTTTCGTATTCTTTATATAAGCATTCGCCTTAATGTGGGCTTGCTTTCCTTTTATATTAAAGAAAGTTTGCAATTCGCCATTCACTCTGAATTCACCCACATTATAACCCAATACACCCAAATCGGCCGACAGGTTGTAACGTAGAAAGTCGCCCTTTTGTTTCGACAGCACACCACCTACAACCGTGGAATTCTGATTGTCTACTACCCCCACCGGGGCAAATACCATATTTGGGTCTAAATGCTTGAAGCGGCGGATGTCTTGTTCGATGAAGGCCGTTAACCCGAATTTCACCCAAGGCCTGAATCCTTCGTTGAGAGCTATACCAAAGGTATTGCGGAACGACCAATAAGACATTCTGTCGTTTGCCGGATAACCCGAATAATTGTTTTCGGCATACAGCGTATCGGTTGCCGTCTGCCCACTTGTTCCGTTCACGATGGTTTCGTCGGTCGATACAAAGCGGCGTTTCTGATCGCGGTAATAGCTCGTAAGAATAAAACTGGCAACAGGTATCGAATCCTGCTCGCCAATGCCGACATTGTATTTATTGGTCAGATACAATTGCCTACCCCGCAGCTTATTCCAAGCATTGTCCATACGGGTTGCGATATCGCGCGAGTTATCGAACTTCTGTACCTCGGGGTTGGTTATATTATCGTCGTTCACTACCCCTCCATTCTCCTGATTATTGAAGTTGTTGTTATAGGCTAAGGCATGCATTTCGTATTTTGTGCCTATGTAGCTTGCATAAAGGCCATATGATATTTGTTTACTACCCAAATGATTGTAATATCCGCGTGAATAAACATAATCCAAATCGAAGCCCACATTTAGTCTCTTTCCGAAGTTTATTGATATTTCGGGACGGAAGCGTTCTTCTTTGTTCTGCCCACCGCCACCTGTCTGGTAAAAAAGGTTTGAATAAGGAACTTTAGAATTTCTAAACAGTTTTTTATCGGGCGTTACCAGATAATAGCCAAAAGGATTCAGAAAATTGAAAAGCCCACCTTCTTCCCTGTTAAAGAATATCATAGTTTGATTTGGTGAGCCAACATTACTCAATGTGCTGACAGCTACATCCTGCCCTGTCATTATCGTTGCGCGATGGAAGTTGTAAGCCACAGTATCGTCGGCAGGTGCAAGGCGGGGTTCGGCAAGGCGTGATGAGATATACCAACCATACATATCAGGTTTCACTTTCCGGGCATTCTTCGCCTGCTCTTCGGGTGGCGATACCTTCCCGATATCTCCCACAGGACTTATCACCGCAGTTGTATCGAGGTTCAACACCTGAGGGGTAGCACCGGTACTGTCTTTATCGAGAATAATAACCTGATTCTGCGCTTTCGTTGTGCAGAAAAAAGTCATAAAAATGAATACGGTTAACAGATATTTATTCATCGGCGCAAACTTACATAAAAATAAAATACGAGGTATTATTTTAACATTATTAATAATATCGCCCTTGTTGGCTGATTTTGTCCGTAAAGATTATTCGGGTAAATGTAAAAGTAAAATAAAAACTGACCGAAAGGTTCGGGCTTTAGTTCTTTTCGTTTATCTTAGTGTCGTATCATATATATAGTTAACGATTATGCATAAAATATTATTCTCTTTCGTCTTTATTTTCACCACATTTTTGACCTATGCTCAAAATACAATTGATGATAAATGGAAACTGTTTGCCGTGACCGAAGATGGTGTGGAAGTTTATCTTGACACCACGAGTATAAAAAGGGTGAACAACGAATACCGGGTTCTCTCAAAAAAAGTGTATGCCACCGCATTGGCTAAAGAAAACTATAAAGAAACATTCGTTGCGGCATTCAGCAAAACCGAAAAAAAACCGGAGAAAGTGGCAAAGAAAATGAAACGTTGGGACGATTTGGCATATACCATCGTTGAATATTCTTTCGACTGTCTGAACAAACGTTTCCGCACTCTCACCATAACAGATTATTCGTCAAAAAATAAAGAGATCGTAAAAACCAAAACCCCGAAAAACCGAGGCTGGACCAATATAGAAGGTGATGATATGGGCGACTTGATGCGCTTCTTTGTTTGCGACTATGAGCAATAAGCCATTATTACTGCACCACGGGAGAAAGTGACGAAGCGGCTTCCTTTTTCTCGTCCAAATAATCGTTTAAGGTAAGGGCTTTGAATTTAGCATTTTGAAGGCTGTCGTTTTTTTGTATCAGCTCGGATAGTTGTTGCGATTTTGCGATAGACTGTTTCGATGCAGCCGACAGGGTGTAAGACGATGTTGCTTTACCCATGAGCTGCACAGTTATCTTCTCGTCAGTATCGCCAATAAAACGGATAATACCATTCTCCTTATTGGGCATAAAACGGATAATTTCGTAATACCGCCCGTTATCATCGAAACGGTAATTCAAACCATCGCCTGTTTCTTCGAGCGTTTCGGCAAAAAAGTCTTTCGTCATTACTTTTAGCTTATTGTGTTGCTGCCCTCCCAAGAAAACACTTTCTACATACATCGTACCATCCTCGGCTACGCCCGACCTCAACCCTGTTGAGAAGCCACTAAGCGCGGGATCGCCTTTCGGAACGTAAGTTCCTTTATCTTGATATTCCTTGTTTTGCTGCAATACAAAAAACGTTTTCATTTCTTCCAACTGCGGAGAGTAAATGGCAAGCAACGAATCGCACTGCTTTATCTGACGGTCGTTCATCGCCCGGCGTATTTCTTGCAGCAAAACCATCCCTTCCTTGCGCTGCTCTACAGCCTTAGGATAATTGAAATTGAGGCTGTCGAGGTTTTGTTTTGCCTGCTCATAATTTCCACTTTCGAAAGCTGTTTGTGCATTCTCAAGCAAAACCTTCGCCTGAGCGTTCTTATCGCCACACCCTGCTATAAGCAGAGCAAAAACTGCCATACAAGAAATAAAGAAAACCGATTTATGATGTTTCATTGCTCCAAATTATTTTCTGTAAATATCTAAAATACTCGTGGTGCATTTAGAAAATAAAAGCTAATTGTTTGAGGAACAACATATATGTTATTTTGTCATCCTGAGAGCAACGAAGGATCTTGAATAAAAATACAGAGATTCTTCACTTTGTTCAGAAGGACAAATCCTATAAGATATTTGTAATAAGCTATTTAATATAAATCCTCCAAATGCACAGCGGGTTAAAACAATTAAGCGTAGTTATACCACCGCAACACAAAAATAACATTATTCTGTGGTATCCGGTCTATTTGTTTTATTTTTGTGGTCTAAAAAAAGATTTATTCAGAATGTACATAGTAGACGACAGCATAATAGAAAAACACCTTTCGGGTAAAATATTCGATACCATCAGCCAAACGGCCGACAGTCTGGGATTGGAATGCTATGCTGTTGGGGGCTATGTAAGGGATATTTTTTTGTATCGCCCATCGAAAGACATAGACATCGTTACCGTGGGGCGAGGCATCGAACTGGCACAAGCCGTAGCCGCCAAACTGGGCAGAGGAGCGCACCTATCGGTGTTTAAAAATTATGGAACGGCTCAAATAAAATACAAAGACCAAGAGATAGAGTTTGTAGGGGCACGGCGGGAATCTTACCAGCGCGACTCACGCAACCCTGTGGTGGAGGACGGCACTCTGGATGACGACCAAAAACGGCGCGACTTCACCATAAACGCCCTTGCCATTTGCCTCAACAAAGAGCGCTATGGCGAGTTGCTCGACCCCTTCGATGGATTGGGCGACTTAGACCGTTTACTGATCCGTACACCTCTCGACCCCGACGTCACCTTCTCGGACGACCCCTTGCGTATGATGAGGGCAATACGTTTCTCATCGCAACTTGCCTTCGATATAGAAGATGAGGCTTTCGATGCCATTTGTCGCAATAGGGAAAGAATAAAGATAATTTCGAAAGAACGGATTGTTGACGAACTGAACAAAATCATGCTTTCGCCCAAACCATCTCTGGGCTTCGTCCTGCTCGAAAAAACAGGCTTGCTCGAAATAATTCTGCCCGAACTTCTGGCACTGAAAGGAGCTGAAACCAAAGATGGCGTAGGCCACAAAGACAACTACTATCACACGCTTACCGTCCTTGACAATATTGCCCTGAAAACCGATAACCTGTGGCTACGTTGGGCTGCTCTGCTGCACGATATAGCAAAACCGGCAACAAAACGTTGGGATAATAAACTGGGATGGACTTTCCACAATCACAACTTTGTAGGAGCCAAAATGATTCCGAAGATATTTGCTCGGATGAAGCTACCCTTAAACGAGAAAATGAAGTATGTGCAAAAACTTGTTTCGCTACACATGCGCCCCATTGCTTTGGTTGAAGACGAAGTTACGGATTCGGCCGTGCGGCGTTTGCTGTTTGAGGCAGGCGATGACATAGACGACCTTATGACCCTTTGCCAAGCCGATATCACATCTAAAAATCCGGCAAAAGTGAAACGTTTTCTTCAAAACTTCGAGATAGTGCGTCAGAAAATGAAGGAAATAGAAGAAAAAGACCATGTGCGCAACTTTCAGCCGCCTATCGACGGGCAACAAATCATGGAAATATTCGGACTCGCTCCCTGTGCCGAAGTGGGCAGGCTCAAATCCTCGATAAAAGATGCCATTCTGGATGGTGTTATTCCCAACGAATATGATGCCGCCTACAAATATTTACTCCAAAAGGCAAGCAGTATAGGATTGAAACCCATAAAAAACGGTTAACCCATCGTCTTGTAAACAGCCGCAACCTGCAAGGCTATCGTATCCCAATTATAGGGAGAAAGGTTATACATCCGTTTCTTGACGGGAACAGATAGTTTTTCTTCTATCTTGCGTGTCAATTCTTCTTCATTATAAGGGTCAAAAAAATCATCACTCGGAAGGTTTACCTGCGTGTTTGCCGGAATATTGCTGACAATAACATTCAGGTCGTAGCTCATACCTTCGAGCAAAGCGATAGGTAATCCCTCGTGAAAAGAAGGGAGTACAAACAAAGCCGGATGCGAAAGCACTTCGGCCAATTTATCGCCGGTAATAAATCCGGTAAGGACTACGCCATTATCCTTGGCCAGTTTTTTCAGCCCAAGCGAATACTCAGTTTCGTGGTCGGCATCGCCTGCAAGAACAAGTTTAAACTTATCCCGGACATTGCTTTTGGTGTATGCACGGATAAGCGAGTCGAATCCTTTCTCGGGCACAAATCGGCCTATTGCCAAAATATACTTTTGTTTCTCTAAGCCTAACGATTCTATATAGTTGGTCGATTCTATAACACGAGCCTTTTCAACCCCGTTAAATATAAGGCGTATATTCTCAGATCGTCCGTATTTTTCTTTCAACGAATCGGTTATAACATTCGATATCGAGATTATATTATTGGCATACTTAGCGGCGAATCGCTCACCCGTTTTGAGCATAAACTTTGCCATACGCCCCCACTTCTGACGGTTATAATCGGCTCCGTGATGCGTCATAACGACCTTCAGTCCCAACATGCGGGCAAAAGGGGTAACCAATGCCGGACCAATGGCATGTATGTGCAGAATATCCGCTTTCTGCCGCTTGGCATAAATAACCCCCAGAAAAGAGTGTATAATGGCTTCGAACCTTTTTTTGCGAGGGGCATAAATATCTTTTACCTTAACACCCTTAAATTCTGTTATACGGTTATCGTCTGTTATATAAGAAGAACGGCGTACAACAGTCACGTCGTATCCCATAACAACAAGGCGCGAAAAAAGCTTCTCGCAATGAGTTTCTACTCCTCCGGGGATGCCGGGAATGCCACGCGTACCGATAACTACAATTTTCATGCGATAAAACTATTCTTATTTTACAAGTTCGTTATATACCTCCATCAAGTTACGAAAATAAATTTCTTCCGAAAACTTTTTCACACTTTCGTAACCATTCTTGCTTAAACGTTCGTATTCTTCGTTCGATATTTGCAAAGCTTTTTGCAGGGTTGTTGCTAAGTCTTGTTCATTTTTGGGTTCAAACAAATATCCATTCTGCCCATCTTCAACAATTTCGGGTATCGCCCCTATTCGCGATGCTATGACAGGCGTACCCAATGCGAGACTTTCAGTACACGCAAGGCCAAACGTTTCGTACCATTCCGAAGGGACAATAACATAGGAGGCATTATATATCAAATCTTCAAGATCAGATTTATTTTGATGCCCCAAAAACTCAACATTAGGAAGAGCTGATTCCGAATACCGTTTTTCGCCTGCTCCCGCAACCTTCAGTTGTATATCCGGAAACCGCTTCATTACGGAAAGGAGCGTAGGCAATCCTTTTTCGCGCGAAAGCCGCCCTGCATAAAGGATATAATTACCTCGATTCATCGTCTTATATATGGACGGAAAAGCTACAGGATTATATACAGGCTTTATTTTTCTTGCAATTTCTTTATTAAATTCAGCATGTTTATCAGCCTCGAATCGACTCACACAGATGAACCTATCCACATATTTCTCTGTTTTGTAAAACCACCGTCTAAAATACATCTCGAAAGTCATCAGAGTGCTCTCCGCAACACTTCCTTTAGAACATCGGGAAAACATACAATGAAAATAATTACCCGATTTACATTTTTCGCAGATATTAAGGTTTCTGTCGAGCAAAAGATATGACGGGCAAATTTGCCTGTAATCGTGCAAACTCATAACCACAGGTATACCATACTTTTTCAGTACAGGAAGAATCGAAACCGATAAGCTGTTTAAATAAAGATGTATATGAGCAATGTCGGGTTTTTCGGTTTGTATTACTCTTTCGAGTTCTTTGGCTGCACGCCTGTTATAGAAGAAAGAACCTATTCTTTTTATTTTTTCACCAATTGGTGCATCCGTACTGAAATATGGCGTGGTATATGTGGGCTGATATACAGATTGCCCCTCGTCCGTGGCAAAAAGGCTCACCTGATGCCCTGCGTTGTTCAACAAACGAATCGTGTTGAACATCACAGTCTCGGTTCCTCCTTTTATATAAGGATATTTATCTATTTGTAATACTTTCATCAGAAAAACAAAATCAACCTTTACTTTAATTTTTGTCTGCAAGTTGATCAAAAAGGTTGATCCACTTAGTCATAACCTTATCGGGTAAGAAACGCCGGACATTTACTTTAGCTTTCCGTCCAAATTCTTTCCTCACATTATCATTCTCTGCTAAATATAGTATTTTTTTTGATAACTCTTCAATATCGCCCAACCCAACAAGGAATCCATCTTCATTATTCTGTATTATTTCGGATGGTCCGCTGGGGCAATCGAATGCCACGCATGGAATCCCGCAAGCCATTGCCTCGGCTAACACCAAGCCAAAACCTTCGTATGCGGAAGATAGGGCAAAGATAGAGCTTTCTATAAACTCCGTTTGTATGTCGGATGTCGGGGGCTGGATATGAACACTATTATTCAATTCCAATTCGTTTATCAGAGCTTCTATACTTTCTTTTTCACTTCCCGTTCCAAATATATCTAACCGCCAATCCGGAATTCGGTTTGCAATGAGTTTCCAAGCCCTAATGAGCGACGGATAGTCTTTTTGCTTGGCCAGACGCCCGGCACTGATTACCCTTTTTGTAGAGCAATCACTCGAATCTTCGGGATAAAAAGACAACAGGTTGGGGATGACGAACAAGCGTTCTATGCCAGTCCATCGCCGAGCATCATCTTCGGACAGAACAACAAAAGCATCGTACTTATTTGCAAAACGCCGCTTATTTTTATCGGCAAGAAGCGCAAATTCTTTTTTCAACCACGATACATCAAGGCTTTGAATCTCTAACTCCTTATGCTGTTTGCAGAAGTGAATTTCGGCTATTTTCTTACTCCCATCATTAATTCCGGGGAGCATCGTCATTTCGTGAGTATAGGTTGATATTGAGATATCCGGCTTTATTTTGTTCAATGTTTCTGCCAACCTCAATCTGTGTTGTTTCCTTTTTTTTAATTGCAAAAAGAAACCCTTATGAAACGGAAGACCATCCAATTCAGAATAGTTTATACCAAGGTCTATAAAATTAATCTTTGAAGAAAACGAAAAAAAATTGGGTTTATCTTTCCTGTCGGTAGTAATTATTGTTACCTCATGTCCTAAATTATCGGCCAAATAGTTAGCCTTAGAACAGACTATCCGCTCCATGCCTCCCGAACGGGAAGAGTCAACAAGGCAATACACTATCTTCATGCTTCTTCTGCCACTAACTCGTTTACATCTTCATCCGTCAATTCTTCTTCCGACGAAGACCCGAATTCTTCTATAACACCAAACCGGTACTTGTACAACAACGCCCAAAATATAGTGTTTCCGATATTCATTATCCCCAAAAGCGTTGTTTCTACAAAGCCGTATGCCATCGTGCCAACAAGAATAGCTATTACCAATGTATTTTGTTGCTTTATAATATTCTTAGCTGCAATAAAATAAAGGGCTATGAAGTATACGAAAAACACCAATCCTCCGGCAAACATTAACGTCAGATAAGAGCTATCAATCACCAGTTCTTCGGTAGGCATAAAGGTAGTCCCGAATATTAGCTGCTCAGGTGTTAGTGTAGACAGAAAATCGCCATACAAACTGGGTCTGTTGCTCAAGATTATGTCTATCAGAGGGAAATTCTCGGCATTCAATCCGAGAAACAATGTTAATGCACTCAGTATAAGAGGCAGAACGAGTATGATGTACTTTGTTACACCCAATTTGTAGTTTTCGGAGATTTTCTTCCGCAGGGAATAATAACCGTATGTACACACAAAGGCCAAAATCGCAATCAAGAAGCCGCGCGACATGGTCATCGTATAAATGAACATCGCAAATAGCATGGCTCCTACAACAAACATAGGAAGCATTTTTCTATACTTCGAAATGCTAAGTAAAAGGATACTCGCAATTATTAACCCATAGTAGTTTGTCGATGCTGCATTAGGATGGCGGAATCCGAAATCGTACCGGGCTCTGATCAAGTTTTCTATATCCGAATTATTCTCGAACATAGCCAACCGTCCAAACCCATAAAGGAAAAACATTATAACCGATACCACACCCAAAATGACGAGGATATACTTCAAATAGGTTTTGATATCAACCGCAAGGCTGGCCTGCATTATAGTCATCAGGAGCAAAACGTCGCGCTTGTAGTAATGGGGGGACATAACCATTATAAAGCACAGAAATATCATGATAAACAGATACCCTTTCGATATTGTCTTAAAGTTAAAGGCCAAGAGGGCAAACAAAACTGTGGCAGGCCCTAAAACAATCAGTGGTACTCTGAAAACGAACGAAGTAAGAAAACCGATATTCAATGCCAACAAGAGCAGAAGAACACATATCCTCCGAAAACTTTCGTATGATTGAGTATTGCTATTCATTGTCTGATTTCTTGTCTGTCCGAAGAAGCTTTCTTTTATCTATTAAAATCCCCCTCTTTCCACGAAAAGAAGGGGATTCTTTTTATTCCTTATTTATTACCCTTCGTATTTTTGTTTCCGTATCCGTAACCATATGCACTTTTTGTGCTGGTTCCGTTCATAACGAGGAACATTTTCTTCAATTTTTCGTCACGAACCACTGCTTCGGCAAGTTTCAGGTTCGATTTGTTTGTATAATTTGCCCTATACAGATACAAGGTCATATCCGATATGCGATCTAAGGCAAAGGTATCGGAAACCATTCCAACAGGAGCCGAATCTACAAATACGTAGTCATAGTTTTCTCTCAGATATTCAAAGAATTCGTCGAGGCGTTCTCTCAACAACAACTCGGCAGGATTAGGTGGTATAGGACCAGCCGGTACAAAATACAGGTTTGGATGTATGTCCGACAGTGGCTCTATTATTTCCTCCGGCTTCATATCTTCGGATGCCAGATAGGTTGTCATACCAATTTTCGATTTAGCACCAATATACTGGGTAAGAAGCGGATTACGAATATCCAGCCCCACTATCACAATCTTTTTCTTACTTATAAGAGCAAACGAAAGAGCTAAGTTGAGCGAAAAGAAAGATTTTCCTTCGCCCGAAATACTGGAGGTGATAAGTATAACTTTTTCCGGTTTTTTCAGAACGAACTGTATGTTTGAACGCAGCAAGCGGAACAATTCGGCCGTTGAGTTGGTTGTTCCTTCCTGCACAACAGCTTTTTCGCCCGATTTATCCAGACATATCTCGCCCAATACCGGCAAGTGGGTTGTTTCTTCCAATTCCTCTTTGCTGGCCAATTTAAAGCGGAACAATTTATACAGGTATATGCCACCAACAGGTATAAGCAATCCCAAAACTAAAGCGATACTGAATACATTACGTCCTTTGGGGGCAACAGGCTTAAAGATATTGAAAGCCATGTCTATGATTTTTGCCTTAGGAGTATTGGAAGCCAATGTTAGCTTTGCTTCTTCATATTTTTTCAAGAGGAATACATAAAGCTCCGACTTTATCAATTGTTGGCGTTGAATATCCACATATTCTCTTTCTTGGGTAGGCATTTTTTGGAGGCGCGATTTCATTTGGCTTTCCCTTTTCATGAAATCCGACTTGCTTGAGCGTATTTCGTTTCTGATTTGGTGAATACTTGACAAAACGTTATTACGCAACAGTTCGAGCTGCTGATTGTAGGTTATGACAGTAGGGTTGGTTTCGCTTGAGTTCTGCAACAAGCGTTGACGTGCAAAAACGGCCGAGTTATATTCGGTAATAGCTTCGATTGCTGCCTCGGGAAGCCCCAAACTGGAAGGCATTGCCGCATATTTATTTTCGGGTTTCTGGAGATGTTTTTCAAGCATCTCAACCAGATTGAGCTGTATCTCCTGCCTTAAGCTGTTTTCCTCTGTTTTGCTTAAACTTTCCACAAAAATAGGAATCTCTGCGGTAAGGTCGGTAAGGTTGTTATCTATTTTATATCTTTCCATTCTTGTTTCGATAGAGTTCAGGTCTATCGAGATGGAGTCGATTCTTTCCTTTATAAATTTAGCCGAGTTGAAGGCTGTTTTATTCTTGTCGTCTAAGGCATCTATATTGTACAGTTCTATAAGCTTGTCCAATATATCTCGTCCCCTTTGTTTATCGGTATCGTCTATCCCCAGATTTATAATATTCGACTTTTTGCTTGATGTGGATATACCTATTTTTTTTCTGTAATCTTCGGCTGCCAAATCCAATCCGGTTATAGCTATATACAATGTAAAGTCTTTGTCTTTAACATCT
Organism: Dysgonomonas sp. PH5-45; assembly: GCF_029893235.1. Classification (GTDB taxonomy): domain Bacteria; phylum Bacteroidota; class Bacteroidia; order Bacteroidales; family Dysgonomonadaceae; genus UBA1309. The sequence goes on from NZ_JARXWE010000003.1 coordinate 90,142, forward strand.
GTTTGAGGGCTTTTTTCGAACGTAAAATCTCCACAGGCAGTCTTTATGGTTGTGGGGAATTTGTCGAAAGTGTAAGTCCCTAATTCTTCTTTATTATACTTTATCTCTACCGTATTTTTATTTTCCGGATCAACCTCCAACTCCATTTTCAAGACACCGTTCAGAGTATCGTTTATGCTTTTTTCGTATTGCACAATAACGGGCGAAGAGTTGTACAGCGACTTATTGAAAGGAAACTTCTTTAACCTGTATGTTGCGTTCAACTTCAGCTCGTTAATCATATTACGAACCATTGTTTGCGAACCAATAAGGCTCACTTCGTCTTCTGTATTGGCAGAACTGGCAAGCCCGTCTATCCCTGTGGCTTTCATGAGCGAAGCTTCCATCATTTGTTTAGCCCCCCCCGACGATTCGGTCTTTATCATTATACTGGCAGCCATGTAATAGACCTTATTGGCTGTTTTGTAATAAATTGCAGCTATGCAAAAACAAACTATAACGGAAATGAGAAACCATTTCCAATATTTGGTATAGCCTAAAATAATATCTTTAAGACTAACAAAATCGGATGTTTTCTTTTGTGAATTGTCTTGTTTTGACATGGAAAGAAAGGGATTTTTATTTAACTATAATAGCAAGTATTGTTAACAAACTGCTGATAGCAGAGGTTATGATTGTCAGGTTATATTGTTTTTGGATACCCACATCGGCATCTTTTTGTTTTTGGTCGGTAGGTTCAATATACAGCACGTCGTTTTGCTGTAAAAAGTAGTCTTGCGATGTCAACAAATCACTTTTTGTGAGGTTAATTCGCTTATATTCTTTTTTTCCGTTCTTTTCCCTGATTAAGAGTATATTTTCTCTTTTCCCGTATATGGTAAGGTCTTTTGCGGCGGCCAGTGCATCAAGCACAGACACCCTTTGTCCGGAAAAATAGTAAGAACCCGGCTGAAAAACTTCGCCCAACACAGACACCTTAAAGTTTAGTATCTGAACGCTCACAATGGGATCTTTAATATATTCTTTCAATCGGTTTTGCAGATATCCGGTAGCTTCGTCGGTAGTCATTCCACCTAATTTTATTCGGCCCAAAGTGGGGAAGTTAATTTCTCCCGCCTGATTCACAAGATAGCTATACGCTTTTGTGGCCTCAGATGCCGGAGCGGTCAACGACTCTATCATCAAAGTACCTGTTTGTTTGCTCTTAGACTTGTCTACCACCGTTGGAGCGGTTAAATTAAACGATGCCGCCACCGAAGGATCTACCGCCGAAACAATGATGCTCAGTTCATCGTCGGGCGATATTACGGTTTTGTACGAAACAGGATTTGCGTTCAGTTGCTCCTGGGTTAAAGAATCTATATTATTGAAATACGCTATTTTACTTTTCGATTTACATGAAGAGAGTATGATAACTCCTAAAAAGAGGATGAAGAATATTTTTTTCATATTTATATATTAAAGACTATGGTTATGGTACATTTTACACCTACTTAGTAACGGATTTAAACTAAGTATATTGTACGTAACATATTATTTTCCTCGCATTTTTTAAAAGACACAAAGATATTCAGAATTTTAGTTATTAACAATGTATTGTTGATAATTTTTATCGGCATACAGGCACTGCGCTAAAGGCAAATCCATTATATTTGCATCATGAAAAGACTGATATCGCATATAAGTTCTTTGGTATTAAAACATAACTGTGTCATTGTTCCCGAATTCGGCGGATTCATACTCAACTACAATAATGCCAAAATTGACAATACCGGTCTTATTCTATCTCCCAAATTCACCTATGCTTTCAACCAAAACCTAAAATATAACGACGGTCTGCTGGCCGAAGCTTATATGAACGAAGAGAACCTTTCGTACGAGGCGGCTTGCAAAGAAATTGCAGAAGATGTGAAAAATCTGAACGTCTTTTTAGCATCGGAAGGCACACTGCAAATAGAAAACATAGGGGGCTTGAAGATTCAGGAAGGTGGATTGCTTGTATTTGAACCGATAGAAGTTTTTTTCCACCCCTCAACGTTTGGCTGTTCAGACTTATCTATCCGCCCTTTAGACCAGATAATGGAAGTAAAGAGCATGGTAGAAACCAAGCGCAAACATTTCGATATGAAGCGGGTGGTAAGTGGCGCGGCAGCCGTTGCGGCAGCCATTGCGGTTTTCTTTATCGCCTCCACGCCTATTAACGAAAACAACGACCCTTACATACATAAATCGGGCTTCTTAACTACTGTTATTCATCCTAATAGCAATCTGAATATTGCTACACCCTCTGCAAATACAGGGGAAAAACCAACCGTTTTGGATGAGCCTGCACTTATATCCGAAGTTGAAACAAAACAACCATCAAAAGAAGCCGATAAAATCCCCGCCACACCAATCAACACCGCAAAAAAAGAGGTAAAAGTTGAAGTTTCGGACCAAGCGGCAAACCTCAGATATTACCTTATTGTAGGTGGTGAAACAGACAGCCACTTAGCGGAAAGACGGTTGAACCAATTTAAAAATCAAGGCTTTGCTAATGCACACCTTCTGAAATCGCCCGACAGAATCCGTATATATGTTGCCGCATTCAACAATAAAGATTCTGCCGATTCTTATTTGGTTCAGTTCAAAAAAAATCATCCTAAATATAGCGATGCGTGGATTTTAACTAAAAAGTAAAAACCCTAAAAACACCACACGGATAACCCTATCTGTTTTGTACCTTTGCAGGATGGATAAACAGATACTCAGGTTAGCATTACCCAATATAATATCCAATATCACCGTTCCGCTTTTGGGCTTGGTCGATATATTTATTGTGGGGCATCTCGACTCCGAACTATACATCGGAGCCATAGCCATTGCTGCCATGATATTCAATCTGATTTACTGGAATTTTTCGTTCCTGCGGATGGGCACGAGTGGTTTTACGGCACAGGCTTACGGGGCAAACAATAAACAAGCGGTAGCCAATACGCTTGTCCGTTCGTTGAGTGTGGCTTTCTTTTCGTCGGTGGTTATAGTTCTTTTGCAGTATTTCATTCTGTGGTTAGGTTTTCATATTATAGGTGTCAACAAAGAACTGCAAGCTTATGTAGAAGAATATTTTTACATCTACATATGGGCTGCCCCGGCCATTCTGGGGATGTATGCTTTTTCGGGCTGGTTTGTAGGGCTGCAGGATTCCAAAACACCGATGTTTATTGCCATTACCGTCAATCTGGTTAATATCTGCTTGAGCCTGCTGTTTGTTTTCGTTTGCGGAATGCAGATTAAAGGCGTGGCTCTGGGTGCGGTTATTGCCCAGTTTTCGGGTTTAGTGCTTGCCATTGTTATAGCTTTGAAGAAACACAGGTTTGTAAGCCAACATTTCAGCCTCAAAGTATTGAACAACAGACAGGCATACGTTCCTTTCTTTAAAGTGAACGGCGATATATTTTTGCGTACGCTTTGTATTATTGCCGTAACAACTTTTTTCACAGCGCAGTCCGAAAGTATGGGTAACACCCTTCTTGCCGTAAACACACTACTCTTGCAACTGTTCGTGCTGTTCTCTTATATGATGGATGGGCTTGCTTATGCTGCCGAAGCCCTTACCGGAAAGTTTATCGGTGCCGGAAGCATGGACAGGCTCAAAGCTCTCGTAAAGCGTCTGTTTTTGTGGGGAACAGCTTTCGCATTGCTGTTCACGCTGGTTTACGTCCTGTTTATCGACCAGATTTTCCATTTGCTGACCGACAAAGAAAATATCATAGAGGCAAGTAAGCAATACCGCTGGTGGGCGCTGCTTATACCCATAGCCGGATTTTCGGCCTTCTTGTGGGACGGCATCTTTGTGGGGGCTACCGCTTCTAAATATATGCGCAATTCTATGTTTGTGGCTGCAGGATGTTTCTTCGCCGTTTTTTACGCCCTGTTTCCTGTTTGGGGGAACGATGCCTTATGGCTGGCATTCGTCACATATCTGTTTATGAGAGGCGTAATGCAAACCTTTTTATTTAAGAAAGTAAAACAGGAAATAAGAATGATGTGAACACAAAAGAGCAGATTGTATTTTCTTGCTTGATACTGCAATCTGCCCTTTCGGTGTAATAATATCTATTTTATTTTTTTGCGGATGATAAAAGCGTTTACAGAACCTAACACAACAAACAGGATCAAGCCTATAAGCACCATATTCAGATATCCCGCAGATTCGTATTGCGGAAAAATCCGGCTTACAACCTCGCTATATTGTTTCTGAGCCACTACAACCACAATGAACGACAGAAGCAAAGTTGCTCCGTTTATGGCCAAAGCCAGATAGATGTAAGGCTTGGTCAGGGTTTTACGGGCATAGCCAATCAAGCGTAAATTGATAAGTTTCTGCATATTCTTTTCCAACAGCAGGTAAATGCTCAAAATAAGAATCACCAAGGCCAGCACACATATTATCAACCCGATAGCCGCCACGATGGTTACTATAATCTTCAGAAACATAGACAGTTTGCTGGCTGCCGTATTTCCTTGATTCACTTCATAGCCTTTATTCTTAAAATAGGATGCGATTTGAGGATGCGTAACGTCTTTGATTTCAACAATCAAGCGGACGGGCTTAGCATCAGTATTTTCGCCGAAGCGGGTGTTTGCCCAAGTCATAAAATCTTCGGGAACGAGTATCGTGTTCAGGCGGTCGGAAAATCCCACCACATTGCCCTTGAATTGCTGCATCTGTCCGTTACCACGGATTGTTATATCAAAATTTATCATCTTCACCAAGTCCTGCGAAAGCTTAGGCATGGAGCGCGACTCGGCAAACCCGAAGTTGTACAAATCCAGATAGTTGCGAGGCAATATAATGGGGATAACGTTACGCCCTTCCGAGAATTTCCAATCGCGGGTATTGACATCTATAAATTGCACAGGAACCGACTCGAAAAACATATCCGTATTGAACCCGATGCCCATGCTCCGGGAAGAGATTCCTGCCCTCACACCGAATTGTCCGGGAGTGAATACCCCAACGTCTTTTATAAAGTCTTTGGTTTTCAGTTCGCCGATTTCGTCCGGATGAAATCCCGAACCTGCGGATGCCAACGAACTGAGCAGACCCAGTTTCTTGGTCAGCACAAAATAATCCTTCTTAAAGAGAGTTTCTTTTTGCGAAAACAAAGGATTTATATCGAAGTAAAACTGAAGAGACAACAGCAAGATGGACATCCCTATCAGGTTGGCAAAAAAGAACCCGATGAGTTGGGGTTTGCTGATGTTTTCGCGCAATAATTTCCAAACCAGCTTCATAAGGCAAATTTTTGATGGTAGTCTATGGGCAAGTGTTTGCCGATGGAGGTCACTATTATGGCCGCACCTTGCGTTTGTGCTTCGGCAGTCACCATTTGGGCTATCAACAGGGAGTTATCATCGTCCAAGTGACTGATAGGCTCGTCCAAGACCAGAAAACGGAACGGTTGGCACAGTGAACGCACAACAGCCACGCGCTGCTGCTGCCCCCACGACATTTTTCCTATTTTTTCGTTTATTTTCTCGTCGATGTTCAGTTCTTCGAGCAGCGATTTTATTTGTGCCGGAGTTTTATAACCTGTCAGGTTATTTTTTATCTGGATATTTTCGAGAACGGTCAGTTCAGGAAACAAACGCAGTTCCTGAAACAGCAGGCTGAGTTGCGTGCGCCTGACGTCGTCCCATTGTTTGGGAGGTAAGGTTTTTATATTGTGTCCGTTAAGGCTTATCGTGCCCGAATAGTCGTGCCGATAGCCATACATAAAACTGCACAAAGAACTTTTCCCTTTGCCCGAAGCCGATTCGATAAGATACCGCTCACCTGCTTCGAACTGTATGGTGTGCTGCCAGACTTCGGATTCGATAACCTCGCCCCGAAACACATCGGGCAACACATCATATAGCTTTATCTGATTCATTATTTTCTGATTTGCTCGAAGATAACCGCCAAACTGTTTTTGTTGGCATCGGCCATCCTTAGCTTCATTTCAGTTGATTTATAATCCGTTACCGAAATCGAAAAATCTTTAGTCATTGCTCCGAAGCCACCTAAAGCATACGTGCTACCAAATATGGAAGCCGTATTCACATAAAAGTAAAACACCCCGTCATTTATACCGGGCAGATCCGATTTTTTAAAGCCGGATTTATAATCGCTGTTCAGAACTTCTTTTTGGGTTGTCAAGTAAAACAGCTTATCTTTTGTTCCCAAATAAATATTCTTAGCGCCGGTAAATATGTAGTAATTGTTATCATCCACTTTCTGTACAGGCAGCATAAATTGTGTAGCCATTTCTTTGATGGCGGTTTGCATAACTGCCGGATCTTTAATGTCAGCAAACAGGTTTATTTCGAAATCGCCCCCTCCTATATTGTTTAAGGTACATGTAAGGTCGCCGTCGATGTTACCAAGCAGGCTGGCAATGTCAAATAAAGACTCTTTGCCAAGTTCTTTCATTATACCCTGTTGTTCCAGCATTTTCACAAGCCCTTCGCCCTTAAGGTTTGCCGAGATAAACATTGCTGGGTTTTCGTTCAAGTATTTGAAATGATTGTCGGAACCTTTTCCCGTCAAAGATTCCATCAGTTCTTTCTGATGGTTTTCGGCTTCCTTGTTCAAGAAACTCATCGCTGATTTTGCAACAATTTCTCCTTTGTTGAAATCAATATACATGCTATTGCGGGCATCGGCAACCATGTTTACAATCGGCATATTCATTGCCACGCCGGCTATATCGGCCAAATCTTTAAAATCGTTCATCGCATCGGGCGACACGAATATGGATAAATCCGATTTTTTATCAAGAAATGCTTTGAACAGTTCATCGCCTGCCAAGCTGGCTTTTTCGTCTTGTTTCAACAAGGCCTTAGCGGCATCGCCGGGAGCGATATCGCTGCCAGAGGAACTTGCATTATAGATGAGAAGGCGGCTGTTGTCCCACACCAAGGCTACGTTGCTGTTTTCGGAGGCAACATAAACGCCATTCGATTTTGTTATTTTATCTTTCTCTTCGGGAAACATCGTCTTTATTGTTTCATGCAATTTATCGGCATCGCTAACAGCCATCAAAAGAGCCTGAAAATTCTTGTTGCCAAAAACGAACGAGTTTTCCTCAAAATCCAAACCGCACGACGAAGGGTCGCCTGCTATTTTGGCAAAAGCGGCGCTCTGCTCGTTATTATCACCTATTTCTTTCAACAATTTATCGGTTTCCTCTTTGTTCAACCCTGCTTTTTCGGCAAGGCTTGCACAATTAAACCGCACAACAAAAGACGCATCGGCCGGAATAGTGTTCAGTAATTCTTTGTTTTCTTTACTACACGACGTAAAAATAAGAACGAGTAGCGAAACGATTGAAATGATTTTTCTCATAGTTATCAGTATTTTATATTTGAAAAGCCAAAACTAACAAAAAAAAGGATAAGTCACCTTATCCTTTTTTACAAAACAGTTATTAAACAACCGTTTTTATTTTATTCCTAATTTTGCTTTTACAAGTTTTCCCGCGTCTACGGCACTGGTACTTACATAAGGCACAGTTCCTTTTTCGATGATGTATGTATATCCTTGTTCCAGACCTACTTCTTGGATAGCTTTTCTTAATTTATCCAATAGCGGAGCTTGCAAGGTTTGATATAGTTCTTGCAACTCTTTTTGGCTGCTTTGGCTATAAGTTTGATATCGCTCTTCAATTTGTTCCAATTGTTTTTGGCGATCGGCAATAATGCTTGGGGTCAGGGTAGTTGTGTCATTACGGAATTCAGTTTGTTTTTTCTGGAATTCGGCATCTATTCCGCCAATGATTTTCTTTATTTCTTCTTGTTTGGCATTGATTTTAGTTTCAACGTCTTTCAGTTCGGGCATAGCCATAAACACCTCCTCAGTACTGATATAGGCAAGTTTTTCTTGTGCATATACGCCAAAAGGCATTGCAATCAGAAGGCAAATAATAAGTTTTTTCAACATAATGAATGTAGTTTATTTATCTATTAGTTTAATTTTTTTTGCGCACAAATGTAGCGTATTTACTTCGAATAACCTAATCTGGAAAGTACTTCGTTGCTTATGTCTATTTTGGGCGAAGCAAATATCACGCTGGTTGCCGAAGCCCGGTCTACCACCATTTGATATCCTTTGGCGTTGGAGATCTCCTTCACCGCATTGTATATTTCGTCTTGGATAGGCTTAATCAGGGCTTCACGTTTTTTGAACAATTCGCCTTCCGGACCAAAATATTTACGGTTAAGTTCCTGCAAAGCTTTTTCTTTCTCTACTATTTGCCCTTCACGTTTTTTCTTCTGGTCGGCCGACAGATATACCGATTCCGACTGATAGTTTTTATACATATTCTGTATTTCCTGTCTCGATTTGTCGAGCTCGGCCTGCCATTTTTTAGACATAGCGTCCAATTGTTCGTTCGCGGTTTCGTAGCTACTTATATTTTTAAGAATATACTCCATGTCGATAAGCGCAAATTTCTGAGCATACGTACCGGCCGAAAAGGCAAGCATTAAACCGAAAAATAGAATAATCTTTTTCATATAGTTAATTTGTTTGGTTTATACTCTGTATTAGATGCTAAAACTAAGCAATTTGTTTAATAATAACGGGTTAAATAATGTAAATATTCGTTACTACATCAGAATTCGCGTCCCATAATAAAGTGAAGCTGGCTTCCGCTATTGCTACGGCTACCATTAATGGGGTCGAACCCATATGCCCAGTCTATACCCATCAGCCCAATCATCGGCAACATAATTCTTGCTCCAAATCCTGCCGAACGTTTCAGTTCGAATGGGTTGATGTCTTTTATATCGTCCCATGCGTTACCACCTTCCACAAATCCAACTAAATAGATTGTTGATGATGGCTCAAGTATAAGCGGATAGCGAAGTTCCAAGCCCAACCTCGAATAAGCGCTGGCTTGCGAACCCAAAGCCCCGTTTTCGTACCCACGCAAAGCTATCGTTTCTATCGCATAGTTAGAATAAGACCCCGACATACCATCGCCTCCTACATAGAATGTTTCGAACAGCGATTTTTTATGCTTATTGAAATATCCCACCAATCCGAATTCGGTACGGGTCATCAACACCGGCGTTTTAGGATTGCTTGGCAAAAGCGGAATATAGGTTTTGGATTTAAATTTCCATTTATGGTATTCTATCCATTTAAATTTGGCTCCCGGTTCGTATCCTTCTTCGTCGCGCTGCATGTTCTTATAGTCTTTTCCGTCGAAAGCAGAAAAGGGAGGTGTTATTTGCAAGCTCAGAGAGTACTCCGTTCCACGGCGTGTGTACAGCGGATTGTCTAATGTATTACGCATAATAGAGAAGTTCAGGCTCAAGTTATTACATACCCCGTTTTTAACAAGGAAGTAATACGTCCAGTCTTTCATCTGATATCTTTGGTACGACAACTCTACCTGAGCATAGAAATAGTTATCGGGCCAGCTCAGACGTTTTCCGTAAGCAATGCTTGCCCCAAGGGTCTTCATCGATTTATCGGGGTCGAGCGAGTTTTGATAAGAATAGTCGTTATAGTTATCGTTATAATAATTACCGTATGTACTACTATTGTAGTAGTTGCTGTTAACCCCCGACTGCACGGAGTAGTAAGCCCCTACCGACAAAGAGTTGGGACGTTTACCTCCAAACCAAGGGTCGGTAAACGAAATAGAGTACGATTGATAATAGCTGGCATTGGTCTGGGCACTAAGCGTCAAGGTTTGCCCTTCACCTTGGGGAAGGATACCCTTGTAAGAACCTTTGTTGAACAAGTTTTTCAAAGAGAAGTTCGTAAATTTAAGACTCAAACGGCCTATGATACCCGTTTGTCCCCATCCTGCCGAGAATTCCACTTGGTCATTTGCTTTCGATGCCAAATTCCAGTCGATATCCACTACACCATCTTCGGGCGAAGGATTCACTTCGGGGTTAAGCCTTTCAGGGTCGAAGTGCCCGGTTTGAGCAATTTCGCGATAAGTCTGCAAAAGGTCTTCACGGCTGAACAAAGCACCGGGTTTGGTACGTAGTTCGCGACGCACAACGTCTTCATACAAACGGTCGTTGCCAGATATGCCGACACGCCTTATTGTAGCCTGTTCGCCTTCTCTGATGCGTATTTCGAGGTCGATAGAGTCTTTTTCTATATTTACCTCAACGGGGTCTACATCATAAAACATATAACCCTTATTGTAGTAAAAAGAATTACCCAGCGATTCTTCTCCCTCTCTCAGGTTTTGAAACAACTTTTTCTGGTTGTAAACATCCCCGCTTTTCATATTGAGGTATCTTTGCAACATTTCTGAAGGATAAACCGTATTACCTATCCAATCTATATTGCGGATGTGGTATTTTTGCCCCTCGTCAATCTTGAGGTGTATGTCTACCTTATCTTCCTTATAGCGGGTTACGGTATCGGATACAATCCTTGCATCACGATATCCAAGTTCATTGTATTTTGCAATCAGATTTTCTTTGTCAGCCTCGTAGCTTTCGGGTACGTATTTGGTTGAACGCAAGAAATTTCTAAACCAAGCCTTTAATGTTGATTTATGGCGGGTCTTTTTCATCGACTTTTCCAGAGCTGAAGTAGAAACTTCTTTATTGCCTTCAATGGTAAGGGTGTGTACCTTTATTTTATTTTTCTTGTTAATGTCGATATCAAGAAAAACCTGATTCTTTTGCGCAGGGTCTTCTTTTTGAGAAACATTTATTACAGCGTTTGTAAAACCTTTGTCGTCCAGATATCTTTTAATTACTTTTTTAGTCGCATCTATATCGTTCGGGGTAATCTGGTTGCCTTTCACTACACCCAATCGTTCTTGCAGATCTTTTTTCTCACCACCTTTCAGTCCATAAAATCTGATATCCGAAACACGAGGCCTGTTTTTCAGCCGTATTTCGAGCCATATTTTATTACCTTCTATTTTTGTGGCGAGTATCTTTACTTCCGAGAAGAAGCCGTTGCGCCAATAACGCCTCACGGCATTCGTTATCTCTGTTCCGGGAATTTCTATCTTATCTCCGACGTTTAACCCCGAAATTCCAATCAAAATAAATTCTTCGGACGCCGGGTTGTCAACACCACTCACCTGTATGCCGGCAATCTCGTATCTCATCGGATTCAGAGAATATGAAATAACGGGTACATTGTTTTCGGCTGCTTTAACATCGGCAGATATCGCGTTGTTGATAGATTGTACTGAAACAGAATCTGTGTTTTGTGCAAAAACATTAATGCCGAAAGCACAGATTGCGGAGAGAAGAAGTAAACCTTTTTTGAACATATTATGTTTTGTTATATCTGGCTGATTTCTTGAGTTTTGAATAAGACTATTTCTGTTGGCTACTGACCTGTTCGCTTGTTTTTCCGAACCGGCGCTCGCGTGCCTGATAATTAATTATTGCAGCATACAATGCTTCCCCTCTGAAATCGGGCCAAAGGGTATCGGTAAAATAAAATTCGGTATATGCTGTTTGCCACAACAAAAAGTTACTGATGCGAAACTCCCCTCCGGTACGTATCAACAGATCGGGGTCGGGAATGGATCGTGTGGTCAGGTAATTACTTATCGTATCTTCTGTTATGCTATCGGCATCAAGTTTACCGTTTTTCACATCTGTTGCAATCTGCTTAGTGGCATTTGTTATTTCCCATCTTGACGAATAACTGAGCGCAAGCACCAAGGTCAACCCTGTTGACGAAGATGTATCTTGAATACATTTGTTGAGAGAGGCTCTTGTTTCTTCGGGCAGGCGGTCTATATCGCCAATGGTTTGCAGGCGAATATTATTTTTTATGAGGTCGGGCGTTTCGTTGGCAATAGCCTGAACCATCAACGCCATCAATGCCCTGATTTCTTCTTCGGGGCGATTCCAGTTTTCGGTCGAAAAAGTATATAACGTAACATAAGGCACTTTCAGTTCGGTAGCGGCTTCTATAACCTTCCTTACCGACACAACGCCTTCTTTATGACCTTCAAACCTTTCTTTACCTTGCAACTTTGCCCAACGACCATTACCATCCATGATGATAGCTATGTGCCGAGGCAAACGTTCTTTATTTATTTTTTCCAATAGAGACATTGGTTTATTATATTTTTTTGTACTTAATCTAAATTTATACAATCCTGTGTCCGTAAGCCAAAATCCCATGTAATGGTAAACATGGTGAGGCAATACCAATCTTTGTTCTTAATGAAGCTGCTCTTTATTTTATACGGATCGTTTAAACTTAACCCGTCAGAGCCTGTATCGTCAAAATCGTCGCCAAACAGTTTCCTTACCGAAAACTCAAAGCCCAGATTTATCCTCTCCTTCCATTTATATTTTATTCCCACACCTAAGGGAATGTTCAGTCCGAAAAAAGTTTTATCACCCGTTCCCATCGTAAGGCCCACTCCGGCAAGCATGTAAGGCGAAAACCTTTTTGTTCCGAGAAAAGCGTACTTGTCGCTATAATTAAAGAAATTATATTCTACCTGTCCGCCTAATTCAACAAACGTACGGCTGAAAGAGGTATTCATGTTGTACGGAAATTTATTCCCGCTGTTCTTTGTATCGCCCGACACACCACCTACCACAAGGTTACCCTTGTATGCCCAGCGGAAACTACGGTTGTATCTGAAAATAGCTTCGCCGGCTATGTTCATGTTTTTGAAAGGAGTGCTTTTATTGGCATCGCCCATATAAAAAGCCGTGCCAAGCCCCCCTCCTATTTCATACTTATAGTCTTGAGCAAAAGTAGCAGATAAAGAAAGACAGCAAATTGAAACTACCGAAAGAATAAACTTTTTATTTATTATCCTCATTTTTTTCTTTTTGAAGTGTTCTTTATTTCTAACGGAATACTTTCCTCAAAAGTATATCCTCAAAAAAGAACTTTTATCAAAATATCAATAGCCCAAAAGGCTGTTCAATTTCCCTTTCCAAACTTGGGTTGAGTATGCTCCGGTTTCTGTTTTTCCGCCGAAAATCCAGATATTATTCTCATTGTCAACAATAAGGTTCTGATATCCCACCGAGTTCAATCCTTCGGGCAATACCTGCTGTTGGGGAGCCTCGCTCCAGTTTCCGCCCCAGTCTGTGCTGGTATAAAACCGGTTGTTAGACAAAACATATACGGCGTTTATCAAAACATTTTCAACCTTATTTTTATAGACTATTGCCGCAAGCCCTTCTCCCGCAAAGTATTTCTGCTTATCGGTATACGGTGATACGCTTACTCCGTCTCCGTTGTTAGCCACAAGCCAAACGGAATTCAAATCGGTTCCATTCTGATTTTTCCCACCAACGATAGCCATTCTTCTGCTGCTCCGGTCGATATCTGATGCAACAGCAAATCCCGACATCGGGAAATTATTCGGAACGGATGTCACACCGCCAAATATACTGAAGTCTTGCGTTTTAGCTATCTGATAATTGCTGCCATCCTTGATGGCTACAAGCAAATAATCTGTTGTTGATGTATTATCTGGAATAATGCCATAAATCACAGCTATTTGTTTGCCGTTATTCACTGTATTCCACGTAATGCCATTAAGCGAGGTGTATGTTTGCCCAGCGGATGTTATGGCATAGAAATTACCATTGAGCAAAGCGATACTGCTTATATCCGCATCAGCAGGTAAGCCACTTGTAGAACTTTCTGACCAGCTTGCACCATCTGTTGATGTGAACAATTTTATGTCGGCAGAGCGTTTTTCAAAGCAGTAAAACTTCGAGTTGCTGTTGTTTAATAAAGTTTTGGTTTGCCCACCCCCGGTTGGTACCGTTCCGGCCGATTTCCACTCAATTCTATCGGGATCTATCTGGTGGATACGGATATCTACCGTATATTCTCTTTTGGTGCTTCCATCGGCTGCCGTAACTTCAAACTTCACTTCTCCCTTCGAGAAGTCGATAGAGTCTGTACTATTCCATGTGTAAGTAGAATCCTTTAATTTAACTTTAATAGAATTTGCGCCATAAGTGGGATTGAAACTCATTGTTACGTAAAACTTACGCAAATTCATGCCATAAGGCAAGGAGTCGGGGTTAAATATTATCTTTTTATTCTGGTCGATTGCAAATTTCGTTTTTCCGAGAACAACATATGCTATCGAGTCTCTTGCTCTGGTAAGAGAATCAACATTGTCGTCTTTTAAATGTTTTCCCTTTGCCGAAAAGCTATATATCTGAGCATCTGACATTTTTATCTCTATTCCTTCATCGTCGCTCGAATTCAGACACGACTGGAATATTGCAACGAGGACTATCAGAACCAAGAATTTTATGAAATGTATTTTGTTCATTTGTTTCACACAATTTACTTCATTAGGTTGCAAAATTAGAAAGATTTTCAACTAAATGCCCAATTAAATAGATATTTATAAAAAATTATGGATTATCTTATTTTTTAAATGTTCTATTTTTCTGTCATTTTCACGAAAAATAATTGTCTCTTCACCCACTATAACAGGGGCGGATGTACCTTTTTTTAACATAATGTCAGCCGTCTCAACAAAAGCCTCATCCCACAAACCGGCATCTATAAAGCTTTGCAAAAGCCTGCGACCACCCTCTACAAGGATGGAATTGATTTTTAAATTATTTAACGCCAAAAGCACCTCTTTCAGACTATCCCCTCCCGCGCTCATGGGTACGAAAGTGGTATTCCCTATCGTGGTTTGTGTATCTACGGTTTCTGTGAAAATGTAAGTCCGGACAGCATTATTCAACAAATTGTTCAATTCCGGTATCCGTCCTTTACGGTCAATAACCACCCGTACGGGATTCCGTCCATACCAAAGGCGAGTGGTAAGCGAAGGGTTGTCTACCACGGCCGTATCCGTACCTACCATTATTGAGGCAACCTCCGCCCTGAGTTTATGCACCAGCATTGAAGTGAAAGCCGAAGATATTTGTGTACGCACAATTTCGTTTTTTTCGTTCACCCCGGCAATATATCCGTCCTGGCTTTGAGCCCATTTCAGATAAACGTAAGGACGGCGGTTTATCTGGCTCATCAAGAATTCTTTATTAAGTTCGTCGGCCTCCGCACGCATGACTCCCTCCACAACCTCAACTCCGGCATCTTTCAGCATCGTTATGCCCCGTCCTGCCACTTCGGGAAAAGGGTCGGTGGTGGCTACAACAACTCTGGGTATCCGGCTATCTATTATTAATTGTGCGCAGGGAGGCGTTTTTCCGTAATGCGAACAAGGCTCTAACGATACATAGATGGTTGAATGCGGCAACAGGTGTTTTTCCCTGACACTATTTATGGCATTAACCTCGGCATGCGCTTGTCCGTATTGACGGTGAAAACCCTCGCCTATAATCCTGTTGTTATGCACAACAACTGCCCCAACCATAGGGTTTGGAGCAACGTAACCGCGCCCCATCTGTGCCAATTGCAGGCAACGAGTCATGTATATGTGGTCTGTATCTTGCATTTATTTTATTATTTTTGTTGTTCGATGACAGAAACATTCAAATATATAAAAAATTCTCTTTTGGGGTTTTATCCCGAAACGGAAGCCGGATATCTTACCCGTTATATCATCGAATATATAACCCAAAAGCCCTATCCGGTTGCTTTGGGTGACAAAAATACTAAAATTACGCCTGCACAACTTCAAAAAACAGAGGAGATTGTAGGCCGTCTTAAATTATACGAACCGATACAATACGTATTAGGGCAAGCCGAATTTTATGGTATGCCTTTTGCTGTAAACAAAGATGTGCTGATACCCCGTCCCGAAACGGAAGAATTGGTTGAACTGATTTGCATCGAAAATAAGACGCAAGGATTAACCGTTTTGGATATCGGCACTGGCAGCGGATGTATAGCAGTGGCACTGGCAAAGAAAATGACAAACCCAAAAGTTGAAGCTTGGGACGTGTTGGCCAAGGCTTTAAATATAGCTCGCAACAATGCGGTGCGAAACAAGGCAGAAGTTCACTTCCGTGAAGTAGATGTACTGAAAGATATTGACTCTGATAAAAAGTTTGATATAATAGTGAGCAATCCGCCTTATGTACTGGAGTCGGACAAAAGAACGATGGAACGGAATGTGCTTGAACATGAGCCTCATTTAGCTCTTTTTGTACCCGACAATGATGCCTTGATGTTTTATGAAAGGATTGCCGACGTTGGACACAATCTGCTGAAACCTGACGGGCGGCTCTATTTCGAAATCCATTTCCTGAAAGGAAGGGAGGTTGCCGAAATGCTAAAAGAGAGGAAATACTCTGACATTAATTTGCATAAGGACATGTCGGGGCAAGACAGGATGGTTAGTGCTGTTTTAAAACAAAAGGGATGAAATTGACCGAAGGCCAAGCCTTAGCTAAAATCGCAGGTTATTGTTCCAAGGCGGAACGATGCGAATTTGACGTGCGCAAAAAATTGAACGGTTGGGAGCTTACCGCCGAAGAGCAGGAAAGAATCGTCAGTCGTCTGAAAAAAGAAAACTTCCTGAACGACAAACGGTTTTGCCAAAGCTTTGCGCGCGACAAAGCACGGTTCAATAAATGGGGAAAAGTGAAAATCGCTTTCGAGTTGAAGCGGAAGAAAATACAGCAGGCCTTTATAGATGAATGCCTCTCGGAGTTGGATGACGCGGATTTAATCGAGTCTTTGACAAAGATTTTGGAAACAAAGCTAAAATCGGTAAAAGCAAAAAACAGCTATGAGCTAAGAGGCAAATTGATGCGATTTGCTTTAGGTCGTGGATTCACCGCAGAGCAGATAACGAAGGCAATGAAAGGAATGGTAGATGAAGATTGCGAAGAACATATTTAGTGGTTTATTGGATTTATTCTTTCCATCCGTTTGTGTAGCTTGCAGCAGAAAACTGGTGGAAGGCGAAGCTTTTCTGTGCTTGGAATGCTTAGCCGGTTTGCCAAAAACGAACTTTTGCCATCAACCTCAAAATCCGGTGGAGCAGATATTTGCCGGGCGTTTTCCGTTTTTGAATGCTGCCTCGTTCTTTCATTTTTCGAAAGGAGGAGGGCTGCAACAAATATTACATGAACTTAAATATAAAGATAACGGCCCGATAGGCATTTGGTTGGGGGAGCTATGTGGCAATGAATTGAAGAAGTCAGGCTTCATGAAACCCATAGACGTAATTGTGCCCGTACCCCTACACCCTAAAAGGCAACGCAAACGGGGTTACAACCAGTGTTTGCGGATCGCCAAAGGCTTATCGCATGCCACAGGGATAGACGTGTGCGATGATGCCGTAAAACGTGTTATAGATAATAAATCGCAAACAAAGAAGTCGCGATTAGCCCGTTTCGAGAATGTTTCGGGTATCTTCCACTTAGAACACCCCACTCTGCTCGAAAACAGGCATGTGCTTCTGGTAGACGACCTGATTACAACAGGAGCAACAATGGACGAATGTGCCCGGACAGTTTTGCGGGCCGAAGGTGCAAGAATAAGTATCTTTGCTATCGGGTCGGCCTTATAGATACAATAAATAGACTAAATTTGAACTGAAATGAAAATACTATTGGTTGGAGAATATAGCAATCTGCATTGGACGCTGGCTAAAGGCTTGCGCCAGTTAGGGCACGATGTTACCATTGTGTCGGACGGCGATGCTTTTAAAAATTATCCGCGCGATATTGACATTGCCATGCATGGCGAAGGACGCATAGCTCAAATAAAATGTATGGTATCAATAATGAAATGCTTGCCTAAACTGAAAGGATTTGACATTGTGCAGATAATAAATCCATGCTTCACCCGCATCCATCCTATCAATATTTACCTGTACCGTTATTTGAAAAAGAATAACGGTAAAATATTTTTAGGAGCCTTTGGCGACGATTACTATTACACAAAAGCTTGCATAGAAAATAAGACATACCGCTACTCGGAATACTTTGCCGACGGGAAACCCACCAACCTGAAGGCCAACGCCGGCCACATACACACATGGATGCACACTTACCGCAAGCGCGACAATGAAGAAATAGCCGAAACATGCAACGGCATAATAGCCTGCCTGTGCGAATATTACATGGCATACGAACCCCTCTATAAAGAGAAACTGGAGTATATACCTCTGCCTATCGACTTGAGTGAAGTTCCGTTTTCGCCTTTAGAAATTACCGATAAGATCAGATTTTTTCACGGAATAAATAAAGGACGGGCCGAAGTTAAAGGAACGGCATTTTTCCTGCAAGCATTTTCGGAGTTGGAAAAAAAGTATGGCGAAAAAGTTGAACTGATAACAGTAGAGTCGGTTGCCTTCGATGTTTATAAAGAAAAGCTAAAGCAGGGAGATGTTGTTCTCGATCAGGTATATTCTTACAGTCCGGCTATGAACGGATTGCTCACAATGGCCTCCGGAAAGATATTGGTTTGTGGAGCCGAACCCGAAATGTACGCCGCCTTAGACGAAAGCCAAATGAAGCCTGTTGTTGCCATCACGCCTTCGGTTGAAGTTATCTACAACCAGATGGAAAAAATTGTCTTATCAAGAGACTTAACATTGGAAAAATCTTCTATTGGTCGAAAATTTGTTGCAAAACATCATGATTTTATCAAAATTGCCTCACATTATGTTTATTTTTGGAGCGCTCATTAAAAACATAGGGTAATAAATAATAAAAAACAGCCCACTTAAGTTTAAGTTTTGCTAAATTTCGTGCCCGATACCGAAAGAAAAGTGTTCTATTTGAAGACACTATTTTTGCTGTTGGCACATGAAAAAACCTTATTATAAAAATAGAATAATATAAAACTAAAATGAAAAAGAGACTACTACTGATTCCCGTTTTTTTACTGACTGTTTGCACAGTTAGTTCACAAACATTGGAGGAACGGACAAAAATTATTTCGAAAAGCAACCCTACCCAAATAGAGAGATTGGAACAACGCTTAGAAAAAAATGAAAAAGAAAGACAAAGCCGAATATCCGCTTATTTGGAAAAGAACAAAATATCTTTAAGAACCGTATCTAAAGATGGTACTGTAAGCGAACTGGTTGATGTGATTGACGGGCAACCTATCTACTACGCAACATATAATGCCGGATCAGCCAGAACAATGAGAGCTAACACATTATTTTCCGGAGGAAAATTAGGATTAGAGCTGGATGGAACCGATATGGTGGCTGGTGTTTTTGAAGGTGGCCGGATTTTAGACACCCATCAAGAATTTTCGTCCGGAGGAGACGGCAACTCTCTCATAAAAGTAATGGATAACAACATAAAAAACTTACCTTTTAATGAACATACAACCCATGTTGCCGGAACAATTTCCGCATTAGGGGTAAATAGCGGAGCAAAAGGTATTGCTTCCGGTGCCGAAATACACCAATATTCATGGACCAATGACCTTCAGAACATGAGCAAATTTGGACGGGATGGCTATTTGGCATCGAACCATTCATATGGTTTAGATATGTCGAGAGGAATCCCTGAGTGGTATCTTGGAGCTTACGACGCTACAGCGGCATATACGGATGCAATAGCTTATACTTACCCGAAATACCAAATAGTATTTGCTGCCGGAAATGACAGAAATACTTATACTACATACTATCCGACGCATAACAAAAGCGGTTATGATTTGCTGACTCAATATGGTGTGTCAAAAAATACGCTGACTGTTGCTGCCATACATGAAATGAATTCATATTCATCACCGGCCGATGTTCAGATGTCAAACTTCAGTAATTTCGGACCAACAGACGATGGCAGAATAAAACCAAACATTTCGGCAAAAGGTGTATCCGTATTCTCACCTATCAGTACAGCCAACGACGCGTATGGCTCAAAACAAGGCACATCGATGTCCGCACCGGCAATAGCAGGGGCAGTTTTGTTATTACAAAAACATTATAAAAATGTAAATGGCGACTACATGAACTCTGCCACTGTTAGGGGCTTGCTTCAGCATACAGCTTTCGCGGCAGGTTCTTCAATGGCTCCAGATTACAGATTTGGTTGGGGAGCAGCCAACCTGGAAGATGCGGCATTAGTTATATCAAACAATGATAACACCGCCCTGGTAAAAGAATTAACACTAAATAATAACGAAACATACGAACTTGAATTTGAAGCGGATGGCTCAAATAGCGAGTATGTGAGAGTTTCAATCTCTTGGACAGACCCTGCGGGAACAGCTATCAAAGACGAAATTGATTCCAGAACAAAAGTTTTGGTAAATGACTTAGATCTTAGGGTTATAGACGCTTACGGAACCACAAATCAGCCATGGCGATTAAATCCTGAGAACCCTTCTGCTGTTGCGGAAAAAGGTGATAATAACGTAGATAACTTTGAAAGAGTAGATATTTCAGCTCCTTTTGGCAAACATAAATTGATTGTTAGCCATAAAGGCACTTTAGTAGATGATAAAGGTTCAGCTAATCCACAAGATTATACCTTGATTGTGACCGGACCTAATTTAAAACTATCGTCAGCATCTATCGAATCGGAAAAAACATCGAATGCTTCGGTATATCCTATCCCTGCTAAAAACACGGTTTATGTATCGGTTAATAAAGACGCAAAATATACATTGTTCGAAATCTTAGGCCGTCAGATAGCTTCGGGAAGTTTTGCTGAAGGCGAAAACTCGCTGGATGTATCTTCTTTGGCCAGCGGAAGCTACCTTCTAAGAATTGACACAGGCGATTCGGTAGAAACAAAGAAAATTATACTTGAATAAACAGCTTTAAGTAAAAGAAAATATGAAAGCCAAAAAAGGCGGAAGAATAAAAAATCTTCCGCCTTTTTTCTAATCCATCCGGATTTATTTTATTTTTTCTTACCTTGGTTAGCTACGGCATCCATCAGTTTCTTTATTTCTTCGGGATCGCCAAGGAAGTAATCTTTCACCAGGTTCAAATCGTTGTCAAACTCAAACACGTAAGGAACGGCCGTTGGCAGGTTCAGGCTCACTATATCCTCGTCCGAAATACCTTTCAAGTACTTGATGATACCTCGCAAACTATTGCCATGAGCCGCAACTATAATATCATTATGATTTACCATAGACGGATAAATAACCTCCTGCCAATAAGGGAGGATACGCTCCACGGTATCTTTCAGCGATTCTGTTTCCGGAATGTAAGCTTTAGGCACGCCACTGTAACGAACATCTTGCGATGATGAACGGGGGTCTGTTTTTTCGAGTGGAGCAGGTGGCACATCGTAACTACGACGCCATACAAGCACTTGTTCGTCCCCGTATTTTTCGGCTGTTTCGGCTTTATTCAAGCCTTGTAGCATCCCGTAATGTTTTTCGTTGAGACGCCATGTTTTTTCAACGGGAATCCAATCGAGATCCATCTCATCGAGAATACTATTCAGGGTTTTAACAGCCCTTTTAAGGTAAGATGTGTAAGCAAGTTCAAATTGGAATCCTTCTTTTTTAAGAAGTTGTCCGGCTTTTATTGCTTCGCCGATACCTTTTTCCGACAAATCGACGTTTGTCCAGCCAGTAAAGCGGTTTTCTTTGTTCCATACGCTTTCGCCGTGACGTATCAATACTACTCTTTTCATTTTGTTCTAATTATTTGTTATCAGATATTCTATTGTTTAATCAAAAAGGAAATACAAATTTACAAACAAAGCCCGATAAAACAGTGTTTTCAAGGTTTTAATCTCTCCCTTTGCCGGAGTATATTCTGTTCATGATGCTGTCTCCCACCAAAGGCCGGAAATGGTTTCTTTCGTAATAATTATACTTCGACTCCGTTATCGGATTTTTGCCCGAAAAATCGAATACATTTTCCTTTCCAAAAACTCCTTCCAAGTAAGACACATCTTTATCATTAAGCTTTGTTTGAGAAAACAACGGATTCACCACTATTCTGTAATTGGTTTGATACTTATCCAAAATACGTTTTATCTCGGCTAACATCTCTTTTTGTTTCTCATCAATTATCAGTTGTCGCAAAACTGAATATTGAGCCGGTTCCTGAAAAATATCGTTCGAATAATATTTTTCGGGATTTTCTCTTATCCGCTTTTCGTTAGCAGCAGCACACATCACAATTGGTAGGGAAAACTGAAATGGCATTGACCCGGCGTTTCACCGTATATTTATTTTTTATACCCAGAAGCCCTCCATAAAAATAAACTAAATATTTAGGTTTTGTATAGGTAAAAAAATGTGCTTTCTGAAATTTGAACCAATCTCCAAAACTATTGTCCAGAGTTATAGGGTGTTTCATTTTTATACATTCTGTTTCTTGCCTGTCTACATCAAAAAATATGGAGTCGGCATCGACTAACATCAAAGCATTATTCACCGGAACACGATTCCTATCCAAAAACCTTAATTTAAGATAAATACCAACAATCGTTTCGCTCGAAGCATCGAACGAAAAAGGGCGTGCCCCCTCTCCCAAATGCGTTGCCCACGAAGCCGGATTATAACCCATGGAGCGTGAACTGCCAAAAACAAACGAGTTGTATTTTTGTGTGGGATTATGTTTAATGAACCTTTCGGTTGTTACATAATCACGATTAAGGTCGTTGGCTTGTATAGAGTCAATATCGTACTTATACACAAGCTTAAAGGGATCGTACACAAAATAGCCTACTGTCAGAGCAATACAGAAAAACAGAATTGGCAATGAAAACAATATCAGTTTTTTCAGAAACTTATTCATTGATATATAATCCCTTCTCCTGCTTTAAAGACAATATTTACTAACTATTTAATCGACTATCGTAAAATCGAGTTGCTTGCGGTCGAGGTTAGCCCGTGTCACTTTTATTTCCAGCTCGTCGCCCAACCGATATTCGCGCCCCGAACGGCGACCACGCAAGCAATAATTTTTTTCGTCGAACTCATAAAAATCGTCATCCAACTCGCGCATCGGAATCATACCTTCGCACTTGTTTTCTTCAATTTCGGCATAAATACCCCATTCGGTTATACCCGAAATAACGGCTTTAAAGATGCGACCTATCTTATCGGCCATAAACTCCACTTGCTTATATTTTATTGAAGCCCGTTCCGCATTGGCTGCAAGCTGCTCCATATCCGAGCAATGTTTGCACTCATCTTCATACTTTTGCTTATCAACGCTGCGCCCCTCGTCCAAATAATGCGTCAGCAAACGATGCACCATCATATCCGGGTAGCGGCGGATAGGCGACGTAAAGTGAGTATAATAACTGAACGCCAATCCGTAGTGCCCTATGTTTGTGGTAGAATATACAGCCTTGGCCATAGCCCGTATGGCAATGGTGGAAATCAGATTTTCTTCGGGTTTGTTGTGCACATCTTCGAGCAACTTATTGATTGACTGCGAAACAGCCACACTATTACCTTCGGTCTTTATCTTATAGCCAAACCGGCGGATAAACTCCGACAGATTTTGCATTTTGTCGGGATTGGGCAAATCGTGAATACGGTAAACAAATGTTTTTGCTTTCTTGTTCTTCGGAACCTTACCTATAAACTCGGCAACGGTACGGTTGGCAAGAAGCATAAATTCTTCTATCAGTTTGTTCGAGTCTTTCTGTTCTTTGAAGTAAACGCTCAGCGGTTTTCCGGTTTCGTCTATCTCGAAGCGTACCTCTTCGCGGTCGAAGGCAATAGCTCCGTTTTCGAAACGCTTGGCTCTGAGTTTCTTTGCCAAATCGTCTAACTTCAGTATTTCGTCCTTGAAGTCTCCCTCGCCTGTTTCTATTATTTGCTGTGCTTCTTCGTATGTGAAACGGCGGTCAGATTCTATTACAGTCCGTCGGATACGATGTTTTTTCACAACAGCATTATCGGTCATTTCAAAAATGGCAGAGTAGCACAATTTCACTTCGTTCGGTCTTAGCGAACACAGTCCGTTGCTCAACCGTTCGGGCAGCATCGGAATGGTGCGGTCTACCAAGTAGACCGATGTTGCACGGGCTTCGCCCTCTTTGTCGATAATCCCTCCGGGTGTAACGTAATGCGTCACATCGGCAATGTGTACCCCAACTTCCCAATGCCCGTTTTCGAGCTTGCGTATGGAAAGAGCATCGTCAAAGTCTTTTGCATCGCGGGGGTCGATGGTAAATGTTGTGATACCTCGGAAGTCCTCGCGCTTTGCTATTTCCTCGTCTGTTATATCGTCCGGAATTTTGTCGGCCTCGGCTTCTACCTCTTCCGGATATTTATACGGAAGTCCAAACTCGGCCAGTATAGCGTGCATTTCGGCATCGTTCGTTCCGGCCTTGCCCAAGATATCTATAACCTCGCCTATTGGGTTTTTCGCCCTCTCGGGCCATTCTACGATTTGTACCAGAGCCTTATCGCCCGTCTTACCGCCTTTCATATTATCTTGCGGAATAAATATATCGTTGGCTAGTACCTTGCTATCCATTTCGAGGAAAGCAAAATGCTTCTGCACGCTAAGCGTACCCACAAAGCGGGTTTGCTTACGAACCAATACCTCCACAACTTCGCCTTCGGCATCACGTCCTTTTCTTTTTGCAAGCATCTGTATGCGAACCCTGTCGCCATCCATGGCATGGGCAGAATTGCGCTCTGCTACAAAAATATTATCACCGCCTTCGTCTGGTATAAAAAAGTTCTTACCATTGCTCCGCCGTTCAAAAACGCCCTCCAGAAACAACCCTCGGGTATTCGATTTGAATTTGCCTTTTGCGGTTTCGATAATAAAGGCTTCGTCGCGCATTTCTTCCAGAATAGACATCAGGATAAGCCTTTCGGGTTGGGTTTTCAGCCCCATATCGGCACTTATCTGTTTGTAATTATATGACTTTCCGGGATTGCTGTTAAAGAAGTTTGCCGTTGCGGCAATGATATATTTCTTTGTTTTTCGTTTGGCCGTTTTTTGCGGTATTCTGTCTTTAGCCATAATGTTATTTTCGTTTATTTGGTTTTATGAAATTGCCTTGACTGGCTCATCGTGATGATACACAGTTGTTCAAGACATACTTTTTGCCATTTTGAGCGGAGTGATAATCTATTGAAAAAGATGCTTCCTGCCGTCAGCATGACAAAATACAATATAAATAAAAAAGTCGAAACGACTTCTATACAAAGAAAACAAAATATGCCCACAAAGCGTTCTATTTATGTTTAATTTTAACGAAATATGATGTTTGAGCTTTAATAACACCATAAACAAGAGCATCATTCATGCCAAAGACCAACATAGAATCTACGTTATACGAAACCCATGAAGAAAAGACAGGTTATAGCAGCATTCGACTTTGATGGAACAATCACACACAAGGATACTCTATTTCATTTTATAGAATTCTATTTTGGCAAGAAACGGCTGATGATGGGGTTAGTACGGCTATCGCCCCACCTTCTGTTGTTCGAATTAGGAATCGTAAATAGCCACAAGGCCAAAGAGAAACTGTTTTCGTTTTTCTTCAGAGGAAAATCTTTCGATGATTTCAATTCCGCATGCAAAGACTATTCGGCACATATCGACAAGATAGTAAAAAAACGAGCTATCGAAAAAATAAACTGGCATCAAAGCAAAGGACACAAAGTAGTGATAATCAGTCCCGCCGTTAGCAATTGGATAACGCCTTGGGCCGAAAAGACTGGTATAGATACCGTTATCGGGACAGAGATAGAAGTGGTGGAGGGTGTTATATCCGGCCGTTTCGCAACAAAAAGTTGCAGAGGGCAGGAGAAAGTTAACCGTCTGCTCGAAGCGTTTCCCAACAAAAAAACATACACCCTCTATGCTTACGGAAACAGCAGTGCCGATAAAGAACTGCTCACTTTTTCAGACCATCCCACTCTTTGGAAAATATAAAACGAAGTTCTTTTTTAATACCAAGACGGATCGTAAGACGTGCGGCGGCCACGTTGTTCGTATTTCAGGTCTTGCAATATAGACGAGCTTACCCGCAAGGTAACAAAGTAAGACGTATAATCGCCGATAGGTATAAAGTTGCCCGATATGCTCCAGCAGTGCAGATTGCGCGTGATGCCGCAACTCATATAAGCCAGCTTTTTGCGGTCGAAGTCATAGCTGCTATTGAAGGTAAGGCTCCAGTTTTTTGTAGGTTGCACTGAGCCGCTGAAACTAAGGTTATGCGTCAGTTTGCGTTTATATTCCATCTTGTGGAAATCGAATTCGCCTGTATATCCGTAGCTCATCGAGTATGAGGCCGAAATATTCCAACGGAAGTCGTTTTTCAGGTAACCGTCTTCGTCAATATCTCCCTGTTCTTTTTTCTTGGCATATAAACTTCCTCTTTTTTTCGTAGATTCTCCATCCTCTGTATCAGAACCTTCTCCCTCAACGTCTGTGTTGTTTTCACCCTCAGAAGTGTCTTTGGATTTCCTAAACCACTTTTTGAAAGTGTCTTGATTGATTGAAGGCGATATCGAATATCCTGTGTTTCTCAGCCGTCCAAACATACCGTTCTTGTTTATACGCAGTTTATCTATCCGCACAGGCATTCCGCCTTCGTCAATGCCATAAAGATAGGGATCGAACACAGCATTGAGGTTTACGGTAAGCGTCTTGCTTAACTTAAGGCGCATATTCATGTTGATATCCGAAAGCTTGAGGCTATCGGCCATCAGGTTGTAGCTGAAGTTTACCCCCAAGTTGTCTATAATGCTTTTTGTAACGAGCGAATCTTGCGCATTTTTCACTTTTGCCTCTATATTGTTCTGGAAGTCGAAAGAGATGGCTCCTTGCTCTCTCGAAGGCATGCTCCCCCACGGAGAGTAAGAGTATGTTCTTTCATAACCATTGGCATCAAGATATTTGTACGACCTCACAAATCCGTATTTAGGGTCTGTAAAGTCGGGGCTCACATTAAAACTGATGCTGGGAGTAAATACATGCCGTATCTTTTTTATTCCTAAGAAATTGAACAGGGGTTCGTAAAAACCATACAGTTTTGTCTGGAAACTTAAAGAAAAATTATAGTCGTATACCCGTTTGAAACGGTAAGTCGTATCCATATTTACATGGCTACTGCCATTCCACCCACGGTAAACACCTTCGGTATACCAATTTTCGTTGTAACTGACCGATGGCGATATGTTCAGGTAATTAAAAACATTGAAGGTGGCGCTTATGGGTATGCGATGGGTCATATTTTTTTTCCAATCACGTTTCCAGTTGGCCGAAAAAATCTTGTCCTCTTTCGTGTCCAAGCGGTTATTCAATGTCCCTGAGTAGCTTAGCTGTATTTTTTCGTACCATTTTTCGTCTCCAACCGCTTCTTTTCTTTTGAAGGGATAGATACGGCTCATAGATATGGACATCGTAGGCAGGGTTATAGAAACAGACGAATCGCGCAAAGTCTGATTTATAGCCATCGATGCCGTAATGCTGAATGGCGAATTGGGGAACCGTTGGCTGAGCGAAATGCTCGAAGCCCTTGTCCCGTCGGTATTATAAAAATTATTCAGCTGATTGCGGTCGTACTTACTTGAACGAAACTGCACACTGGCCGACAGCGTACGGTACATATTAAATTTAGGGTCTTGTGTGTGCGTCCAGTTTATACTGAAATCTTTCGACAACGAATAGTCGGGCGAATCTTTATCGCTGTTTTTTGTTACAAGATAGCCCACATCTATATTTCCCGAATATTTATACCTTTTCCGGTAAGTCGACTTCGCATTCAGCCCCCACGAACCTTTGGTGTAAAGCTCTCCGGTCAAGGCCAAATCTATATGGTCGTTTATCGCAAAATAATACCCTCCGTCAATAAGGCCAAAGCCACGGTCCATATCATCGCGAACGGACGGCATGATGACTCCCGAAGAATATTTGCTCGAAAAAGGGAAGAACCCGAAAGGCAGCCCCAGCATAGGCAAGGGCAAATCTTCTATAACCAGATAGGCAGGGCCGGCAACCACGTTTTTCTTGGGTTGTACTTTGGCTTTTGTCAGTTTTATATAGAAGTGCGGATGGTCATGTTCGTCGCAGGTAGTATATCGGGCATCGGCAATGAAAAAAGTTTCGTCGGGGTTGCGCTTTGCTTTGCCCGCCACTATATAGCCTTCGCCCTGTTGTGTGATGGCATCGGTAATGAAACCTTTTTTTGTTTTAAAGTTGTAGCGCATGGTTTTTGCCTCGACCGACTCACTTCGGTCTGAAAACACCGGAAAGCCAAACTGGTCGCCAATAGAGTCGATACCATATTTAGCAGCTATAATGCTACTGTCCATATCGAGCGATATTTTTTCTCCAACAAGATTTATTTCCTGATAATTAACCTCGCCCTCACCAAACAGGAAGCCTTGCTTCTGCGCCGTGAAAACAATAGAGTCTTTGGCCGAATAATATACAATAGCATCCAAGCCCGATTTCTGGCTACCCTTGATGCTGTCCGCAGGAATAGTATCGGCTACTGCCAATGGCGCGGGCGCACTGCTAAGAGTATCCGTATCCTGTACCTTTATATCCGATATATCAGGCGGAGATGCTGCAAGCGAATCGTTACGGAGATCAAAACCGACAGTAGTTGTGGTGTCTTTAGTTGTGCTTGCGTTTCTCTTCAAATCATTTTGCAAATCCCTCAAGCCACGTTTTGTATGCTGCGTTATCTGCCCAGCTACAAACGGAATCAAGAAAAAGCAAATCATTAAGAATATACAAAAATGAACTTTTTTCATTTAAGGTGCAAACTACTAAATATTTTGGAAGTGCAAAGCTAAGCATTAAATGAAAATTGAGATACTAAAAATATAAAAATAACAAGTCCGGTTAGTCAAAATTATTAAGTATATAGCGATAAACCAAAAATCGGAGCAGAATGTTCGCCATATTCACATTGTTAAATCAAGGCATCTTTGTTTTAAAAATTGCAAATAAACAAAGTAGTAATGTGTGAAAATACAACATCGTAAAATACCATAAAAATATTTAAATAAGACACAATTCCACATGTTCTTTTGATATCCGATAGCATGGATTACCAAAGGATTTTAAAGCCGAAAACAAGATATTTTTCGAGAGAAAAATAAAACAAAAAACAGGCATTAGTCAGCTTGTTTGTCATTTAACATTCCTTACTAAAAAATATTTTTCTTGCTTTCTATTTATTTTTTATCGTTATATTTGTTGCCTGAAAATGAATTAAAAAAAACGATGAATAACGGAACAATAACTTCTAAAGCACTGTTTTTACTGTCCAACAATTTGGATAGTACCGTTATTTTATTAGAGAGAGAGAGAGAGAGAGAGAGAGAGAGAGAGAGCCTCACACGTAACATCTAACTATAAATCACACACAAACAACATATTACTACTTTTATTTCTCTTAATAAAAGTACATCTTTACAGCCTATTATCGCCATGCGTGCATGTGCTTACGCATAGCGTCAAATTATCAAATAATTTTATCAGACAAAAGATTCGGGTATTTTTTTTCGCGAAAAAAAATCCGCTATTCGTGTGCCCTGTACCTGCCAATGGTAAAGGGTTAGCATCCCTTTTTATTCTCCAAAACATAAACCTGAAAACTATACAAAAAAGGGTTCGGGGAGTTCTTGTTTTTTATTTGCCTTTCATTCAATTCGATTCAGTTGCCATGCCGTTTGGGAAAATAGCAGGCAATACGTACAAATTGAATAGGAACTCCCCTTACGCTTTTGCCGTGACTTTACTTTTGGACAAAATATTTTTTCTATTTAAAACAATTTCCAAGATTGTGCCTTTGGCTATGTCTAATTCCCGTTTTAGGGCATTAGTGCCAACGGATGATCTGCACACATGTATCGTACATGTGCTAACACAAACTTACTGTATATATCTTGAAGAAGAAGTGGTAGTCAAGACAGAGTACAGGGGATTTCATGCCATATTTTTGCCTTTTACACTTGTTTGGCTATTTGTGAAAACAGCAGGCAGTACTTCTATTAAATTAAGCCCGGTGTGAAGTCCCCATACCACTTTTCAAAAAAATGAGCATTTAATGAGATAACTAAATAACAGGAATGTAATATTAAACTTTATGAAAACAAAAAGACACACAAAACTGTGGCTATCGGCCATAATTCTATCAGTTGCATGTTTTGCCTCTGCACCCCGCCTTACGGCACAAGTTACAGTAGGGTTAGACGAAGCTCCGGCGGGAGGAGCTTTGTTACAGTTAAAAGACAAAGTTGTTAACGGAGCAGACCCGAATTCAACAAGAGGATTGTTATTACCTCGGGTTGGTCTCGATCCGGTTGGGTCGGTAACCGGCACTACTACCGACAAACTTGTTTCTTCTTTAAAACTGACATTGCCTCCCGCCACAACCGTAACGGCCGAACAACATGTCGGACTGATGATATACAACACAATCACCCAAACAGTAACGAATGCCAATGCTCCATTTGCTGAAACCAAAATATGTCCGGGGGTTTACGTATGGGATGGTTCCAAATGGGTAAGAACCATGTTTAAAGAATGTCAATGATTTTAATGTACTCACAAAGATAAAACAGAAATGAATAAAGCTCTTTATACACAAGCTACTATATATCTGCTCATTGTAATAGTTGCCTTATCACCAAAGCTCAAGGCGCAAGTTACGATGGGTTCCAGCCTAAAGCCAAATCCGTTATCATTGCTCGATCTGAAAGAAAATGATCCGGATGCGAACAATGCAAATTCAGCCCGAGGCTTGGGACTTCCCAGAGTCAAGCTGACTGACATGAACAACCTGTTCCCAATGTTCGAGACTATTCCCGAATCGGGTGTTGCAAACAGTCAGTACTCTGCCGCATTAAAGCCTGCCGAAGACCTAACACATACCGGTCTGATGGTCTATAATCTGAACAAATGCAGTGGTTTCGGCCCTGGAACATATGTTTGGGTAGGAAACGAATGGCAACCGTTAAGCAAAGTAAATGTTGTACAAAAGCCGAAGATAGGCATAACCAGTCCATCAGATCCTGCTGTGATAAGAACTCTGAACGACAGCACTTTTCTGATTCACTTACCCAGCGGTAAAGACCGGCGTATTTTCCCTTCCGATAACAAATTCAGCCTTAGCCTAAGCTGGGAAGACCCCGTAAACGGTAGCCTAACCGTACCCACTATCACAGAACTCACTGATGTAACAACCCCTCCGGCAGGTGGTCCCGGGCCAAACGGGGGATTACGGTTCCTTACCAATCCGGCAAGTGGATGGGCTGTACCACCCATTACAACCAGTCCGATGACATTCGATTACACTATAAAAGACATGTCGGATGTTATTATTTCCGAAAATGCCAATACAATATATCCTTACAGAAGTCGCGAAACAGCTGTCACGTTTAAGGTTCCGGCCAATATATGCTACGGTCCCTCTCAGATACAAGTAAGATTGAACCAGACAAACTACAGAATGACTTTTAACAGGAATAATCAGGTACTTAATGAGTCGGGATACCGACTTAGAAGTGCAAGCCCCAAATTTTCGGAAAAAGTGAATTATTACAGGTTTTTGCTGATGCCCAACTATAGCGGCGACAACATTTCCGGATACCGGGAAGAAACCAATGCCCGCTGGAATGCCGCTTATGAGCATGTAACCGATGGCATTCTTGTTAAAGAGGTTGTTGGAACAGGCAAACCAGTACCTACAACAGGAGGAAAAGAACTTATCGACGGAAGTTTTATAACAACAACCCGAGAACCAACCTATATTTCATCAAGCACTGATAAAAACAGAGGGAAAACCGCAGGTATATTATCTTACACCGATACGGCTACCATAGCCCGGTATTACCCCGTGGAAATACACTTTGTTCAGTGCGCATCGAAAGGATTTGACGACACAGGAATAGAAGATGTTGGCAGAAGTACCGATCCTTCCGGATGGGGAACCAAGGTTCTGAAGCACCAGGATATAGACGGTAACGACTTCTACTCCGCTTCGTTTGGTAGCGCAGGCCGCTGGATGACAACAAACTTGGCAGCAACACATTATGACACGGAAAGCGGTTTATCGGGATCATTAGCAGTTTATCAAACAATAGATATTGACAACCATGATGCCGGCGCCAAAAAATATGCTTATCCTATTTTAGATGTTTCGATGATACCCAATCCGGGAGGACTCACCAATTCTCAATTAACAAAACCGGGAGCACACTGGAACAATGTGGATTGGAGCATCAAGGGAGCCGGATGGCGTCCAATAGAAGGTATACTTTATAATTGGTATGCCGCAACAGGCCGTGGAGAAAATGACAATGGAACTACTCAGGAAGGTGCTAACGGTACCGAACCAGCCAAACGCCAAGGAATATGCCCTAACGGCTGGTATTTACCATCCGACAGGGACTGGAATCAATTGGAGCAAGCTATCTACGAAAATATAGGGCAATACAGCACATACGATGCCGTAGATTTAGCCGCATGGAACAATCATATACCAAGCAAACCTTGGGTGTGGAATACCTCCGCGACCTCAGGTAGCAGCAGAGGTGGTGCCATAGATAACCAACACGTAGGCCATGGTGGCGCAATGAAAGATCCATGCCCGCCCACATGTTCTGATGGAAACCTAAGTGCGCTTTCATACATGCAGGGAACTAAAAACTATAGTAAAGAATATTATTTGGGAGGATTTAATGCTACAACTGTTGGTAGGATAAAATCGTATGTAGACAAACCTACCAGCTCCACCCCCGTTAATGACAGAGCCTTGATATATCTTTCTCGTGGTTATAACGCTACTTTCTGGACGAGTGCGCAAAATAACAACCTGGGTTCGGCATGGATACGCGACTTGAATACCGCTAATGGAGGTGTTACCAGAACAACTTATACTAAAACAAATTTACTATCGGTACGCTGCAAGAAACAATAACCAACAGCACTAATTCCGTGATATCCTTTTTCTTCATAAAATTAAGCCTCATGCCATTGGTATGGGGTTTAATTTCATACCTTAAAGTATAAAACTCAAAACATCCACACTGTTAAATCAAGGCATCTTTGTTTTAAAAATCGCAAATAAACAGAGCGGTAATCTATGAAAACACAACATCACAAACACCACAAAAAACCTTAAAAAGAATACGGTTTTGCATATTTCGTTGCCATACGATACGATGGATTACAAAAGTATTTTGAAATCGAAAACAAAATTTGCATATTCAAACAACAAAATCGCATGCAAAAACCGGACGATTTTCGAAGAAAGACAAACAGTTATAAGTGTTGGTAAATCAAAAACATAACAACATTTCCGGCTATTTTGATTGTTGTTTTGTCAGCGATTGCTGTTCTGTCGCGCCATATTTGTATCGTTTTACTTTCTTCCTGTAATGGCTTGACATACTTTTACAATCGAATTGAAGAACAATCTGTTGTATGAACCATAATTGTTGCGTGGTAATTAAATATAGCACTTGTTGCTTTATATAATTAATAATTAACACTTAAAGTTATGTATTCTTTTGTTGAAAATTTGGTGATTAGCTTTGCTCTTTTAGAAAGGAAGAGAGCTTCGCATAAAATGCCATTAGCACAATTTATTCTTTTATTATCTTTTTTTACGCAAAAAGCATACATTTTAGTTTTTTCATGCAACCGTACGTATAGGCATATATTGTCTTTGTGCCGTACCAGCAAAGCTAAAGCTATATCCAGTAAAATACTTATTCCAAACATAAACAACAAACCTACACCAAGAAGGATTCGGGGAGTTCCTGTGTTTTATTTGCCTTTTATTTTATTCGATTCGATTTAGTTAACCTGCCGTTTGGGAAAACAGCAGCTAATACAGACAAATTGTGAACGAACTCCCCTCGTCCTTTTTATCAGGTGAAAATACAAACTTTTACACTCGTGGCACATTTAGAAAATAAAAGCTAATTGTTTGATAAATAAGGCATATCTATTTTGTCATACTGAGAGTGTAACGAAGTATCTTAAAAAAACACGCGATTCTTCACTTTGTTCAGAAACAACGTCCGAGAAAGCGTAGGCAACCCAATAACAAATGATATAAGATGTTTATAATAAACGCATTGACACAAACTCTCTAAATCCTCTACGGGTACTTTTACAGTAAAAGATATGATGATTGAAATTTTAATTATAAACTAAATACATAATTACATGAAGCGATTAAATTTAAAAAGTAAGCAGTGCAGACCAACAGCTATTAACGTAATACTGATGCTAATAGCAGTATTTGGCTTCACCTTCGGCCTTCGGGCTCAGGTTACAATCGGCTCGGACATAGCTCCATCGAAGGCCGCATTACTGGATATCAAAGAAAAAAACAGTGACTCCGGTGGCGAAACCGCTACATCCGGAGGGGTACTGCTGCCACGGGTAAACCTTGTTGCGATCAATTCCCTCGAGCCATTTATCAGCGGAGGCGGATCGGCAACCGAAAAAGCAACACACAAAGGCTTGGTGGTGTATAACCTGACTAACAACAGCACATTCGACCCCGGAATATATTATTGGGATGGCACTCAATGGAATACGAGCAGTGGTTTTGATGTAACAGCCAACAATGGACTGACCAAAACCGGAGACAATATACAATTAGGCGGTACTCTTACAAAGCCTACAAATATAACACTCAGCAACAACCATTTAACATACAGCCTTGACGGTACCGGCAGAATAGGTGTTGGCACCACCACTCCAAATGCGAGCGCCGTACTGGATATGGTATCTACAGACAAGGGTATATTAATTCCCCGGGTTTCTTTGAGTAGTGGCGCGGGAGTGGCGTATCCCGTATCAAACCCTGCAACAGGATTGCTTGTTTTTAACACCATAAACGCAGGATCAGGAGTCAATGTAGTTAAAGCAAATAACTTCTATTTCTGGAATGGTAGTCGTTGGAGCCCTATAATGCAAACCGAAGTTATACAAGAAGAGATTAGTAAACTCCGGATTCCTCAGCCTGCATTATTCAGGTTAGAAAACGATGTAGCCGGATTCCTTAACGGGATTGGTACCGGTTCCTCTAAAACAGTCCCTATGAGTATGGTATTCAACAGTATTCCTACACATTTAAGTTATAATTCATCAACACGAACAGTTACTTTCAGACCGGGAAGTTATATGATAACATTTGTGTATGAAGGCGCTATTCCTATTACCTCTAACGTTTGTAATTTATCTTCTTATTTTGTTGATTTTCCTAAAGGGGCTCGTATTCATTCTACGGCAAGTCATAAACAAGGCAGTTTATCAAACCATGGAGGAACTATTTCCTATACGTTCCAAACATCAACATCCCTAAGTTGGATTATTAGATTGGGACGCGGACAATCAGGAAATTGCACTGAAGGCCTAAAACTGGTTGGGAAATCCACATTTGTATCTATACTACGTTTTGGAGACTAATCTTCTCCGGAAAGATATCTATATTCAATCGGTTAACACTTTTTATTTTACAAAACCGCAAATGAAAGTGTGGTGAAAACCACCAGAAGTCGGAGGCTTCCTCAAAAAGGCAATAGTACCCATTTCTTTACCATTCTGAGTGCAACAAAAATATTAACTTTCAGAAAAAGGCTCTATTGCTTTGCTCAGGATGACACGAAAAGAAATTGAAAATGCTTTTTGAGGCGGCCTCTTTAATTTTATACCTTAAGAATAAGGCCAACCAAAGAGTTTATCAGCAATAAAAACAGAATATTTTTTTTGTGTCATTACCTCAAACAAAGAAAACGAGATAAAGAAAGAGTGGTTACCAAAACTAAGTACGAAGGATTTCATGCCATATATTTTGCCTTTTATAATTGTCCGGCCGTTTGCGAAAATAGCGGACAGTGTCTCTCTACTAATTATGCCCGGCATGAAGTCCCGTACTTTTTTTGCCATGTTCAATTGTTGCCACAAAGATATTTAAAATAAAAATATATAGCCCAAAAGTATCCGAATATTTGATTATGTAATATTTTGGAATACAGAAAACAACAATTCGGGTCTTACAATTTTTGTTTGTACATATTTCTGTGGCGAATAGTTATAAATCGAAAGCAAAATGAGAAGTTTTTAGACAAGCATATCGTTAAATAATAGTTTAATTTATTCTAAAAAATGCAAATAAATAAAATATAAACATTAAAAAGCACAACTCTACCCTATACTATAAAAAGCTCTTAAAAATAGTGAGTTTTTGTATATTCGAGGGTATATAGCAAGGCTGATAAGGAAAGGACTTTGAAGCCTATAACGGATAATTTCTGGGGAAATAAAACCCCGAAAACGGACATTCTTTATGCCATAAAATTCGCATATCCGATTTTTAACAATTCCAATACTCGTATTGATTCCGGGGCTTCTTTTTCGTTTTTTATCACTATATTTGCCACCTGAATAACGAATTGAAATGGCAGGAATCCAATTTACAGAGATTTATAACTTCATTTTTACTATCCAAAATTTGGATAGTATCGTTATTTTATTAGAGAGAGACTCACGCATATAAGAGTCAACTAACAAAACTACTACTTCCTTTATTTTCGTTTTTTTACTCTGAAAGAAACGAAATATATAGTTACGCACAAAATGTACTAAAAAAAATTATAATACAAAATATTAGGGTATTTTTTTACACACAAAAAAAGTATCCCTTTTTTGTGTGCCATACACTCATCAGCTGCAAAATCTGGTTGTTTACTTCATTCAAACAAAATATAAACCCGAGAATCATACAAAAAAAGATTCGGGGAGTTCCTTTGATTTATTTGCCTTTTATTCGATTCAATTTCATTGTCGCGCCGTTTGAGAAAATAGCAAACAATATATATAAATTGGATAAGAACTCCCCTGCCATTTTTTTGAATCGGAATATTCTTAAAACAATACAATCAAATAAAATTTTAATAATGAAAATCCCTGCCTATAGACGGGGATTGGTAACACTTTACAAATCATGAAGAACAAACAACAAACAAAACTGTGGCTTTTGCTATGCCTTACATTCGTCCTTTCTTGCGCAAGTACGCTCAAGGCGCAGGTCACAATCGGCTCGGACGACGCCCCTAACACAAATGCTATTCTGGATCTTAAACAAACAGGAACTACAACAAAAGGGTTGCTCTTGCCAAGGGTGACGCTCACATCCACAACCTCTGCCTCACCAATGACGGCACATGTGGCAGGGATGACCGTATACAACCTTGAACCCAAAGGCACGGGTGCTACCCAGGTATATGCCGGTTTCTATTACAACGACGGAACCAAATGGGTACGGCTGGTACCGGAAAATACCATCTTCTTTTATGCCCCCTCAATTGTTGTACCAACAGAAACCACGGCAAGCGAATATAATTCGGCAACACAAACATTTACACTCGACCTATACTCTATCTACCAAAGCCAATTCGGATTGACCGACGGTACCACTTCGGCAAAAAGCCCTACGGCTGGCACATTGCCGGTAATGGCTAAAGAGCAGCTTGGATACTTCGTAACATATTACGACAAAGCGGTATTCACAAATGTAGCCATTAACAACAACGGAATCTTGACCTATAAACTGGCTTCGGGTTTTACCATCACCGAGAAGACATTTATGAATGTGGTTTTCAAAGTTAAATAAGGAAATAGTATCATGAAGAAATTATTATATCTGTTTTTAATCTGCCTTTTGTTTCCGGCAACAGCTTTCAGCACCAACTACTATTGGGTAGGTGGCGCTGGTAACTGGTCGGATATCAACCACTGGCGTACCTCTTCGGGAGGGGATACCAAGCCCGGTGTAGTGCCCAGCAAGGAGGACGATGTGTTTTTTGATGCTAATTCGGGATTTACCGAAAGCTCGAAAACCATTAAAGTTGACGTTACGGCAAACTGCCGAAATATTACTTTTGCCGGATCGGCTGTTCCTCCTGAAATACAAGGTGTAACAATTTATAGTGGAACACTTAATATCTATGGCTCTTCGGTATGGCAGGCAGGCATGACATACAATGTATCTGAAACTTATTACAAGGATGCCGGAACGGCTAAAACCATTAAGTCTAATGGGGTTGCTTTTAAGGGGGGTGTTTATTCGGAAGAGACAACTTCTATCAGCCTTCAGGATAATATAGAGTGTGGAGGATTATTTATAAATGCCGGGACATTCAATACCAATAACTTTCAACTAAAAACATCGGTATTTTATGCCAATGCAGGCACTGCTCCCCGTACTTTAAACTTTGGAAGTTCCGATATCTACATAACTGGTGCGTATTTTTATACTAATAATGCCGCTTGTACTGTGAATGCCGGAACTTCTCATATTCATTTAACGTCGGGGGCTGAGGTCAAAGGTTACAACGGGCAAACTTTCTATAATGTAACATTTGAGGGCGAAACCTGGAAAGTTCAGCTACAGACTGGCAACCTAAATTACAACCGTTTGGAATTTAAGGGGGAAGCGTACATTGCCGGAAGTAATACAATCAAACAACTGGTTTTAGCTCCGGGCAAGCTTTGCATGCTACGAAGTGGGTATACACAGACCATCACCGGTTCGCTTACAGCAGGACAGGCATGTGCAGGATGGACTACAATAAAAAGTGTGAAATCAAGTGGGGGAGAGGATTATGGCACATCAACCATTTCCATGGCTTCAGGCACCGGGGTGAATATTGAAGGAGTTGTAATCAAAGGAATTACAGCAACCGGTGGGGCCGATTTCACAGTCAATAATTCGATCGACGATGGTGGCAATACAGGATGGACTTTTACTGCGGGAAGCACCCCTATTCTCTATTGGGTGGGTGGTGCCGGCAATTGGAACGATCCGGCTCACTGGTCACTCACACCGGGTGGGGCAGGTGGTGCCTGTGTACCAGGCCCTAAAAACAACGTTATCTTTAATGCCAGTTCAGGTTTTACCACAGGTTCGGAGACAATCAATATAGATGAAACGGTGTATTGCAAGGATATCACATTTTCAGGTACAGGTGTCCCCCCTACACTTAGTAGTGGTAATTATAAATATCTGCATATATATGGCTCATCGGTGTGGCAGGCAGGTATGACCGTTAATGTATATCAGATTAATTACCGAGATACAGGAACACCCAAAACGATAACCAGTAATGGTGTGACTACAAAAAGTATAGTAAATATATATGAAACAAGTTCCGTTAGCTTGAAGGA
This sequence comes from Dysgonomonas sp. PH5-45, assembly GCF_029893235.1. Classification (GTDB taxonomy): domain Bacteria; phylum Bacteroidota; class Bacteroidia; order Bacteroidales; family Dysgonomonadaceae; genus UBA1309. The sequence goes on from NZ_JARXWE010000003.1 coordinate 129,162, forward strand.
TAATTTTATAGGATCTGAGATTAATGTATATACCGGAACATTCGATACCAAAAATTTCGATATGACCCTATCGTATCAGTTTAACTGTGCTATAGGAGAAAGCACCGATGCAAGAACTATAAAGCTCGGAAGCTCAAATATATATGTTTCCTACTTCGATACAGAACACTCATTGGCAACGGTAGATGCCGGCACCTCGCATATCCATTTCACGGTAAAAAAAACCTCAGGAAGTGGTTTCGATGCTTATCCGGGACAAACATTTTATAACCTGTCTGTTGAGAATACAGAAACAACAAACATCGGGTTTTCGACTGTTTATCCCTTTCCCTCAACAGATTTACCTGTAAATTTTAACCGGGTAGACCTGAAAGGGGGAGCATCTTTTGAGGGTAATTTCAAGTTCAACCACCTCACAATGGCACCCGGTAAGGACTATACTTTAAGAGCCGGAAATACTATCACCGTTGTAAACTCACTTACAGTGGGACAAGCTTGTGCCGGCTGGGCAACTTTAAAATCGTCAACAGCAGGGAGCCAGGCTATTATTTCCATGCCTTCCGGTGCAACAGTCAATGTGCAGGGAGTTATAATGTCCGATATACAGGCTACCGACGGAGCTACTTTCATAGCTAGCAGTTCTGTTAACAACGGGGGCAATACAGGTTGGACTTTTACAGGCGGTGGAACACAAAATTTATATTGGATTGGCGGAGCAGGTAGCTGGAACGATCCGGCTCATTGGTCACTCACACCGGGTGGAACAGGTGGCGCCTGCGTACCTGGCCCCGGCGATGATGTATTCTTTAATGCCGGCTCCGGATTTACTTCCGCATCGCGGACTGTAACTGTTGAAGGAAGCGCATTCTGTCGAAATGTAACCGTTAGCGGTTGCACTACTACTCCTATAATACGGTCTACCACTGGCGTCAAAGACACTCATAATCTTAATATTTATGGTTCTTCTACATGGCAATCGGGCATGGATCCTGTATCGGTATTCATTATAAACTATATGGATACGGGAACTCCTAAAACCATCACCAGCAATGGTGTCACCACAGGGGCTCCAAATACCCTGGGTGAAGTTAATTTCTACGAAACTTCCAACATTTCACTTACCGACAATTTTAAAGTAGGTTGTGATTTATATCATCATGCGGGAACATTTAACACCAATGATTTCAGAATAGATATAGAGGAGGACTATAAGGCGAATCCCAAAGCAGCAATAGTTCTGAATCTGGGAGCGTCCGACATTTATATATCAGGCTATACATTCAATGTTTCCACATCTATGGTTACACTAAATGCCGGCACTTCACATATTCATTTTATGACAAGCTTTTCAAATATCTACCTATACGGGCTCAGAACATATCCAGGACAAACATTTTATAATGTAACGTTCGAAAACGCAAACTCAACTGTCGCCCACATTTACAATACTGCTTCCGGAGCGGAAAAGGTGACGTTCAATAGGGTTGAGTTTAAAGGAGGTGGATACATACAAGGTAATAATACCTTTAAAGAACTTGTTTTACTTGGCAATAAGCCCTATAGCCTGGAATCGGGCCGTACCCAAACAGTCACTAAAAACCTGACCATGTCTGGAACTCCTTGCGATGTATCGCATATACAGAGCATAACCGCGGGTACACAAGCTAACCTAGATGTACAGGCCGGAACCACCCGATTCGACTTTGTTAATATCAAAGACATCAATGCTTCGGGCAAGACTCTCCACTTTGGTAATAAAAGTACGGTTGCCGGGCAAAACAATACCAATATAACTTACGACCCCTATAAACCCGGAACGATAGATGGGCTTGGAGATCCTCTCCCCTGTCAGGTTTTCGATAATGGAGACCCCGACAGTTACACCCTCACGGCAGCAGGATTCTACGGGAACGAATATACCCAGTACACATGGAAAAAAGTAGGTAGCGAAACTGTAATCGGCACAAACTCTACGCTCGACATGCGGCCTCATGGTTATGGTACATATTCCGTAGAGGTTGTCTATACCAACGGAGTGAAGGAAACCTGCCGGGTATCGGATACTATATTGATTAATAGCTGTGTCAAAAAGGTGTACATCAACCCGAACCTTAGGTTCCGAACAAATTAGAATGTAGAAAAATAGTGAACTTTGCGACAAGTTTTGCAATTCACGGTTTTGTGTAATGTTTAGGTCTACAAGCTTCCCAGGGCTTGTAGACCTTTTTTTTGCATCGCTCCATAATTTCGCAACAGTTTATACCCTTTTTCCAATGCAAGAAACAGCCCGTATTGGAGGAAATATCTGAAAGTATATTTACCTTGAAAATAACACTTTTTAAAAAATAACTCTTCTTTTATTGATATTTTAATTATATCTTTGCCATTTGAATACTGAATCAGAATAATGAAAGGCCAAATGATAATGATTTATAATCATGTTTTTGCCGTCCATAAACTTGGAGGGTATTGTTGTTTATTCAAGAGAGCCTCACATAATACACAACTAACACAACTACATTCTTTACCATCTTTACCATCTTTTATTATACAAAAAATAAAGACGCACATCTTTTTTTCTTTGTGTAGTAAACAGCGTGCGTGTACGCGTCATATTATACCAAATAATTTTATCAATAAAAATATCCGGATAAATTTTTTCAGAAAAGTTTATCCGCCCTTTCTATGCCATTACTTCAACCAAAAGAAAAAGAAGAAGTGGTCATTCAAGACTAAGTACGGGGATTCCATGCTATATAATTTGCCTTTTAATTCAATTAAAACTGTTTGGTCGTTTGCGAAAATAGCAGGCAGTCTCTCTATTAATTAAGCCTGGCATATGAATCCCCGTACTTTTTTGCAAATAACTTTTTAAAACATTATACAAACAATTAAAATGAAAACTTTATGAAAACAAACAACACAAACTGAAAAAAATATAAACCTAAATATTGAACAAACTTTAGCTATAAATAAATATGAAAACTAATCACTTCCTTTTTTGCTTTATCTTGTTGATAGGCATATTAAGCCCGGGGCCGCAAGTGCTGTCCCAGGTGACAATCGGGGTGGATAAAGGACCCCATCCGGGAGCATTGCTCCAAATAGAAGACGGCACAGTAATATCAGGTGAGCCGTTAGTCAATGCCTCCAAAGGTATAGGCCTGCCGCGGGTAGACCTGCAATCGATAACCGGAGGCCTGGCCAGATCGTTAAACCCTCCGGGTGGTGCTGCCAGAAGCTCCGACAATGATAAATATATAGGGCTGGTAGTGTACGGAGGCGAAGACAATGAATGCTCGCGCAACCCTCTCTACAAGGGACCTTATATCTGGACAGGCAGTCAATGGGAACACTTGGGGCTCAGCCAAAAGTCGCCCGATCTGGGAGTCTTGACTGACAATCGCCCGCAAAAAGGTGGGTCGCAAAAATACCTATACCATCCCTTTGGTAAGGCAGGTGTATGGATGCTCGATAATATGCGTTATGTAGATGTAGATGAAACCAAAATGACCTATAAGGTGGGCGCTAATTCAAGACCTGATGGGCTTGCAAATGGGTATTACTGTCATCCCCATCGTGCCATAATAGAATACCCGGCAGAGAATAAAATACCTGAATACTGGGAATCGACACACGGTTATTTATATAATTATCAGGCTGCTACATTGGGGCAAAACCTGCAAGATGTTGGCCCCACTGACGAGCACCAGGGCTATGGTGGTGATAAAGAATACGACGACGAAGGCAACCCTATCAGGGTTCAGGGTATCTGCCCTGATGGTTGGCATATCCCTACCGACAGGGAGTGGAGCGAGTTGGAAGAAGAGATTTACAATAATCCCTCCAAGTATAGTAGCTACACCGGTGCTTTCGATCCTCCCGAATGGAAAGTCGACGTGTGGAATGTTGCAGGTACTGAGGCCCGACGAGGCACAGCGAATGGGGACCTAAGTAAAGCCTTCAGCACAAGCTGTGAGGTTATCGAAGATAATTCGGGCAAGAAGCATCCGGGAAGATCTCATCCTGTAATACAAGGAGGTTTTAATGCTCTGCCTGTAGGTTATATAACAATAAACTCAAGCCAAGACGCAGAAATATGGAAGTATGGTGAAGCCTCTACTTTCTGGACGGTGAGTAAAGGTTATTTTGAAGATTTTGAACCTTGGGCTTGGACTAGAGTTATATATACATCCCCAACTACCGAATTCGATGTGCAACGGGACGCTTCCGACCGCTTCAACCAATATTCTGTGCGTTGCAAGAAAGATGATTAATTATTGATTTGGCATAAGCTTACAAAATATAAACAAGATGAAACT
>NZ_JARXWE010000004.1 GCF_029893235.1 Dysgonomonas sp. PH5-45
CAAGAGATTGAGCAAATATTCAACGCGCTTATTTCATTGATAATAAATAATTTAACTAAACAAATCAGCGAATTGTTTCAACTACTGATTCGCATAAATTATTAAAATTGAGGTAATGGAAGCAACTAAAAATGACATAAGAATTTTTCGGTTTATTTTTTTCTTATAGAAAGAAAACGTACACAGCAAAACAGAAGTGCTTAAAAAAACACAGAATAGAACTGTTCCTGATTCAAAAATATAAAGAGAATCAAAAAAGCCTATAATTTCATTCTCGTTGATACAAACCTGTAATAGGTAAAAAAAAACAAAAATAACGGACAAACAAATCAGAATAAAAGTAAAGAGCAATAAAGTTGTTAAATTAGTTTTTTTCATAATTTTTGACTTTTAAAAAGGTAAAAAGTAAACAGATGAAAAAGAAGGATCTGGAGAAGTATCTCTCCAACGTGGCTCATATTCTAAGCGGTAATTGGTAGCAATGGAGTAAATAGGAAATCCTCTTCCTTTTTTTTTGTCAAATACAGGTTGGTAATCACACCTAAAGGTATAGAAACGATATTTTTCAATTGAATCGTTCGATAAATAAAAATGACATCGATACTCACTGCGACTCATGCTATTGGATGTTTCAATTATTATTATTGTATCATTTTTGTTCAGATTTTCAAAAGCGTTTAGTGTATCCATCATTATTTTCCTGTAATATCTCCCAAATGGTTTATAATCGGTAGAAACACACGAGTCATACAAGTGTTGTAACTTTAGATCCATTTCACGACTAAGTATAGGTTCAAATGCCGGCATATTCTTGGTTGAGCTACAAGCTAAAAAATAGCATAGTGACAAACATACGATAGTAGTATATAAGAATTTATAATATTTCATCTGCTTTACTACCAAAAATCATCTGTAGAAACAATAACCAAACTATCGGGCCTAACAATTTTTATAGTACGACTTGGTAGTTCATATTTCAGATCACATTGTTCGGAATCTTTATACCCTGGTATAGAATCCTTGAAAGGAATAAGTGATTTTTCATGAAAAAGATTAAATGAATAATTTTTAGCATAATAGATAACTAAGTGATCATCAATAAAGGTATAACCAAAAGCACGACTTTTATCATAAAAATAATCAGCATGTAATTTTAAGAAACGCCTTCCTTGTTTATCTTTATCATATCGTAGAACATAAAACAGTTTATATTCCGAGTAACGTCCTATCTCTTGCTCTACATAGTTTATGAAAGACTTTATCTCTCTTTCAAGAACAGGAGAGAATACACTTTCTTGTTTCAATTCTGAAGCAATCTCTTTAGATACTTTTTCCGTTTTTTTACTATTACATGCAAAAAAAACAAAAAGGCATAATATTATAAAATAAGATTTCATGCAATTCATCATTTGCGTTTTTTGTTCAATATTATATTTTGTAATCCTTTAGGTGTATTTATATTCAAATATGTTTTGCTTTGTGGATTTGTTGGTGTATACATATATAATTCATTTAATTGTGGGTTGTATACGTAATAATTTGGGAGTTCTTGATGATATCGTTCATATTTTCTGTTTTCTTCTCTAATATAATACATATCTTTAGTATATAAAATACTTCCGTCAGCATCTTTTTTATATCCAGATGCTCCTTGAGCATTGCTTTTGGGGTGAAAATGTAAGTCGAAAACTTTTTTTGTAAAGTCAAAAGGCCCATCTGTATTTATTACATATATTTTTTTATGTGATGTAAAAATCACATAACTTAAGGAGGCATCATTATTCATATTATATCCATTTAGCCCCCATTCAACATTTGTATATTTTGCCAAAAAATAAAATAAATTAAAAGCATCTGTTGCACTTTTTGTTGTAGCATAATTCCCTCCCTCTCCTTTAGAGCTTACTCTTCCAGTGCTCGTATATCTATTATTTATTAATCCAGGTAATAAAAGTCGATCATATATAGTTGTTTTAACCATTTTTATCCCAACTCCTAAAATATGACCAAAACTATCTCCCGTTCCCGACCATGCATATAAAGTGTCAAAATCATCATCATTTTTTAATCCCAAAATCATTTTTCCATCTTCATTGACAAAATAAATATCCATACCTGTAGGGTCGATGAACCTTAAAGGATTATTTCCACAATATGCATATGGACTGATAGAATAATAACTATCAGCATGCGGATCCACACTTGTGAACCGTCCCAGAATGGGGTCGTACTGACGGGCATGGAAGTCATAAAGATTCAAGCCGTGCATCGTGTCGTACTCCTTATCGCCAAACTTATAGGGATGAACGCCTTCGTCCCTGCTGAGCACCTGTATAGGCTGACCAAACGGGAAATAGTCCGTCTTCTGGACAACCTCGCCAGAGGCATCGGCTACGATACGGTTGTTGCCCAGATGGTCGGTCTTGTAAAATCTTAAAAATAAAAATAAATTCCCACACCACCATTTAATGCTAACTTAAACATTTGTAGAAAATACTGACTGTCTTGTTTGAATTTTGGAGGAAATTGTTTTTCTTCTAAATAACTGATTATATATTTTATAGATTTAACATCCATAATACTCTCGTCCTCAAAATCATCAATATTTACATCTGCTATTTGATTGATATCATCAAAAACAGACATATCCCATAAATTATAAAAAAACGCTTCATTTAGATATAATGAATACAATTGATCATCTGAAGCTTTATCATAATATAACAAATCTTCTGCATGCTTATCCTTAGGTACAATTATTAATTTTCTAGACATATAGATAATCTTTTAATAATCTGTATTCTTAAAATGAGTTACTTGATTATATTCTGAAGAACTACGTCCCATCTGCTTGCCTTCATAGATCTTATTGTTAGGTACATTTCCATTCATATCTAAATAGATTCTTTTTCCCGTTAGTGTTGTATTCTCTATTCTAAAATAATTTCCTTTTACCTCATTTTTGGGAACATTTGTTTTACTCGTTCTTTTTCTAATATTTTTAATTTTTCTTTTGTAGCCGGATAACTATTTTTATTAAATAGTTTAACTATATTAGTAAAATTCGTTTGTAAAAAATTTTTATATTCTTCAATAGAGGTTATCTTATCAAGTTTTTTTTCATTATACAAAATTGCTTTTACTAAAGCTAAATCATACCAATTCTCATTTGCTTGATTATATCGTATTTCAATCATTTCAGAAGATTTGGAAGAGCTAAATTTTATTAGAAAGCAAATATTAGTAAATATATCATAGTAATCACCAAAAAAGACAGATGTATCCTCTTTAATTAATTTAAATCCGTTTGATTTTAAAAAATTATATATTATTCCATTATTTTTCATAGTATTCTATTTAATTAACCAAAGCCCATTAGGACTTACTTTGTAACCTTTACTGAATAAATACTTCAATTCCATTTGGTAAAAACTGCCAGGTTTAACTTGATTGAGAGGCGTAGCAAGCCTAATGTTATCTCCTCGCAAAATCATTCGATCAAGGAATTTTTGATTTGCTGACCATTGTTCTGCTGTTGTCATTCTATTCCAAACATTTGTAGGTATATTAAATCGCTTAACACCTAACTTTAAAGCAAGTTTTGAATATGCAGGATAATGTCCTAAAACTGTGGTTCCTGCTTTTGCCCCTTTTCCAGCTACACTTCCTATTTTCAAGACAGGAAGCATACCAGTTGCAAGCGTACCTGCTGCTACACCTCTATTATAATCGTTTCCATCAAAGTTTTTGCCTGTGAAAAGAGCATATATATCTTCAAAAACAGTAAAATACCTAAAAGCAAGCTTTCCAGTTCTTTGATACTCTTCTGGGCTTTTTCCATCCATCCAATATGATGCTCGCACACCCAATAAAATAGTAAAGACTACCCGAAGTTCATCTCTACTATTCTTTCTAATTCAATATTAAGATAGCCGTAGTTACAAAATCATTCTTTAATATAGTACATTATCCCCTTTAAACAAGTTCATTCCATTTTTTATTGAAAAATTCACTTTCAATACTTTCGGCATGAAATCTTTCAATGAAATCCATATAGGTCATATTGCTATCTATCCAATAACCATAATTTTTTTTGTAAGGCATTTTTAAAATCGATTTATAATCTTTATTCAATCCAATTTCTCTGGTAGGGAAACCATCGTTTTCATCAAGTTCTAGTAACCAATACACGGCATTATTTATTTTGTCTTCATAATCTGGATTTGCTTTGGGAAAAAGCAAGAATACTATTCTAATCAATAACTTTTGAAAGAAATTTTCTTTGAAATTATCCTTATTAAATCTAAATTCAAATTTTATATATTTCATGTTTTTTATTTTTTCCAGTGAAAGTGTCCAGGATCTTGAACTCGCCAATTATTACCTGGTAATTTAGTCTGTCTGAGTGATTGATTCCATCTTCGTAATGTAGGGTTACCTATTCTATGAACATACCTTGGAGATGCTCCCCATCTTGTTCCATATGTGACATAATCCCCTTTACGGCTAAAAGATTTCCCATATGGCCTAATCCATTGCTTCACTCCTCCTGTTGCTTTTGATGCAACAGTACCACCTTTATATATTCCCCATACTAATCCAATAGTATTTACAAAAGAATCAGACATCTTGAAGTTAGGTGTTCCATCTAAATTATAAACACCTCGTCCTCCCGTCAACTCATTCTCTGGCCCATAGTTAAATGCAAAACCAAAAAAAGATTTCATAGCAACAGTAACATCATTTACTATATTATAACCTAAGTTAGCAAAAAAATTATCTGAATATGATAATTCCTGCCAAAAAGACACCTCTCCTTGAACAAATTGAGGTTGATCTTTAGCCATTCCGCTTACAGCATCAGACAATGAAATACCACCAGTTCCAGAATATCCACTACTCATACCACCAAAGCCTCTACTATTGCTTGTGGAGCCAGAACTACCGCCGCCTCTGTTCTGATCTTCAATGTTAGTAGTTCCAGATATAGGTTTACTCACGATAGTTTGTAGCACTTCTCTATATTTATCGTAATCAAATCCTTTCATTTTTGGCTTTTTCCCTATTATTACCACATTTGGAAGTTCTCCTCCATAAATGACAGGTATACCAGGAAAGTGTAAGTTAACCCATTTGAGAAGATCCCCATTCCCATCATCCATCATCCCCGTTGGATCAATCCTATTAATGGGATTGTTAGAGCAATAGTGATATGGTGTTTGCGAGTATGAGCATTCCGCCAATGGATCCACACTTGTGAACCGTCCCAGAATGGGGTCGTACTGACGGGCATGGAAGTCGTAAAGATTCAAGCCGTGCATTGTGTCGTACTCCTTATCGCCAAACTTATAGGGATGAACGCCTTCGTCCCTGCTGAGCTCTTGTATGGGCTGACCAAACGGGAAATAGTCCGTCTTCTGTATAACCTCGCCAGAGGCATCGGCTACGATACGGTTGTTGCCCAGATGATCGGTCTTGTAAAAATAGTAATTTCCGTCTTCAATATACCCTCCTTCTATGAAAATTGTTTTCAAGGCTTCGGCCTTGATGATCTTTGAGTTGTTTTTCAGTTTTTAAGAGAAAAAAATAGTAAAGACTACCCGAAGTTCATCTTTACTATTTCTATCTCACATAATATTTTCAATGATTACTAAACAGTTATAAAACAGCATTTAACTTAGGGTATTGCTGACTTATTTTGTATGATAATAGTACCCTCGATAATCATATTCACCCTTAGGATTCTTTATCAAAACGGAAACCATGTAATAGATGCAAGGGAGAGTCCCTCTTTCACTTTCAACCGCGATATGTTCTTCAATGTTATCATTTTGGACTGCTTCTATAATAGGATGTAGAGAAGTATCTCCCCTAGGTGGTATATATTCCAAGCGACAATTGGTAGCAATAGAGTAAATAGGAAATCCTCTTCCTTTTTTTTTGTCAAATACAGGTTGGTGATCACACCTAAAGGCATAGAAACGATATTTTTCAATTGAATCGTTTGATAAATAAAAATGACATCGATACTCACCGCGACTCATGCTATCGGACGTTTCAATTATTATTACTGTATCGTTTTTGTTCAGATTCTCAAAAGCGTTTAGTGTATTCATCATTATTTTCCTGTAATATCTCCCAAACGGTTTATAATCAGTAGAAACACACGAATCATACAAGTGTTGTAATCTTATATCCATTTCACGACTAAGTATAGGTTCAAATGCCGGCACATTCTTGGTTGAGCTACAACCTAAAGTCAGAACCAATCCTAACAACAATGTTATTAAAATGAAGTTTTTCATAATATTCAACTATCAATAAAATGTTCTCTTATTTTATCAGTAGGGTCTTCAAGAGTGAAGTATACCGGTTCCCATTGTAGTCTGCCTTTCCCCTTTGTTAATTTATAATATATACCTTCTTGTTTGTGATCTGTTTCATCGCCATGATTTTGAATATGTCTTGTATTATAACCATAACTTTGAATATGGCTTGTTTTATAACTGTAACTTTGAATATCGTATTCCCCTTCGGAATTTTTAATAAAAATAGATGTTATGTAAGTGACAGAAGGTATTGATCCTAACTCAATACTTGTTTTTATAGACCTTTCCAAATGTCCTTTTTGAAAAGCTTTGATTATCATATCAGTAGATTTATGATTTGTGTTTGTGGGAAAAGGCAATGACTCTTTTAAAACCCACTGTCTTTTTTCTTCAAGACTCTTTCTTTGAACTTGTTCTTTCCTATAAACTCTATATTTTTTTTCATTATCGTTTGACAAATAAATACTAGTTGTATAAGATGCATAAACACTTATAGTATATTCTTGAATGATTATAGTATCGTTCTTATTCAAATTACTTATGGTATTGAGTGTATCTACCATTCTCTTATGATCAGCCTCATTAAAATCATCCTTTATTGGGCAAGAATTAAATAGATTTTTCATTTCTTTAATTATTAATTTATGTTGAGATTTATTGCTACCCTTAGCCGTGTTGCAGGTTGATATTATTGTAACACAAATTGATAATGTAATTAATAAATTTTTCATATTGTTTTATTATTATTTTCTCCTTCTAAAAGAAGAACCGGGAGATTCTGCTTTTAGTGGATGAATTATTGCTGGTTTATACTCATAGCCTGAATAAATATTAATTCCCCGTCCAATAACATCTCCATGATATATTACTTGAGATGCATTTATAGGCTCTCCAGTGTATTTATCTATAGCATAGTGTGTTCGTAAAGGAAGCATTAGTTCAGATTGAACAAGATTTTCCCAATGTATTGCAACTATTTCGGCAGTCATAACATCCTCACCTCCAGACGAGAACCAAACATTGAAAACTTTTTCTCCTCTATATATAAAATCCATTCTATGCGCCAACTCATGAAGTAAATCGAGCCAAAAGGGACGTTTGTAACCGTTCATTGATTGCATAGGTGTATTAGGATTTACTTTAAATTGATTATTTATCAGGATTATATTACCATTCAATATCATATTATCTCCATTCCAAGATTGAATAAATGCATGATTATATTCATTTGCAAAGAACCCTAAAAGGCCGGCTCCTGAATGAGTAAATTCAATACAGCTGAAAGCATCTATGATACCATCAAGAAAGAAATCGCCCCCCGCATAGGGAATAGTATAATCAGTTTTTTCGGGGTCCCATTGATAAAGTTTCCCATTTTCATATTTATACTCATTTCCCAAATGATGAATATAAATCCATTTTCCGGTAGGGTCAATAAATTTAAGCGGATTGTTTGCACAATAAGCATAGGGGCTGATGGAATAATACATCTCTGCACAAGGATCCACACTTGTGAACCGTCCCAAAATGGGGTCGTACTGACGGGCATGGAAGTCATAAAGATTCAAGCCGTGCATTGTGTCGTATTCTTTATCGCCAAACTTATAGGGATGAACGCCTTCGTCCCTACTGAGTTCCTGTATGGGCTGACCAAACGGGAAATAGTCCGTCTTCTGTATAACCTCGCCCGAGGCATCGGCAACGATACGGTTGTTGCCCAGATGGTCGGTCTTGTAAAAATAGTAATTTCCGTTCTCAATATACCCACCTTCTATAAAAATTGTTTTCAAGGCTTCGGCTTCTATCACCATATTCTCATCGTAACGGATAGTCTTCCGGTTCCTGTACGGATCAAAAATAGGAAAGCTAAGAGCTTGTCCTGAAAGCGGAAATATAATAAGTGGAGTGTTCCAGGCATACTTCACAGCAAGCTTACAGCCTCCGGCGGTATATTCGTAGTCAACCTTCCCTTCGGCAAGACTGTTGTTCATTTTCACCTGCAAGGGCATTCCGTTGTAAAGGTCGTAATAGATGGAATCGCCCTTGTTAGCATCCCACACCATTGCCCCGTTGGTATTGTAGCCATACTCCTGGCTCAAGGTCTTATACTTGATGAAATATCCTCCATCGGGCGATATGTCGTCTACTTTTTTCATCTGGTTACCCGTGTAAGTGATGTCGAGTGCCTCCCTGCTCTTTCTGACGGGAGTGTTTACGCCATATTCTATGTGCTTGACATTACCATGCTTGTCGTAACGATATGCGGAGCCACAATCATTAAAATTGAAGATGTCGGTATAAGCAGCCGAGGTGATTCGCGAAAGCCTGTCGTAACTGAACGAATACGAATTAGATGTGTTATTACGGGCCGAACCCCATTTAGTCGAGGCAATGTTACCTCCCGGGGTATAAGTAAGAGTTTGTGAAAACAGATCACTGTTTATCTGTTTTACCTGCGAGCGAACATTGTATGCGTAATCGGTTTTAAGGGCAGGTTGTTGTGCAACCTGTTCCGATACGAGTCGTCCCATTTCGTCATATTCGTTTTGTGCCAGAATAACAGGAGCATTGTTATTCAGTGCGTGTGTAGTTTTCAGTAAACGCCCGGCATGGTCGTACTCGTACGTGTAGAACTCTTCTGTTTTTGTATATTGATGAGCAGCATGATGAACAATTTTCCGCTTAATGGGCTGCCCCGAAAAATTATAATCGGTAAACTCCACATGCAACCTGATCGGGGTGCGTGTTCTTCGTTGGATAACTTGTCCACGGTCGTCGTAATAAAAAACGGTAGGTACATAGCCCTGCCCTCCATCGGGAAGATCAAAAAAGTCGAGTGTTGCTGTAAGTAATCCTTTGGCCGAAGAGTATCTCTTTTTTGAAAAGCCGGCAGGTTGTCCTTCAACAGAAGCCTCCCCTCCTTCGGCAAAAAGTTCACCTATTCCGGTAGTACTGTTCTCAAAGATATAATTGTCGTAAAAACTCACAAAAAGTATTTTAGCCGATAAATTAAGGTCGGGAAGAGTGTGGGAGGTATATCCTTTCCACCCTTTTTCATTGGGATCAGGCTCTTCGCAAACAACAATATTTTGACAGTCGGTAGATAGTTGGAAGCGGGTTTTATTTGTTGTATAAAGCCCCGATATAATCGGCCGGCCGAATTTATCGTATTTGTTAAATGCCCATTTGCCTGCTTTGCGTTGCTCGCCGTCTTGCGAGAATATCAACTGGTCGGCTTTATCGTAAATATAATACTCCCAATCGCATCCCGGCAGTTTTTTTTCCGAACATCGACCACGGGCATCGTATTTGTATATATAAGCATATTGCTTCATTTTTGTGGATGTGTCGTAAACCGTTTCTCCTGCAGCAATACCATCGGAGAGCAATGGAGGCAGTACATATCTCAGATTTCCCTTATCGTCATAGACATAATAGGTATCGTAGTTCCCATCATCATTAATCTGCCGGGTAAGAATGGTTTGGCCTATCATATTTCTAAACTCATAGATTCCATTTCCATCTTCGTTCTTTATTTCTACGATAGATAATTCAGCTTCTGGATAAACACCAACCTTAGTTATATTATTGGAAGTACCAATTGTAAACTTACAACAATGAAGCCTGAATATACTGGTATTGAATAAATATGCGATTTTGGACGACTTACCGTTGTTATGCCATTCTTCGCCTGGGCCATATTGTTGTAATGGTCTGCCAAGAGGAGAGTTTTCATAAATGTTTTTCATGTATGGCGCGGCATCGTTATGCTGAGCTTTAATAGTGTTTTTGATTAAAGAGGTTGGACTAAGGTAGGCGCCTTTCCTGCTGAGAGAGACTGGAAGCCATGTGATAGAATCTCTGCCCGAAGAGTCATATTCTTTCAATACTATTAAGTCATTTCCTTTAGGAGTTATTCCTATTTGTGTAAACTGTGACTGTCTACCTATTCCATCCATGTATTCCACCTGATCTACGTACTTCGAACCATCGGTCGATGTATAAGTCCTTACAACATTATAACTTCTCCCTGCAGATAAGCTGGGGGGGGCCATTGTGATATAGCCTGAGATAGATGTTGTTATATTTCCATTGGCATTACTATATCCTTCCGAAACAACATAATAAGTTCCGGGAGCCAAATTAATCATTTTCAGATACGAATGTGCCGTTTTGGAACAAGCTCCCTCTCCACCATAATTATCATTATATGCAATTCTTGTACCAGAAGAATTCAGTAGATGAACATAAGTATTAGACACTTCCGATCCACAGAGGGAGATAACTATATCCATCGCTCGTGAAAGGGTAAACTTATAATAGACATCCTTGGATGGTTTTCCTGCATACGAAGACCCCAAGGCTGTGGTATTGGTGTTTGTATAATTATCGGTATTCTTTGTATCTACATACATGAACGTTTCGTTTTTGCTCCCCAAATTAATTGGGTTATTCTTAGTGTCGCCCACTTGAGCTAAAATTACTCCCGAAGGAAATAGTATAGCTGTTAGAAGAATTATTATATAGTGTTTCATATGTCTCTTGTTTTAATTAATTAGAGAAATGCGATTCTCGGGATTCAATTTTCCTTTTTTTGTTTTTATCATTATTTTCGTAATAATAAGTTTCTTTTAATGCCCCAAAATTATCGTATTCGAAATAAGTTTTGATTCCACGTGGGTCAGTTACTTCCGCAACCTCTCCCAATGAATTATATTTGTATGTAGTAATCATGGCATTAGGCAAATTATTTCTCAACAAATTACTTATTTCATCCTCTTTTGGTTTTCTATCGGAAGATATATTTGAGGGAAAACTTAATCCTTTTTTTTCAGGAGCAGCAGGAAAGTATAACTTCAATAAAGCTTGAACCTGTTCGTAAGTAGCGTTGCTTATCAGAGCAATGGGGTATCTCCCACAATAAGACCACAGAGTAATAGTTGTAAAAGAATCATCCTTTACAACTGTTATTGGATTCCCGTAAACATCATAGTTACTGTATCTTACACGGGGTTTAACAAAACGGGAGTGAACACCCAAGCTATCAGTATTAACCAGATAAGCTTTTTTATAAGCACTTAAATTTACAGAAGATGTCGATTCCAATGCGTATTCTGTTTGTAGTGCAGGAAATCCTTCTTCTGAGTTTGATGGATTAGCAGTTTGCCATGAATAAGTACTTATTTGGGATGAGATTATTTTATCATTATTCAACACAATCGTTTCTATTGGATAGGAAACCATATGTTTATTCAGCATATTTTTATAACGGTTATTATCTCTATCCGCAACAGAAGCAAAAGAATCATCAAAATCACTCAAATAATACCTTTCTGTCCGAATATTATCAGAGGTATTATTCGAGTATATTGTACGGCTTTCGGATTGAGGTAACCGATCCCTGTTATACGTATAGTTAGTAGTTATACTTTGTTTTTTACCTAAATTATAGTTAGTCTCTTTTACAGATGTGGGTAAATAAGAATAAGTATATATTAAAGATGCTGTTGCATTTTTTAAAACAATATTGCCACAAGGGTTAGATAGTCGACACTTAATATATTTTAAATATTCTCCTGGTGCTAAGGAATCATGGAAGTCCTTATATTCTTGAATAGCTTCGGTATATGGATATCTCCTATCAGAGCTTATAGCTGAGTAGCTTATTGTTTTTTCAAGAACAAGGTTTCCGTTTTTATCAAATCCCTCCATTTTATTTAATTTCCCTCTTTCCAATGCTTTTGATACGAAAGGAAGGTTTTGTTCCGGACCAATTTTGTCTATAACGCCGGCTATGTATTTCTGATCACTATGCCCGTTTGTGAAATCTGTAAAATAATACTTAAATCGGGTTCCATCCTGTTTTTTTTCTGTAATTTCAGAATACGAAATATGATTGTTTCCATAATTACTGGTTCCTGGTAACCCAAAAAAAGAAGAGATTAATTCTATATCCGTCGGATATCCTGGCTTTATTTGTGAATTCCTGAGAGAGATGGGAATTGTATTCATCTCATAAAATAAACCCAAAGGACCAGAAATAAGGAAACCACTGGATCTTTCCTGATTGTCTTTATAGATAAACTCACTCCATTGGCCAGGATCTATTGCTGAAGTATTTTCATAAACTGCAATTTTTTTGATTCTTAAACCTCCAACCTGTACAGGTTCACTTGTATAAGAAAAAGACGATACATCAGTCCAGTCATCATTCCATTTCCCATAATCATGAGGTTCGTATGTGAAGCGTTTCATTCCACCTGTAGGGAGAATTATATCTTTAAGCATTCCATATGTTAATTTCTCCGAAGACACATATTTTCGGGGACCATCCATCGAGATTAGATCTTTAAGAGTCTGACTTTTATTGCCATTATAAAAACCCCAAAAATCCGTTTCGAATGAAAAATAACGAGGTAGTTTATCCATATCATAATATCTAAACTCATAAGAACGGTTCTCGCCATCTCTTTGCCGACCCTGTTGCGTTACCTTTGTTAAAAATAAGCGCTGATTGGGGTTATTGTTATACGAAAATGTGAATTCATCAATTGTTTCACCTTCCCGATTCTCTATCTTTATGCCATCCAGTTTTTTCCATTTTATTTTTTTTAAACCTTCTCTTATTGGTATCTCCTTTGAAGGATGATAGCCTTCACGTTTCAAGATGTTAACATACGGTTTAGATAGATAATCATTAGGCTCAGCAGGTATTGTATCTTCATAATTAAAGTCTGGCGTACGAGAACTATAAGAAGAGGGATGTATATATGCGTATCGGGGATATTCTAATTCTAACGATTCTGACATAGATAAATGGACAGTTTCGTTTTTCGTTTCTATCTTGCTTAGATAAACAGGAGATACTAGATAGTTTTTAAAATAGGCTCTGGGATTATCGCTTGTCACATCCCACTCTAATCTTTCACTACAAATTTCTGAATCAACATATACCTTTGGGGGTGTATAAACATGGTGTATTTGTGTAACAAATTCTTCTCTTTCGTACGAGAAATCGATTGTGTCATAGGTTGGGGTAGTGATTCTTGTCAGATACCAAGCATTTGCTATCCAAGAATTTCCGTCTTGATTGAAGTAATTTAACGAATATTCAATAGCCTCTCCATAGGTATCTCGATATTCTACTCCTCCATAATCACCCCTGTCTGGGAATGCGAGTCTACCATAATCACCAAAACGATATTTAACTCCATCGCCTGTGGTTAATATAAACCCCTCAAGCGTTTGAGAACTTAAATATTTAGGCCGATCTGTACCCGAGTAAAGGAATATTCCCGCTCTTAAAATTTCAGGGACATAAGACTTCCCTAAAAGTTCAACTTTTACCGGTTGATCACACCTTACTTGCCATTCTCCATATTGGTTTAAATAAAAATATCCGGAACACCCTGGTAAATTAAACCTAAATTCATCGGGTTCAAGGTCAATGGTTTTGTTCTTATCTAAGATTCCCTTTAGTAAATCCTCTGCAGGCCCTTCGGCAAATAAAAATCCACAATTTGGTTTATATGTAACATCATATATATCAAAATCATCAGGTATACCTTTTATTACACGGGTAACAACCCCTCCCGAGGCTAATGACCAATTGGCACCTACCCAACCGGGATGCTGATCAACCTGAAAGCCGGAAGTATTATAGTTTAAAAAAATAGGAATCTTTACCTGACCCGTATTAATTGAATAGATTGGTATTTGGACTGATTGTGCCCCGGTATATAATGATCCCTTTTGTTCGTTCTGATATCCCCAAACAATACTATTAGGACTCAAAAGACTACCTACTAAACCTAATTCTTTAACCACTTCCTGTGCTACTGTATTTAGTGGAGTAAATATAATACTCAATATTGTTAAGGTTACATAAAAATATTTCTTCATGGATTATACTATGTTTTGATTATTATCTATTTGCTTTGTTTCTTCTTTTAGCTTGAGATTATCTCTTTATTACAACTGAGCCTGTGTGTTCACCATTTACTATGAATTTCAGGGCATAACTACCCGGGAAGAGATCCGAACAGTCCATTGTGGCAGTATGTACTCCTGCCTCTTTTCTTCTTGCCGGGATATCCTTCACCAACCCGTGGGTAACACTGTAAAGGGTGATGCCTATCTCAGCCCCTTCTTCCAGCTTGTATTCAATGTTCAGAGTTGTAGATACAGGGTTCGGGAAGAAGTTGTACGAAAAGTTCTTCTCTATCCAACTTATAGGGTTGTCTGTATCCGGTGTGTTGGGTTGTTGATCGAGGCTGTCAAGCACGGCAAGGTTTTCATCGTCCGTATCCAGATAGTAATGTTCCTGTGGCGGATAGAAAAAAGCAGTGGTGAAATATACTTCCTTGTCTTGAGTTAACAGGTTGGTGTTCCTTACCGTTTCGAAAATAGGATAGCGGTAACCTTTCTCGTACCAACGGTAGGTCTCTATTTGCGTGTGGAAGGGAGGTACACTGTCCGCTATATCCAGACTGTCAAGTACACGCTCCATCGTCTGTACCGTCCTGATGCGGAATACATGATGAAGGGTATCTTTATTGGGCAGTATCATTATACCCATGGCATCGCCTTCCACCGATACGCTTCCCCTTATATCCATATATTCTGTACCTGAATAAATGGATTCGGAGTTGTAAGTGTCTTCTATCTTCTGCCCGTAAGCCAGTGGATAGTTAACCACGGGTATAGCCGGCATATTGTGCATCTGCGATACGGGGTTCTTAAAGCCCAGAAGCCTTAACATATTCTTTTGATGGCGATAAAAGTATTTGGTATAGTGTTCTGTGCCTATAACAAGGTCACCTTCCGATATATCATCCACAAGGATGGTATCTTTACCCAGTACATACAGCGAGTCATCCCACGAAACGGGAGCCGAGTAGGTAAGGCGGTATTCGTCGTTAATGGCTTTGAGTTGGCTGAAGTCCCAGATGACATTCTCTCCTTGACGTCCCGGGTCTTTATACTCTACCTGCTGCTTAACGATTTCATCGCCTGCACGAAGATGATTATTACTGTAAGTGATTTGTCCATACACGAAAACGGCAGGCAACAAAGAAAATAGAAATAGTGAAAACACTCGTTTCATATA
The DNA here is from genome assembly GCF_029893235.1 of Dysgonomonas sp. PH5-45. GTDB lineage: Bacteria > Bacteroidota > Bacteroidia > Bacteroidales > Dysgonomonadaceae > UBA1309. The sequence goes on from NZ_JARXWE010000004.1 coordinate 15,439, forward strand.
CTACTAAGTGATTATAAGGTTAATTTATGATTTTCCGTTAAATTGAAATACAAAAATACAAAAATATCGCAAATTTGATTTAATTTAAACAAAAAATCACAATTAACAGTATTTGTTTTCCTTTTGGGCTATTGATTAAAGAGTTAGTTAAAATAAACGATAGGAAATATGTGTTTATGGGCGAAAATGAGGTTAGATTGAAAGATTCAAAAATTTAGCATAATCAACCCACGGATAGTGTGTTGCTGTCCGGTTCTGTATCATCATCATTTCAGTCGATACATACCTCCGGGAAGGGGTTCTATTATGTTTTTCATTTCCATTTCCAACAATGTGGGTAAAAGCACTGGCAAAGATATACCCGACAAATCGGACAAGGAATTTACATGCATCGCGTCTTCCTGAAGGAGCAGATCGTGAATTCGTTGCTCTTCGGCAGATAGATTCTGAAACAGTTGAGGTTGTCGTTCCACTTGCTTTTTTGTTTTCAAATCCCAATTCATGGCCTTTATCAAATCGTCGGCCGATTGTAAAAGAATGGCTTTATTTTCTTGAATCAGGCGGTTGCATCCCAGCGATGAAGCGTCCGACACCCTTCCGGGAAGGGCAAAAACCTCACGGTTATAAGAGTTTGCGATATCGGCCGTAATGAGAGATCCTCCTTTCTTGTCCGACTCAACCACAACAACGGCATCTGCCAGCCCGGCTATGATGCGGTTACGCCTTACAAAGTTAAACCTTTCGGGTTCTGTTTCGGAGGTAAACTCGGTCAGCAATCCACCGTTTCCGAGCATATCCACAGCCGTTTTCCGGTGTACCGAAGGATAAATCCTATCCAATCCATGAGCCAGCACCCCAACCGTTGACAGGCTGTTTTTCAGAGCAGCACGGTGTGCCTGAATATCTATCCCATAAGCTAATCCGCTAACGATAAGAACATCAGGAAAGCTTTGCGCCACTTCTTCCACAAACCGTTCAGTAAATGAATTCCCGTAAGCCGTAGATTTGCGCGTACCCACAATGCTTATAGTTTTTTTTGCATCCAAATCGGCATTACCTTTATAATAAAGCATCGAGGGAGCATCTATACAGTGCTTCAAACGTTCCGGATAATCGGTTTGCGTATAGAAATACGTGCGGATTTTATTTTTTTCGACAAACTCCAACTCCTTTTCGGCTCGCAACAGAACCGAAGGATTCAATATCTCATCAACCATCCCCTTGCCTACTCCTCTGATTGACAAAAGACTCTTCCTTGTAGATTTAAATATGGCCTCTTCATCGCCAACCACTTCCATAAGCTGGCGAGCAGTGATACACCCTACCCCTTTTATCAGGGTAAGGGCTATTTGATATAGTTTTTTTGAATCGGTAGTCACACTTCAAAAGTAATTCCTTTAACCTGAAAAAACAAGGAGAAATTTAACCTTTCCACAAAATATTTCAGAACTTTATCCGATAAAATAAGGTTATTATAATTAAACTCTTTATTTTTGCAGGACAACCATTATTTATATTGATTCTAAATACAACAATCATGTCTGACCATCACAACCATCATAACAAAAAGCATGACCATGAACATGGGCATAGTCATTCGCATACACACAATGCCAACAAAACGGCTCTGTCATGGAGCTTCGTTCTCATAGCCGGATTCATGTTTGTAGAATTTGTGGGTGGATTCCTCACCAACAGCCTTGCCTTGCTTTCGGATGCAGGGCATATGCTCTCGGACGCTGTTGCTTTGGGTTTAAGTCTTAGTGCCGCCATATTCGGGGCAAGGGCTGCCACTCAAGACAAAACATACGGATATAAACGCTTTGAAATACTGGCTGCATTGCTCAACGGATTGGTGCTTGTTGTCATTTCCGTTTTTATATGCAAAGAAGCCATAGAGAGAATTTCGTCGCCCACGCCTGTGGTTGGTAAAGGGATGATAATTATCTCAACTATCGGGCTAATAATAAATATTATTGTTGCCTATATCCTATCGCGAGGGGAAACAAAGGATAACCTGAATGTAAAAAGCGCATTTATGCACGTTCTGGGAGACCTGTTAGGCTCGGTAGGCGCAATTGTTGCCGCCATACTGATAATTGCTTTTGGCTGGAACATTGCCGACCCGATAGCCAGCATAATTGTTTCGATACTCGTTCTTTTCAGCGGATGGAGGATATTGCGGGAATCACTAAACGTACTTATGGAAGCTAAACCTGCCAACATAGACAGCCGGAAAATAATTCAAGCATTGAAAGAAATCCCTGAAGTGAAAGACATTCACGATATGCATATCTGGACTATTACCTCCGACTTTCCGGCATTCACGGCGCATCTGAAAGTTGATATAAATTCCGACCGCGACCAAGTTCTTCAGAAAGCAATCACCGCCATAGAACAAATAAGCGGCATCAAGCACATAACCCTACAGATCGAAGGCGCGGAGATGGAAGGACATCAAGAAAACTGTTGTGATGGCCCGGTTGCATGAGATTTCAACACCTATTTTTTTCAAACTCTTAACAAAGAAAAAAAATAAAAGAGGAAATTCTTCACAGAATCTCCTCTTATGAGTTTAATCAAGATATTAGCATTTAAGGTAAAAAGATTGTTTTTAGGTTATTATCACAAAGATGTAACTTTAACAGTTATTATGCAAATCTGAAATCATATTTTAAAACATGTTTCAAATAAGTCATATTATTCATGTTTTTTATAACAAAAAAACAAAGAGTTGCTGGTTCGTGTAAAAATAAGTATTTTTACGGAATCAGTTGAGTAATATGTTTAAAAAATCAAAATAAATCTTATGAAGAAAAAACTCTTTTCTGCTTTTGTTTTCACGGCAATGTGTGCTTCACAAATTTTTGCCTGTACAAACTTTCTGGTAGGCAAACAAGCTTCTACCGATGGCTCTACAATGGTTACCTATTCGGCCGACTCGTACTCCCTTTATGGTGAACTATACCATTGGCCGGCAAAGAAATACGCAGCCGGAACCATGCTCAAAGTACACGATTGGGATACCGGTAAATACCTGGGCGAGATTAAACAAGCAGCCCAAACATACAACGTGGTGGGCAATATGAACGAGCATCAGCTCACGATAAGCGAAACCACTTTTACCGGACGCGAAGAGTTGATAGACACAACCGGAATAATGGATTACGGCAGCCTTATATATATAACCCTGCAACGTGCCAAAACAGCAAAAGAAGCAATAAAAATAATGACCGACCTTGTTGCCGAATACGGCTATTACAGCGGAGGCGAATCGTTTTCGATAGTAGACCCTAACGATGTTTGGGTGCTCGAGATGGTAGGCAAAGGCTCTGGTAGTAAAGGGGCTGTATGGGTAGCTGTACGCATTCCCGACGATTGCATCTCGGCACATGCCAATCAGGCACGTATACAGCAATTCCCATTGAAAGACCCTAAAAATTGTATTTACTCGAAAGACGTAATCTCTTTTGCAAAAGAAAAAGGATATTATAAAGGAAAAGACGAAGACTTCAGCTTTGCAAAAACATATAACCCTCTCGACTTTGGCGGACAACGGTATTGCGAAGCCCGTGTATGGACATTCTTCAACCGATACAACAAAGACATGGGTAAATACCTGTCGTATGCAAAAGGAGAAACCCAAGACCCTATGCCTTTGTATATAAAACCAGACCGTAAGCTTTCGCTGAGCGATGTACAAGCTATGATGAGAGATCACTACGAAGGTACAGAACTCGATTGGCGGGGAGATGTTGGCGCAGGCCCATTTGAGTCGCCATACCGTTGGGCTCCACTTGAGTGGGAATCTGATGGAGTAAAATATTGCAACGAACGCCCCGTGGCCACTCAGCAAACAGGTTTCACATTCGTATCGCAGATGCGCTCGTCGCTACCTAATGCAATAGGCGGCATCCTTTGGTTTGGAGTGGACGATGCAGCACAAACGGTTTATACCCCTATGTATTGTTCAATAACCGATGTTCCGGAATGTTACCGTGAAGGCAATGGCGATCTTTACACTTTCTCTTGGACTTCGGCTTTCTGGATTCACAATTGGGTGTCGAACATGGTTTACAGCAAGTACAACTATATGCATGCCGATTTACAGAAAGTACAACAAGACCTTGAATCAGGTTTCCTTGCAAAACAGCCGGAAACAGAAAAACAGGCTTTGGCATTGTACAATCAATCGCCTGCCAGTGCTGTCGAATTTCTTACAAAATACAGTAAAGACCAGGCACAATTTGCCTTCGATAAATGGAAAAAACTGGGAGAATTCCTAACCATTAAGTATATGGATGGCGTTGTTCGTAAAGAAAAAGACGGAGAATTTATTCGTAATCCTCATGGCAAACCGTCTTCACCACAACGTGTTGGTTATCCTGCCGATTTCTACAAACGTGTAGTAAAAGAAACAGGCGATAGATATAAAGTATTGTATTGATTTTAATCACAATGAAGGATTCAAAATGCCTCATTTGCGGTTTGCAAGTGAGGCGTTTTGTTTTCTGATGCAAAAAACTACGAAAAAGAAGCGTCTATATTGTTAAATATATTTACTTTTGTTTGCATATATAAACAAAAACATAAATGATTATGACCAAAAGATTATTTTTCCTGCTGCCAGCTTTGTTGCTATCTTTCTCTTTGTTTACAACCTCTTGTAGTGATGATGATGGTAATGATGAAACAAAGCTATTAGTTTCTGAAATAACTTTAGAGACAGGAACCATTTCTTACGAATACGATAAATCGAACCGTTTACTTAAACAAAACTACACTGGCAACTCTGGAGAAACTGTTTACGCCAGTTATATCTATGACGACAATGGTATGCTTATAAAAAGAATTTATTCTTCAGAAGAAGACCTTTTTTTCACTCACAAAGATGATAGCATTTTTATAAAAAGACATACTGAAGGACCTCTTGTCAATATATATGTTTTAAATGAGAAAAGACAGATAAAAGAAATAATTGTTCCAACCAATAATCAAGGGATTCTTGTTAAAATAGAATTTGAGTATGATTCAAGAGGTAATAATATTAAAGAAACAAGAAAGATGATATCAGACAATAATAAAGAAGTGATGTTTAATGTATATGTTCGCGAATATGACTCTAACAAAGGAAGGTTTTCTCAGATAAAGGCTGAGCCTTGGGTACTTCTACGTCCATTTGAATATTCCTATGTAAATAACATTGTAAAAGAAGACATCTATGATGTTCGTATTTTTAACGACAAAGACACAATTTTAAATCTCTCTTCAACAACAACTTATTCCTATCAATATAATCCAGATAACTATCCTATTACTATAAAAGAAAAGATAATCAGTGAATCGGGCGAAAACAGTGAAAAGTTTTCGACTATCACATACACAAAAGCTAAATAAGGATATCATCTGGTAATCTGAATAACGGGAGGCAAATCTTACAAGGGTTTGCCTCTTGTCTTTTTTTACTTATCAGAAAAACAAATTTAACTTTTTGAGCATCGTAATGATGTATCGTGATAGAATTTTAGTATTTTTGTATAGTCTGTATTAACTATTGGTTTTATCTCTAAAAGAAGATTCGACATGAGAGTTCTGAAATTTGGCAGTATGAGCATTGCATCCCCTCAACGGATGAAACTGGCTGCCGAGATTGTACTCAAATCGCCCAGATGCGTGGTTATACTTTCTGCAATGGCAGGTACAACCGCCGCTCTGGAAGAAACATCTAACTATTTCTATCACAAAAATATAGAAGGAGCAAACGAGATAATCAACCGGTTAGAGACGAAGTACCTAACAGAGATATCATCGCTCTACTCGTCGGAACAGACAAAGGCTGCGGCCATAGAATTCGTTTCGTCCAAATTTAACTACATGCGTTCTTTTTCGAACGAACTGTTTACGTTGTTTGAAGAGCGAATCATACTGGCACAAGGCGAACTGCTGAGTTCGGGGCTGTTTCATTTGTTGCTTACAGAAACAATGGCCGATGCGGTATTTGTTCAGGCTGCCGATTTCATGCAGACCGACAAAAACAAAGAGCCCGACCATGTACACATAAAAGAGCACTTAAAGGCTATATTAGGCGCAAATACCGAGGCGTCCGTTTTTGTTACACAAGGATATATCTGCCGTAATGTATACGGCGAAATAGACGATTTGCGATCGTCGGGCGGGAGCGACTATACCGCCTCGCTTGTGGGTGCCGCAATTGGAGCAGACGAGATTCAGATATGGACAGATGTCAATAACATGCAGAATGACGAAAACAGCGATTCTGAGATTTTTTCGGGCTCGCAACCTGTCAGACAGCTCGATTTCGACGAAGCCGCCGAACTGGCTTATTTTGGAGCTAAAATATTGCACCCCACTTGTGTGTTACCCGCGAAAATGGCTAACATCCCTGTACGCATGCTTAATATATTAGAGCCCGAAAATAAAGGCACAATAATATCAAACAAAACAGAAACAGGTACAATAAAGGCCGTTGCGGCAAAAGACGGAATCACAATAGTACAGATAAAATCGGGCAGGATGTTGCTCGTTCACGGATTTTTGCGTAAGATTTTCGAAATATTCGACTATTACCAAACGGCTATCGACATGATTGCCACATCGGAAGTAAGCATATCCGTCACCATTGATAACCCGCGTAACTTGCAGGCCATTACAGACGACCTGAAAAAATACGGAACAGTATCTGTTGACCAAAACATGTCGCTGATATGTGTTGTTGGCGATCTCGACTGGAACACTCTGGGTTATAGCTCACAGATATTAGATGCTGTAAAGACTGTTCCCCTGAGGATGGTTTCGTACGGTGGCAGCAACAATAATATGTCGTTTCTGGTGCGTCAGCAAGACAAGGCAACGGCACTGGCATTGCTCAACAAACAGTTATTCTGACTATAATTATACACTGTCATAAAAAACAAAGGGCTAAAATAAGGCAAACAATATAAAAGTACATTTTAAATTATATGACTAAAGGAATTTTTCCTGTAGACAAATTCAGGAATATTGAAACGCCATTCTATTATTACGATATAAATATTCTAAAACAAACCCTACAGGCATTAAAAGCACAAACCCAAAAATATAGTTTTGTGCAACATTATGCAGTAAAAGCAAATGCCAATCCATATATTCTTCAAATCATTGCAACTGCCGGGTTTGGAGCCGATTGTGTAAGCGGGAACGAAATAAAGGCGGCTATAAACGCCGGCTTTCCGGGCAGCAAAATAGTTTTTGCCGGTGTTGGTAAAACCGACAAGGAGATAGGTATAGCCCTCGATCATAATATATTTTGTTTTAATGTAGAATCATTGCCCGAACTCGAGGCCATTAACAGCCTTGCGGGCAAAAAAGGCAAAAAAGCTTCAGTTGCAATACGCATCAATCCTAACGTAGACGCGCATACCCACGAATATATAACAACAGGACTAAACGAAAACAAATTTGGGTTCAGCATAGATTCTTTACCAACGGTTATAGAAGCCTTGGAGTTTATGAATTACGTTGAATTGATAGGCATCCACTTCCATATAGGCTCACAAATAACAGATATAGAATCGTTCGAATCTTTATGCCACCGTGTCAATGACCTGCAAGCCATGTTTCAGGAGAAAGGCATTAAACTGCCTCACATCAATGTGGGGGGCGGTATGGGTATCGATTACGAAACACCCGACTCTAACCTTATCCCCGACTTTGCTGCATTGTTAAGCCTTTTTCATAACAATTTGGAGCTTCGTCAAGGGCAAATTGTCCATCTGGAACTTGGGCGTTCGGTTGTAGGGCAATGCGGGTCACTTATATCAAGGGTTACTTATGTGAAGGTTGGCAACCAAAAAAAGTTCGTTATCCTGGATGCTGGCATGACCGACTTTATCCGCCCCGCCTTGTATCAGGCTCAACATAAAATAGAAAATATTTCGTCCGACAAGCCTCTGCAAACATACGATGTGGTTGGTCCCATCTGCGAGTCGGCCGACTGTTTTGCCAAAGATTACCCGATGAACGAAACCGAGCGGGGCAATTTAATAGCCATACGTTCGGCCGGAGCTTACGGCGAAGTAATGGTTTCGCAATACAATTGCCGTGAAACACCGAAATCGTATTTTTCGGACAAAATTTGAAAGCTGCTTAAAACCATTCAAAAAATAAGTGCAAAAGTCATTACTAAATAGTGTTTCTTAATTACTTTTGTGTATTAATTTTTGTCATGGAAGAATATTTGTCTTATCTGTCTTTTTCTGATACCGAAATCATCGTTCTTTCGGTGCTATTCGTCGTATTTCTTGTACGCTTATTCTTTTATTTTTTTTATTACAAAAAGCCGGCAAGTTTTGTAAAAAAAACGGTTGCCAACACAAGCGCCATATCGCTAAAGAATATGCCTTCAGTTTCGGTTATTATCGTATCTAAAAACGAATCTGAAAACCTGAAAAAGAATCTTCCCGCCATATTGAGCCAAGAATATCCCAATTTTGAAGTTATAGTAGTGAACGATGGTTCGACCGACGAAAGCGAAAACCTGTTGAAACACCTCTCGGTGAACCATCCTAATCTATACCATACTTTTTCGCCCGATACCGCCGACCGTAAACTGCCAATGACTATCGGCATAAAAGCGGCAAAAAATGAAATCCTCCTCTTCACCGAAGCTAATTGTCGCCCATCATCCAAACATTGGATTATGCACATGATGCAAGGCATCGTCAATGGCAACGACATAGTGTTAGGCCACAGTAATATAGAGGGGGTGCGCGGTATTGGCAAGCATGTGGCCGCCCACAACAACTTATTCTTTGGGCTACAATATCTGTCGAAGGCCATAAGGGGATGGGCATATACAGGTACTTACCGTAATCTGGCATTCAAGCGGGAACTTTTCTTTAACAACAAGGGGTTTTCGTCCGTACTGAATTACGCAAGCTGCGAGGATGTGTATCTGAACAAAATTGTCCGTAGGTTCGATACCGCTGTCTGTCTGCATCCCGATGCTTTAGTAACAATGGAGGTAGAACGGTTCTCTATCTGGCGCGACATCAAGATAGCCTACCAACGGGCGAAACAACACTTCAAGGGAGGAGCCGTAAACACATTCTGGGTAGAAGCCTGCTCGCGTTATCTTTTCTACATGGCTCTCACTACGGCAGGTGTGATAGGTGCTCGGAACGAAAACTGGGTACTAATAGGGGCAGCCACTCTTATTCTGATACTAATGCTTATCACCCAACTTGTTATCCTCAACAAAAACTGCCGTTGGCTCAAAGCATCGCCAATCTATTGGATACTTATTCCTTTAGACTTGTTTCAACCCGCGTACAGTGCATATTTGCGCTACATAAGCAGAAACAACAAGCATTAATCATCCATCACCTATCTATCAAAAAATAAGCCTGACCCCATTTCAAAGAATGTTTGGTCAGGCTCATAAATTTATTATCTGATTTTAAAAACTCAACTTTGCCGCTAAGAAATAGTTCCGGGGCATTGACGGACCGTAAATGTAGCTCGAAACACGGTCTTTTCCTTTATCAAAATCTTTCTGATACGAATTGAAGATATTCTGCACACCTCCGCTTATCTCTAAGGCTGTACCTTTGTATAAGTCAAACTCGTAAGCGGCACGCCAATGCAGTTCAAAAAACGAGTCCGATTTCACTGTATGGTTGCTCTGGCCACCGCCTTCGTACGGAACATACATACGGCCTGTATAATTACCTGAAAGCGATGTATTAAAATGGCTGAAAGGCATAAGCGTAGCCACAAAAAAGCCATACATATCGGGGGTACGCATCATCTTGCGGGTTGCTTTAACGTCGTCTACATCATCGCCCGACCATTTGATAGCCTCATTATAACGGCTCTGCTGTATAGTTACACCGGCTTGCAATTGCAGTAAATTCCGCCATGCGGCGCGTGCCTCCAAGTTAACGCCATATACTTTTGCTCCCGGCCCGTTTTCTATCCATTTTATGGTAGAACCATCGGGCTGCTCTTCGTTTCGGGGAGTGAAAGGATCCCTCAGATGGGTATAAAAACCTTCAACAAGAAAATTCAGTTGTGTATCGTGCAGATACAAATACCAATCGGCCGAAGCGCTGAAACTATCGGATGTTTCTTCTTTTAAATCAGGATCATGTTTCCGCACAATTCTCTGACCGCTTGCAAGGTCTACGTGCAAATCCTCGTCAAAAATCTGCGGAGCCCTGAACCCGCGCCCATAACTGGCTCTGAGGTTTATATTTTTAGTAGGGTTGTAACGGATATTGGCACGAGGGCTGAAAATGGCATCGTCCATCAAACTGTGCTTATCTACACGAGCCCCAATCAAAAAACTCCACATATCGCTTTTCCATTCGTTCTGGGCAAATATACTCTCTATGTGTATTTTTTGGTCAACGGGATTGTCCCTGTATCCGCTTTCGTCTTCCAGCTCATCACGGTTATATTCAATACCGGCCGTCAGGTCGGAGGGCATAAACAGCAATTTATCTAATTTATATACATACTGACTACCCAAAATGTAAGTCAACCCTTTTGTACGCCCATAAGCATTTAAGCGAAGCTTCATGTCTTCCAGGTTGTCGGATATATTCTCTAACAAATTCACAGGTTGGCCCGCTCCGTAATAGCTTTTACGGTTGGTTAACTGAAAAGAGGAATAAACATCCAGATGGTGTTTTTCGTTAGACGAAAACAAGCTGTAATTCACCCCACCTCCATTCACTGACGACTCTGCCTGCTCGGTAATATAAGTATTGAAAGGCTCTTGATTTAACCTATCGCCACCACGGCGAAATTCGTGCATGTTATGATACTCGAACGACAGTTTGGAATATGTACTTGTTTTCAGATACGAGCGGAAACCCAAAGTACGGTTTTCGAGTTTAGGCAGTTCGGTAAACCCATCTCCATTATTGTCGTAAGCCGACCGTTTGCGGTTCTGCCCGAACACCATCAGTCCCATTTTCTGGTTGTCCGAAACCAACGAGGCATTAAACGTTGTGCTGTTCTCAAAGTTATCCGTTCCGTCTATGGCTCTTATCGTATGGCTTATTTGCCCTGTATTGCGGGTTGGCTCTTTTGTTATAACATTTATGGTTCCGGCAATAGCCGACGATCCGAACAAGGCCGAACCTCCCCCCCGCACTACTTCAACACGTTCTATCATATTGGCCGGAATCTGATCCAGACCATACACCCCAGCCAACGCGCTGAATATGGGGCGCGAATCTATCAATATCTGTGTATAAGCACCTTCAAGGCCATTCATCCGTACCTGCGGTAGCCCGCAGTTCTGGCAGTCGCTCTCCACACGCAAGCCGGGCTGGAAATTCAATCCTTGCGACAGAGTACACGAGTTTGTATAATCGAGTGTTTTTGCATCCAACACATTGACCAGCGTTGGCGCTATACGGCGCGAGGTGGCATTACGGTTTGCCGAAACCACTACCTCGTCGAGCGAAACGACCGATTCTTCAAGCTCGAAGTTCACCTCAAGGGTTTCGCCCTTTTTTGTAACTACTTCCTGCTGCTGAGTTCCATATCCTATAAAGCGTGCTTCGACTATAAATTTACCTTCGGGCAGGTTTTTCAGGAAATAATGGCCTGTTGCATCGGTAGTTGTTCCTATCGTTGTTCCTTTGATAGATACCGTAATGAATGCCAAATGTTCCTTCGTTTTTTTATCCTTTACATGTCCCATTATATGGGCATCTGTTTTTTTTATGTTTATAGGTTCTGCCTGTATATGGAATACAGAACACACAAGAACCGATAAAATGAGAATATATTTTTTCATTCTACGAATTATATTACAGTTAATAAAAAATGTACAGAAAACTGTTCTACGTTAAAAAAAGCACAGAATTCTTCTATTAAAAAAGTGAGGGGAGATTGTTTTTAAACAAACTGCAATACAGGAGGGGGACGCAAAAAATATCCTCCATCAACAAAAGAGGATATAACCGATATATACCTAAGGGCAGAGAAAACCGTTTCGACAGAAAGAAAAGCATTCAAACTGAATGGCTCGTAAATATATCCATCAGAAGTAAAGTGCGAAAGGGTTTGTATCAGCTGAATCTCGGAACAAGTATGCTCATGCCCGGAGGGAGCATCGGTATCGGATGTATAAAAATGGGAGTGTACGATGGTAACCCCTCCCACAATATGGTTGTGGGTAAAGAAACTTATGGAACAGATATACGAAATAAAGATTATCGGAAAAATAACCTTCATCAACGCAATACCTTTACTGTTTCTTTTCATTAACTATGAATCTGTAAAAATTCTATATCGGGCGCAAAGGTAATTGTGTTTTTCGGAATAAACAATTCATAGTACAATAAAAGAGGCTGTCTCAAAAGCATTCTTTTGTTTCAGTTTGTCATGTTGAACGTCAGTGAAACATCTCTTGTTTTAGAGTTAGATTCTTCGTTACACTCATGAATGACAAAAAGAACAGCACTATGGTAGTGCTTTGTTTGCTTTTGAGGCAGCCCCCGTATTTTATATGATTCTTTTATCCTTTTTTGAAAGAATCGATCAGTTTTTCAAAATTATCACGGTCAAAACGAACATATCGCGGCGATGTAGGCACATACGTCTCATCGTCCCACAGCGAGCTGGTTATCATCAGGTCGGCACTATAACGGTTGCAGGCTATAGGCACATTATGTATGCGGCACTGGCGCAGCAACATCATGATATCCGCCTCGTGTGGTTGGGCATTCAAGTCGTCAATAAGGAATATAGCCAAATTGATTTCCTTACGAACCACCATTGCCGCTATTTCGGCATCGCCCCCTAAAGGTCCTGAATTCATACAAGTAATGCTACACTCTATTCCCTTCTTATCGAAAGCCTCTTTTATGAGATGGCCGGTTGTACCCGTACACACCAAATTATGCCGAGACAAGAAGTCGGAATTATAGCAGCACCACTCTACCATATCGGCTTTACGATGGTCGTGGGCTACAAGGGCAATAGTTAGTTTTTTGTCCATAATAAAAATGTTTTACCTTACGGCAAAATATTATCTGTGTATCAGAATTTTACTTGCGATGGGCGGAACGAACCTTTAATAACTTCGGCTTTCAGTTTACGCTCCCTTACTTTGATAAAGATTTCTGTTCCGGCTTTCATATATTCGGGTTTAACGTATCCCATGCCGATACCTACCTTAAGCCAAGGAGACATTGTTCCTGATGTAACCACACCAATGGCTTCGCCTGCTTCGTTTACTATTTCGTAACCATGACGGGGCACACCTTTGTCTATCAACTTGAAAGCAACCAAACGGCGTTTCAAACCATCGGCTTTTTGTTTTTCAAGAACATCGCGGGCAATGAAGTTGTTGCCATCTGTAAATTTAGTGATCCAACCCAAGCTGGCTTCGAGCGGACTTGTGGTATCGTCCATATCGTTTCCGTAAAGATTGAAGCACATTTCCAAACGAAGGGTATCGCGAGCACCCAGACCGATAGGTTTGATGCCGAACTCCTCACCTGCTTTGAAGATTGCTTCCCAGATTTTTGGACCATGCTCTTTGTAGAAATAAATTTCGAAACCGCTGGCTCCGGTATATCCTGTATTAGAAATAATTACATCTTCAACCCCTGCCAATTTAACGGTAAGGAATGTATAGTAAGGAATGTCGATATTTGTATCAGTCAGTTTTTGCATTGTAGCCAACGCTTTAGGTCCTTGAATAGCCAACTGTCCGATATTGTCGGATGCGTTTTCTATTTCTGCACCAAGATCGTTGTTTTCCAAACACCATTTGTAGTCTTTTTCTACATTCGAGGCATTCACAACCAACAGGTATTTGTCTGTTTCGTAGCGATATACCAAAAAGTCGTCGATGATACCACCTTCGCGGTTTGTGAAGCATGTATATTGAACCTTGCCAACACCTATGGCCGAAACATCGTTCGATGTTACTTTTTGGACAAAAGCTTCGGCATTAGGGCCTTTTACCCATATTTCGCCCATGTGCGAAACATCAAAAACACCCACACCGTTGCAAACTGTAAGATGTTCTTCTATAATACCCGAATATTCGATAGGCATGTTATATCCTGCAAATTCGTGCATTTTTGCACCTAATCCGATGTGGATATCTGTAAATGGAGTAGTTTTCATAAAAATGATTTCGTTGTTTTTAAATATATTATTTATATAATTTAATAATTACTGTTGTTTATCTTTTTGCTACCAGTTCGGCAATCTTCACCACTACCTGCGATGCTTTTTCCATCGACTGGATGGGTACAAACTCGTACCGCCCATGGAAGTTAATGCCTCCGGCAAAAATATTGGGGCAAGGCAGACCTTTGAACGAAAGTTGCGCACCATCCGTTCCTCCTCTGATTGGTTGCACCCGAGGTTCTATATCAAGAGCCTTCATTGCCTCGAAGGCAACATCAACGATATGATACACAGGCTCTACCTTTTCGCGCATGTTATAATATTGGTCTTTCAATTCAAGCTTTGTTGAACCCGGATAAAGCTTGTTGATGAAATCAACGCAATCGCTCATCAAACGTTTTTTCTGCTCAAACAATTCGCGGTTGTGGTCGCGGATAATAAACTGCATCGAAGCCGAATCGACCGAACCCGATATCGAGATTAGGTGTATAAAACCTTCGTATCCGGCGGTATGTTCGGGGCGTGCGTTTGCAGGCAATAGGTCAACCAACTTATTAGCTATAAGCAAAGCGTTTATCATTTTGTTTTTAGCCATTCCCGGATGCACATTGCGCCCTTGTATTTCTATCTTCGCACTTGCGGCGTTGAAGTTTTCGAACTCCAATTCGCCCACTTCGCCGCCATCCATGGTATATGCCCATTCGGCACCAAACTTAGCAACATCAAAGTTGTGCGCACCTTCGCCTATTTCCTCATCGGGATTGAAGGCTATACGGATTTTTCCGTGTTTAATTTCAGGATGCTCTTGCAGGTATTGTATTGCTGTTATTATTTCGGCTATACCGGCTTTGTCATCAGCCCCAAGGAGCGTTGTTCCGTCGGTAACAATCAAGTCTTCGCCCTTATGTCTCAACAATTCGGGGAAATCGACAGGCGAAAGCACTATGTTTTGCTCTTTGTTCAGCACGATAGGATTTCCGTCGTAATTCTCTACGATGCGGGGCTTCACATCCTTCCCTGTCATATCGCAGCTTGTATCCACATGGGCTATAAACCCGATTGTAGGAACCTGTTTATCTGTATTGGCAGGTAAGGTAGCCATCAGATAACCTTTATCATCGAGCGAGATATCTTCCAATCCCATTTCCTTCAACTCTCCTTCAAGTACACGAAGAAGATCGAACTGCTTTGCTGTACTGGGTGTAACACCCGTTGTTGGATCTGATTCTGTATCTATTTTTACATATTTCAGAAAACGTTCTACTAATGTTGCCATATATATATTTTAATTTGTTATTATTTTTTTTGAACAAAAAAATAGAATTCTTATAAAAAATACAACTTTCTGTAAATAACAGATTTGCATAATCGGCTTTACAAACCTCACAAAGATAATAAAAGGATAGGAAAGGAAAAAATTGTAATGCCTATTTGGAGAATAAAAAAAAAGGCGTAATTTTGTGTCGGGTAAGTCCTATACGGCCAGCTCCTGATGAATCCCCCAGGGTTTGATCGCAGCAAGGGTAGTTGGTTGTAGCGGCGCGATATAGTAAGCTTACCCGCTTGCCTCTTTAGCTCAGTTGGCCAGAGCACGTGATTTGTAATCTCGGGGTCGTTGGTTCGAATCCGACAAGAGGCTCAAAAGAACGATAAAAGCATTTGATTTTCTCTGAATCGAATGCTTTTTTTCGTTTCTCACAATATTTTTGGGAGCAAATACCCGAAACGATACAAAAATTTAATTGCAAATAACACCCTCATATGTACAGGCTACAACACATACTAACACTATTGTTTTTACTACTCGCAACCTCCTTTCCCTGCAAAGCACAAAGCGAAAACCGCATAGAGAATTGGAAACAACAACAATTAGCAGCTATGCCTTCCACGAAAATGAAGGTAGAAGAATGGAAAGAATTTGACTTTAGCATTCTTTGGTTAAACCCTCACCCCTATCAAGGATATTTGGGCGAAGGATGGTATAGCGATTTGGAGTTTGCTTTCAATAAAGTAGAGAGAATATCTTCTACTGAATATCTCGTTGAGGGCGTAATCAGCCGCAACCATAGGGAACGCGATTTTAAGGGGAGCCTACTCGTAGATGAGGTACGCGAACTCAAGGAATTAGACTTTGGCATTGACGATTGGATGGAAGGAAAAATAAAAAAACAAGGATTGGTCATAGCTAACTTTCATTTAGACACCGATAAAGAACAGGAGGGCGATGGTGCATTTCGGGGAATAGTAGTCAGTAGATGGTACGTAGACTTAACGGGTCAACTTCTGTACGACGACATTCCTGACGACTCGGATGCCTATATCAACAATCAATTTGTTGGTACTTGGGCAGCTTACGACAGGGATCACCAACCCATAAAATGTGCATGGGGGCAGTACAAGATACCTGACATTGATGATTCGGCTACGGAAATTGAAGAGATTTCAGTGGAAGAAGTGGGGCATTCCGAAGAAGTGGAAGTGATAAGCCTCTCTGTTTACGAAACCATGGAAGAAGCCGAAGCCGCAATGGCAGCCATGATTGCAGGCCAAGATGTGCCCCAGTACGATAAACCACGGACAAATGAAAAAAATACCGAAACAAAAGCTCCGGCCAACAGCAAAAAGATTTCAATTCTTAACGGAAGTGCCGTTTTAGAGATGGAGAAAAGCGTTGACGAATTTCCTTGTATCGTACTACGACTTGCCGACAAAAATATAAAGATGAGTACCGGAACTTATCTGGAAATAAAAAGGCAAGATGGTTTCTACTTGATAAAGGTAAAGTACGACCCTAAACGATACCGCACCATCGACAAAGGAATAGAAGATTACCTGAAAGAACTTTTTGCAAGATTTTATGAGGACAAGGATAAGAAATACGGAAAAAAAGTGTGGGCAGCCTTCGTAAAAGAAGGCGGATTACAGCTGTTTATAGAAACGGCAAAAGAATATATCGACGACGAATTTCTGGACTCTCCTTTTAACGAAATATACGGTTAGGATAAATGCGCTGAAAACACCCAAACACTAAAAGTGGCAAGTCTAAAAAAAGACCTGCCACCCTTGTTGGTAAAAGCATTTATAGCTCATCCATTATCGAATATATTTTTTAGTAACGCGCACCAACTGCGTCCCAATCTATTATCTTCCACAAATCATTCAAGTGGTCGGCACGCCTGTTCTGATAGTCAAGATAGTATGCATGTTCCCAAACATCAAAGCCCAATATAGGTGTCAATCCTTTTGTTACAGGATTGCCGGCATTCGTCTCTTTGGTGATTGATAATTTACCATTACCGTCCTTTGCCAGCCAAGCCCATCCCGAACCAAACAAAGCAACGCTTGCCGCATTAAATTCTTTCTTAAAGTTTTCGAACGATCCCCATTCGGCATTAATAGCCTCCGCCAGTTTTCCTTTAGGTTCACCTCCACCTTTAGGACTGAACGACAGGAAGTAAAGGTTGTGATTCAGTACCTGACCCGCATTGTTGAAAAATGCACCATCGCTTTCCTTCACAATGGTAATAAGGTCGGCATTTTCAAACTTACTGCCGGGTAGCAAATTATTCAGATTGTTCACATAGGTCTGCAAATGCTTTCCGTAGTGAAATTCTATTGTTTGTTTGCTGATAACAGGTTCTAAAGCATCGGTTGCATATGGCAACACAGGTAATTCAAATTTCATAATTTCTTTATTTTTAGCGTTAATACTTATATCGTTCGTAGCATACGATGGTAGTCCTAAACTCAACATAAAGGATATAGCCATTGTTGCAAATACATTATTGTTCATAAATAGATTATATTTTAATAGCTTATCAAATCGTATATCTAATTAACGCTCATCAATCAAATATTGTTCCCTGTTTTGCCGGAAATAAGGATAGATAATATTTAACCGACATAGAAATAGTATATTTTTATCTAAATAGATGTGCTTTTAGCTACAACAAACAAAAAAAATAATGTATTTTTGTACTCTCATAAGTCAAAACAGTAAAATGATAAATCGCGTTCTCATTCGTATTAGAGTTGTCCAAATTTTGTATTCGATAGAATTGAGTCATAACAGGGACTTAAAGATAGCGGAATCGAGTTTGAACTTCAGCCTTCAGAAATCGTACGATCTGTATTACTACCTACTCTTGCTGATGATAGAGATTACAGACATGTACTCAAAAAAGATTGAACAAGGCAAAAACAAACTTCTACCCACACAAGAAGAGTTGCATCCCAATACGCGCCTTCTGGATAACAAGTTTATAAACCAACTGAAATCGAATACCCAGTTTAACAATTATCTGAAAGAACGCCCTCTGAACTGGAGCGAAAATTCTACATTTGTTCGCAAACTACTGGATACTATCTTATCGTCAAGCCTATATAAGGAATATACTTCGGATAGTGACACAAGCTACGAAGCCGACCGCACATTCTGGAAAAAAACATTCAAGAAATTCATTACCGAAAACGAAGAGCTGGAAGACCTACTCGAAGACGAAAGCCTTTTCTGGAACGACGACATCGAAATTGTTGAATCGTTTGTGCTGAAAACCATTAAGCGGTTTGACGAAAAAAACGGTACTGAACAAGAACTGTTGCCAATGTACAAGGACGAAGAAGACAAGCTTTTTGCAAAAAAACTGTTGCACGAAACAATGCTCAACTCAACAGAGTACGAGCAAATGATAGCCCAATACGCAAAAAACTGGGAGTCGGAGCGCATCGCCCTCATGGATCAGATTGTTATGCAGATTGCTATTTCAGAAATACTGAATTTCCCGAATATCCCTGTCAGTGTAACGCTCAACGAATACATCAACATAGCCAAGGTTTACAGTACTCAAAAAAGTGCTTCGTTCATAAACGGAATATTGGATACCATCGTTGCCGATTTAAAGAAAAACAACCGGATAATTAAACAATAAATAGATAGATTTAACAGATAAAAAGAAAAATACAGAATATATCTCGTACAAAATACTTGTATCTTTGTATCAATTAATAAATTAAAATATATAAAATTATGACTCTTTTACTTTTACTTCAGGATGCCGGTGGCGGCTCCAGTATGGTGTCAACCGTAGTTATGATGGTGGCAATCATTGCTATTTTCTATTTTTTCATGATACGCCCACAGCAAAAAAAACAAAAAGCGATAAACCAAGCCCGCGAAGCCTTGAAGGTTGGCGACAGAATTGTTACAGCAGGCGGCTTCCACGGGAAAATACGTGAAATAAAAGATACTACCTTCGTTATAGAAATTGCGGAAGGTGTTAAAGTAAAAGTAGAAAAAACTTCCGTTCATCCTGCCGGTACTAATACCGAGGAGGCTGCTTCTAAATAATAAGAAGTTTTCCCTCCCCTTGTCGTGTTTGCTTTGTGGAGGAAATGTATCACTTTTGGTAAGTAACACGAATAATACTTAATAATATATCCAAGAAATATGGGTAATATTGGAGATGAAATATTAAAAAAAGTCAGAACATCGTTTGCCAAGCTAACGTGGAATAAGGTTCTGACTTTTTCTGTGTTCATTATCCTTGCCGCCGTTTTTTGGTTGATGCAGGTCTATCGGGAAACTTTCGAATCAACTATCAAAATAGCGGTCGAATACAAGAATATACCCGATAGCATAGTTATAGAAAACACACTCCCCGAAAAAGTATCCGTTCGCATAAAAGACAAAGGGATAGCCCTTTTCCGTTATTTTTTCTCCAGAAACAACGAAGTTGTCACAATTGATGTGGGAGCGCTGCTAAAAAATAAGTCACATACCCTGCAAAGCGCCGTATACGAAGAACTTCTGCGAGGCAAACTCTTGAAAACGTCAGAAATGATAAGTTACTCTCCCGCACGTATATACATTGAGTTCGATGTGCTGAAAAGTAAGAAAGTCCCGGTTGTTTTTGATGGTACAATCTCGCTCTCGCCCGGATATTTACTTACCGGAGACATTCTGCTGTATCCCGATTCTGTTACCATATTCGGTCCGGAAGATGTTTTAAAGAAAACCAATTTTGCATACACCGTAAACGACACAATCGAGGATTTAAAAACGAGGGAATGTATCCCAACCCGCTTCAGGACGATAAAAAATATAAAATATGTTCCCGATAAGGTTGAATTAGAAATCCCTGTCGAAGAATATCTTCAGAAAGACATCACAGCTCCCATAAAATGTGTAAATCTACCTGAAAATCTGGATATAAGAATGTTTCCTTCTTCCTCCAAAATTTCGTTCTTTGTTGGTCGTTCCAGATACAAGGAAGTCATTACGGAAGACTTCATCATCGAAATAGACTACAACGAGCTGATTCATAAAAAAGAAATGAAAGCTCCTTTGCGGTTAACCTCAAGCCCTACCTATGTAAGGAATATATCTTTAAATCCTTCCGAAATTGAATTTGTTTTTGAAGAAAAAGACAATAAAGTTAAGAAAAAATGAAAATCATAGGGATTACCGGAGGTATTGGCAGTGGTAAATCAACAATATCAGAGCTTCTGAAGCTAATGGGAATCCCTGTTTATATTGCCGACACAGAAAGCAAAAGACTCACCAACACATCGCCTGTAATAAAAGAAAAACTAACCGCCCTGTTTGGTGAAGACCTATATCCAGATGGTAAGCTCAATAAACCAAAACTGGCATCCATAATATTTACAGACAAAGATAAACTTGAACAGGTAAACAAAATAATTCACCCCGAAGTTCGTAACGACTTTCTGAGATGGGTTGACAGGCACAACCACTACCCTATCGTGGCACAAGAGGCTGCAATTCTTTTCGAATCGGGATTGAACGAACTAATGGATAAAGTAATTGTAGTTTATGCTCCTCTTGAAACACGGATAGAACGAATCATGCTACGGGACGATGCTCCCCGCACAAAAATACTGGAAAGAATAAACAGCCAAATGTCGGACGAAGAAAAAATGAAGTTAGCCGATTTTGTTATCTATAACACCGAAAAAGAGTCATTAATAAAACAAACGATAGCCATCTTGGATGCGCTATAAACCATATACTTATGTTCAAAAAAACAAGCACATATTTTTTAGTATCAATAGCCTGTTGTATTACTTTGTTTACAGGCTGTAAACCCGATCTGGAAAGGAAAGAAGTAATATTCGTGTCAATCGAACCCCAAAAGTTTTTCCTTGAAAAGATTGTCAAAAACAATTACGAAATCAAAACTATTATCCCCGATGGTTCCAATCCGGAAAGCTACGACCCTGCTCCTGCCCAAATGGTCGATTTGGGGAAGAGTAAATTATACTTCAAAATCGGATATCTGAATTTTGAAAATGCTTGGTTGAACAATATACAGAAGAATAACCCATCGCTAAAAATCGTGAATAGTTCCGAAGCGATAGTTCCAATAGTAAGCGAATGTGGTGGCGGACACGATCACGAACATGAACACAAGCATAGTCACGAAGGCCCCGACCCCCATATCTGGAGTTCGCCGCGAACCGCACGGCAAATGGCTGTAAATATGAAAAACGAAATGATAGAACACGATGCCACCAATAAAGATTTTTACGAAAAAAACTTTCTGGAACTCGACAAAACTATCTCGAAAGTCGATAGCATCTTTAAAGCGTCTTTGGCTTCAGCGCCATCGCGCTCCTTCGTTATTTACCATCCCGCTTTGTCTTACTTAGCCGAAGAATACAATCTGAAGCAATACAGTATAGAACACCAAGGCAAACAACCCAGCCCCATACAACTAAAAGAACTTATAGACTTGGCCAAAGCCGAAAACATAAAAATAGTTTTCGTACAAGCCGAATACGACCAGAAGAATGCAGAGGTAATAGCAAAGCAGATAGGCGCCCGGATTGTAACAATCAATCTTATGGGCTATAACTGGGACGAAGAAATGATTAAGATAGCAAAAGCCCTTGCCCAAAACAATGAATAAAATCATTGAAATACACGACGTAAGCGTAGGCTACAAAAACAAGCCCGATGTTTTGAAGAATATCAATTTAGATGTTTTCCCAAACGACTTCTTGGGCATAATAGGTCCAAACGGTGGAGGCAAAACAACCTTATTGCGCACCATATTGGGAGCCATAAAGCCATCGAAAGGGAAAATCATTTTTTCAAAAAATGGTAAAACAGTCCGCCAACTGAATATCGGCTACCTGCCTCAAATAAACAAGATAGATAAGAATTTCCCGATTTCCGTTATGGAAGTTATTTTATCGGGGTTGACTATTAACCGATCGTTCCTTTCATCCTATACCAAACAGCAGAAAGACCACGCCTCGGATATAGCCTCACAAATGGGTGTACTCGATCTCCTGCATAGACCTATCGGGCAACTATCGGGCGGACAGTTGCAGCGAACCCTGTTGGGGCGAGCCATTGTTGATAGCCCCGACTTGTTGATTCTGGACGAGCCAAACTCGTATGTAGACAAGCGTTTCGAATCTAACTTCTACAATATCCTTGAAACAATAAACCAGAATACAAGTATAATCCTTGTTTCGCACGACATAGGTACAATACTGCCGCTTGTTAAGAACATAGCTTGTGTAAACGAAGGTCTGCATTACCATTCCGGACGAAACATCAGTGCCGAATGGTTGGAAAGAACATACACATCGTGTCCGATAGAACTCATAACACACGGAAGCTTTCCGCACAGGGTTTTAGATAAACATGAGGGATGCAAATGTTGCGATGACGATATAGAATCTCCTTAAAGAAAAAACATCTCCCAAGAAAAACCGGGAGATGTTTTTTATGAGTAAAAATAAAGTTTTTTCCTGTTCAGAAATTCAGGCGTATTTTTTTACAGATTTCCTCAAATTCGCTCTGTTCGAGCTTTAGCTTAGGATTTGCCGGATTCATGTCCGACTCCTCGTTTATAGGAATCAAATGTATGTGTGCATGAGGTACCTCCAGCCCTATAACCATAACACCCACCCGTTGGCAGGGTATGGCCTTCTTTATAGCAGCAGCTACACGTTTCGCAAACAGCATCATGTCTGATATAGTGGCATCGTCCAAATCGAATATATAATCCGTTTCTTGTTTGGGCACAACCAAGGTATGTCCTTTAGCCATCGGATTTATGTCAAGAAAAGCATAAAACCGATCGTCTTCCGCTATTTTGTACGAAGGAATTTCGCCTGCTATTATTCTGCTGAAAATTGTAGCCATCTTCACACTCTTTTTTAGATTGAGATATCCATAATTTCGAAAGTCATTATTCCCGAAGGAACTTTTATTTCTGCGATATCGCCCACTTTCTTACCCATCAAACCCTGAGCAATAGGCGTATTTACAGCTATCTTATTCTCCTTCAGATTAGCTTCGCTTTCGGCAACCAATGTATAAGTCATCTGTTGGTTGTTTTTGGTATTTTTTATCGTTACCTTGTTGAGTATTTGAACTTTGTCTGTACCTATTGCATCCTCATTGATAAGGCGCGCACTGGCCAATAAACCTTTCAACTGGGCAATTTTAGCTTCAAGGATGCCTTGTGCTTCTTTAGCTGCGTCATACTCGGCGTTTTCAGACAAATCGCCTTTATCACGGGCTTCGGCTATTTGTTTCGATATAGCGGGTCTCTCGAAGGTTTCGAGTTGATAAATCTCTTCTTTCAATTTTTTATAACCATCTTCGGTCATGTAGTTAACTGCCATAATAATTAATTTATTACGTTACACATTTTTTTTCAATTTAAAAATAAAGCAAAAAGAAAAAGAATCCTTGCCGATATAGACCAGAACTCCTTTCCTTTTTTTGATGTATTAAAGCAAAGATAGGCTAATTTTCTCTGCTTTGCAACTTTAGCCTGTGTTTTAAAACATTATAATAGTTTGCTTAGTTCCGCATCCATACTTTCGTATTTGATGACGCGTTTCACAATATCGCCGTCTTTATTAAGGATATATGTTGTAGGCAACGATTGTATATTATATTGTTGCAGCAAGGTTTTTTGTTGGCTGTTATCTGCTTTTACGCATACCCACGGCAGATTGGTTGTAGCATTGTTCCAGAGGTGCATTTCTTGGTCGAACGACACCTGATATATTTCTAAGCGCTCCCTGTATTTTCCGTATATCTTGTTCAACAGGGCGTTATGCGCTGGCGAATATTCCGATTGGTAGGCGGTAAAATCCAAAATAACTACTTTCCCCTTTAGTGACGAAAGTTTAATACTTTGCCCCCGGTTATTTATCAAATCTATATCCATCACTGTGGAGGCATCCTGAATATCTATATTATTGAGCAGCGATGCACTCTGATTCATGTCACGTTGTGTTTTTATGGCACTTAAAGTAAAATCGTACAGATGTTTGGTACGAGGACTGTCTTTATATCGAAAATCCCATTGGGTGGCAACAGCCCCGAAGTATTTTGATTCTTTTTTGTCGTAAGGGTCAAAAATCAGATAATCGCCCACCTTTTGGAATAAAGCATAATAGGCTGCCAAACTTTGCGGTGCTTTTGCAATTATTTTCAGGGCAAGGGCCTTATATTCATCAACAGCCACCAATAATTGGTCTGTGTATTCCTGCTCGGTTATCAATTTCGCGCTTAGCTTCGCCGCTAAATCGCCCATCGTTTTAGAAAGTTTGTATTGTTCTAAAGTAACCATTTTTATATCGGAACATACATCCGAACCTTCTATATTATAATTCTCGGCAAAGCTATTTTTTGAGGCTTGTACAGTTATTGTTTCGGTAGAGTCTATTCCCAAATTGATAACTTGCCGGCCTATACGCAGCACATAAAGCTCAGGATATTGCGGGGCATCGCTTTTAAAGCTGAACTTTCCTTCTTTATCGAGGTGTACGGAATCTAAAAGAATTGTACCGTTAAAATCTCTTTTTTCGAGGTAAAGGGTTGTACTGTCGGCATTTTCTATTATACCCTCAACCGTAAATTGCGGCTTCTTATTGCACGCCGTGACGGTTATTAACGTCAGCAAAAGAAGAAAAATGCTCTTTACTACGGTTTTCTGTCTGTTCATAATCTTAATATAAAATTGTTTTTTGTTTCTTCATTTTCACTGCAAATATACAGAATTATGTTGCGAAATTTTCAGACAAGCCATACAAGACTTTGATATCAAAACTATTTTAGCCAGCTTTACTTTACTTTCTGTAAAAATCAGTCCGTTAAATTGAAAAGTATTCTTTACCTTTGTTCGAATTTTTAGATGAAAAGAAATATTTATGATTAATCCGATTACAAAGAGTATCGATTTAGGTGATGGAAGGACTATCACCATTGAAACCGGAAAATTAGCAAAACAAGCAGACGGATCTGTTACCGTAAGAATGGGCGACACTATTCTTTTGGCCACGGTTTGTGCCGCTAAAGACGCTAATCCGGGTGTGGACTTTATGCCACTACAGGTTGAATATAAAGAGAAATATGCTGCTTTTGGGCGTTTTCCCGGAGGTTTTACTCGCCGCGAAGGACGTGCATCAGATTCTGAGATTCTGACTTGCCGTTTGGTAGACAGGGCTTTGCGTCCATTATTCCCGGACGATTATCATGCAGAGGTTTTTGTTAACATCCTTATGCTCTCCTCAAACGGTAAGGATATGCCCGATGCTTTGGCAGGGCTTGCAGCGTCGGCTGCGCTGGCTGTGTCAGACATTCCTTTCAACGGTCCTATATCGGAAGTACGTGTGGCTCGTGTAGATGGTAATTTTGTTGTAAACCCAACATTCGAAGAGCTTGCAAAAGCCGATATGGACATCATGGTGGGTGCAACAATAGATAATATTATGATGGTTGAAGGCGAAATGCTTGAAGTTTCGGAAGCGGAAATGCTCGAAGCTATCAAAGTTGCTCACGAAGCCATTAAAGTTCAGTGCCAAGCACAAATAGAACTTATGGAAATATGCGGCACAACCGTAAAACGCACATATTGCCACGAAGAGAACGACGAAGACCTACGCAAAGACGTTTGGGCTAAATGCTACGACAAGGCTTATGCTGTGGCAACGGCTTGCAACCCAAACAAACATGAGCGTAGCGAAAACTTCGGTGCAGTGCTCGAAGAATATAAATCTAATTTTACGGAAGAAGATCTGGCTGCCAAAGGTGCTTTGATTTCACGCTACTATCACGATGTAGAAAAGGAAGCCATGCGCCGTTCAATCCTTGACGAAGGGAAACGCTTGGATGGACGTAAAACAACCGAAATCCGCCCTATCTGGAGCGAGGTTGACTACCTTCCGGGGGCTCATGGTTCGGCTATCTTCACTCGTGGCGAAACCCAGTCTTTAACTACTGTAACATTGGGAACGAAGCTTGACGAAAAAATCATTGACGATGTTCTGAACTACGGTCGTGGTCGTTTCTTGTTACACTATAACTTCCCTCCATTCTCAACCGGAGATGCCCGCCCACAGAGAGGTGTTGGCCGCCGTGAGATAGGACACGGGAATTTGGCTTTCCGCGCTTTGAAACCAATGATACCCGAAAATTATCCTTATGTATTGCGGGTTGTGTCTGACATTCTGGAATCGAACGGGTCGTCATCAATGGCAACCGTATGTGCCGGAACCTTGGCTCTTATGGATGCAGGGGTACAGATTAAAAAACCTGTTACAGGTATCGCAATGGGACTTATTTCGGAAAATAAAGGAAATAATTTTGCAGTTCTTTCCGACATTTTGGGCGATGAAGACCATTTAGGAGATATGGACTTTAAAGTATGCGGAACAAAAGACGGTATCACCGCAACCCAGATGGATATAAAGGTAGACGGACTTTCGTATGAAATTCTTGAAAAAGCGTTGAACCAAGCTCGCGAAGGACGCCTTCATATCATGGGTAAAGTATTGGAAACCCTACCGGAACCAAGACCAGACTTCAAACCAAATGCTCCACGCATCGAAGTTATATTTATTCCTAAAGACTTTATCGGAGCGGTTATCGGGCCGGGCGGAAAAATCATACAAGGTATGCAGGAAGAAACAGGCGCCGTTATTACTATCGAAGAAATCGACAATCAAGGCCGTGTTGAAGTTTCTGCTAACAACAAGGAATCTATCGATGCCGCAATGGCTAAGATCAGAGGCATTATTGCTGTTCCCGAAATCGGTGAAGTATATCATGCAAAAGTGCGTTCAATCATGCCTTATGGTGCATTCTGCGAATTCCTTCCGGGCAAAGACGGATTGTTGCATATCTCCGAACTTTCGTGGGAACGTGTTGAAGACATGGAGAAAGCAGGCCTTAAAGAAGGTGATATGATTGACGTTAAACTGGTTGATATTGATGCCAAAACAGGCAAGATAAAACTTTCGGTTAAAGCCTTATTGCCTCGTCCTCCAAGACCAGACAAACCTGTTGTAAAGAAAGAAGCTAACAAAGAAGATTAAAGCAAGACTCTACTTAATAAAGTATAGAAATATTGGAAAAGCCGGTGAACATTCACCGGCTTTCGTTATATTATATTGGCGTATTTAGAGTTGTTTAATTCATATAGGGGATTTACACCTCTCTGAACAGTGTTGAAAAATCCATCAAAAAAGAATGCCTCTATCAAAGTATCAGTACGACAAGTAAATATACCCGTAGTGAATTTAGAAAATAAAAGCTAATTATCTGAGAAATAAGATATATCCATTTTGTCACCCTGAGTGAAACGAAGGATCTTTAATAAAAAAATACCAACCATTTTTGGCATCGTTACCAAAAACTATCCAAATGCACTACGGGAATACAATATCATAACAAGGTCTTATAAAAACAATAACTCCCTTTGGACGGTTTCCAAAGGGAGTTATTAGTAATAGTTATATATAAAAGGTTTATCTTTTATTTTTTAAGTTCAGCTTGTTTTTTGTCTTGTTTTTTCTTTAGGAATTCGAAAGCTATTGGTGTAGCAATGAATACAGAAGAATAAGTACCCAAGATTATACCTAACAACATTGCAAAGGCAAAACTTCTGATAGAATCTCCACCGAAGATAAAGATACAAATCAGCACAAGTACCGTACTTAAAGATGTACTGATGGTACGTGTAAGGGTTGTATTCAACGAATCGTTTATATTAGCAGCAATATCGCGTGTTGGGAAGTCTCTACGGCGTTCACGAACACGGTCAAAGATAACCACCTTATCGTGAATAGAGAACCCGATAACGGTAAGTATTGCGGCAATAAACGTCTGGTCTATCTCTAACGAGAATGGCATAAGCTTATGGAAGAACGAATATGCAAATATTACTATTGCAGCATCGTGCGCCACAGCAATGATTGTTCCTACCGAGAAAGCAACGTCGCGGAAACGGAACAGGATGTACAATCCCATACACAAGATGGCAAGACCAACGGCTCCGTATGCTGCCGTTTTCATATCGTCGGCAACGCTCGGACCTACTTTTTGCGAACTTTGTATATAGTCATCTATTGTTTTTCCCTGACCAATCAAACTTGCAAGAGCAATATTCATTTTACTTCTGATTTCGCTTTCCACACTCTCGTCGTTAGTATCATCAATACGGAAGTTAGTAGAGATACGAACCTGATTGCTCGAACCAATTGTTATAACACTTACGTTTGCTTCTCCGAACTGAGGTTTAAGCGCATCGGTTATATCTTCTGTGCTTACAGGTTTGTCAAAGCGGACAATGTAGTTACGTCCACCGGTGAAGTCGATACCACCATTCAAACCAAGTGTAAATACAGAAATAACACCTAATATTATTATCGCAAGTGATGCTGCATAAGCTTTGCGGTGCAGATTCAAGAAGTTAATCTTGGTATCCATCAAGAAGTTTTGAAGCGGCTTGCTTGCGAATGTAAGGTTTTGGAATTTACCTTTCGAAAACGCATATTCATAAACTATACGAGTCATGAAGATTGCAGTAAAGAAAGAAGCCGAGATACCTATAATTTCAGTGATAGCGAAACCACGGATAGCTCCCGAACCGAAGTTATAAAGGATAAGTCCGGTGATGATAGATGTCAAGTTAGAGTCGAAAATTGCAGAGAACGCATGTTTGTAACCATCGGCAACAGCTGTTTTCACATTCTTGCCTGCACGCAATTCTTCTTTTGTACGTTCGTATATCAATACATTAGCGTCCACAGCCATAGCCAAGGCCAACACAAGCCCCGCCATACCCGGCAGAGTCATAACCGCCCGCAATGATGCCAAAATACCCAATGTGAAGAACAAGTTCAACAACAACGCGCAGTTAGCAATCATACCCGGAATGAAACCGTAAACAAGGCACATGTAAAGCATCAGTACAATAAGTGCTATCACAAAAGAAATCAATCCTGCCTGAATAGCTTCTTCTCCGAGCGAAGGACCTACTATATCTTCCTGTACGATACGTACACCGGCTTTCATTTTACCCGATTTCAGAACGTTTTCCAAGTCTTTGGCTTCTTCAACCGTGAAGTGGCCTGTAATAGAAGAGTTACCTCCTTCTATCTTATTGTCTACGTTTGGCGCAGAATAAACATATCCGTCAAGAACGATAGCAATACTATGCCCTATTTCAGCACCTGTGATGCTGGCCCATTTTTTTGCTCCGGCAGAGTTCATCTGCATGCTAACACCCCAACCTTTGTTTGGCACTTGGTCGGCTTTAGCCGAAACAACAGCGTCTCCGTCTAATGCTGGTCCTTTTTTGGTTCCATCACCACGGAGAGAGTATAATTCGTAGAAAGTTTCTTTTTTAACGCCTTCGCGGTCTACAGCCTTAAAGCCCCATGCAAACTTAAGGTCGATAGGATATGAATCCTTAAACTTAGCAAGTATGGTGTTTACTTCGGCTGTATCTTTTTTATCAACAAGTGCTACAACAGCTCCATAACCTTGCGATGCAAAATATTCGACCAAGCCTTTCGAGTAACCGATATTGTTGCTGCTATCGGCGGCAACTGCAGGAACTTCCGCAACAGCAGGCGCAGGCACTGCGGCACTATCGGTTGTGGCAACAGCAGCAGAATCTGGTGTAGCTGCAACCGGAGCAGTTTTTTCACCCTTTTTGGCAATAGCCAGATATTCTATACTTTTAGTATTTACTTCCGACAAGAAAGAGCCAATCTCTTGAGTTGTGTATGTACGCCAAAACTCAAGGTTTGCATTTCCTTGAAGAAGCTTCTTAACACGCTCCGGTTCTTTAATACCAGGAAGCTCAATCTGGATACGGTCGGCCCTACCGGGCAACTTCTGAATATTAGGAGCAACAACACCAAAACGGTCGATACGTGTACCCAATACCTGGAACGAATTGTCGGCAGCGCTTTCTATCTCTTTGTTAAGAACATCTCTTACTTTGGAGTTATCGTCGGTCGATTTAATTTGGTCTTTCAGCGATCCGTTACTAAAAATATCGGCCAATTTAGCAGATTTGTTGATAGCCTCATATTTTTCAACAAAAAGAGACACGAAGTCTTTGTTCGTTCCCTTGGTGTTTTCGTCGATTGCCTGTTTAAGAGCCTGATCGAATTGAGGGTCGTCGGTGTTAGCCAGTGTTCTGATTACCGCAGCCGCGTCAACCTCAAGGAGAACTGTCATCCCGCCTTTGAGGTCAAGCCCTAAACCGATTTCTCTTTCGCGACAGTCTTTTAGGGTATAGCCCAACCATACATTTGTAGTAGCAAGAGAATCAAGATACTGATACTCGAGCTCGTAATCTCCGTTTGCATATTCTATCGCTTCTTTTTCATAATATCTTGTTACAAACGAAAAAGACAGATAGTAACAACATACCAAAGTCAATAGAACGGCAAAAACTTTTACAAATCCTTTGTTTTGCATGTTTTAAATTTACTTAATTATTTTTGATTATTTTAATTTATTCTTTGTTCTGATTGCATAATTTGTGCTTAAACGCACCTTTAAGCGTGCAAATATAATCTTTTTATTCTTTTTGTAGGTTAAAATCACCCATTAATTTACCATCCTTGCAACATGATATTTTCAGTTCGCTACAAACCGGTTTATTACAAACACGTTCTTAAATTGTGAATGTTGGTGTTGAGTGAAATAAATGTTAAAACAGATTATAGTCTATAATTTATCGTTACCTTTGTGTTCGGTAATAAAAATATATTTGTTTTAGATATTTTAAATTATGAAAAAGTTATCTTTAATATTAGTATCGCTTTTCTTGTGTGTCGCTTTTGCTAACGCGCAAGATAAAGTGGCAGCCAAATTCGACAAAAACGTTCATGATTTTGGAAAAGTAGCAGAAGAGGCCGGGCAGGTTACAAGCGAATTTACCTTCACGAATATAGGTAAAGCCCCGTTGCTTATCCAGAGAGTTGCGGTATCTTGCGGATGCACAACAACATCATACACAAAAGAGCCTGTGCTTCCGGGTAAAAAAGGTTCTATCAAAATTTCTTACTCAACAACAGGCCGGGTAGGGTCGTTCAATAAAACAACAACGGTCTTTACTAATGTGCCCGACTCTACATTCAGATTGGTTATAAAAGGAGAGGTTCTTCCAAAGAAATAAGCAGAAGAATTTCTTTTACTCGATATAGGAAAACCGGATTGGATTTTAAATTTCAATCCGGCTTTTTTTATACTATATTTGTAAGGAGTTTTATATATTTATTTTTATATCAAAATTATACAACAAATTTGTATGAATACATCAGGCTTGGACGAACACCACCATATAGAAAACGGTTCCGAATTTGAATCTTTGCAAGTAAATAAAGGAGTTGCAGAACAACCTATCGTAAACCCTTACCTGAAAGATTTCAGCCGTTTTAAGAGAAAAACTTATACAGCTTCCGACTTTGTGGAAGGTATCCTGAAAGGCGATATAGCATTGCTGAGTCAGGCTGTGACATTGATAGAAAGCATAAAGCCCGAACATCAGTCTGTGGCTCAAGAGGTAATAGAAAAATGTTTGCCTTATTCGGGAAACTCGATACGTGTGGGCATAACCGGTGTTCCGGGTGCAGGCAAAAGTACATCGATAGACGCCTTTGGCATGAATATTCTGAACGAAGGGTGCAAGTTGGCTGTACTGGCCATCGACCCATCGAGCGAAGTATCGAAAGGCAGTATCTTGGGCGATAAAACACGTATGGAAAGGCTGAGCGTCGCTCAGAATGCTTTCATACGCCCTTCGCCATCGGCCGGTTCGTTAGGAGGCGTTGCCCGCAAAACCCGTGAATCGATAGTGCTTTGCGAGGCGGCTGGCTTCGACCGTATTATAATAGAAACAGTAGGTGTAGGCCAGTCTGAAACCGCTGTACACTCGATGGTCGATTTTTTTCTGCTCATTCAGCTTGCCGGAACAGGCGACGAGTTGCAGGGGATCAAACGGGGTATAATGGAAATGGCCGACGGCATCGTCATCAACAAAGCCGACGGAAACAACATAGACAAGGCCAATCTGGCAAAATCGCATTTCGAAAATGCCTTGCACCTTTTCCCATTGCCCGAATCGGGCTGGGCTCCCAAGGTTTTAACTTATTCGGGTTACTACGAGTTAGGGATAAAAGAAGTTTGGCAAATGATAGACGATTACATCCGGTTTGTAAAAGATAATGGCTACTTCGAATACCGAAGGAACGAACAGTCTAAATATTGGATGTACGAAACCATAAACGAACGCTTGAAATCTAATTTCTACAATGACGAGAAAGTACAAGCCGAATTGAAAAAAAGCGAAGAATTGATCCTCAACTCACAACTCAGTTCGTTTGTAGCAGCACAGCATGTCATGGATATTTATCTGAATGAAAGAAAGTAGAACTTATTTGGTAAGTAAGATGTTTAAACGTTAGTAGTAAGCCAAAATAATGAATCTGTTATGGAAAAACCATATGCCATAGGTATTGATATAGGAGGAACAAACACTGTATTTGGTGTTGTTGACAAAAGAGGCCATATCATCGGGAAAAACGCCATAAAAACCTCATTGTATCCCGAAGCAAACGATTATGCCGATTATCTGGCAAAATCATTGGACGAGATAATAAATACGGTTGGCGGCAAGCAGTATATAAAAGGTATTGGCATCGGGGCGCCCAATGGGAATTATTTTTCGGGCTGCATCGAATTGCCTCCAAATCTGCCATGGAAGGGAGTGATTCCGATGGCACAAATGCTGACAGACAGGCTGAACCTCCCTGTTTCGCTGACAAACGACGCAAATGCGGCGGCAATAGGTGAAATGACTTATGGAGCGGCTCGCGGCATGAAAGACTTTATTGTCATTACCCTCGGCACAGGTGTTGGCGGGGGCATTGTTGCTAACGGACAGCTAATATACGGGCACGATGGCTTTGCCGGAGAATTGGGGCATATCACTATCCATAAGAACGGACGCACTTGTGGTTGTGGACGCAAAGGCTGTCTCGAAACCTACGCATCGGCTACGGGCGTTGCGCGCACAGCCAGAGAATTTTTAACCGAACGTGCCGACACCAGTGTTTTGCGTGATCTGGAAAACATAACATCAGAAAATGTTTATAACGCAGCCATTGCAGGAGATGCTTTGGCGCAGGAAGTGTTTGCATATACAGGACAGATTTTGGGTGAAGCCTTTGCCAATTTTATCGCTTTTTCGAGTCCCGAAGCAATTATTCTGTTTGGCGGACTCACCAAAGCAGGCGCTCTCATCATGAATCCTGTAAAAGAGTCCATGGAAAACAATGTTATGAATATCTATAAAGGTAAAACAAAACTCTTAGTTTCCGAATTGAAAGAAAGTGACGCTGCCATATTAGGAGCCAGCGCTTTGGGTTGGGAAATAAAAGAATTCTGAAGGTGTTAAGTCCTTTTACAGCCCTTCCAACTGCGTTAACCACAAAGCGGCCGAAGCATCGCTACCCATTCGCCAATCGCCTCTGGGCGATAAGTTGATAGAACCCACTTTAGGCCCATCGGGCATGCACGAACGTTTAAACTGTTGTGAGAAAAACCGGCGGTAAAAAATCTTTAGCCACTTCAAAATAACTTCGTTTTCGTATTCCCCAACAAAGGTATTACATGCCAGAAAATAAATTTTCTTAGGTTCAAAACCGAAACGAAGCATGTTATACAGGAAAAAATCGTGCAAAACGTAAGGACCTACCATATCTTCCGTTATTTGTAGTATTTCTCCGTTTTTACCCGCAGGGAGGAGTTCGGGGCTTACAGGAGTATCAAGTATATCTTGCAATATGGCTCCGGAGGTTTCGTCCAATTGCGTTTCCGAAATCCAGCTCACAAGTGTTTTAACAAGAGTTTTAGGTACACCTGTGTTTACGGCATACATCGACATATGGTCTCCATTGTAGGTACACCAACCGAGAGCAAGTTCCGACAAATCGCCCGTACCTATAACCAAGCCGTTCACTTTGTTGGCATAATCCATCAATATCTGGGTACGCTCGCGGGCTTGCGAATTTTCGTATGTCGTATCACGCACATCTTCGCTGTGGTCTATATCTTTGAAATGCTGGCGCACGGCATCCGCTATCGGTATTTCGATTGTAGTTACACCCAACGATTCCATCAACGACAGGGCATTCTGGTACGTACGGTCGGTAGTACCGAATCCGGGCATTGTTATGCCATAGATATTCCGGCGGTCGATGTGCAGCTTATCGCAAGCTTTAGCCATAACCAAGAGAGCCAAAGTAGAATCCAATCCGCCCGAAACACCTACCACCATAGTGTTGCAGCCTGTATGCAACAATCGTTTGGCCAAGCCACCTACTTGAATCGAAAATATTTCGGTACACGCTTCATCCCTGCTTTCGGGCGAAGGAACAAAAGGTGTGGGATTGGCTCTGTGGTTCGGAACGATATCTTTTACTCCGTTCTCAATCTGAATAGTCCGGTATTCAACCGCGTTCAGATGTTTATATTCGGATGTGGTGAACGACTTATTTTTTAACCTTTCGCCACGCAGTTTATCCACATCTACATCACCAATCAACAATTGGTTATTGAACGAAAAGCGTTCGCCCTCGGCTACGATTTCACCGCTTTCGGCAACGAAACTGCTGCCCGAAAAAACAAGGTCGGTTGTAGATTCACCGTTTCCGGCCGAAGCATAAACATACCCACTCATGCAGCGTGCCGACTGTTGGGCAATCAGAACCTTGCGGTAGGCTTGCTTACCTACCGTATCGGGACTGGCCGACAGATTGAACACGACCTCCGCCCCATTCAGAGCATGGAGGCTCGATGGTGGAATAGCAGTCCAAAGGTCTTCGCAAAGTTCTATAGCAAAACAGAAGTCAGTTGTTTTAAACAGCAGATCAGTGCCGATAGGTACTTGCTGCCCACAAATGCTTACCTCTGTTTGTTTCAACTCGCCTGAGGACGCGAACCAGCGTTTTTCGTAAAACTCGTTATTGTTTGGCATAAAGGTTTTAGGCGTGATGCCCAATATTTTACCTTTATGAACAACAACCCCAACATTATACAGACGGCCGGCTACCGCCAAGGGCATCCCCAGAATAGATATAATATTGAGGTTGTTCGTTGCTTTGCATATCCTGTTCAGAGAATTTACGGATTCATCGAGCAAAAGGTGTTGGCAGAACAAATCCTGTGCCGTGTATCCCGTTATACATGTTTCAGGAAACACAACAACCGATACGCTTTGCTTTTCGGCATCAGCAATGACGTTCAGTATTTCACCTGTGTTATAATCGCAGTCGGCCACCCGTAAAGCAGGCGAAGCTGCAGCAACTCGAACAAATCCGTAATTATTCATCGAACAAGAATTTTTTTAAGTTTATTATCTGGCAGCGATAACTTCAATCTCTACCAAAGCGTTTTTAGGAAGCGTTTTCACTGCGAAAGCCGAACGCGCAGGGAAAGTTTCGCCAAACTGAGCGGCATATACTTCGTTCATTCCGGCAAAGTCTGCCATGTCAGAAAGAAGAACCAAAGTTTTCACGATATTATCGGTAGTCAAGCCTGCTTCTGCAAGGATAGCCTTGATGTTTTTGAACGATTGCTCTGTTTGCTCTTTCACTCCGCCTGCAGGAAATTCGCCTGTTGCAGGGTCTATTGGCAATTGGCCTGAAATGTAAATAAATCCGTTAACTTCCACAGCCTGACTGTAAGGTCCGATAGCTGCCGGAGCAGCATTTGTTGCGATAATCTTTTTCATTTTTATTAATTTTTTAAGTTTGAGTATAATTTATGTTTATAAAGTTTACAATCCTTTTTGGCGGACAACCTCGTAGATAAGTATACCTGCCGCTACCGAAACGTTGAGCGACTCGATAGTCCCGAACTGGGGTATTTTCACCAGATTATCGCAAATACGTATGTTCTCGTTCGACACACCTACATCTTCGGCTCCCATCACGATGGCAACAGGCCCCGTATAGTCTGCTTCCGTGTAAAACTCACTGGCATGCTCGGTTGCGGCAACCACTTTCACACCGCAGTCTTTCAAGAAACGGATGGCTTCGGTAAGGTTCTGTTCCTTACACACAGGAATCTTCATCAATGCTCCTGCCGAGGTTTTAACCGCGTCGGCATTCACCGTAACGCTGCCACGGGCGGGAATAACGATGGCATCGACCCCTGCAACCTCGCACGTACGGGCTATTGCTCCAAAGTTACGAACATCGGTCAACCCATCCAAAACAAGAATGAATGGATTTTTGCCTTGCTCGTACAAAAAAGGTATGATATCTTCTATCCGCTCGTATGTGATGGCCGAAAGAAAAGCTATCACCCCCTGATGGTTTTTGCGGGTATAGCGGTCTATACGCTCCACAGGAACCCTTTGCATGGGTATATCATTGGCCTTGAGTACGGTTGTCAGTTCCTTGTATAAGTCGCCTTGCAATTCGCGCTTAACTATCACTTTATCTATTTCTTTTCCGGCCTCTATGGCTTCGATAACGGCCCGGATGCCAAAAATCATTTCCTTTTCTTTCATTCAGATTTATTATATATCGGTGTTTTTATTTTTCTTCTAACATTTCTTTGGCGTTTTGCCTTGCCGTATCGGTTATCTGTGCCCCGCTAAGCATCTGTGCCAGTTCTTCTATCCGTTCTTCTTGCGTTAGCAAACGCAGGTTTGTTGTTGTACTGTCTTTATCGTCTTGTTTGTAGACGTAATAATGCGCCTCGCCTTTGGCTGCAATCTGCGGTAGGTGGGTTATGGCTATGACTTGCATTTGGTTACCAAAATCTTGCATGACGCGCCCCATACGGTCGGCCACCTCGCCCGATACGCCTGTGTCTATCTCGTCAAAGATAATGGTGGGCAAAGCTGCCGCTCCGGCAATCATGGATTTAAGACAGAGCATAACACGCGAAATTTCACCGCCCGATGCCACATTAGCAACAGGTTGTAAAGGTGCGTTTTTATTTGCCGAAAACATAAACCGCAATTGGTCGATGCCCGAAATGTCGAGATGCTTCTTTTCTTCCATCCGGCACTCAAAGCGAACATTGGGCATGCCGAGGTATGCTATTTTTTCGGTAAGCTGCTTTTCTACTTGCTTTGTTGCCGCCATACGCTTCTTGCTCAAATCTTTAGCCAGAGCAAGCGCGGTTTCCTGCTTTTGGTTCACGTTTTTTTGCAAGGCTGCAATCTGTTCGTCGAAAGAGTCTATGCTGTTTAGTTTAGCTTCGAGTTCCGCTTGTATATCAAGCAACTCCGCAACAGATGCAACACGATGCTTTTGCTGAAGGGTGTATAGGGTGCTGAGCCGCTCTTCAATAAAAGCCAGCCTTTCGGGGTTAAATTCCACATCGCCGGCATAACGCTCGGCCTCGGAAGATAGCTCCCGCAGGTCGATATATGCCGATTCTATGCGGGCAGATATATCGTTTGCTTTATTGAATATTTTTGTAAGATTTTGGGCTGTATTCAGTCCTTCCTTCAATGCGGGTATTACCCCCCTGTCGTCGTCCGATAAGGTGACGTGAATCTTATAAAGAGCCGATTTTATATCTTCGGCATGGGTCAATGTTTCTTGCTCTTGTTCAAGCACCGTTTGCTCACCGTCTATCAATTTTGCCTCGGCAAGTGCTGTATATTGGTAGCGGATATAGTCTTCATCGTCCTTGCTCTTCAAGGCTTGTTCCTGCAAATCGGCAAGAGTTTTTTCGGCATCCTTATATTCCTTATAAGCCGCTTGATACTCTTTCAGCAAGCGCATGGTTCCTGCTATGATGTCAACAACTTGCATCTGGAAACGGCTGTCGCCGAGCATCAGGTTTTGGTGTTGCGAATGTATGTCGATAAGCAAGCCGCCAAGTTCCTTTAGGTCGGTAAGCGATACAGGACTGTCGTTGATAAATGCGCGCGATTTTCCGTTTGCCAGAATTTCGCGGCGAAGGATATAAGAATCGGCGTCGTATTCTATACCGCTTTCTTCGCAAAACGATTTCAGGTCGTATGCCTTTACATCGAATATACCTTCGATGACGCACTTTTGCTCACCTTGCTTTATAGACTTCGTGTCGGCACGTTGCCCAAGGATAAGCGATAAAGCCCCCAATATGATAGACTTTCCGGCTCCTGTTTCGCCCGTAATGACCGAAAAACCCGGGCCGAAATCCATTTCGAGCCTGTCTATCAATGCATAATTACTTATATATAACGATTTTAGCATTTATCCGATACTTAAACTAAGTAAGAAAACAAAGGTAATGAAAATTTAGTTTGTAAAAAGCCTGTAATTATTTCGTATTTTTGATGCAAAATAAATAAAAAGCAATGGACTTGAAAGAAAAAGTAAGGGAATTGCGCCAAATGGTGCCTGTCCCGGTTTCGGAGGCAATGGCTCTTTTGAAGGAGAATGAAGGTGATACCGAAAAATGCGTTTACCTATTCAAAGCGAAATCTGTGAAGGAGATATGTGTTGCCACCGGTTGCGACGAAGCTACGGCTACTCGCCACTATGAAGCCGAAAAGTTTGATATAAACAAAGCTATATCTGCTATCAGGGAAGAAGCATTCGATAGGAACTATAAAGAGATTGAAGGTGTAACATTCGGCAGGCTGAACACTGTATCGGAATGGATCCGTCTGATAGAAGAGAAAGATTTTGCTACTTCGTTAGATTATATCCGTTTAAGGGACGTAACCGATACCTTGTCTTTAATCCCTTCAACAGCGGAGATAGCGGAAAAAGTGTTGCAATCGCAGAAAATAAAAGCGGCTGTTTTTGAAGGATATTCCGATAATGATGCAATAGACGAATTTGTACGCCGCCATCAACGATTGGACGATAGCCCTGAATTTCAGGCTTGTTTGCGGTCTGTGGTGCTGAAACTTACTGTTTTGAAAGAAGAGATAGGCCGCTATAAACGTAATCTTGTGAGAATATATAATAACAATAACCAATTAAAAACTGACAATCATGCAAAGCGATGAAAATTGGGACGACCCCTCGATACAAGAATTCGATGAGATGCAAAAATATGCATTCGTAACGCAACGTGCCCTGGATAACGACTTTATAGGATATTGCTACCGCGAATATTCGGATATAAAGATAGATAGCGGTTGGCGATTTATGCACGGCGATGAGGAGGAAGATTATCTCGAAAATCCGGAAAACACCGAAACACGCGACCTCTCGGAAGTTTTAGCTTGGAAACCTCAACTGAAAGATATTTTATCCGCAAAACGGAATACCGAATTCGAATGGGATATCCAGACAAATTCGTTCATAGAAATAACAGAGTAAAATCAAACTGCTTATTTCTTATTCAAAACAAGACGTTTTTCTTTGGATACTCCAATTTAATACAATCACCTCAAATAAAGAGAGAGAGCTGAATTCTAAATTTCTTGCAAATTTAAAACTCAGCTCTCCTTATTTATTTTATTACCTATAATCCTTACAGGTCTTTTTTAGCCTTTATTGAAGAATAAGCCAAATAAACAATAACAAGGGCATACATCAGCAATGCTACATATTGCGAACCATTACTACCCGCCCATCCTGTTAGGGTAAGGTCAATATCAAGATAACGGATAACGGCACTGACAACACCCATCAAAGCTCCACCGGCAATAAATCCGGATGCAAGCAGCGTTCCTTTTTCTACACGGATATTATTCAATTCTTTATCTTTACCGCGGCTGCCTACATACCAGTTAACAGCACCACCAACCAACAGCGGAATATTCAGGTGGAACGGAATAAACATACCCAAGGCAAATGGCAATGCGGGTACTTTCATAAAATTGAGAGCCAATGCTATCAATGCACCTATACCATATAGCAGCCAAGGCGCTCCCGTACCGGACATCAATGGGTCGATAACGGCTGCCATGGCATTGGCCTGCGGAGCAACAAGCGCGCCCTCGCCCGTAAAGCCGAACGTATCGTTCAATATAATCATCACACCACCAACCGTTGCGGCCGAAACCAGCGTGCCCAAGAACTTCCATGTTTGTTGTTTGGCAGGTGTTGTACCCAGCCAATAACCCACCTTCAGGTCGGTAATGAATCCTCCTGCCATCGACAAGGCTGTACAAACAACCCCTCCGATAATCATGGCCGACACCATACCTACTTCACCCTTCAAGCCAACAGCCACCAAAACAACCGAGGCAAGGATAAGCGTCATCAGCGTCATACCCGACACCGGATTACTACCCACAATGGCAATAGCATTGGCCGCCACCGTTGTAAACAGAAAAGCGATAATAGCCACCACAAAGATAGCCACCACGGCAAAGAACAAGTTATGGATAACACCCAGCCAGAAAAATATAAATGTAGCGATAAGAGCAAGAATAACACCTATCGAAATTATTTTCATCGAGATATCCCGTTGAGTGCGTTTATCTATTTTCGCGGCTCCTTTTGCTCCGCCTTTCAGCTCTTTCGATGCCAAGCCAACAGCACTTTTTATAATAGGCCAAGATTTTACGATGCCAATAATACCTGCCATAGCAATACCCCCGATACCTATATGGCGGGCCATTGTGGCAAAAATCACTTCGGGAGTAGCATTGGCTATTCCTCCTATTGTTTCGAAAGCACCACCCGGAAGGTAAGCCGCAGGGTTGATAGATTGCAGAGTCGCATCTCCAAGAAGTGGAAGTAAAGGAACAATCACAAACCATACAACAGCCGAACCGATACAAATGATGGTAGCATACTTCAGCCCGATAATATATCCCAAACCAAGAACCGCAGCCCCTACATTTATGCTGAACACTACCTTAGCTTTATTGGCCAAGGTTTCGCCAAATGAGAATACTCTGGAAGAGAATACTTCCGACCATGCTCCGAATGTAGCGATTACAAAATCGTAAAGCCCACCAATCAATCCGGCAATGATAAGGGCTTTAGACTGATTACCGCCTTTTTCGCCCGACACCAATACCTGCGTTGTGGCCGTTGCCTCAGGGAAAGGATATTTTCCGTGCATTTCCGAAACAAAATATTTACGGAAAGGTATCATAAACAAGATACCAAGAATACCTCCCAGCAACGAACTCATAAATACCTGAAAGAAATTTACCGAAATATCGGGATATTTGGCTTGCAGGATATAAATTGCAGGAAGCGTAAAGATAGCCCCTGCCACAATAACACCACTACTGGCCCCGATAGACTGGATAATCACATTTTCGCCCAAAGCGTTTTTACGTTTGGCTGCCGCAGATACCCCTACGGCAATGATTGCGATAGGAATGGCCGCTTCGAACACTTGCCCAACCTTCAGCCCCAAATAGGCCGCCGCCGCACTAAACAGCACGGCCATTATTAAACCCCATGTCACCGACCAGGGCGTTACTTCACGATATTGCTTATCGGGCGACATGATGGGTTTGTACTCTTCCCCCTCCTGCAGCTCTCGAAAAGCATTTTCGGGTAAACCGGTTACTTTTTCTTCTTCTGTTTTCACTTGTTTACTTTTTATAAGTTTTGTATGACTAATTATAATTATTTTCTCATTCAATAAACTGCCTACCGAAGCCCAAAT
This sequence comes from Dysgonomonas sp. PH5-45, assembly GCF_029893235.1. Taxonomy (GTDB): domain Bacteria; phylum Bacteroidota; class Bacteroidia; order Bacteroidales; family Dysgonomonadaceae; genus UBA1309. The sequence continues at coordinate 57,497 of NZ_JARXWE010000004.1, forward strand.
TTGACTTCAGGGCAACAAAATCCCGAACAAATTTACATTTTTTAGAAGAACAAAAAAACTATTTAAAAACATTGGCATAAAATAACAGGAAAAATAAAGCCGTTTTTTGTATAATTTTGAACGCTTCATGAAGCTCAAGAATACGCTTTTCCTTTAATCGTTTTTTATGCAAAAGATAAAGAATATACGGACAGTCAGCCAGCAACTTAGCAATCAGAAATTCACCAATCCGAAAGATGTAGTTGCATGGATGGGGGCTATCCAAGCGCAAGAATACAATATGGCCAAATGGGCTGTGGGCATAAGAACAAAAAATGCAACATTGCAACTTGTTGACGAAGCCTTGAGCCGGGGTGATATCCTGCGCATTCACCTCTTACGCCCTACATGGCACTTTGTTACGCCCGAAAACATCAGGTGGATGCTCCAACTGTCGGCTCAACGAATCAAATCGGCCTTTGCCTCGTACAACCGGAAAATGGAAATAACAGAGTCGATGCTTATCCAAACCAACCGATTAATAGAAAAGCTACTTGAAGGCAATAAAAGCCTTACACGGGAGGAAATAGGGATTGAATTCAGCAAAACAGGAATAGAGGTCGATAACCCGCGAATGAATCACTTCATGATGTATGCCGAAACAGAAGGCATTGTGTGCAGCGGTATCGACAAAAATAAAAAGCCCACTTACTCCTTGCTCGACGAGAGAGTTCCACCTGCTGCCCCTCTGCACAAAGAAGAGGCTTTAGCTAAGCTGGCTTTAATCTATTTTCAAAGCCATTCGCCTGCCACGCCGCACGATTTTGTGTGGTGGTCGGGGCTGTCTTTAACCGAAAGCCGGCAAGCCATATCATCAATAAAAGATAAACTTATTGAAGAACAGATAAACGAACGAACCTTCTATATCCATGAGCATTTTGGCAAAATAACGGAAACGCCGCAAATAGCCCATCTCTTGCCCTCGTTCGACGAATATCTCATTAGTTACAAAGACCGTACAGCGGTTCTGGACATGGAGCATCACCCAAAGGCATTTACAAACTTTGGAATATTCTATCCTGTTGTTATGCACCGTGGGCAGATTATTGGCAATTGGAAGAAATCCGTCAAAAAAAATAGTATCAATTTAGACATAAAAACTTTTGAGCCGGATACCCCTGTTAATAAAAATATGCTCGAAAGTGCAAAAAATAAGTACCGAAAATTCATGCAGAATTATTAACTTTGGTTTCATAAATATATATCAATCCTAAAACCATAACGAATATATCATGCAAATAATTGACGGTAAGACGATTGCAGAGAAAATTAAAAAAGAGATCGCAACCGAAGTGGCTCAGATGAAAGCCAATGGAGGAAGAGCGCCCCACTTATCCGCCATCTTGGTAGGGCACGACGGAGGTAGCGAAACTTATGTAGCCAACAAAGTGAAGTCGTGCGAACAGGTAGGCTTTAAATCTTCTCTTATTCGCTTTGATGCCAATGTAACCGAAGAAGAATTGCTGGCTTGCGTTAATAAACTCAATAACGATCCCGATGTAGACGGATTCATTGTTCAACTGCCATTGCCTAAACATATTTCGGAACAAAAAATCATTGAAACCATCGACCATCGTAAAGATGTGGACGGTTTTCACCCAATAAACGTAGGACGCATGGCTATCGGCCTGCCTTGTTTCGTATCGGCTACTCCTGCCGGTATATTGGAGCTGCTGAAGCGTTACGAAATACCTACACAGGGAAAACATTGTGTTGTACTTGGCCGTAGCAATATTGTTGGGAAACCCGTTGCCAATTTGATGATGCAAAAAGGTTATCCCGGCGATTGCACCGTTACCGTTTGCCATAGCCGTACACCAAACATAAAGGAGATTTGTCTTGAAGCCGACATTATAATAGCCGCATTGGGTGTGCCCGAGTTTCTGAAAGGCGATATGGTGAAAGAAGGCGCTGTTGTGATTGACGTGGGTACAACCCGTGTACCTTCGGCCGATACTAAGTCCGGATTCAGACTGACAGGCGATGTAGCCTTCGATGAGGTTGCTCCTAAAGCCTCATTCATAACCCCCGTTCCGGGTGGCGTTGGCCCTATGACCATCATTTCCCTGATGCGGAACACACTACTTGCCGGAAAAAAAGAAATATATCAATAAAAAGCGTACTTCAGCTAAAATAAAAATAGAAGAGGCTATTTTCCTTGTTTTCAGAAATAGCCTCTTCTTGTCTTAACTCAAATTATTACATACAAACGAATGAGCTTGTGCGAAGCACTTTCGGTTTATCTTCAAAAAAAACATCGGTCCGGTTCAGGCTGAACACTAAAAGAATCGTCTCACAAAATTTATTTACACTACACAAAACAAGCGCATAATCAAAACCATACAAAACATGCCCTACACCGAACCAATGTTATTTCATTTCATTTTTCCTTGTGCGTACTTACTGTTCGCCAACATAGTACCCTCTGTTGTTTTCGCGGCCATCCACCAAAGCTTCTTCGTCCATGTGTTTTTCTTTATTTTCTTTGTGTAGTTCCTCGTAATCTCTTGTATAAAGAGCATTGGGAACAACATTCAGGTCGAACGAGATTTCGTGCTTATGTGCCAACTCCAGATTTGCGAAAATGGTTATATAAATACTCTATATAAAGCATATAAGAATATTGGAGAGAATAAACATATAAAAAATACAGCCACCCTTATTATAAAAGGAAAACCCAAGAAAGTATAATAAACATTATATAGATAATACTCTAAAAGCATATTTTTAAGTGTTAATTGTACATTAAACATAGTATAACAAATGTTACTATCGGAAGATTTGCTAAAACAACAAAACAGTAACTAAATAATTTATTCAACCTATTATTCTTTGAATTTCGATTATAAAAGTACATCAAGGCATTACGAAAAGAAAGTAAAAAGATACAAATGCGCCGTGACAAAACATCAAACACTGACAAAACATCAATAAAAATAACCTTTCTGCGGTTACGCTTCTGATTTATTGTTTATTACAGTTATTTGTTTTTTCTTGAAATCAATAAATTATTAGAAATAATTATTTAATTTTGTTCAACAATTATCTTAGTTTTGTTTTAATTTCGTTATTCAAATGCAGTGTATCTTATTTTCCGAGAACCACACCTGTATGATATGTGTCAGACAAAGCATTTAGGATATTTAAAAGCGAATTTTCCTTACGTAATTGTTTAAATTCTAAAACTTGATGAACATAGAGACAGTTATAAGACTTTTTTTTAGTGCAGTCCCCACCTTTTCGGCTTTAGTCTGTTTCATTATTCTATTTATGTCGTACCGGAGCAGCGTATCTGCTTCCGCACCGCCAACAGACATTCGCCTCAAAAAAATTATGCTCTGCTATCTGACGGTGTTGGCATTTACTTGGTTTTCGGTGATGTGCTATTTCTTCTTTATTTCGTTTTTTATACATATAATTCCTTTTTACTATTTTGCCTGCCTATGCGTTCCTATCAGCTTTTACCACTTTGTATATGTTATCACGCAAGACAGAGATGATAAAGGCTTTTCGCCGTTGCATTACCTGCCCCCGTTGTTGCTCAGTACTTGGTTTCTTATCTGGTCGTTGTTCATACCATTCGATGTACGTTTGGACTTGACCGAAAACAATAATATGGCAATAGTACCGGAATATGGCTATTTTTCTTTACTATCGGAGTCTACGCAGATTATCTGCTTCTTTTTCTCTTTTATTTATGCTATTCTCTCCATCAACAGGGTGCTGAACTATTGTAAGAAGGTTAAGATGCTCAACAAGAAAACTCCGCGTTGGTTTTTAATAGCAACACTGCTTATTACTGTTCAGACAATAAGCATCATCGTATCCATTTCTTTTTATTCCAATCATATAGTATTTACCTGTGTGTTCTTTTTTTCGGTTTTATTGCTGTTAGGACAGATAATTCTGATTGTTTTCAATATTATCAACAGAAACTATATACTCCTTAAGGAGGAAGTAAACAACATTCCTAAAACTGAAATAGACGAAACACAACCCCGTGCAAATCAGGAGTTATTATTGATAAGGCATGATGTGCACAGCAACAACAAGACGATTTTGACAAAAGAAACCTTCGAGAACGTTTTCCTGAAAAACAAGCTATACACCAACCCAAACCTGAAAATAACCGATCTGACCGATTTATTGAAAACCAACCGCACATACCTGTCTTCGTTTATTAACAACACGTATGGCATGAATTTTAAAAATTATACCAATCACTGCCGGCTAAAGGAAGTGGAGCGGCTAAAAAGACAGCCTTCGTCCGCAAATATCGAATTTACGGAAATTGTATCTAAAGCCGGATTTGGATGTTACAGGAGCTATCTGCGGTCAATAAAAGGAGAAAACGAAAAATGATAAACTTAACCTTAAATTAATATCAGAAAATGCACTCAATAAAGACGATATACGTATTGGTGTTTACAATACCGGCAATTACTTCGTTAATCTGTGCGCTTTTGTCCGTTCTCTATTATAATTCCAGAGAGAATAATGAATTATCCCACAAAGAGCTTTCCGTCAGGCTCATTCATTTTTATATTACTACCGGCTTTGGCTGGTTGAGTATGATATGCTATATAGCCCTGCCCAGCGTATTTATTTACCTTAATGCTTTCTCTTATCTGTCGGTATTGCTGACACAAGTTATTTTATACCACTTTGCATTTTGTTTAACTAAAATCAGCAGAAATGAAAAATTCACCTTTATTCATTATCTGATTCCTATTATAGTTTTTATTGCATTTTTGTTAGCTTCATTGTTGGCTCCATTCGATATTCAAAGATCGGTAGCGTATGGTAATAAAATAGACCATTGGTTTTTTATTTTTTCGTATTCCAAACTCCCGTTGTTCTTTTTCTACAACTTAATATACTCTATACTGTGTATTTATCGCATCAATAGGTTTAAACGGCAAGCAACAAAACAGCCCTCAAACAAAAGATATTTTTCTACTTTCTGGCTTTATTCGCTCATTCCTATTGTTTTATCGACCCTACCCCTACCCTTTGTATTATATTTTTTAGCAAAAGAACAGATCTTTAACATTATAATCATAATTATACCTATAACCATTACCATAGTAAAATATATTGTTCTGTGTTATAATACCATCGCAGGTAACTATGTTGTTGTGTATCCCGACGACAGAAAAAAACACCATGCCGAAGAACATCAAAAGCAAGGATTAAACAAAGAGCGGTTCGAAAAATACATGTGCGAAAACAAACCCTACCTAAATCCGAAACTAAAAATTGCCGATCTCATACTGCCACTCTATACCAACCGCACATACCTGTCTTCGTTTATCAATTGCAATTATGGCATGAGTTTCAATCAGTTTATAAACGCATGCCGGCTGCACGAATTTACACAATTGCGAAACAATCCCCTTTACGCCTCACTTAGCGAACAGGAGCTTGCCGAAAAAGCAGGTTTTTGCAATTACCGAAGTTATCTGAGAACTAAAACGAACCGCAGTAAAGAATGCAAATAGAATACAGAAAATAGCTCTTTCTTCCGGATTTTTGTTTTAATTTTAAAGCCAAAATCTGATTGTTGCATATAATTCTGTTTTATAAATTCAGTGATCATGAAAAAGATAATTTTGTATATCTGCCTTATTTCCTTTTCGTTGGCCTTAAAAGCCCAATCCGAAAAGATAGATTTTGCGATAGAAGTAGCAAGCCAGGAATTTGTGGTAGGCGATAAGATAAGCGTAAACTATATATTGACCGGAGCCCGGGGGAAAAACTTCAAACTCAAAACCAAAGAAATAAAAAACGCCGAAATTCTGTTCGGCCCCTCTATTTACACTTCAAGCCAATCGGCGCCTAATAAAAAAACAGGAAAAATAGAAACTTCCATAACCGAAAAATACACCTATATTATATTGCCATCGGCCAAGGGAACTATCGAACTGCCGGAAGCAACGATAGAAGCACAAGGGAAACAATATACCGCCAAGTCCATAAAAATAAAGGTATCGGGCAAGCAAGACAAAAAGGAAGCCAAACAGGAAAAACAAACGAAGAAAAAGAAAAAAGAAGAATACTTTGTTCGGGTTATTGCCTCTAAAAAAACAGCTTCGATAGGTGAGCCGGTAGAAATACTATACCGCCTCTACGCAACCAGCACCGAAGGGCAGATAGTAGATATAAACTATCCTTCGTTCAGAGGGTTTCGGGTTGAAGATAACAGTCGCCAGTTGAGCAACGATTTTTCGGAAGAAAAATACAAAGGAAAAAACTATAAGACATTCGACCTGAAATCATTTACTCTCTACCCCACAGATGCCGGAACATGGACTATATCTCCGCTGAAGATTACGATTGCCACCGAATCGGACGACGATAGCGAAGCCGAGTACGACTGGTGGGGCAGAAAACGCAAACACTACGAGCAGAACAATATTGAATCGGACGAATTGACCATCTCGGTGGGTATATCCATGTAAAAAACAATCCTATACAGAAAACCTTGTTTTTGTCAAAAAGCAAGGTTTTTAACTTTTTAATAACTTTCTTCTGGCATAAAGAAAATTAAACATTTAAAAAAGACGCTTTCTGATATAAAATATTTAATTTTGTAAAAACAATTAAATGGTGGGAGGTATAACCTACACACAACTTCCCCCTCAAATCAGAAAAAATAATATGGCTCATTTACCCGATTTCATTTCCGATCTGGCTCTAATTCTTATCACAGCCGGCGTTGTAACTATTCTGTTTAAGTGGCTGAAACAACCTGTGGTTCTGGGCTACATAGTTGCAGGCTTCATTGTGAGTGCCGGTTTTTCGGTTTTGGTGGGGCACGTAGAGTTTCTTGAACCTTACATCAACTACATACCTGCGGTTTCTGATATGGAAAACGTGAGTACATGGGCCGAAATTGGTGTCATCTTCCTGCTTTTTGCTTTGGGGTTGGAATTCAGTTTCAAAAAGCTGATGGATGTAGGAGGTACGGCCTCCATTGCAACCCTCATAAATCTGGGCTCTATGATTGTGATAGGGTACATTGCCGGGCTGCTGCTGGGATGGTCGCAAATGGATAGCCTTTTCTTGGGGGGAATGCTCTCTATGTCGTCTACCACTATTATCATTAAGGCTTTCAATGACATGAGTCTTTCAAAAAAGAAGTTTGCGGGAATCGTATTCGGGATGCTTATTGTTGAAGACCTTGCGGCCATATTGATGATGGTTTTACTTTCCACATTAGCCGTAAGCCAGCATCTGGAAGGCAAGGAGCTGCTGGACAGTACCCTCAAACTCATATTCTTTATGCTCATCTGGTTTGTTGTGGGCATTTATATGATACCTACTATACTGAAAAAACTGAAGAAATACCTGAACGACGAAACCCTGCTTATTGTTTCCGTAGGGCTTTGTTTGGGTATGGTTCTGTTTGCATCGGCAGTCGGATTTTCTGCCGCGTTGGGAGCTTTCATTATGGGTTCTATACTTGCCGAGACTATCGAAGCCAAGCATATAGAACACCTCATTGAACCACTGAAAAACCTGTTCGGAGCCGTGTTTTTTGTTTCGGTGGGTATGATGATAAACCCCGATATATTGGTCGAATATATAATACCTATCGTCATTCTGACAGTTATAGTACTCGTTTTCAGGGTTATTTTTGCTACAATAGGAGTCTTGGCCTCAGGGCAAGGACTCAAGGTTGCCGTACAGTCAGGGTTCAGTTTAGCACAGATAGGCGAGTTCTCGTTCATTATCGCTTCGTTGGGGATGAGTCTGGGGGTTATCAGCAACTTTCTTTATCCTATCATCGTTGCCGTATCGGTAATCACAACCTTTACCACTCCATACTGCATCCGCATTTCCGAGCCTGTTTACAGATTCTTGGAAAAACGGATTCCTGCAAAATGGGATAAACTGCTGACAGGATATGCTTCGTCAAACTACAAGAATATAAATACCCAAACAACGTGGAATAAACTTCTGAAAAGCATATTGGGCGTTGTTGCGGTTTATTTCTGCCTGTCGCTGGCAGTACTGTTTGTTAGCCAGCGGTTTTTCATGCCTTTTGTCTTGGACAAAATACCCAATGTATGGGGGCATATCATTTGTGCCATAATCACTCTGATACTGATGGCACCATTTATGCGGGCTATAATGATGCGTAAAAACAAATCGAAAGAATTCCGTGAATTGTGGGACGATAACCATTTCAATAAAGGTGCTTTGATTTCGCTCACAGTACTCCGCCTTGCCCTCTGTATGGTTTTGGCTCTGATGGTTTTGATTCCGCTTTTCCCCGAAGCCACTGTACTGATGTGTGTTATTGCCTTGGCTGTAATTATATTCATCATATTCTCGCAAGGATTTAAACGGCAGTCTAAAAAAATGGAAGCCCGCTTCTTCGAAAACCTGAATATGAAACAAAGTATAGAAGAGCGCAAGTCGCCACTTGATAAACAGTTTGCCGACGATTTGCTTTCTAAGAACGTTCACGTAGAAGTGTACGAAATACCTCAAACATCATCCATTGTGGGTAAAACCTTGCAGGAGATGAATTTTAAACAGAAAACAGGGGTTAACATTGTCCGTATAGTAAGAGGGAACATCAAAAACAATATACCAACCGGAAGCGATTGCCTCTATCCTTTCGATAAGATTGTTGTTGTAGGTTCGGACGACGAACTACAAAAGTTTGCCCTTATAATAGAAGAAAAACACAAAACGGCTGCCAATGCACAGGAATACGAAGAGGATATACAGATAGAAATGTCGCAATACGTAGTGACCGTCAATTCTCCGTTAGTAGGTAAATCGCTCCGCGATACCCAGATAAGAGAAAAAACCGAATGTATGGTAATAGGCATCGACCGCGACGGGCATTCCATAGCCGATTTTTCGGCCGATACGGTGTTTGAAGTGGACGACGTTTTGTGGCTTGCCGGCGAACCCGATAAACTCAGCGAATTTGATAAAAATATAGAGTAAACCCATCGCCATATATTTCATTCTATATATCAAAAGGGTTGTAAACGCGTATGCTTACAACCCCTTTTTGTATAAGAGAGAGATTCTCAAAGAATCTTACTTTTCTATTTTGGCGTTTTTCATGTCGCCAGTTTCCATCAATGCTTTGTGGAAAGCAAAAGTATTGTTCAGGTTAATTGGCGTGTGTCCAACAGGGCAAGATGCCAAATATTCCCTCAACAATGGGCGATAGTCTGGATGAACGCAATTATCTATTATACATTCGGCACGTTGTCTTGGCGATTTTCCACGAAGGTCGGCTATACCGTATTCCGAGATAATAACTTTCACAGAGTGCTCGCTATGGTCAACATGCGAAACAAAAGGAACAAAGGCACTGATTGCGCCGCCTTTGGCCACCGAAGGGGTCACAAAGATTGATACATAAGCGCTTCTTGTAAAGTCGCCCGAACCACCAATACCGTTCATCATCTTTGTTCCCAACACATGCGTAGAGTTGATATTACCAAAGATATCGGCCTCAAGAGCCGTATTTATAGAAATAAGCCCTAAACGGCGAACGATGCCCGGATTGTTCGAAAACTCCGAAGGACGAAGCACTACTTTTTCTTTAAAGAAATCCAGATTGTTGTAAATTTCGTTCAAAACAGGGTTACTTACCGTAAGCGAGCAACCGCTCGCAAACTTAACGCGACCTGTTTTCATCAAACCGATAACAGCGTCTTGAATTACTTCGGTATATACATTAAAGTCGGGGATATCCTTGTTGTCGCCCATTGCCGCCAACACGGCGTTAGCCACATTACCCACACCCGATTGTATTGGTAGGAATGTTTTTGGCATACGGCCTTCGGCCATTTCTTTAACAAAGAAGTTTGCTACGTTATCGCCAATCTTCGCTGTAACCTCATCTACTGGAGCAAAACCACCACCATCGTTAGGAGTGTCGGTTTCTACAACAACAATCTTTTTAGGATCTACTTTTATGCAGTCCGCACCGATACGATCGTCCGGTTTAAATATTTCGATGGCTTTGCGGTGAGGAGGGTCTTGAAACTCAACAATGTCGTGCATTCCCCTCATTGCTTTCGGATGGCAAGAGTTCAACTCAACAATCACGATATCGGCCAAGCGGCAAGCTGTTGGAGAAATACCTACACCGCAGGTAGGTACAATTTCGCCGGCTTCGGTAACCTCGCAAGCTTCTATAACAGCAACATTTATCTTACCGAAAAAACCATAACGTATTTCCTGAGCCAATTGCGAAAGGTGCATATCAAAATAAGCGACTTCCTCGTTATTGATAGCGGCACGCATGTCTTTGTTAGACTGGTAAGGCGTGCGGCGGCTCACAGCTTTTGCCCGAGACAATGCTCCATCAATATAATCGCCTGTCGAAGCACCCGTAAATACACTTATTTTAAATGGATTTCCTTTCGCATGTTCTTCTTCGGCATATTTAGCCAAAGCGGCAGGTACTACTTTAGGACAACCGGCCGCGGTAAAACCGCTGAAACCAACGTTGTCGTTGTTCTTAATAAGACGAGCAGCCTCTTCGGCGCTCATTGTTTTCAATGCCATTATTCTAACTGATTAGTTCGTTAATGTATATAAATTTTTTAATAGTTATTTTTCGCTTTATATGTTTTTGTTGTACTTTAACCTGTTGTTTCAATACATCCAAAAATATTTCTGAAAAAAACGATGCAAAGGTATAAATTATTGTTCTGACAAAATAGCTTTTCGCTATGAAAAAAGCACTGTTTTATAACCTTTTTTACAGGCTCATAATCACTGGGCTACTAATAAATAAGATTATACTATCAAACCGCAAACCATGAACCGAATAAACATGAAATTAAAACTACTGATAGCTTCAGTTTGTACACTGTTCGTTGTATCGTCCTGTATCAAAGACGAGCCTTTGAACAGGGAAGCCGATATCGTTTCTTTTACGTTTCAGAATATAGCGGAAGAACCCTATATAAAGGACGATGCGCAAAGAATAACCGTAACGTTGAACGATGCCGATATAACACGCCTGACACCTATCATAAAGGTTTCGGAGGGTGCAACCCTCAGTCCGGCTTCGGGTGTGGAGCAAGATTTTTCCGTGCCTGTGATTTATACCGTTACCTCGCAAGACGGGGAGTGGGTCAAGAAATATACTGTCGTTGTGTCTCTCAAAGATTCTGTTCCGCCGGTCGAGATGGACACCATTCGCTACGATTTTGACGACTGGTTGGAGATTAATGACGGATTCGTTTATCCTGCCATCAACGACGATCTTTGGGATAGTGCCAATCCGGGAATCGCCTTGGCAAAAATCGGCAACGTTGACTTCTACCCCACCCGTCCTACCACCGATTCGTATCACGGACCATACGCCGCCCTACTCGAAACCCAACGGGGTGGTACTTTCTGGAATAACCTTATACCTGTGTTTTCTGGTTCATTGTTTAGGGGAACGTTTAATATCAATATCTCAAATTTTGCAAAATCGGCCAAGTTCGGGCAACCGCATCCTAAGGAAAAAGGAAAGCCTGTTGAGTTCAAGGGATACTATAAATACAAGGTAGGAAGCCCTTTTTATGACGAAAACGATAATATTGTGGACGGGAAAATTGACGAATGTTCCATCTATGCCGTCTTGTATAAAGTAGCCAAAAGCAATGCGGGCAAAACCGAATATCTGGATGGCACAAATGTTATGAATTCTGACAAGGTTATAGCCAAGGCCGAACTTTCGGACCGTTCAGCAAGAAGCTCTTACACAGAGTTTAAACTCTCCTTTATATATACCGAAGAGCCCGACTACGATGCTTACGACTATAAACTGGCCGTTGTGTTCGCTTCGAGCAGGGATGGCGACCAATATCGCGGAGCAATAGGCAGCACATTGATTGTAGACAAAGTAGAAGTTATTTGCAGGTCTTATACCGAGAATGAGTAAGAAAGAAAATACAATAAACACTGCATTTCAATGAAAACCATAAAATATAGATTCCTTATCCTGATTATTACCCTCCCTGCTTTGCTGTGGGCTGAAGACAGATATGAGCATAAACTTGTTGCCGGATACAACCTTGGAGCTACGGCTCCCTCTAACATACCCGAAGAAATACGTAAAATAGAAGGTTGGTGGCCTCAGTTTACACCACGTTTAGGATATAATGCCACCTATAAGATAAACAACAATTGGTTTGCCGGAAGTGGCATAATGCTCGATTATAAAGGAATGGGCACGCGGGTACGCGCAAAATATATCCATACACGGGTTAGGCTGGAAAAAGGCGGGGAAGAACTGGAGGGGTATTTTGTAGGAAAGAATGAAACCCGTGTAAAACTGGCTTATGTTACCGTTCCCTTCTTTGTAGGATACAACATAAACCGAAATTGGTCTATCCGTGCCGGGGGATACGCATCGTATGCTTTCAGCACATCATTCAAGGGGTCGGTCTACGACGGTTACCTGCGAACACCAACTCCTACCGGAAAGAAAATTGAATTCACCGGCGATGATGAAGCCACCTTCGACTTTGGCGACGATATCCGTACCTTCGATTTTGGTTTTAATCTGGGAGCCGAATACAGGGTAAACGAACGGTTTGGCATATTCGGCAATCTCGACTGGGGAATACGCCCCATCTTCCCTAAAAAGTTCCGGGCAATGGATTTTAACATGTATAACATCTATTTTTCGGTAGGGTTAACTTATCAATTGCAAAAAACATAAACATTACATACCCCATGAGAAAATATTTTCAAACTTACCAGTCGCCTATCGGCGAAATGTATCTCTACGAGGAAGATGATTTTATTACCAAGTTAGTGTACCGAAAAACATCGGGCGATGGTTTTCAAGAAAAAGAGACTCCACTCTTAAAAGAAACCATAAAGCAGCTTCAAGAGTATTTCGATGGCAAACGTAAGACCTTTAAAGTTCCGCTAAACCTTAAAGGCACAGATTTCCAGAAACAGGTGTGGAATGCACTGCTCAATATACCTTATGCCGAAACACGCTCTTACAAAGATATTGCCGAAGCAATAGGTAACCCCAAGGCATCGAGAGCGATAGGCTTGGCCAACAACCGAAACCCTATTTCTATAATAATTCCCTGCCATAGAGTTATAGGGGCTAATGGCAGCTTAACGGGCTACGCCGGAGGCCTGAGTGCAAAACAAACCCTTCTGGATATTGAAAAACAATACAAATAAAAAAACTTACTCTAACACCACATGGAGCTTGCCCTTCACCGCAAAAGACGGCGACAGCATGTACACACTCTTTGTTGAAAAACAACAACAATTGGGGATCAAGTTTTGAAATTCCATGATTTTCAGATTACCGATACACTTATCATTAAATAAAGCTACCCCATCCGCAGAAAAGCGCATTGAGAATTTTGTCACCCTTAGCGTGAGCGTAGCATCTGTTTTGCTATACACAAGTATCTTCCTATCGTCAGCATGGCAGGAGGATACAAAAAGAATGATTATCTTTGTGCCATAGAAACTGTTTTATGCATCAATTTGCATAATCAAGATAAATAGAAACACTTAAAAAAATCTGAAGAAATGGACTTTAAATCCACGACTGACAACGAACAAAAAAAACTATTTATCGAAACTTATGGATGCCAGATGAACGTTGCCGACAGCGAAGTTGTTGCCTCGGTAATGGAAATGGATGGCTATACCATAACCGATAAATTGGAAAATGCCGATGCGGTGTTTGTAAACACTTGCTCGATTCGCGACAATGCCGAACAGCGCGTCATTCAACGGCTGGAGTACCTAAACGCCATAAAGCGGAAAAAGAAACGAAACCTTATAATAGGGGTTCTGGGCTGCATGGCCGAGCGTGTACGCGAAGAACTGATCGACAAACACCATGTAGACGTGGTTGTAGGCCCCGATGCTTATCTCGATTTGCCGAACTTGATTGGCGCAGCCGAACGGGGCGAAAAAGCCATCAACGTAACACTCTCCAAAACCGAAACGTACAAAGATGTAATTCCTCTGAAGATAGGGGGCAATCATCTGACAGGTTTCATCTCCATCATGCGGGGATGCGACAAGGTGTGTTCTTATTGCATTGTGCCTTACACTCGTGGGCGCGAACGCAGTCGCGAGCCTCAAAGCATACTGAACGAATTGGACGATCTGCGCAAAAAGAATTTCAAGGAAGTAACACTGTTAGGGCAAAACGTCAATTCGTATCGTTACGAAGAGGCAGACGGAACGGTGGTCGATTTCTCTAAACTGCTAAGCATGGTTGCCCAAGCCGCACCCGATATGCGTATCCGCTTCACGACATCGTATCCGACCGACATGACCGACGAAACGCTTGAAGTCATTGCCCGGTACGACAATCTGTGCAAATTTATACACCTGCCCGTGCAATCGGGAAGCTCAAAAATGCTGGACGTTATGAAACGTCGCTACAACCGTGAGCAATATCTGGAGCGTATCGCAGCCATCAAACGGATAATTCCCGACTGCGGACTGTCGACCGACATTATGTGCGGTTACCATTCCGAAACCGAAGAAGATCACCAAGAAACGCTTTCGCTTATGCGCGAGATTGTTTATGATTCAGCTTTTATGTTCAAATATTCGGAACGCCCAGGCACTTATGCCGCAAAGAAACTAACGGACGATATACCCGAAGACCTGAAGGTTAAACGACTGCAAGAGATAATTGACCTCCAGAACCAAATGTCGCACGAAAGTAATAAGCGCGACGTCGGAAAAACATTTGAAGTCCTGATTGAAGGTTTTTCAAAACGTTCCAAAGAGCAACTGTTCGGGCGTTCATCCCAAAACAAAGTGGTTATCTTCAATAAAGGCGATCACCGTATAGGGCAGCTTGTGAAGGTGAAAATAACCGATTGTACTTCCGCAACCCTTTTGGGAGAAGTAGAAGGCTGAACAAAAAAAACAGCACTCTATTAATCTTTTTTCGTTCTAAAACGTTATATTTGAAAACAGTTGAATATACATTATAACGAATAAACCAAAATATAAAAATAGATTATTATGAGTAAAACTACTACAAACCTGCTGTTTATGGCAGCAGGAGCGGCTCTTGGCGCTGCGGTTACCTATGTTGCAACATCCGACAAAAAAGAAGAATGGGTAAGAGAAATCAACAAAATTGTTGCTAAAATAAAAGGAGCCGTTGGCAATGCTGCTTGCGAGTGCGAAGAAGAACTGGAAGACCTTGTGGAAGATGAAGGATAAAGAACAACAACAGGATATAGACCTCGCAACCTTACTCGAATCTATCCGGAGTGAAGTGTTTGCCTATCTGTCTAAAAAGCTTAGTATATTTAAGCTTACAACTTACGAGAAAGGAGCCTTGGCCAGTGGGCATATCGTCTACCTTGCCATTATATCATTGCTGGTAATTGGTGCGTTCTCGTTAGGGCTTTTGAGCCTCGGGCTGTGGCTGGGCGAATGCTTGGATAGCTATGCGGCAGGATTCGGCATTTTGGTTGCGGTTGTGTTGCTCATACTGATTGTTGTTGTTGCTAATGCAAAACGCATAAGGAACAAGATTGCGAATAAAACAATTTCAATTATTAAAAAAGTGGAATCGAATGAAGAGTAGTGTATCTCCCTTAGAAGAGCTCAGAGCCGAAAGAAGCAAGCTTCAGACGGAGTGCGAAAAACACGAGGCCTACCTCAAAGAAGATCTGTTCTACCTGAGCGATAATTGGAGTTCGTTGTTGTTCCGGTCTATATTTTCGTTCAATTTATTCGGGAGCAACAATAATAATAGTAATAGCGCTATATCCGGCATTTCGAATATTGCAGGGTTGGCAGGAGACATCTTCCCCACTCTATGGCGAATAGCAAAACCGTATTTGATAGGAGTAGTAGTGAATCGGGTCAAAAATTCCTTGTTCGGCAGAAAAAAGAAAAAGAAGAAAGAAAAATAAATCCGGTTCTTTAGCAAGAGAAAACATTTATTGCGGCATGTCATATTGAGGGGGCTACGCTCCCCGGGCGTTGTTTCCGAACGAATGTCAAGGATATTCCTTTGGAGGCAGATTGCATGTCCTATGGCCAGTAGGGCAAAGCACAACAATTATTTTATGCTCAGCATAAAAAGCATTTTCTATTATTTACTTTCGGTAGGATAATTCTCCTTTTTTATCTGTTCCCTTTCAATTGATGTCGGGAAACAAAGTTGATAACATCGGTACTAATGAAAAAACGGTATATTAAAATATTGTTGTATTCCATTTCTGTAGTGGCAATGGTATTTGTCACCCTTGTTTTTTTGTTCTTCATGAAAACAGTTATGGACTATTTATACTTCTAATTTCATTTCTATCGGGTTAATACTGTCAGCATTAAGTAAATGGCAATTTCCTGTCACAATCTATAAATATTGTTTATTCAGCATTCCTTTTTATTTTTATCGTCTATAATTATTTATCTTTGTTTGCTAAAAGAAAATAGATTAAACCATTTCGGGGGAATACGATAAATAAGATAGAATATGCCTGTTTTTAATTTTGACGAAATAATTGACAGAAATGGCACCGATGCTTTGAAAACCGATTTTCTGGAGGAGAGATTTGGCCGCAAAGACCTGATTCCGCTATGGATTGCCGATATGGATTTTCCTGCCCCTCCGGCTATAGCCGAGGCCGTAACAGAAAGATGCAAGCATGGTATTTTCGGATACACTCACCACTGCGAAGGATATCACGAAGCTATAATAGACTGGCTATCGGAACAACACGGTTGGCCTGTCAAACAGGAATGGATAACATTTATCCCGGGCGTTGTTAAAGGTATAGCCTTTGTTATAGACTGTTTTACTACACAGCAAAACAGAATAGTGATACAACCACCCGTATACCAACCTTTCAGTACAATTCCGGCCCTGCACCATCGCCACATTGTAACCAATCCACTTATATTGGACGAAGGCAGCGGAGTTTACAATATGGATCTTGAGCATTTACGAAGCATTATCACACCCGAAACAAAACTTCTTATCCTTTGCAATCCACATAACCCCGGAGGAAGGGTATGGACACGGACCGAACTTGCCGAAATAGCCGAGATATGCTATCAAAACGATATACTGGTTATTTCGGACGAAATACATTCCGACCTTGCCATGCAAAACCATAAGCATATACCCTTTGCCAGCGTTTCGGAACATGCCGCTCAAAATAGTATAACACTGATGGCGCCGAGCAAAACTTTTAATATGGCAGGTTTTGTCAGTTCATTCGCAGTTGTGCCGAATCCGGAAATTCGCAAAAAGTTTTTTGCTTTCCTCGAAAGCAGCGAACTTAACCAAGCGCATTGTTTTGCCTCCATTGCCACTAAGGCTGCTTATCGCAACGGACTGCCATGGCTCAAGGAAGTGAAAGAATATATATGGCAGAATTGTTGTTTTGTAGATCAATACCTTAAAGAAAACATCCCACAGATAAAAGCTCTTAAACCCCAAGCATCGTTCCTGATATGGCTGGATTGCAGGGGCTTAAAACTTCCTCAAAACGAGTTGGCAGACCTTTTTGTTAAAGATGCCAAACTGGCGCTCAACGATGGAGCTATGTTCGGCAAAGAAGGCATAGGCTTTATGCGGATGAATGTAGGAACCCCACGCAGAATTCTGGAAGAGGCTTTAAGCAACCTTAAAATAGCGGTCGATAAATGCACAATTAAATAATTAAGCATCCATCGCTCTATGTTTTTAATAAAATCTATCTCAAACAAAAATACTGGTACGTTCTTTGTAGAGAAAGATAAACACTAAGAACGAATTAAATAAATTAATAACAATTAAATAAAACAGAAAACAATGAAAATTTCAACAAATAAATTTGTCTCTTTGACCTACGACTTGAATGTTGGCGAGGGTGCGGAACGCGAGTTGATGGAAAGAGCAACCGCAGAAAATCCTTTAGAGTTTATCTACGGAACCAACTCTATGCTCGAAGCTTTCGAGAAAAACATCGACAACCTATCGGAAGGCGATTCTTTCGAGTTCGCACTTACACCCGAACAAGCATACGGAGAGTACATAGACGAGCATGTTGTTGACCTACCACGCAATATATTTGAAGTTGATGGGAAGTTTGATGAGCAAGTAATATTTGAAGGAGCTACCGTTCCGATGATGGACTCGAACGGCAACCGTATGAACGGTTCGGTGGTAGAGGTTAAACCTGATGTTGTAACGATGGACTTCAATCACCCGCTTGCCGGCGAAACACTTCATTTTTCGGGTAAGGTTATAGGTGTAAGAGAAGCCACAGCCGAAGAGATAGCCGAGATGTTTGCCCCTCAAGGAGGTTGCGGATGTGGATGCGATGACTGCGGAGACGAAAAAGACGGTGCTTCCTGCGGAGGCAATTCCGGAAGTTGTGGATGCCACTAAAAGATTAGCTTTAAATTTAAAAAGATAAACCTTAGCGGTTTCGGTGAAATATCTACCGAAGCCGCTTTTTGCATATTTATTCTAAATAAAAACCAACTTTGATAAAGAAAAGTCTATATTTGTAATAATCATTATAGTCATTACATCACAAAGTAAAATTATGAAAACAATTTATAAAATAAGCCTGATGGCCATAGTATTACTATCGTCTATATCAGTTGCAAGAGCACAAGAAAACACCCTTGCATATGGGATAGAAGCAGGAGCAAACCTTTCTACTTTTGGCGGTGACGATGCCAACGACCTGGATGCAAGGTTGGGTTGGCGGGCAGCCCTTCATTTAGATTATAATATATCAAACAATTTTTACACCCAGATAGGAATAAACTTTCTGTCGAAAGGTGCAAACGGCAAATACTCCAAAATCATCACCCGTAACGACCTTGAACAGGCAGGATTCAGCGTTGACCAATACAGCGATCTAATCAGCGGGAATAAAAACGGACGTTTTGAAATTAATACTAACATGATTTACTTCCAGATGCCTATTCATGCCGGATACCGACTAAAATTGGGAGAAGGTGTGAACGCCGGAGTATTTGCAGGCCCTTATTTCGCTTATGGCGTAGGAGGCAAAACAACAACAAAGCTAACTACCAAGCAAGCTACAATACCGGGATATCCAACACAAGACCAAACCATAGAAAGCAAGATAGATACCTTCGACGACAATAATTACAAGGATTTCGATATGGGAATAAGTGCCGGAGTCAATGGCGAATACAATTCCTTCGTTCTTTCTTTGGGATACGAATATGGATTAACAAACATCTCGGACAAGAAAGACATTAATCTGAAAAACCGGAATGCTTATTGCAAGATAGGTTATAAGTTTTAAGTGTAAACTTATTTTAGGACGAGACAATTGATATAAACTAAAAAAGCAACCGAGAAATCGGTTGCTTTTTTCTTCTTATTCTTATCTTACATCAAATCATTCAGATCTTCTTTATCTCCCTTTAGTTTTTTCTTTGCTTTCTTTTCTGCTTCTTTTTTATGCCATTTAGATTCGGGAGCAACTCCGGTATATATTGTATAGGTATATACATTATAAGACTCATCGAAACTTTTAGCTGCGGCAAAAGTTCTACTTGTGGTCGTTTTTACAGAAACAAGTTCTATTGCCAATTCTACGGTATAGTCTTCATAATCGAATTTTTGCAATACCAATTTACCCGAATTTGTTTCGATAGGTGTTATATCATTTTCTACAATCCATGACGATATAGTATGATAAGTATCATCATTGTAGAACAGCACAGAAGTGAAAGCCGTTTTGTCTTCCGCCCCCTTTTGTATCACAATAGTATAGTCTTCTTTATGAGGTTTTATATCTGCAGTTGAACCACCTATGGCACTAAGGACATTCATAGTTTGGTTTGTTTTATTCGTTTTCGACATTTTATACTGATTCTTATTCGAATCGTACTTGAATTTCTTTTCTTTCAATTCAGCATTAGTCAAATCCATCATTTTAGCATACGGCAATTGTGCAAATATGCTTGTTGTAATAAAAAATAAGATAGCTCCTAATGCAATAATTTTCTTAGACATAGTGTTTTAAGTTTTCGTAAGTATTAAGTTAGTTAGTTATTCTTTAGTGGCGAATCAATAAAATCAGTAAAATACTGCGGCGTAGTTTTATAGAAGGAGTTATTATATAATTCTTCTTTACCTATGAATGTGTATCTGCCCAAATCAACTTCTTCTGTATTCAGCCCGGACAACATACAATTATCCGAAGAGTACAATTCGGTATAAAACAGAAATTTAACCGTAGAGTCTTGTAAAAACTTATATTGAAAAACAAAATAATCACGAGGAGTACTCAACAAATTTGAGACATTTAATCCTAATACATCATTTGTAACCAGTTCTTTTTTCTTGATGGTGACTTGATGGTGTTTAAGTATCGGAAACTTCAACAGCGTGTGTGTCTCCCATTTACTTATTTTTGTTACATAATCGTCATAGTCTAAAATGAATGTATCGAAAACCAGATTCGACTTTATTTTATACTCTTTGATTATCGCAACATAATTTCTGTTTTCGTCATGTAATGAGAGAATGTAATAACCATCGAATCTGTCAATACCTTTTATCTCATTTTCCTTAGTAATCCATTTATCCTTCTTAGAATCATAACTCCACCCATAAACAATAGATAGAGATGTAAACGAATCAACATCAGTCAGATTAGATCTTTCTATTTTATTCTGGGCTACAAGTTGTAAGGATAAAAGAATTACGAATATGACAGAAAACAGCCGGTTAATCATTTTGCAAAGTTCTTAATAATCAATCTATATGTTTTTCACATAAAAAGCAACCGATTTCTCGGTTGCTTTTCTTTCTGTGTTGCGGAGACCGGACTCGAACCGATGACCTCCAGGTTATGAGCCTGGCGAGCTACCAACTGCTCCACCCCGCGATATTTCGAATGCAAAGGTACATTTTTTTTATAGAAATCCAAATTAATAAGAGCTTTTATCCTTAAATATTTTTATCAAGGTGTTTGAATACGGATAGTACACTAAATCAAAATACTGGTTACCACTTATATGACAACCCAAAGCTTATAGATTCGTACCTTTGTAAATACCCCCAATCTCCATCTCTTTTGGCTCCTTCATTGTCATCGAACCGGGCATATATATGGATAGATGTTGATAAAAAGCGATTCAGAGCCATATCAAACCGGTTTTCCAGTTCAACTTCGGCCCTATGGTAATTGGTGAAATATTTGAACCGGGATGTGAGTTTTGCATTCTGGCTGAAGCTTATACTCATATCCGTATTGATGGTAGACCCAAATTCCCATTTTGTTTTCTTTCCTTCGTCCAATCCGAAACTGGTTTCGTCTACATCGTCGCTCCCCACATAAGTTAAGTTAACCGCGATTGGTGCAATATTCTGTGTTAAACTGAATGTACGGTGCTTGTTTTTCTTTGAGGTTGAGTTATGCGTATAACTCATACCAAAACCTAAGTTAGAATACAAGGGCGAGAATAGCGTCGTAGACTTCGCCTTTGAGTTTATCGGGAAGCGGTTGAACAATTGTGTTTTGGTTTCTAATTTTGCTGAATACGACCATTTTTTGAAAGCCGCTACTTCGAGGGTATTTTCCATCCGGAAAAGGTCGTCAGTTATACGTATGGAATGAACAGTATCGGCTTCTTCTTTCTGCAAATCGAGCTTCCATTCCCAAACGTTACGGAACTTAATTTTTTTACGCTCATAATTCAGAGTGAATTTATGGTAGTTCTTCACATAAAAATTATTGGAACCTCCTTTATACCAATTGTCCGAAATATAATTTTGAGCTATAGACAAAGCGTGTTCACCCGTTTTTGTCCAATAGATAATTTTGGGAACATATTTGTCTATATCAGTAGGTGGGGGAGCTATTGTCGGATCTTCGGTGGGCAATACATCTTTAAATACGCTGGTTTTCGCAGCCTCTTTCTCCTTCTCCGCATTTGTCTTACCAAATGAGAAAGCGTTATACTTAACCTTATCCGGATGGCTCATGTAATAGCTTCGGCGGATTTCATTTATTTTATCCCTTTTACTCAATAGGGGTACAAATGTACTGTCAGGATGTATCAACCTAAAAATGGGAGTCGTTTGATTAGTATTTGTGTTTGTAGTAAAAGATAAATCCGGCGACAAAATCTTTCCATCAAAAACAACAGGCAGCATAAATGCTTCTATTAGCATAGTGTCTTTAAAGGTAATGCGGTCAGAAAAAGGAGTCCATCCGCCACCGGGCATAATTATCAAACCATTACTCCCTCTTTGCAAAACAGGCAAAGTATTTTCGTACAGATTGTCCTTCGACTGCGACACGGAAACATTGTCATTCAAAAACGTTCTGCTTGTATTCTGCGCGGAAACATTAAACGCTAAAAAAAAGAGGACTAAAGTAACCGTTATTATCGAATGTATATTTTTCATTGCTTTTTTTACTTATTTATCACTGATTAAAGCCGTGCTAATAAGCTGCAAATATAAATATAATCTACATTAGTAAGAACTGTCTTGATTGCGGATAGATATTTTTGTGTTTTTAACCCTTACTTTATTTCTTTTTTTTCAGAAAAAGATATATCTTTGCCAACCGAAATTACCTAAGAGTAAAGAATAAATAGTAAAACATATATTGCAATGAAAAAAGGAATACATCCAGAAAATTATCGTCCGGTAGTTTTTAAAGATATGTCGAACGAAGAAATTTTTATCTCTCGTTCTACAATCAATGCTAAAGACACTATTGAAATAGATGGTGTTACATATCCGCTCGTGAAGCTTGAAATCACAAGTTCGTCTCATCCTTTTTATACAGGTAAACAAAAACTTGTGGATACAGCAGGACGTGTTGATAAGTTCATGAACCGTTATGCAAAACGCATGCAAAATAAGAAATAATAAAATTTCCGCTATAAGTAAACGAGGGTGTATCACAATGTGATTTCACCCTCGTTTTGTTTGAACACCTATCGGAGAACAAATCCGAATATTCAATTCTCAGAGACTTAATTTCTATTTTGAGACATTCAGCCTCTTTTTTATAACATCTGTCATTGAGTCACCCACGCTCCTCGAACGTTGTTTCTGAACAAAGTAAAGAATCTCTGTATTTAAGATCCTTCGTTGCACTCAGGATAACAAAATGGATATATGTTATTTTTCAGATAATAAGCTTTTATTTTCTAAAGACACCACGGATAGCTTTATATCTTTATTTTATATGCTTCTTCAGCTTTTTTATTGCCCAATCGTAATGGCTTGATGTAGCAGAAATGCAATAGCTCCCTAAGTTGGTTGTCCCTGTCCACGGGAAGTATTTCTTGATAAACAACTCTTCATCGGTAAAGGGTTCAATAAGTTTCATTACATCGGCATGACTTTCCTTTAAGAGTGTAACCGCGTCTTCTAAAGGGGTTGTTTGGTGTTTTTCCCAAAACTCTATATTCATTTTAGGATATGTTTTCCAGTTATAAGGTTCGGGCAAAAAGTTCACCGCATTCCCCGCCCGATTAGAACGGAGCCAATTCTGTAACAGCCGATGCCACTCATACAGATGTATTAACACATCGCGCAGATTCTTGTCTCTATCCTCAAAAGAGAACACAGCCAACTGCTTTTCTTTCGGCATGGAATCTATCAGTTTCCACAGCTTATCGAACTGGCTGTTTGCAGCCTCTATTAAGCCTTGTTTAGTTGTTGGTCTTGCCACATCATTAAAGTTTTAAGCATAATTTTTCACAGGGTATCCAAAGCGCTGATTATATCGTTCTTCAAATCGGCAACATCTTCAAGGCCAACCGACAAGCGCAACAGATTGTCTTCTATGCCCATCACGTCTTTCATTTCTTGCGAAAAAGTGCCATAAATTGTAGATTCGGGGTGTATAATCAGGGTTTTTATGTCGAACAAATTAGTGGCACGGCGAATAACCTGCAAACGATTCATAAACCGAAAACAAGCATCTTTATCTTTCAGACTGAATGTAAGCATAGCTCCGGGATTGCCGGTAAACAGCTTCTCGGAAATGTGTTTATAGGCCGAAGTAGGGAGTTTCGGATAATTCACTTTCGTCACAGAAGATTGTTCCGAAAGGAATAGAGCCAACTCGTAGGCCGACTGCGACATATGCTCGTAACGGAGTTGCAACGACTCCATGCCTAATGCCTGCAATGAAGCCGATTCGGCATCCATGCAAGCTCCCATATTACGGGCTATCTCACGCCTTAGTTTGAAGGTAAAACGGGCTGTTCCGGTGCATGATTCTATTTTTGCCAACTTACGGTTGTGTGCCCAATTGAATGTTCCATAATCAAGAATTGCCCCCCCAAGGCTGGTTGCGCCACCCGAAACATATTTAGTGGTAGAAACGATTTCTAAGTCCACACCAAAATCCTTTGCTTTAAATCCGCACCAGGGTATAATAGTAGTATCTACAATCATGGGAACGTTGCGAGCTTTCAGTATCTTAGAAATTTCGGGCAAGTCCGCAATTTCCATATGCGGATTGGTGATCAACTCACAGAAAAAGGCTACGGTATTGTCATCGACAGCCGCAGCTATTTCGTCCAGATTGTCGGTATCTACAAAACGAACCTCAACACCAAACTCGGTAAGGGTTGTTTGCAACAAAGAAAAAGTGTTTCCGAACAAGTGGGGCGAAGCCACAATATTACATCCGGCATAAGTAATGGTCAGAAACGTATTCGAAATAGCTGCCATCCCCGAACTTACGCACAGTACACCTTGGGCTCCCGATGCCGTTTTTATTTTCAGTTCAAGATTTTCGACCGTAGGGTTCGATATGCGTGTATAAGTATGAGCATTCAGTTTATTCTGAAAAGCATTGGCAATAGCCTCGGCCGATTCAAACTCGAATGCCGCGTTCCTGTAAACAGGCATACTTATGGCTCCATGCGCATCAGGTTTGCTAAACTTTGAAGCAATGACCCTTGTCGAGAATTTTTGGTTTCCACAATTACTCTTTTCCATATATTCTTTTTACTGTTTTTTTTGATAAAACATAGCCGATAAAACACTCGTGTTATACCGACTCCATTTATTTAATATTTTTATTGTTTTCCGCTTAGTTTTCTACAAGCTTTTCTGTTTCTTTGGGTTGTAGCAACTTCTTATATGCTTCTTGGTCTTTGAGCAGCTCTGCCGCTTGTTTAACCGTTTTATCATTTTTAAGGGATTCGAGTATTTCGCCCTTCCTGTAAAAATAGCGTTTTGCTATTTCAACATTAATGCTCTGTATTATTTTCTCTCTGAAAAGGTCTAAATCCCTGTCCAAATCAGGCACCAATTTAGCTTCCAACGCTTTAAACTCGTCGTCTGCCACATCTGTATAGCCCTCAAAGTCCATTACTTCTTTCAGTGCTTTCAGTGTTTTTTCGCTTCCTTGGTCGTATTTAAAGTCTTTTCCTTTCACAAAGATTTTGAAATCGTTGTAATCTTCGTCCGATATCGAAAAAGTATTTATATCCTCTATCGCCTTATGACTACCAACCCATTTTGTAGCATAATCGAAGATTATGTTTTCGGCCATCATATAGAGTATCATTGTCGGAATATTGTCTTCCTCTATTTTTACATCGGGAATTATCCCCCCTCCGTCGCGAACCTCTCTTCCGTTTGCCGTTTTGAAAACGTTGGTCAAACTATCGGGAATACGTGTCAGGCGTCCGCTTCCGTCACGATGTGTATAGTCTATCGCTTGCACGCAACGACCACTCGGAATGTAGTATTTCGATGTGGTAATTTTCAGACTTCCACCGTATGGTAATTCGCGCGGCATCTGCACCAATCCTTTTCCAAAAGTACGTTCGCCCATAATAACGGCTCTGTCCAGATCTTGCAAAGCGCCGGAAACTATTTCGGTGGCCGAAGCGCTTCCGTCATTAACCAGCACTACGATGGGCATGTTTAAGTCTATGGGGTCTTGCGTGGTGCGGTATGTCCTTTCGGCTTGCTTTATTTTGCCTTTTGTGCTCAGTACAACTTCGCCCTTAGGAACAAACATATTTGTAATTTGAACGGCCTCTTCCAACATTCCGCCACCATTATCGCGAAGGTCGAACACCAACGATGTCATACCCTTGTTTTTCAGGTCTAAAAAAGCGTCTTTCACTTCCTTTGCGCTCTTATTGGTAAATCCTGATGCTTGCAATATGGAAGGGTAAAGCGCTATATAGCCCACACCGTCTTCCAACAAGCCGTAATAAGGTACAGCGGGTACTTGTATTATCTCGCGGATGATTTTAAAATCTATCGGTTTCTTTGCTCCCTGACGGGCTATTTTAAGCTGCAATAAAGACCCTGCCTGTCCTTTTAGTTTTTCGCTTACATAAGCCGACAGGTCGCGCCCCTGTTTTTCTAACGAGCCTTCGCGCACCACATTTTCGCCGTCCACTTCAAGAATCACGTCTCCGGCCTTCAGCCCTGCTTTAGCGGCCGGCATGTTTTCGTAAGGGTCTGTCAGTCTTACGGCTATCTTTCCCTCATACTCGCACACGCTGATTACAGAACCTATACCCGCATACTCGCCTGTGGTCATGAAACGAAAATCTTTCATATCCTCTTCCGGTATATACTGCGTGTATGGGTCCAGCCCGGCAAGCATATTATAGATGCCCGTTTCTATGGTTTTTTCCACATCAAGGGTATCCACATAAAACATATCCAACTCCTTTACTATGGTGTTGAAGAGTTCTATATTCTTGTTTATGTCAAAATAATGCTTTTCGGCATTCGTTTTTTCCTGAGCATTAATAAATGCGCACGAAAAAAATAAGGCATATATAATGAGGGGTAGTTTTTTATATTTCATCAACTTCAAAATTATTATAAGTACCTGTTTGAATAAACCTTATATGCTTGCATAAGGAATAAAGCAAAACAAAGGAACAATTTTTTATAAAACAAAAGTAGATATTTTAGTTATAACTTTATAAAATAACAATCGCTCAAACTTGTTTTATTTATATTTTATTCATTATGTTTGTCTTGTTACATTCGTATTTACATTTACGAACATCTTCATCCTATTTTTTGTTTAGCTTAATAAAACACATGCCATGCATTTTCAAGAAAAAGTAACACCTAAGGATGTAAAAGATATTGTTATTCTTTTTTCCGGCGATTCGGGAGACGGAATGCAACTATCCGGAACAATTTTCTCCAATTTATCGGCCATATTGGGCGACGAGATAGCCACATTTCCCGATTATCCGGCCGAGATAAGAGCCCCGCAGGGTACTCTCAGCGGAGTTTCAGGCTTTCAGGTTCATTTAGGAACACATATCTATACGGCTGGCGACAAAGTGGACGTGCTGGTGGCAATGAATCCGGCCGCCCTTAAAGTAAACGCAACCCGGTTGAAGAAGGACGCGATAATAATTGCCGACCTCGACTCTTTTCAGCAGAAAGACTTAGATAAAGCCCTGTTCAAAACCGAAAACCCATTCACAGAAATGGGATTGAACGGTGCAAGGGTTATATCTATCCCCATAACTACCCTGACGAGAGACGGTCTGATTAATTTTGAGATGAGCCCAAAAGATCAGGCCAGATGTAAAAACATGTTTGCACTGGGACTTATTTGTTGGCTATTCAACAAACCTATCGACATGGCTAACCATTTATTAATAAATAAATTTTCCCATAAACCACTTCTGGCCGAAGCCAACATAAAAGTCTTGGCCGATGGTTTCAATTACGGACAGAACACCGACCTATCAGTACCGACATACCGTGTGGAAACAATGAAAACCCGCCCCGGCACCTATACCGACATAAGCGGTAATGTTGCCACCGCATACGGACTGATAGCCGCTGCCGAGAGTGCCGGAAAAGAGCTGTTTCTGGGCTCGTATCCCATCACTCCGGCTACCGATATTCTCCATGAATTGGTAAAAAGAAAAGAGCTTGGCGTGAAAGCCGTACAGATGGAAGACGAGATAGCCGGCGTATGCTCTGCCATAGGTGCAAGCTTTGCGGGAGACTTAGCCGCAACTTCCACATCGGGACCGGGTTTGGCACTGAAAAGCGAAGCGATAGGGTTGGCCGTTATGGCCGAACTGCCTTTGGTTGTTATTGATGTGCAGCGCGGAGGCCCGTCAACAGGATTACCAACAAAGACCGAGCAAACCGATCTTCGCCAAGCCTTATATGGGCGCAATGGCGAGAGCCCCGCCGTTGTAATTGCCGCATCCAGTCCTACAAATTGTTTCGATACAGCATATTGGGCGGCAAAAATAGCATTGGAGCATGTTACACCTGTCATTCTTCTGTCGGACGGATATATAGCAAATGGTTCATCAGCATGGAGAATTCCGGATATGGACGAGTATCCAAAGATTATTCCGCACGATGTTTCGCAATTTAAAGGTGATAGTTGGTCGGTGGGCGCTCGCGACAGTCAAACTTTTGCCCGGTATATTGCTCCTGCCGGAACAGAAGGCTACACTCATCGTATAGGCGGCCTTGAAAGGGATTACCAAACAGGAGCCATATCAACAAGCCCCGAAAATCATCAGAAAATGGTGAATACCCGTCAAGCAAAAATAGATGCGATAGCAAACTATATACCCCAACTAAATATCATTGGCAATCCCGATGCCGACCTTTTGGTTGTAGGCTGGGGAGGAACATACGGACATTTACGTGAGGCTATTGGCCGGATGAATAACACAGGAATGAATGTAGCATTGGCTCACTTTCAGTTTATCAATCCATTACCAAAAAACACAGCAGAGGTCCTAAGGTCGTTCCCTAAAGTTATAGTTGCCGAACAAAACAGCGGACATCTTGCCGGGCATCTTGCGTCTAAAATAGAAGGGATAGAATTTTCACGATGCAATAAAGTGGAAGGCCAACCTTTCTCGGTAGAGGCTCTCATTACAGAATTTACTAAAAAGCTGGAGGAATAAAAGATTATGGATACAAACTCAAAGCCTTATTTTCAGGCAAAAGATTATAAAAGCGACCAGAACGTCCGTTGGTGTCCGGGTTGTGGCGACCATGCAGTATTGAATTGTCTGCATAAAGCCATGGCCGAACTTGGTATCGAGCCTCACAAAACGGCAGTTATATCAGGTATCGGCTGCTCTTCGCGGTTGCCATATTATATGAACACATACGGATTCCATACCATACATGGGCGTGGTGCGGCTATTGCCACCGGGGTGAAGATAGCTAAACCCGAACTTTCGGTTTGGTTGGCAACCGGCGATGGCGACAGTTTGGCTATTGGCGGCAATCATTTTATCCATGCCATCAGACGCAATGTTGGCATTAACATCCTTTTGTTCAACAACAAAATATACGGCCTCACCAAAGGGCAATACTCACCAACCTCCAACAGGGGTAGTATAACCAAATCATCGCCCTTCGGTACGGTAGAAGACCCCTTCCGCCCCATAGAACTGGCCTTGGGTGCGAGAGGTACTTTTTTTGCCCGTTGCATTGATGTAGATCTGAAAAACACTACGGATATTTTTGTAAGCGCTGCTAAGCATAACGGTACGTCGGTTGTTGAGATACTGCAAAACTGTGTGATATTTAACGATAAGATTCACAAAAGTGTTACCGACAAAGATTTGAAAGACGACCATACCATCCTGCTGAAACATGGAGAAAAAATGATATTCGGCAAAGACAAAGACAAGGGCATAGTGATTGACGGGTGGAATTTAAAAGCCGTAACTATTGGGCAAGACGGATATACACTCGATGATGTCCTTACACACGATGCCCATACCCAAGACAATATTTTGCACCTGAAGTTGGGGCTGATGTCGCCCGAAGCAGGTTTACCTTTAGCTTTAGGTGTAATAAGAGACACCGAGGCTCTTGTGTACGAGCAGGAGTTGGAACGTTCGGTCGAGACAGAAAAGGCTCGAAACCCCATCCATACACTAAATGAGCTTTTAATGAGTGGAAACGTTTGGAAAGTAGAATAAAAAAACCTTAATAAAATGACACATATAGAAAGAAAAAATTATACGATTCCCATCATCATGATGATTGCTCTTTTTGCAATGATCTCGTTTGTCACAAATCTGGCTGCGCCGATGGGAGTTGTGCTGAAAAACCAGTTCAACCTGTCGAATGTTATGGGTATGATGGGCAACTTTGCCAACTTTGCGGCATACGCCTGCATGGGCATACCCGCAGGGCGGATGTTAAGCAAGATAGGGTATAAAAAAACGGCACTAACAGCCATTGTTGTCGGTTTTGTTGGTATAGGCATCCAATACCTTTCAGGCTATGCGAGCAGCAACATAAGCACAGAGATACTCACCCTGCCTTTCGGCTTTTTTGTTTACATACTGGGGGCTTTCGTTGCCGGATTTTCGATGTGTATGCTCAATACAGTGGTGAATCCGATGTTGAATACCCTTGGCGGTGGAGGCAAAAAAGGCAATCAGCTGATTCAGGTTGCGGCCACATTCAATTCCTTGAGTGGAACAATAGTGCCAATGCTTGTAGGGGCACTCGTTGGCGAAGTAGCAAAAGCTAATATTACAGACGTATATCCGGTAATGTATATCGCCATGGGCATTTTTGCATTGGTATTCATCGTATTGTCGTTGGTACAAATACCAGAACCTTATACCGAAAAAGCCGCATCAACAACGGCAAATGGTAAATACAGCGCATGGTCGTTCCGACACTTTATTCTTGGTGTGGTTGCCATTTTTATTTATGTTGGTATAGAGGTTGGTATTCCCGGAACATTAAACCTTTTTTTGGCCGATGCCAAAGCAGGTGGATTGAGTGCGGCAACAGCAGGTTTCGTGGTGGGCACTTATTGGTTTCTTATGCTTATAGGGCGTTTTGTTGGAGCATCGGTAGCGGGAAAAGTATCGAGCAAGGCAATGTTGGTTGTAGCTTCTTCCATAGGATTGCTACTTGTTGTTTTAGCGATAGTGAGTCCCGTGGAATCGAAAATATTGATGCCCATGCTGGAAACAGGGCCTACGGGCAAGCTTTCGTTTGGTGAGGCAAATGTTCCCATCAATGCCCTCTTCTTGGTTCTTTGCGGGTTTTGCACGTCTGTAATGTGGGGTGGCATATTCAACCTTGCGGTGGAAGGCTTAGGCAAATACACCTCCGCAGCCTCAGGCATATTTATGATGATGGTTTGCGGCGGGGGAATTCTTCCGCTTTTGCAGAACTTCATAGCAGACAACACAAGCTATATGACCAGCTATTGGGTAATATTTGTAGGGTTGGCATACATACTTTACTATGCACTGATTGGCTCAAAGAATGTAAATAAAAATATTCCGGTAGAATAAACACTGAAAATTCAATATTCAAATATAGCTAACAATAATATAGGACTCGTCCTAAAAAAATTAATGCAAATAAAAAAGTGTTTCTGCGGTGTCTGGACGACACTGGAGAAACACTTAGGGAACATAAGGTGGTGATATTTTGCTGTGGTTCCTAATATCTATCACGTTTCTTGTTTGAATTTAGGCGTCTGATTATAGCCTATCGCAGGATTGTTTGATTGATATTTTCTTATTAAGAAGATTTCTTTCTGATTCACTTCTGTATCGGAGGCTGAATTTGATTTCCAGATAATTTCTTTTCTGATAGTAAAATCTTGCCGCTCCTCTTCTGTAAAGTCTTTTTCAATAAGTTGACTACATGCACTTCCAAAATAATTTAGAGTATTCGTTAAATCTTTGCCGATATAGATTTTTCCATTGGGATAGGTGATTTTATAAACTACTTTCATCTTCGTACTCCATTTAGTAACTGTTTAAATTTTATTATTTAATTCTGTTCAACATAATTTTAATCATCGCCAATTAGCACGCAGAACAATTATGATACAAATATATGACGAAAACCATCAAAACAATAACTATCCACAAATTATCCTAAAACAAAAATACCTGTAAATCATCTATTTACAGGTATTTTCTATTGTTTATTGATTATTTCTAATCGTTCTTTATTTCACTTCTTCGAAATCAACATCGGTTACATCGCCATCACCACCTTGGTTGTCTGCTCCGTTTGCCCCTGCTTGCTGATTTGGGTCTGCTGCACCTTGTCCGCCTGTTTGATTGTACATTTGTTGGCTCATTTCGTGCAATAGTTTGTTCATTTCTTCCATTGCCGAGTCGATAGCTGCCAAATCTTGTGCTTTGTGAGCATCTTTCAATTTATTCAGCGCAGCCTCAATAGGAGCTTTTTGTTCGGCCGTAATCTTATCGCCAAGTTCGTTCAATTGTTTTTCTGTCTGGAAAATCATCGAGTCGGCCTGATTCAGCTTATCTATTCTTTCCTTCTCTTTCTTATCCGATTCGGCATTAGCTGCGGCTTCGTCTTTCATCCTTTGAATTTCGGCATCGCTCAAACCTGACGATGCTTCGATACGGATTGACTGTTCTTTGCCTGTTGCCTTATCTTTTGCCGAAACTTTAAGAATACCATTGGCATCAATATCGAATGTTACTTCAATTTGAGGAACTCCGCGTGGAGCGGCAGGTATGCCATCAAGATTGAAGACGCCTATCTGTTTGTTGTCCTTTGCCATTGGGCGTTCACCTTGCAATACATTGATTTGTACTGATGGCTGATTGTCGGCTGCCGTAGAGAATGTTTCGCTCTTGCGAGTAGGTATCGTTGTGTTAGACTCTATTAATTTTGTCATCACGCCACCCATTGTTTCGATACCCAGCGAAAGCGGAGTAACGTCGAGCAACAACACATCTTTTACCTCGCCTGTCAAAACAGCACCTTGTATGGCTGCACCAACAGCTACAACTTCGTCTGGGTTAACCCCTTTTGAAGGAGCTTTGCCAAAGAATTTTTCGACCTCTGTCTGAACAGCAGGGATACGAGTAGATCCTCCCACAAGTATTACTTCGTCTATATCCGAAGCATTCAGACTGGCATCGCTAAGAGCCTTACGGCATGGTTCTATACACTTGCGAACCAAGGCATCGGCCAATTGCTCGAATTTAGCACGGCTCAGAGTTTTAACCAAGTGCTTTGGAATACCGTTTACCGGCATAATATATGGCAGGTTGATTTCGGTTGAAGTTGTGCTCGAAAGCTCTATTTTTGCTTTTTCGGCAGCTTCTTTCAAGCGTTGCAAAGCCATTGGATCTTTGCGCAAATCCAAACCTTCTTCCTTTTGGAACTCTTCGGCCAACCAGTTGATTATTACGTTATCGAAGTCGTCGCCTCCAAGGTGTGTATCACCGTTGGTCGACTTTACTTCAAACACACCATCGCCAAGTTCAAGGATAGAGATATCGAATGTACCACCACCAAGGTCAAACACTGCTATCTTCATGTCTTTGTGAGCTTTGTCTAAGCCATAAGCAAGAGCAGCGGCAGTAGGTTCATTCACGATACGTTGTACTTTAAGCCCTGCTATCTCGCCGGCTTCTTTGGTTGCCTGACGTTGAGAGTCGTTAAAATATGCCGGAACGGTGATAACAGCATCGGTTACTTCTTGTCCCAAATAATCTTCGGCAGTTTTTTTCATTTTCTGAAGAATCATTGCCGATATTTCCTGTGGTGTATAAAGACGGCCATCAATGTCTACACGAGGTGTATTGTTGTCACCCTTCACTACTTTATATGGAACGCGTGTAACTTCGTCGCTCACCTGATCCCAAGTTTCACCCATAAACCGTTTGATTGAATATATGGTTTTTTCGGGGTTTGTTATGGCCTGACGCTTAGCAGGATCGCCCACTTTACGTTCGCCACCTTCAATAAAAGCCACAACCGAAGGTGTTGTTCTTTTACCTTCGTTGTTTGCGATAACGATAGGTTCGTTACCTTCCATCACGGCAACACAAGAGTTTGTGGTACCTAAGTCTATTCCTATTATTTTTCCCATAATGTTATATATTTTTTTATGATTTATTCTTTATCGTTGGTCTGATAACCCAAACAATTTCGTAATACAAATTCATCAAAAGGTGTGCCAAAAATCACAGAAGAAGCTATACTGACAACATGACAGAAAAAAACAGGCAGCAACGGTTCACCCGCCACTGCCAATAATATTCTCGAAATAAATAAATTCAGTTATTCTTTTGCATAAAAGTTATTAAACCATCCGACAAAGCTTTTTACTTTATCTTGGTTTTCATCCAACCATTTTTGGGCTTCTTCGTCGGTCGACTGGCGGATATAATAACAGAACGCTTCCATATGTTCGCTCTTGGCTAAAGCTTTAAATAAAGGAAAATAAACACTACGCCAGATATTTGTTTTCTTATCTTCCTGTTTATCGAGAATCACGACACTAAGCACCTCCGATATCTCTTTCTTAAATGATTCTGATTCGGACACAATACTATCCTTGCTTGAAACCTTACTTGCTCCAATCATAGAAATCATCATATCCACCATACTAAAGTCCGATTTATCATCTAAAATAATATGTACCACCGTTTTCCCACCCTCTTCTTCACTTATTTTAGGCGACAGGGTGAATCTCAATGTCGCTAAAGCCGTTTGTGCCCGTTTCCCTTGAGGCTCTAACATCAGAAAATATAAAAGAGGATAGACCGTATGCGTTGGCCGATTATATTTAGCCCCCAGCATCCCTAATTGATAGTTGCTACCCGGATGAAAAGGATTCAGTTCTATGGCTTTGATAAAAGCTTCCTCGCCCAACTTATCGTTCTTATCATTTACATAAGTACATCCAAGATTGAAGTGGAGCAGATAATAGTCGCCACATTCTTTTATACCCTTTTTATACACCTTTATGGATTCTTTTCTCTTACCCAATTCGTCCAAACAGTTGCCTTTCAATATATATGCCAATTGGTGACTTTGTTTTTCGCCATGTTTAAGAACGAGGTCGCAGTATTTTATTGCTTCTTTCTTATCGTTCTTCATAGAATAAGAATAAGCTATTTCATAATTAGCCATACCCGATTTCGGCTTTATTGCCAAGGCCTGTTTATAATAGTGGATAGCTTCGTCGTATGCCCCATTATCGTGACTATGAATACCATATTCCATCAGATTATCGAATTTCTTATCATCATCTTGAGCAGATGCGGAAACAGACAACAAGAATAAAAGAGGAATAAACAAAAAGTGCTTAACTGCGTTTTTCATGCTTGGTTATATTTAAAATTGCAACAATAACCAAAAGTATGTAAAAAAAATGAAATCCGATTTATTTTTTGAGGGGAAGGGAAAGAAAGAGTGCTACTCGTCATCTATATTTCGTCCGTAAACAGCTTTTATGATAGCTTTTGTTTTTGCCGACAGTTTTTTAGGCTCCCATCCTGTCAGGTTGAGGCCTCCAACACCACTCAATGTTCCCGCATTCGATACAGGATAAAAGTGACCACCCATATATACTGTTTCGAGCGATCCGGGAGGCATCAAATTCAGCGGAGTCGTGCCCTTATATGTATATAAGTCAGGATGGATTTTATATGGTGAATTTTCTTTCAATAAATCGTCCAAACCAACTAAGCGATACCTGTAATATGTTTTCGCATATTTGTTATCTTCGTACAAAGCGGTTTTTGAGGGCGACAGCAAAGAAGGGCTTTGTTGCAGCTTAAAAGATGTGGTTGAGTTAAGTAAAAAGCTCTTTTTTTCTTCATTAATCCCTATCTGGGCACGAAGGGATGCGAACCAGAAAACAGTGATTGTTATGGTAATCAAAAAGTATTTGCTTGTTTTGCACATAAGCTTAATGCTTCTTTTTTAACAAAACTATCAATATCCTGTATCCTCTTTAAATAATCAACGTTAATTAAACGTAATCTAAATATCTTTTAAGAAATAAGATTCTAAGAAAAAATGACATTGGCAGAGCCCTTAGTAGATAATCTACTGTATTGTAAAATCTTCGTCAATCCACAATCTTTATTTTACGGAACAATATATATACGGACAATAATAATTATATTTGCACAGCTTTTTTTGAGATAAAAGAGTTTAATTCAATCTGAATTCTAATAAATAAACTTTATAATTATGATAGAAGTATGGAACTTTCTTGTTGACCTGATTATGGAAACAGAAAGTACTCTGAAAATGCTTATCGAGACTTATGGCTTGTGGTTTTACGTCATTCTTTTCCTAATTATCTTTTGCGAAACCGGCTTAGTGGTAACCCCTTTCTTGCCCGGCGACTCCCTTTTGTTCGTTTCGGGGGTGTTGGTTCATTCCGATACAACAGGTCAGTTCAACATTTTGATGCTTAACGTTGTTCTTATAGTAGCAGCAATATTGGGCGATGCCTGTAATTATACAATTGGGCGCTTTTTCGGGGAGAAACTATTTAGCAATCCGAATTCTAAGATATTTAAACAAAGCTATTTAGAAAAAACGCACCATTTTTATGAGAAACATGGCGGAAAAACAATCATCATAGCACGTTTTGTGCCTATTGTCAGAACATTCGCCCCGTTTGTTGCCGGAATGGGAAAAATGACTTATCATCAGTTCTTCTCATTCAATGTTATAGGAGGCATCGCATGGGTAGCCATATTCACTCTGGCAGGATATTTTGTAGGTGAACTACCTTGGGTGCAAACAAACCTTAAGTTGCTGATTGTAATAATAGTTGTTGTTTCTATCTTGCCCGGAATATTTGAAGTGGTGAAGGCTAAAATAAAATCGAAAAAAGAATCGGTTTAATTTAGAAACATAGGAAAAACACAATCGGCACAAGGCTTTTTACAGAAAAATTCTGAAGTTAAACTATTATGTTTTTCCTATTATGAAAGTTATTACAAACATACCCGAGTGCAGTTCTAAAAAACGAATTGTTATTATTGGAGGCGGATTTGCAGGGTTGCATATAGCAAAGAAAATCGACTCTCGCTACTACCAAACCGTGCTGATAGACAAAGTTAATTTCTATCAGTTTCAGCCTCTTCTCTATCAGGTGGCATCAGGGGGGTTAGACCCCAGCTCAATATCGTACCCGCATCGGAAAACCTTTCAACAGAAAAAGGATTTTCATTACCGTATGTGTGTGGCGCAACGAGTGAAACCCGAAGAAAAGACTATCGAAACCAACATCGGTTACCTCAAATACGATTATCTGGTTATTGCTACCGGATGCGACACAAACTATTTTGGCAACGATAAGCTAAAGGACACAACCTATCCGCTTAAGTCTGTTTCCGAATCGTTGCTGGCCCGCAACCGTATTTTGCTGAGTTTTGAGGATGCCCTCAACGCAAAAGACGAAGACGAGCTGAAAGAAATATTGAATTTCGTAATTGTGGGTGGAGGCGCAACAGGCGTTGAGCTTGCCGGAGCCTTGGCCGACATGAAAAAGTCGATTCTCCCTAAAGATTATCCTGAACTCGATTTCTCGAAAATGGAAATCCATCTGGTCGATGCTTCGCCCCGGTTGCTGTCGGGAATGTCGCCCGAAGCTTCCGCCGCCGCAGCCGATACATTGTCTAAACGAGGTGTTATCATTCATCAGAATACTCCGGTAAAAGACTATGTGTATCCTTATGTAGAACTGGGTACAGGTGGAAAAATACGCTCACGCAATGTATTTTGGGTCAGTGGTGTAAAAGCTAACAGCTTGAAAGGACTTGCCGAAGAGGCTTACGGTAGAGGCGGACGCCTTGCCGTAGACGAGTATAACCGTGTAGAAGGATACGAAAATATTTTTGCGATAGGCGATACCTCGCTAATGGTTTCGCAGGCCAGCCCTAAAGGTCATGCCCAAGTGGCTCAGGTGGCTCTGCAAATGGCTGCTTGTTTAGCCAAAAATCTGAACGAGCAAGCACAAGACAACGAAAAGTGGCGCAAGTTTCGCTATTCGGACAAAGGCTCTATGGCTACTATCGGGCGTAATGCCGCCGTAGTGGATTTCGGAAAATTCCACATGAAAGGGCGCATAGCATGGTGGTTGTGGCTTCTTGTTCACATCCTGTCTATTGTAGGGATGCGCAATAAGATGGCTGTGTTTATAGACTGGGTATGGAATTACCTCAACTACGACGTTTCGTTGCGTTTGCTTATCAGACCTAAACACAACCCCATGTATCAGGGAATGGATAACAACACACCTGTTGAATAACCGATAATAAAACAAAATAAGGCTGCCATCATCACACTGAGGCAGCCTTATATAGATAATATTGATGCTTTGATTTACTTTTCTTCCAGACCAACAAGTTCGGGGTCAATCATCACACGTCCGCAATATTCGCAAACAATAATTTTCTTACCCATCTTAATATCCATCTGTTTTTGAGGTGGTATCTTATTGAAACATCCACCGCAAGCGCCACGTTCTATGCAAACAACAGCCAAACCGTTGCGAGTGCTTTTGCGGATACGTTTAAAGGCCTGTAAAAGGCGAGGCTCTATTTCGGCTTCGATGGTTTTCACATCTTCGCGGATTTGTTCTTCCTGCTGTTTTGTTTCCGAAACAATAGAGTCTAACTCTTCTTTTTTCTGATTGAGGTCGAGAGTCCGTTCCGAAAGGAGTTCTTTGTTTTTTTCTACCTGTTCGGCCAGATTTTTTGCCTCGAATGTGAATTCTTTAATTTTCTTTTCGGCCAATTCCACCTCAAGCGTTTCGAATTCTATTTCTTTGCTCAAATGATCGAACTCACGGTTGTTACGAACGTTGTCTAATTGCTCTTTATATTTTGTGATTTTCAGATTGCAGTTCTGTATTTTTTGACGTTGGTCGGCAGCTGCACCTTCGGCCTCTTTCATATCAGCTTCGTATTTACCGATACGGGTGTTCAAACCTTCAACCTCATCTTCAAGGTCGTCCACTTCGAGAGGAAGCTCGCCACGAAGGATTTTAATTTTGTCTATTTCAGACATTTTTTCTTGCAACCGGTACAGGGTTTTTAGCTTATCCTCGACCGTGATTTCTTTTTCAACTTGTTTTTTAGCCATAATTATTTTAATCTTATATATAACATTTCCTATTAACAAAAAATGCAGCAATCAGAAACCTTTCGATAATTCTGTTTACCACATCCACCACAACCGAACAGGAGTAAATCAAACCGCTCTTTGTAGCTTAAAATATTAAATTGCGAATACTTTTGCCATGCAAAGGTAACAAAATTACTTAATGGCAACAAATTATGCGAACACAGATACACCATCCTTCCCCTAAAAAAAGTAAATTTGTGTACCAAAACAACAATGGCGTGCAGCACAAAACCCGAGGAATAGTACTAAACACTATCAACTATAACGATAAATATATGCTTGCCCAGATATATACCGAACATCTGGGACGGGTTACCTATATGATTCCAAAATCGAAAGGGAAAGCCTCCAAAATGCACCGTAGCCTTTTTACTCCGTTATCGCTCCTTGATATGGAAGTAGAGCACCAAACCTCCAGAAGCATCCAGCGCATCAAAGAAGCCCGCATGGATATGTTGCAAAACAGCAATAGCAGCGATATGGCAAAAACAGCGATCGTGTTTTTCCTTTCGGAATTCCTTTCCCGCGTGTTGAAAGATATGGACGAAAACGCTTCCCTGTTCAGTTATTTGCGATATTCGATAGAAATTCTGCACAGAGCCGATAAAAGCATTGCTAACTTCCACCTTGTTTTTATGCTTAAACTGACCCGTTTTTTGGGTTTCTATCCAAATATGGAATCGTATTCCGAAAGGGCATATTTCGATTTGCTGAACGGCGAATTTGTCCGCAATCAGCCTCTACACAATCACTATACCACCCTCGAAGATAGTGTTGTTATGGCTCGCTTGGCACGTATCAACTACGAAAACATGCACCTGTTCCGGTTTTCGCAAAACGACCGCATAAAAATCATCGACCGTATGGTGGAATATTACCGCATACATTTGAATGACTTTCCTCCCTTAAAGTCGTTAGACGTACTGCACGAATTATTTTAAACCTCGCCCTTCATATTTATCATTCTGACCATAGAGAAGAATCTTTTTACCAAGTATAGAAATAAAAAAAGTAAGCGGGAACATTAAAAACATTCCCGCTTACTCATATCTGTTTTATAATCAATGCTGATTACATTTTACGTTTATCTGTTTTTTCGTGAACTATGGCATCAACAACCGCTACGGTTGTAAGGTTAATAATGTCACGCACCGATGTTTCGATATCGGTGAAGTGTACAGGCTTGTTCAATCCCATCTGGATAGGGCCTATACTATCGCCCGAGTATCCGAATTCGGTCAACACCTTGCTTACGATGTTTGCAGAAGTAAGGTTAGGGAATACAAGGGTGTTAACATCTTTTCCTTTAAGGCTGTTGAACGGATAAACTTCGTCTCTCAAATCTTTGTTCAAAGCAAAATTTATCTGCATTTCGCCATCTATCTTTATCTCCGGATTGTTTTCGTGCAAATATTTCACGGCATTCGATACACTAAGCGGACTACCTTTTTTGTCAGCTCCAAAGTTCGAGTACGACAGCATTGCCATAACGGGGTCGAACGAGAAGAACTTCACAGCCTCCTGTGTCAACTTAGCGATATCGACCAAAGTTTCGGTTGTTGGCCAACGGTTTATCAATGTATCGGCAAGGAAAAACGTTCCTTTCTTGGTCTGAAGAATATGCATCGCGCCAAAATGGCTATGTCCTTCGCGCACGCCGATAACGTCCATCGCCGTCTTTCCGAAGTCGTTATACTGGCTGTACACTCCTGTAATCAGAGAATCGGCTTCGCCTGTTTCGACCATCATCATACCAAAATAATTACGGTCGTTCATTTTTTCGAAAGCCTCCAAGAAAGTCCATCCCTGACGTTCTCTTTTCTTTGCCAAAATACGCGCATATCGCTCACGGCGGGCATCTTCGGCTACGCTACGGTTATCAATCACTTCAAGGCCCGATATATCCAAATCGTTTTCCTGAGCTATCCGCAACAACCGTTCTTTGTTTGCTATCAGAACAGGAATACAGATACCCTCTTTTTGGGCTGTTACAGCCGCCTTCAACATATTGATGTGGTTTCCTTCGGAGAAAACAATGCGTTTCGGATCAGATTTGGCAAGCCCTGTCAGACGTTTAATCAGACGGTTGCTGTATCCCATCATTTCGTTCAGCTTATTTTCGTAGGCCGACCAATCGTCTATCGTACGGCGGGCAACTCCCGAATCCATCGCAGCCTTAGCAACGGCCGACGATACTGTTGTTAACAACCGGGGATCTAA
Organism: Dysgonomonas sp. PH5-45; assembly: GCF_029893235.1. Lineage (GTDB taxonomy): Bacteria > Bacteroidota > Bacteroidia > Bacteroidales > Dysgonomonadaceae > UBA1309. The sequence goes on from NZ_JARXWE010000004.1 coordinate 98,673, forward strand.
GGGTTTGGGTATAAAATATTCACGGCCAAAAACAATGCGATCCAAACCGTAAGCAGAGTTCACAACGTCCAGAACCGGCTGGCGGGCCAAATCGGCCAAAGCCTTAACAGCCGCCAATTTCATTTCTTCGTTTATGCTCTTTGCTCTCACATCCAATGCACCACGGAATATGTAAGGGAATCCCAACACATTATTCACCTGATTAGGATAATCCGAACGTCCTGTCGCAAAAATGATATCCTCGCGCGAGGCCATGGCCTCGTCATACGATATTTCGGGGTCGGGATTGGCAAGGGCAAACACTATCGGATTTTCGGCCATGGTTCTCACCATTTCCTTATTCACCAAATCGGCTGCCGACAGTCCCAAAAATACATCCGCTCCGTTCATAGCATCGGCAAGGGTTTTTACATCCTTGTCTACGGCAAATACTTTTTTTGCTTCGTTCAAATCTGTGCGGCGGGTTGTAATGGCTCCCTTGCTATCGCACATTATGATATTTTCTTTTCTCAGCCCCAAACTCATCATGAGTTTTGTACAGGCAACAGCCGAAGCCCCTGCCCCACTCACCACCAGAGTAACTTCTTCTATCTTCTTATCGGCAATAACCAATGCGTTAAGCAATGCTGCCGAAGATATGATAGCCGTTCCGTGTTGGTCGTCGTGCATAACGGGAATGTCAAGCTCTTCTTTCAGGCGTTTTTCTATTTCAAAACATTCGGGTGCTTTTATATCCTCAAGGTTTATCCCTCCAAAGGTGGGAGCAATGGCTTTCACCGTCTGGATAAATTTTTCGGGGTCTTTCTCGTCTACCTCTATATCAAAGACATCGATCCCTGCAAAGATTTTAAAAAGCAAACCTTTACCTTCCATCACAGGTTTCCCTGCCGAAGCGCCAATATCGCCCAAACCTAAAACAGCCGTACCGTTAGAAATAACGGCAACCAAATTCCCCTTGGCCGTATAATCGTAAACCGCTTCGGGGTGTTTTTCTATCTCTAAGCAAGGCTCGGCTACGCCAGGCGAATACGCAAGCGATAAATCGGTTTGTGTACTGTGTGGTTTGGTAGGTGTAACCTCAATCTTACCTGGCTTTCCTTTACTATGATAAAGCAACGCTGCCTCTTTGGTAATCTTTGACATATTAAGATATTTTAAGTTTAATTTTAATGTGCAAAAGTAATAGTATTTAAGCATCTATCACCCTAATTGCTGTATGTTTTACAACTGTGTTATAGAAATAAAAAAGTCCGCAAAATCACTTCGCAGACTTCTTTTCTTAACACAAACTTTACAAAACTACACAATGGAGTTGATTGCGGCCTGATAGTCAGGCTCATGCGTAACTTCAGGAACCAACTCCGTATACGTTATATTTCCTTCCGGATTTACCACAACCACTGCCCTTGCCAATAAGCCCTTCAAGGGGCCATCAACCATCAACACACCATAGTCTTTTGCAAACTCCGCATTACGGAACACAGAGGCCGGAATCACATTTTCAATTCCCTCGGCCGTACAAAAACGACCTGCTGCAAAAGGAAGATCTGCCGATATGGCAAGAACCACAGTATTGGGTAAACCTACTACTTCTTTATTAAATTTTCTAACAGACGCGGCACAAACACCGGTGTCTAAACTTGGAAAAATGTTTAACACTACATATTTTCCTTTAAAATCTGACAAGGACACTTCCGTCAAATCTTTTTTTACAAGTACAAACTTGGGCGCAAGACTACCATTTTCCGGCAAATTACCTGAAGTATTCACTTCATTCCCGCTGAACTTAATTTTAGTCATAATATTGTTATTTTTTGTCATAACAACGTGCTCAAGAATTACCTTTTACTCCAGCACAAAGTTATCTAATTATTTATTTATTCAATAATTTTTTCGCAATAATTCTTTCCTCTTTTGTGTAAAGTATGTTTTTTTAACATAATTAGTGTAAAAAACCTTCTTTCACAACCACTCCTCCGCCAAAACCGCCATCGGGGCCCATATCAATATTATAATCGACACATTTTATCACATCCTGGTTATGCTCTATCACAATAATAGTGTTCCCTCTGTCTACCAATCGGTTTAAAACATCAAGCAAAACACGTATATCTTCAAAGTGCAATCCTGTGGTAGGTTCGTCCAGTATATATAATGTATTGCCCGAATCTGTTTTGGAAAGCTCGGCTGCCAACTTGATCCGCTGCGACTCGCCTCCCGAAAGGGTTGTAGACGCCTGCCCCAGTTTTATATAGCCAAGACCTACTTCCTGCAATACCTTCAGTTTATTAAGCAGATTGGGCACATTTTCAAAAAACTCGACAGCCATATTGATTGTCATGTCCAAAACATCGGCAATAGACTTCCCTTTGAAGCGTACCTCAAGCGTCTCCCTGTTGTACCGCTTTCCGTGGCACTCTTCACATGGAACAAACACATCGGGCAAAAAGTTCATTTCAATTGTTTTATATCCGTTGCCCGAACAAGTTTCGCAACGCCCTCCTTTTACGTTAAACGAAAAACGCCCAGCCTTATACCCTCTTATCTTTGCTTCGGGCAGGTTTACAAACAAGTTCCGGATATCAGAAAATATACCTGTATAAGTGACCGGATTAGAACGCGGAGTCCGCCCGATGGGCGATTGGTCTACACTTATCACTTTATCAATATACTCGATGCCCTCTATCGACTTATAGGGTAGCGGATCGGTCAACGAGCGATAAAAATGCTGGCTAAGTATTGGCTGCAAAGTACCGTTTATCAGGCTCGATTTGCCACTACCCGATACCCCTGTCACACCGATAAACACACCCAGAGGAATATGTACGGTCACATCCTTCAGATTATTGCCGGTTGCTCCCCTCAATACAAGCTGATGGCCATTCCCTTTGCGCCTTTCTTTGGGTACTTCAATTTTGCGTACACCATTTATATAATCGGCCGTAATGGTATGGGCTTTGAGCATATCTTTGGGTGTACCGGAAAACACGATATCCCCGCCACGCCTTCCGGCAAGGGGGCCCATGTCGATAATATAGTCCGATTCGAGCATTATCTCCTCATCGTGTTCAACCACAATAACGGAGTTGCCCGAATCGCGTAGTTTTTTGAGCGATTCTATCAAACGCCTGTTATCCCGTTGATGCAACCCTATGCTCGGCTCGTCCAATATATAAAGAACGTTCACCAATTGCGACCCTATCTGGGTTGCCAGCCGTATACGCTGGCTTTCGCCCCCCGAAAGGGTTGCCGAGGCACGGTTGAGCGACAAATAGCTCAACCCCACATCGAGCAGGAATGCCGTGCGCGAAACTATTTCCTTACTTATCTCGGTGGCTATCTGCTTTTGTTTTTCAGATATATGCGTGTTCAAATCTTGCATCCAATCGTAAAACTCACGGATATCCATCCGGCAAAGCTCAGCTATATTCTTTTCGTTTATCTTATAATGCAAAGCCTCCTTGTTGAGGCGTTGCCCATTACAATCGGGACAGACGGTAGTTTTTATAAATTGGTTTGCCCACTTCTGTGCCGTTGCCGAGGCTTCGCTCTCTTGCTGCATATTGATGTATTTTGCAACCCCTTCGAACGAAACCATATAATTAGAACTACCCAACGACTCGTTCTTTATCTGCAAACGCTCGTCCGTGCCCGACATAATATCGTCTATGGCCTCTTCCGGTATATCCTTTATGGGTGTTTTTATGTTTACACCGTATTTTTCGCAAATGGCTTCGATCTGCCAAAAGAACAGCGAATTTTTATATCTGCCCAAAGGTGCTATCCCTCCGGCATAAATACTCAGGTTGGGGTTAGGCACAATCTTTTGCATATCAATCTGGTTGACCGTACCCAATCCCTTGCACTTAGGGCAAGCCCCTTGCGGAGAGTTGAACGAAAAGTTATGCGGAGCCGGATCGCCATACGAAAGCCCTGTGGACGGACACATCAACTGGCTACTGAAGTGACGCACTTCGCCTGCCTCCACATCCTGAATCATTATCAGCCCGTCGCCTTGCTTCATCGCCGTACGGACACTTGCTTTCAGCTTTTCGGCAAACTTGTTCGATACCGCAAGCTTATCTATCAGAATTTCTATACTGTGGTTCTTGTAACGGTCTACCCGCATGCCGGGCAGTATTTCGCGTACATCGCCATCAACCCGTACATTCAGATAACCTTTTTTGCGTATCTGCTCAAAGAGTTCCTTATAATGCCCTTTCCGGTTTTTTACTACCGGAGCCAGAATATATATTTTCTTGCCTATGTAGCGGGTCATTATCAGTTCAAGGATTTGCTCTTCGGTATATTTCACCATTTTTTCGCCCGTCAGGTAAGAGTATGCCTCGCCAGCACGGGCATAGAGAAGGCGCAGAAAGTCGTATATCTCGGTGGTTGTACCCACAGTGGAACGTGGATTGCGGTTTGTGGTTTTCTGCTCGATAGATATAACCGGGCTCAAGCCCGTTATCTTGTCTACATCGGGACGTTCCATATTACCCAAAAAGTTGCGGGCATAGGCCGAAAACGTTTCTATATAACGGCGCTGACCTTCGGCAAAAATAGTATCGAAAGCCAACGATGATTTACCGCTACCACTCAATCCGGTTATTACAACCAGTGAGTTACGCGGAATATCAACATCTATATTTTTCAGGTTATGGACGCGTGCGCCATACACGCTTATCTGTTCTGTTTGATCTACTTTTTGATCCATCTTATGGATAATGTGTTATTTCTTCTTCGGTATGTTATCACGGACTCTTAGATCCGTTTTCAGCTGCTAACCCACCGCGAATCGTGAACCTTTACTTTGCCTTTACTGTAATAAAGGAATTCTTCGGTAGGTATCTGGATGGTATAAGTTTTAGGTTTTTTGGGGTTGATTGTCAGTTTGCGTCCCCTCAACCACGAGTTCACGTCCTTCAACTGAGCGTAAGTTATTCCATTATTTTTTGCAAAAGTAGCTAAATCGGGGATAGATTCGCTCACTTCAACCGTTTTATATTGAAGAGGCTTGTAAAGTTGATGTGCTTTAACTACAAAGCCATACTTGGCAGGATTCTCAAACAGGTTTTTAATTGCAAGCATTCTGAAGTAATAACGGGAGGTTTCGTCAACCAACCATAAATCAAGCCCTTCTTCGGCTTGCTGCTGTCCAAGCTCACTACTGATGCGCCCCATTCCTCCGTTGTACGACATGGCTACACTCGCCCAATTTCCATACTTGGCGTAAGCAGTTTTCAGATATCGGCACGCGGCACGGGTTACTATCTCTATATTATAGCGCTCGTCTACCTCATCGGTCACTTCCAATCCGTATTGGGTTGCCGTTGCAGGCATAAACTGCCACATACCGGCCGCACGGGCGCTCGACAGGGCACGGGGGTTAAGCGAACTTTCAACAACTGCCATATACTTAAAATCGTCGGGCACACCGTTTTCCTTCAATATGGGTTCTATAACCGGAAAGTAACGGTTGGCACGCTTTAAGGTCAGGAGCGTTGTAGAATGAAAGTAGGTGAAACTGTTGATTTCGCGGTCGTACCGTTCGTACATATCATAACGGTCGAGCTTCACTTTTTCGCCGGCAAAGGTTACTTCTTTCGGAACCTCTACCGAAGCCGTCATTGACAGCACTTTGGGCGCATTACGCTCCGACCGTTCAATATCCATGTTGGACAATAATACAAATCCCAAGCAGAATGCCATTACGGTCATACTGCCCATTATTATATATTTTTTCATGTATTTCAAAATTTCAGTTTAGTTTGTAAAGATTTTCTTTATTCCATTAACATATCTTCTATAAAAACAAAAATACAAAAATCGAACCTAATTCGTTCATCCTATTATAGATTCTTTGCCTTCGGCATCGAAATATTAACTGAATTTAAACCCTTGGTCATTCTTTTTTCGGGCAAACCATACCATCCCTCAATTCCAACTCTCCACCGTCAGCAAGGAAACGAACAACCCTCACCACATCCTTGGGCTTAAACTGCTGAATGGTAGCAACTACCTCATCTACCGGCATTGCCCGCCCTGTTTGCAAAAGCATTTCCACCTCGTTCCGTATACGGTTGTAGAGATAGTTGGTGAGCCCCGACGTGTTTTTTGTTTTACACACATCGCACTGTCCGCAGTCTTTTGCGTTGTTTTCTCCGAAATAAATCAACAGCATGCGGCTACGACAGATATCGTTGCGTGTCACATAATCGGTCATTGCCGTTATCCGTTTTTCAAAACGTTCTTTTCGCTTCTCGTAAACAGCCTGTCCGATAGATAAATAGTGCCTATCTACACGGGGTTGGGTGTAAATAATGAACGGTGTTTTTTTGTGCGGAATATAATCTATTATACCACGTTTTGCCAAGAATTTCAGTATTTCATATACTTCTTTCCTTCCCTTTTTCAGATGAAAAGCCAGAGCCGACTCGTCTACATTCACATAATCGGCAAAAAGCCCCGTATAAAGGCGTAGCAGAGAGTGTATAACCTGCTCGCAATCCTTGTCGAAATCATATTTATATAGTTCGTCACGATACACAACAAACTTCAGCCGGGAGCGGTTGTCCGTCTCGTCGGTATATTCTATGTACCCCGCAAGTTCCAACATCTTCAAGGCATTGTGCGCTTGCGATAGAGGAAGTTTATAGACCGAACAGAAATGCGACAAATTGAAGTCGTAAGCCATTTGCAAGCCTCCCCCCACAGCTACTTGCAGAAAATAAGCCAATTGGTCATAAACCTGCTTAATAAAATCCCGTTCGGGATATTCGTCCTTAATGCGTTTTTTTAGCTTCGTGCTGTCGGTTTTATTATAAAGCAAGACAGCGTATGCCCGCTTTTCGTCGCGTCCTGCACGCCCTGCCTCCTGATAGTATTCTTCGAGCGAGTTGGGCAAATCCATATGAATCACCACCCGTACATCGGGTTTGTCGATACCCATACCAAAAGCATTGGTCGAAACTATGATGCGGCACTGCCCGTTCTTCCACTCGTTTTGTTTACGGGTTTTCTCTTCGCTGCTCAACCCTGCGTGATAGAAATCGGCCGAGAAGCCCATCTTTGCAAGTTCCTCAGCAATTTCCTTTGTCTTCAGCCGGCTACGCACATAAACGATTGCCGTGCCCGGCACTTTCTCCAAAATACGGATAAGTTCCTCCATCTTGTTTTCGGTATCACGAACCACATACGAAAGGTTTTTCCGCTCAAAGCTTTTCCTGAAAACATTCTTTTCCTTGAAATGCAAACTTTGCTGAATGTCGTACACTACGTCCTTCGTAGCTGTTGCCGTTAAGGCCAAAACCGGTATGCCGGGTAAATATTCACGGATAGAGGCAATGTTCATGTACGACGGACGGAAATCGTAGCCCCATTGCGATATACAGTGCGACTCGTCTACCACGAGCAAGCATATATTCATGCTTTTCAGCTTAGTCAGAAATATATCCGAATTTAAGCGTTCGGGCGAAACGTAGAGAAACTTATAATCGCCCAGCACGGCATTGTCGAGCGTTGTCATGATTTCGCGGTGCGACATTCCGGAATAAACGGCAAGAGCTTTTATGCCCCTCTGCCGCAGGTTATCCACCTGATCTTTCATCAAGGCTATAAGAGGTGTCACAACAAGACAAAGACCTTCCATTACCATTGCCGGTACCTGAAAGGTCAGAGATTTTCCGCCACCCGTAGGCATCAGCCCAAGAGTGTCTTTTCCGTTATAAACCGAACGGATAATGTCTTCCTGCAAAGGGCGGAAAGAAGTATATCCCCAATATTGTTTCAGTGTTTCGTGAAAAATATCCATCGGTTCTATTCTGTGGCAGCACAAACCAGAATACAGCTCCGGCCGCCTGATTTTTTTATCTTATCAGAACTGCCCTGTATCGATATCTTTTACATACAGTTGTATGTTCTTTTTACCTTTGTGAATGTTGTCTTCGAGGGTATAGCAAATATCGAAAGGCTTGCCGCTTTTTACCAGATCGAAGCTTTTTTTCTGACGGAAAGCAATACCATGAAACGGATATACCGTTTTGCGGTCGGTCATCTCCAATTTTATATGCATCAGGTCCTTGCCCACAAGTTTGCTTGTTCCATAATCAAAAACATTTCTGGTCATAAAAATCGGATTCAAATTGTCCGGGCCAAACGGCGCAAAACGAGCCAAATCGTTCATAAAGCGCGGGTCTATATCCTTAAAGGCCATTTCGGCGTTGATGTCGATTTGAGGCTTCATCATTTCGGGAACAATCATTTTTATGGTTTGCTCCTCAAACCGCCTTATAAATTCCTGTAAGTTTTCTTCTTTCAACGATAAACCTGCGGCGTAAGTGTGTCCGCCAAAGTTTTCGAGAAGGTCTTTGCACTCTTCTATTGCCTTATAGATATCGAAACCCATTACGGAACGGGCAGAGCCGGTCACCAAATCGTTCGACTTGGTAAGTACCACCGCCGGACGAAGGTATTTCTCGGTAAGGCGCGAAGCCACAATACCTATCACCCCCTTGTGCCACGCTTCGTTATAGACTACTATACTGTTTTTAGCATCCATATCGAAGTGCTCGTCAATATAATGGTTCGCCTCGTCGGTTATCCGTTTGTCCAGTTCGCGACGATCCTCGTTATACTGGTCTATGTGTTTGCTTTTTATATCGGCATCCTCAACCGTACTTGCCAGCAGTAGGTCTACGGCTTCTTTCCCGTTCATCATACGCCCCGATGCATTGATGCGAGGCCCTATTTTAAATACAATATCGCTTACGGTTAAATACTTGTCAGTAAGCCCGCAAATATCAATAATGCCTTTCAAGCCTATTGTAGGGCTTGAGTTGAGCTGGCGCAGTCCGTAATGAGCCAAGATACGATTTTCGCCCGTTATGGGCACAATATCGGAAGCTATGCTGACAGCAACCAAATCGAGCAAATCGTGAAGTTCCGAAAAATCCATTCTGTTGCTTTGAGCTATGGCCTGAACAAGTTTGAAGCCTACTCCGCAACCCGACAAATGCTCGTAAGGATAAACCGAATCCGTGCGTTTGGCGTCGACAACGGCAACAGCATCGGGCAGAGTTTCGTCGGGCATATGATGGTCGCAAATAATAAAGTCGATACCTTTACTTTTGGCATAAGCAACCTTCTCTATGGCTTTTATACCGCAATCTAAAGCTATAATCAACTTCACTCCCGTTTCGGAAGCATAATTTATACCTTGTGAGGATATTCCGTAGCCTTCATCGTAACGGTCGGGAATATAATAATCCAGATTGGTTGTAAACCGCCTAAGGAATTTAAACACCAGTGCAACCGCAGTTGTACCATCAACATCATAATCTCCATACACCAAGATACGTTCTTTCTGTCCCAAAGCCTTTTCTATACGCTTTATGGCTTTATCCATATCGGGCAAAAGAAAAGGGTCGTGCAAGTCTTTCAGACTTGGGTAAAAGAATTTTTGCGCTTCATCGGCAGAGGTTATCCCCCGTTGCACAAGGAGCTGACACAGAACAGGGTTAAGTCCTAAAAGCTTAACCAGTTCATCGCGTTTCTTCGCATCTTCTTGTTTTAGAGGTTCGTAGTTCCATTTGTAAATCATTATATATTATTTTTCTTTTTCTCTCTCGCAGGATGTTCGAGCCTGCTTCCTTAAAAGCATGTCACTAACTCAAACAGGATTATATACACAACAAACCCGAAGATAAAACACTACTTCAGGTATGTATATAAATCATGTAAAGATAACATTTATATAGAAAAGAAAGATATAGATTCAAACTTTTATTTACAGAAAAAAAACAAATCAGTTTGGTGCTTTCCGATAAACAAAAGCCGCAACAAATGCAAAAACGAAGTTTGGAAACCATGCCGCCACCAAAGGGCTCATCAACCCCGAAACAGCAAAGGTAGAACTTATAGTCATAAACAGGATGTACGATACGCTCAACAATAGCCCGATACCTATATTCAAGCCCATTCCACCCTTTATTTTACGTGACGACAAAGACGCCCCTATGATGGTAAGTATAAAAGCCGAAGCAATGGAAGCAAAACGCGAGTGAAATTCAATTTCGAACGACTGTACATTGCCAATACCTCTATCTTTTTGCTTCTTTATGTGTTGGTATAACTGCGGAGTTGTCATTTTTTCAAAATCATTCACAGCTATTAAAAAGTCTTGTGGAGTAACCTGTAAGGTAGTATCCAGATGTTTGCCATTGATTATTGTTTCGCGCATACCCACAAAATTGCGGATAGAATAATCTTTTATCACCCAATGGAAACCCGAATCGTATTCTATGGTTTTTGCCGTAAGACGCGACACAAGTTCTTTATCGTCAAACTTATCTAACGAAAAATTCCGCCCACTGCCTTCTTTATTGTCGAAAGTTTCCATAAAAGCAATAACGCCGGGCTCTACCTGTATTTGTATCTTCGAGCCCCAGTCCACACTTTTGTCTTTTATGTATTTATTCTGGAAATCAATACGTTTTGCATTAGCCGGAGGTATCACAAAACCACTCATCAGGAAACTGACAATGGAAATTATGGCTGCCGAAATCATGTAAGGTTTCATCAGGCGTTTAAAGCTCATTCCGTTCGAGAGCATTGCTATTATCTCCGAATTATTTGCCAATTTGGATGTGAAAAATATTACGGAAATAAACACAAACAACGAACTGAACAGGTTGGCAAAGTAGGGAACAAAGTTTACATAATAGTCAAAAATAATGGCGGGTAGCGGCGCGTCTTTTTTCAAAAACTTATCGAGCTGCTCATTTATATCGAAAACAACCGCTATGGATATAATAAGTGCTATTGAAAACACGTATGTCCCCAAAAACTTTTTTATAATATACCGGTCAAGAATCGAAATCATATGCTTATATCCGTCTCGAAATATCTTCTATTATAGATTTTTTCCACACCACAAAATCGCCAGCCATAATGTGTTTACGGGCTTCGCCCACCAACCACAAATAGAAAGCCAAGTTATGTATCGACGCTATTTGCAGGGCAAGAATTTCGTTAACGATAAATAAGTGGCGCAGATACGCTTTACTGTATAATGTATCCACAAAAGATGTACCTTCCGGGTCGATGGGCGAAAAATCGTTAGCCCACTTCAGATTGCGCATGTTCAGTATCCCGTTGCGGGTAAAAATCTGTCCGTTGCGCCCGTTGCGGGTTGGCATAATGCAGTCGAACATATCCACGCCACGCTCTATGGCTTCCAGAATGTTGGCGGGTGTACCCACCCCCATCAGGTAGCGAGGTTTATCTTTTGGCAGAATTTCGTTAACTACTTCCACCATCTCGTACATTTTTTCGGTAGGTTCGCCTACGGCAAGTCCTCCTATGGCATTCCCGTCTGCACCTTTGGCAGCAACGTTTTCGGCCGAACGACGGCGTAAGTCGGGATACACACAACCTTGCACAATCGGGAACAACGTTTGCCGGTAACCATAAGGGCACTCCGTTTCGTTAAAGCGGGAGATGCAACGGTCGAGCCAACGCTCTGTCAGATTGAGCGATTTTTTTGCATAGGCATAATCGGCATCGCCGGGGGTGCATTCATCGAAGGCCATTATTATATCGGCTCCTATGGTGCGTTGTATATCCATCACACCTTCTGGCGTGAATACGTGCTTAGAACCATCTATGTGCGACCGGAAAATAGCTCCTTCTTCGGTCAATTTACGGTTTTCGGCAAGAGAAAACACCTGAAATCCACCGCTATCGGTCAATATAGGTTTGTTCCAACTATTAAATTTATGCAAACCACCCGCCTGACGCAGTATTTCCAAACCGGGGCGGAGATACAGGTGATAGGTATTACCGAGTATAATCTGAGCTTTGATGTCGCTCTCCAATTCCGTCATATGCACGGCCTTTACTGAGGCTTGTGTGCCTACCGGCATGAAAATAGGGGTTTCTATCTGCCCGTGGTCGGTCGTTATTAGTCCCGCCCGCGCATCCGACTGGGTATCGGTATATTGAAGTTCAAAATCCATTTAGCTGTATTATGTGGCTGGCAATTTCACTATTTAGAAGACATAGCTTCAACTTCATCGGTTTCCAAGTCTTTGAGCTGAACCAAGATTATCGATGTTTTATTTTTTTTCAGTACGGTAAATTCGTAACCTTCGTCCTCCAACTTGTCGTGCACCACAGGTATGCGTCCAAACTTATCGATAAGATAGCCTGCCAAGGTGTCGTACTGCTTAGCTTTATCTATTGGGTGAGGCAACTGGTCATTAATATCAGAAATAGCTGCTGTGGCAATAACTGAGTAAGTATCATCGGAAACTTGCTCAACAAAAGGTATCTCGTTGTCCGTTTCGTCTTGTATCTCGCCTACCAGCTCTTCAAGAATATCTTCCATTGTGATGATACCATCAATACCGCCATATTCATTCAGCACCATTGCTATTTGCTGGTGTTTAACCTGAAATTCTTTCAGAATCTGCCCTATACGTTTTGTTTCGGGTACAAACGAAACAGGACGTACAATAGAGCGGATATCAACCTTTCCGTTCTGGCGCATTTTTTTCAGAATATCTTTCAGGTGAACAATCCCTATTATATTATCTATACTGTCTTCGTAACACGGAATACGCGAATATCCATCCTCGATAACCATTTCGAGAGTCTGTTCGTCATAATCGTTAAGGTCTATGGCCAACACCTTTGTACGGGGCACCATGACCTGACGGGCGGTACGCTCCGAAAAATCGAATGCGTTTTTTATTATATCGTAATTGTCGTCTTCTATATCGCCGCTTTCACGAACCTGATCGACCAAATACCGCAGTTCGTCACTGCTATACGATTCCGATTCGGAGGCCGCATGCAGACCTATCATCTTCAGGAACAAATTGGCTATACCGTTTAGAAGCCAAATGGCAGGACGTGCCAGCCAATAAAACCCTTGCAGGGGATATGCCACAAACATAGTCGTTTTTTCCGACCGTAAAATAGCAATCGACTTCGGAGCTAACTCCCCAAAAACAATATGAAGGATGGTAATGATAAGGAAGGCCGTAATCAAGGATATGCTGTGTATGGTTATGGTTATACCCAAAACCTGAAAAGAATCGCCCGTTATCCCGAACGCTCCCAAAATAGACAGTAGCATTTTTGAAACAACAGGCTCACCAATCCAACCCAAGCCAAGGCTGGCAAGTGTTACCCCAAGCTGGGTAGCCGCCAGATACGCATCTAAGTGGCTGACTATATGTTTCGAAAGGATGGCCAGACGGTTACCGTCTTGTGCCTTCATTTCCAACTGCGAGGCCCGCACCTTAACTATCGCGAATTCGGCCGCAACAAAAAAGCCGTTCAGAAAAACCAGAAGAAAAGTTATTAAAATGTTCGTAAACATATTTGAACTTAAAGATGATTTAGCAAAGATAATATAATTGTGTGTTTTCTGAGAATCGTTAAACAAATAAAAACACGAAATCATTTATTCGGTAGTTCTATTTTGGGTCTGATACTTCAAAAACATTTAAATGCTATTTGTTTCCTGTAAGGTTTTAGTAAATGGATTTTATATGTTTTCTTTGCACAAAATAACTGTATAAACAACCCTCAGATGAAATATGTAGTTATAGCCGAAGGATTGGGCAACCAAATGTTTCAGTATGCCTTCTGTCTGGGCATACGCGCTAAGAGGAAACGATGTTCGCTCATTATTCCACTCCGTAAAAAAACATTTACCCACAATGGCTACGAACTCAAAAAACTTTTTACCATAACAAAAGACGAAACTCTGTTATCGGCACTGAAAAGCGGATTTGTGAGTTTTTTCCGTTTGGCCACCCGTTCATTTTCGGCACAAGGGCAAGAACGGTTATATTCATCAATAGGAATACACATTGTGAGCGATGAAAACAAAAATTTCCTTTTTAACGCCGATATAGCTCAAGATGACAATAAAAACGAACTTTTTATCGGCACATGGCAAAGCGAAAAATATTTCACCAATGCCCAGAATGAAGTAAGAGAAGCTTTCCGCTTCAAAGAAGAACCGCTTTCCGGACAAACCAAAGCTCTCCGTAACGAAATACAGGTATGCAACAGTGTGTCCATTCATATCCGACGGGGCGATTATATGACTCCTCAATACATATCCCTGTTCGGAAACATTTGTAACGAGCAATACTACCAACAAGCCATAGCACATATAAAACAGAATGTAGAGAATCCCCGCTTCTACATCTTTACCGACGATAAAGAATGGGTGAACTCCAATTTCAAACTGGACGACGCCCAATACGTGAACTTCAATACAGGGAAAAACTCTTGGCAAGATATGTTCCTGATGAGCCAATGCAAGCACAACATCATAGCCAACAGCACATTCAGTTGGTGGGGAGCATGGCTCAACAGCAATCCTTCTAAAATAACGATTGCTCCAAAAAAATGGAGCAACGCGTTCGAAAAAGACGATATCATACCCGATTCGTGGATAAGGTTCTGACAACGGCTTATATACACAGATTACTTAACTATCAGCTTTACGTTTTTCTTTGTTTTGCCTTTACTTAAAGTTAGCACATAAAGTCCCGAAGGCAAAGATATGGGGATTTCGCTTTTTTGCACTTTAAGAGGCTGAATCAAAAATGTTTTTCCAGATAAATCGGAAATTGTTATTTTATCGTACATCCTCTCATTGTCCTCTATAAATAATTTATCCTTTACGGGGTTAGGGTAAATTCTCAGATTAGCTTCTTCACCAATAATAGAATCTTTATCGCCTTGATGCAAGAAATATTTTTTCCCTACTTCCGTAGTAAAGGTGTATTTTTCGCCATTGCGGATAAGATCAATCAAATCTCCGGTTTCGTCCATAACCACAAGTCCATATCCCTGCCATGGATTTAAAACAGCACAGATATTACCTCGCTCACTTATTAACGACACATCACTGATTATTCCATTGTTATACTTAGCCGAAACCAAGAATGCTCCTTCCGTCCTGAAATCACGAAAGGCTATATTTTTCCATTTATCAGGCACAGCAGGGTATATCCGTACCACTCCACCCCAGCTTTGCAGAAGCATATAGTTTATGCTTTCTACCACCGACAAGGGAGTTTCTACAACAGTCCCACCACTTTCTCTGTACATAGTATTAGGCTGCGTTAATTTTTTAGACCGCATGTAGTTAAGGGTACTCAATGCTTTATTACCATCTCCTAAAACCGCATACATAGAACAGCCACCGGAAAATGTGTATCCCTGATAACCTGAATTCAATGTTAATGATTGCCAACGATTCAAGGATGTTTTGATAAGATTCCGGGCATATGTGCCTTGTTCCGGGTTAAGCGTGTGATAGGGATATATTGCCAACAGGTGTGAATAATGCCTGTGCCCTTGCTTAAATCCTTGATCTTTATTTACACGCAATCCGTTACTATCAATGGGATAATCGGCAAGATTATCTAAGTGGTCTTTCCATGTTTGACTCTGTTCGTCATTATAACCAAACTCTTCGTTCATTTCCAAAAGAGTTTGCAATACCCATCTAATAGACATCAATGCATAGTTTGCATCACGATGTAGTGATTCAGAATACTCCGGCGATCGGGATGGGACTACATGATACCGTCCGTCCTGCTCTTTTTCTAATATTGACATCAAAAAAACAGCATTATCTTTCAGCATCGGATATAAGTCTTTAGCTATCTCATTGTCACCCGAATATTTCCAATACTTCCAGTAGCAGTGAAGCACCCACGGCAAGTTGCCAAATTCGTCACCCCACTGTCCTGCACCATCGTAGATTGTACCTCTTGGTAAAGTTATTCCTACTCCTTTTGCATTTTCATGGAGAACTCCCGATTTATATATCCTATTCATCCCGTTAATTAACGACCTACCCGCGTCCAGCTTATTACTGCTGTACATTGGCATGTATGACAATTGTACATTCAGATTCCACCAAATGGCAGCCCACGAACTTTTGTACACCCAAGGCCCTTGAGTATCAATTATAAAATCGGATATTTGTGACGATGCACTTGCAAACTTGTAGATTTGCAACCACCAATATTGTTGCCAAAAAGAGTCTTCTTCTATTTCCAACGAACTTGTCTGATAGTAACTATGCCACCAATCCCTATGACGCTCTATAATAGCCTTATACCCTTCAGCCGAAGCAGCCTCCACACGGGCAATTGCATCTGCCTGCGCTTCTTTGGTTGCTTTATTCAAATCGGAACTATCGTCAACACCGATTGCCACATACAAGATTTGAGTTCCATCCTGCTCTTTTTGCAACTTGGAAGCAACAACATGCGCCCCCTTTGTTTTCATTTTATTGATAACGATATCTACATCACCCACCTTGCTTAATACAGGCTTAGGAGGTATATGCTCCGAAAAATTATAAGGATCTATATTTTGTAAATAAAACGTAGGAGATATGCCCCACTCCTCACGTACTTTGAGGGTTGCATTGGCTTCCTGTCCGCTACCCTTCATTACAACAACAAAAACAAGGTGTTTGCGGTCGTCAATAGCTTGCCATGTTATTTTATCCGTTTTTTTTGTAGTTAAAACTCCGCTTGCTTCGCCATCCCAAAGATTAAGGCGCATATCCTTTGTTGTAACCTTCGAAACAGGCGAGATGGTTATACTACCAGCATAAACTCTCGACACCGTATATTCCAAATCGGGAATCATATAGTGGGATATTGCCTTATAGTGCCCCATTAACATACGAATTCCATTAGGATTCTGGTCGTCTTCCATTATCATAGCCCCTTGTATCCCATCACCGATAAATGCACCATTAAAATAGTTATCGTCAACAGTATTTCTCCATACAAGGTCTTGTTCTGAAACAAATTCGGAAAAATCGGCGCTTTGAATGTATTGAGGCAAAGAGAGATTAATAGTTAAAAGAAAAAACATTCCTTTTTTCAGAATCTTCGATTTAAACATGACTTCAGATTAAATGGTTATATTGTTGAATAACGATTAAAATATAAATAAATTGCATTGTTTAATAGTTTGAATTTCATTTAAAGAACACTTTCAATTCATGCACAAATAGTTTATACCTATATAAAATAAATCGGCATCTTCCCCGAAAAGAAGACACCGATTGTTTTATCTAAGCTTACTTTATTTAGAAAGAAACAGCCATACCAAAAGCAAATTCTTTAAACAAATCAAAGCTGTATTTGTTGTTATTTGCTTTAAAATTGTAATACCCACTGCCAAGTTCTACAGCTGTATGCTTATATCCTATTTGCCCACATTTAGCGATAAGAGAAATACTCTTTGTTACATTTATAGAAATACCAGGTCTGAAACCAATTCCATAAATATTAGTATCATAATCAAGAGAGTTCATATGAGAGTGAGTGTACTCCAGACCTCCATCAACAAAAAACGAACCGATGTTTCCTTTTACCACTGTATAACGAACAAAAGGAGAAACCGTAAATTCGTTACTGGTATAAGAAAAAGTGCCGTCTTCAAGAGCTAAATCCCCTTCTACGTGTCCATAACCTAAGCTAATAGCTATCGCCAATTTATTGTTTAAATTATAGCCAAATTCCGGATTAATTGAAAAATTGGTACTTGTTTTTTGTTCTCCCGACCAATTGTCTGAAGAAAGACCAATAGTACCACCAAGCCACATTTTGCCGGCTTCTTGAGCCGCAACATTAAAACTAAGTCCTAATAATAAAGCGAATGTAAGTAAAATTTTTTTCATTTTTGAAATAGTGTTTTTAGTTAATAATAATATATATTCAATCAAAGTTAAATATTGTACAAAGATATAAATTATTACATAATGTCAACTACAAGTAGCAAAAAAATAAAATCAACTTATTATACACAATAAATAAACAAGAATATTTTGAAAAATTAGCAGCATTATGAAACCTTATCACATACATATACAACGAAAAAAGTCCCTCACCTATATGTTGGTGAAGGACTTTCTCTCTCTGATTTAAGTTGGCGGCTACCTACTCTCCCACATTTAAGCAGTACCATCGGCGTGACCGGGCTTAACTTCTCTGTTCGGAATGGTTAGAGGT